>JBBQHP010000001.1:0-218659 GCA_038324085.1 Burkholderiales bacterium
AAGCGGGCGCCCCGGGTGGTGTTGTGCCACCCGCGGGGCGCTGGGGGGGGGCTTTTTCTCTCACACCCAAATCAAACGGGCCCACGTTTTTTTTCGGTGGGGGGGCCTCGCTCGGGGGGGGGGGGGGGGGGGGGGGGCCCCCCCCCCACGACGCGATGCCATCACTCGGCCGTGATGGCCCAGACCACGCCGGACTTCGGCGTTACGTAGAACGGCGTGGGCATGTTGAAGTCGGTGTACAGCTCACCGTAGTCCACCACGTACATCGTCTTGCCGTCGTTGCTGAACACGACGTCGTTGGTGCGCTCGAGTCCGCCGCGGTTCTCGGCCTTCTGATAGGCGTTCGGACCCATGTCGACGTTGCGCGCGAAATACGACCACTTCACGCCCACCGGCTCGAGGAAATCGATCTTGACGATCGCCGGCCACGTCGGCACGAGACTGTCCGGACCGTTGTCGATGATGCCGTAGATCGCGGCGAAGATCGTTTCCTTGCCGGCGTTGAACGCGGGTGGCGCCCAGGCGATGCCGTCCATGGGATTGTTGGTGTCCCATTCCATCACCGGATTGATGTAGCCGTTCGGATTGGGGTTGGTGGCGATCAGCGGCACGCCGCGGGTGCCGTCCACGTGCACCGGGAAGTGGTAGGGCGGCATTTTCGGGACGTAGGGCTTGTCACCGATGTAGAGCTGCGGATAGGGCCGCTCGATCTTGGAACCGGTCCAGCGGAACAGGCTCGATTTCTTGTTGGTCACGAAACCGAATCCGTCCTTGTCCGGAAAACCGCCGTCCTGACCCTTCTCGGTCACGATCCACAGCTTCTCCGGGCTGTTGGCGAGGCGGCGATTGCCGAGGTCGTTCGCGCCATTGTCCGATACCGCCAGGGCGTTCTCGAAGCGCGTGCCCTTGGGTCCGAACGCGACGCCGGACTGGTTGCGGAAGCCCATGGCATAGACTTCCATCTTGTTATGCGCGTAGATGCCGTCGGAACCCTGATCGCTGATCTTCACGCGCATCACCGAGCCGCCGCACGGAACCGTCGCCTTGATGATCTGGCCCGGCTTCGCCGGCACGCCGACCGGCAGGTAGGCGCCGGTCATGCGTCCGTCGGACGACTTGATGTTGAGGCCGCTGTGCACCAGGTCACGGCAGGCCGCATCGTGCGGAGTGGGCGGGAACCCGTCCGGGTGAGCAACCCAGAAAGGATCTTTCGGGATGTCGGTCCAGCCGTGGTTGTCCGGATCGGCGAAACCGGTGTTGCTCGGCAGGCCCAACGCGAAATACAGATAGCCGTCCTTGCACGTGATGCCGCCGTTGCGGTGGTCACCGATCAGCAGGTCCTTGATGATCAGCTTGGGTTCGCCATTGACGCCGTCCATCTCCCAGATCTTCTCGCCGTATTCCGGGATGTAGATCTTCTTGTTCTCGGGGCAGTAGCCGATCTCGTTCATCACCGTCGTGAACGTGCCCTTGCCGATGTCCCGGATGTGCTTGCCGTTCTTGTCGAAGACCTTGATGTGCGCGGCTTCGGTACCGCCCATGAACAGCGGGCCCGAGATCGCAACCCAGACGTTACCGTCACCATCCACCGTCGCTGCCGACGGCGTATCGAGGCCGGCCGCGAACACGCTCACCTTGTACCCCTTGGGGACGATGATCTTCGACGGATCGGGTGTGACTGCGACCCGCGGCGCCCAACCACCCGCGCTTCCCGTCCCCTTCTGTGCTTCCATGTCTGCCCAGGCGACGGCTGTCACCAGGGGCACTGCGAATGCAGCAGCCAGCAATGTATTTAACGCTTTCATGACTCCTCCTTGTTGGCATCGAACAACTTGTTGTTGTTTCATCGAATCCCTTGCGCCAATCAGATCGCGTCGAACCGGGTCGGGTTAGCGGATAGATGTCCTCCTTGCCGTGATTGGTCGTTCGGGGCTTTCAAGCGAAATCAGAACAGGGGCAGGCTGCGCAGATGCGCGATGATGTCGAGGATCTGCTGTTCCGACAGCGTGTCCTCCCACGAGGGCATGTAGCTGCTCTTGCCGATGCCGGGCCCGCCCTTCTTGATGGCGAGCATGAGGTAGGAATCGGGCAGCAGGTCGATATAGCCCTTCTTCGTGAGATTGTTCACGTGCGGCATGAAGACCAGGCCGTCCCCGCGCCCGTCCTCGCCGTGGCATCCGCGGCAGTAGCGCAGGTACAGGGCCTCGCCGCGCTCGGCATCGCCCTTGGCAACCGGTTCGTCTGCGGCGTTCGCGGCCGGCGCGAACACCCCCATGGCAGCGGCGACCGCCAGCGCACCGACTAGGCGCTTGATCGGCATGATGTCTTGTCTCCTCCCAGAGCCTGTTGTTTTTGCGCCGGCCATGTTGCGACTGTCGCCCCGACAGGTCAAGGGAAAGAGTCCTGGAGGACGGCATTACGCGGACCGATTTGTTGTTGCAGTGCGTCTACAATCGGCAGCTTCCGGCCCGGCTCACGGGTCCGCCCCGATCGCACCATGAAAACCCCCGATTCCCCTCTCGCCGATCGCGTCGGCGACCGCATCGTCATTCACGGTGCACGCCAGAACAATCTCAAGAACCTGACCCTGACGCTGCCGACCAACGAGCTGATCGTCGTGACCGGCGTATCGGGATCGGGCAAGTCGTCGCTGGTCTTCGACACGCTCTACGCGGAAGGCCAGCGCCGCTACGTCGAGACGTTCTCGCCGTATGCGCGCCAGTTCCTCGATCGCATGGACAAGCCGCTCGTCGATCGGGTCGAGGGCATCCCCCCGGCCATCGCCATCGACCAGACCAACCCGGTGCGCACCTCGCGCTCGACCGTCGGAACGATGACGGAACTCAACGATCATCTGAAGGTGTTGTTCGCGCGCGCCGCTCACCTGCATTGCCGCCATTGCGGCAAGGCGGTGCGCCGCGATTCGCCCGAGAGCATCTTCGCCGATCTGGTCGAACGCGCCGGCGAGGCCGGAGATCCGCGTCTGATCGTGACGTTCCCGGTGCCGGTACCGAAGAATTTCAAGGAAGCGGAAGTCCTGAAGTTGCTGGAAGCCCAGGGCTACTCGCGCATCCATGCGCGCTCCAAGGATTCGGTGGAGGTGATCCAGGATCGTTTCCGCGTCGGCGGTGCGGAACGGGCGCGCGTCACGGAAGCCCTCGAAGCCGCGTTGCGGGTCGGCCAGGGGCGGGTGAACGTCTATCCGCTGGCAGAGGATGCGATGGCCGCGCCGCCTGCGTCCGATGCCGCGCCCGTCAAGACGGAGGACGGGCACAGCGCCGCGCGCTGGCGCTACTCGACCGATCTCCATTGCCCCGACTGCGACATCCACTACGCCGAGCCCAACCCGAGCCGTTTCTCGTTCAACTCCCCGATCGGTGCGTGCGAGCAGTGCCGCGGCTTCGGCCGGGTGATCGGCATCGATTTCGGCCTCATCGTGCCGGACGAGACCAGGACGCTCGCCGGCGGTGCCATCAAGCCCTGGCAGACGCCGAGCTTCGGCGAAAGCCAGGACGACCTGGACAAATACGCGAAGCAGCGCGGCATCCCGCTCGACGTTGCCTGGCGCGACCTGAGCGACGCGCAACGTCACTGGGTGCTCGAAGGCGAACCGGAGTGGAAGAGCTGGAGCAAATCGTGGCCCGGTACGTGGTACGGCGTGCGACGCTTCTTCGCGTGGCTCGAGACCAAGAGCTACAAGATGCACATCCGCGTGCTGCTTTCCAAGTACCGCGCCTACACGCCCTGCGAGACCTGCGGGGGCGCGCGCCTCAAGGCCGACTCGCTGCTCTGGCGGGTGGGGACCAGGGCGGACGCCGATGCAGTGCTGGACCCCGCGCAACGCTTCGCTCCGCGTGGCGTGGACTGGTCCCGGGACGTGCTCGAACGCCTGCCCGGACTGTGCATCCACGATCTGATGCTGCTGCCGGCGGAGCGCACGAAGCGATTCTTCGACCGGCTCCGACTCGAAGGCGCGCTCGACGAGGCGACCGACCTGCTGCTCACCGAGATCCGCAGCCGCCTCGGTTTCGTCGACGCGGTCGGGCTGGGCTATCTCACCCTCGACCGCCAGTCGCGCACCTTGTCGGGCGGAGAAGTGCAGCGCATCAACCTCACGACTGCGCTCGGCACGTCGCTCGTCAATACCCTGTTCGTGCTCGACGAACCGTCGATCGGGCTGCACCCGCGCGACATGCTGCGCGTGATCGCGGTGATGCAGAAACTGCGCGATGCCGGCAATTCCCTCGTGGTCGTCGAGCACGACCCGCAGATCATGTTCGCCGCGGACCGGCTGCTCGACATGGGTCCGGGACCGGGCGAGCGCGGGGGCGAAGTGGTGTTCTACGGCACCCCGCGCGAGATGATGCGCACGCCGGATTCGCTCACGGCAGCCTATCTGTCCGGTCGCAGACGGGTCGATGCGGGCCTCGCGGCCGTCCCGCCCGAAGCGGGCGGACCGGCGCTCTCGCTGCTCGGGGTGACCGAGCACAACCTGAAGAACGTGGACGTCACGATTCCGCTGCAGCGACTGGTCACGATCACCGGCGTATCGGGATCGGGCAAGTCGACGCTCGTCCAGGACGTGCTGTACGCCGCGCTGCGCAAGGCGAAAGGCAAGCCCACCGAGACCCCGGGCACGTTCCGCGCGCTCGAGGGCCACGAGCAGATCGCGGATGCGGTGATGGTCGACCAGACCCCCATCGGCAAGACCACGCGCTCGAATCCGGCAAGCTACGTCGGCGCCTTCGACGCCATCCGCAAGCTGTTCGCGGACACCTCGGCGGCGAAGCGGCGGGGCTACACGCCCGGCACCTTCAGCTTCAATTCCGGCGACGGCCGCTGCCCCACTTGCGGCGGCAACGGCTTCGAACACGTGGAGATGCAGTTCCTGTCCGACGTCTACCTGCGCTGTCCCGATTGCGACGGCAAGCGCTACCGCGCCGAAGTGCTCGAGATCACGGTGCGCGGCAGGAACATGGCCGAGGTGCTGGAGCTGACCGTGTCGGAGGCCGTCGGCTTCTTTGCGGATTCGAAGGAGACCCTCGCGCGCCTGCAGCCGCTGGCCGACGTCGGGCTGGAGTATCTGCGCCTGGGCCAGCCCGTCCCGACGCTCTCCGGTGGCGAGGCCCAGCGGCTGAAACTCGCCGGGCACCTTGCGGAAGCGAACCTGGGGACATCGTCGCGAACGCTGTTCCTGTTCGACGAGCCGACCACGGGCCTGCATTTCGACGACACCGCGAAACTGCTGCGCGCCTTCCGCAAGCTGCTCGCCGCCGGCCATTCGCTGATCGTGATCGAGCACAACCTCGACGTGATCGGCGCGTCGGACTGGTTGATCGATCTCGGCCCCGAAGGCGGCGACGCCGGCGGGGAGGTCGTATGCACGGGCACGCCCGCCGATGTGATGCGGCATCCGATCTCGCACACCGGGAAGGCGCTGCGCGAGTACGCTGCGCAACTCGCCAATGGCGCGCTGGTCGCGGCCGAACCCGTCGCAGGCTACCGGCCGGTGGCCCGCCCGGCGCCCGTGATCAGCGTGCGCAACGCGCGCGAGCACAACCTGAAAAGCGTCAATGTCGACATCCCCCGCACGGGCTTCAACGTCATCACCGGGGTATCGGGATCCGGCAAGTCAACGCTCGCCTTCGACATCCTCTTCAACGAAGGGCAGCGCCGCTATCTCGAATCGCTGAACGCCTACGCGCGGCAGTTCGTGCAACCCGCGTCGCGCCCCGATGTCGATGCGATCTTCGGCATCCCGCCCACCGTTGCGATCGAACAACGCACGAGTCGCGGCGGGCGCAAGAGCACCGTGGCGACGCTGACCGAGGTCTACCATTTCATGCGGCTGCTGTTCATGAAGCTCGGCACGCAGCATTGCCCGAACGACGGCACGCCGATCGAACCGCAGAGCGTCGAGAGCATCGTCGCCCGCATCCTGCGCGACTATCGGGGCCGGCACGTCGGGCTAGTCGCCCCGTTGGTGATCGCACGCAAGGGCTTCTATACCGACCTTGCGAAGTGGGCATCCGGCAAGGGCTACACCCACCTGCGCGTGGACGGCGAGTTCGTCGCAACGGCGAAGTGGCCGCGGCTCGACCGTTTCAAGGAGCACACCCTCGAGCTGCCGGTCGCCGACTTCGTGATCACCCCGGAGATCGAGCCGGCGCTGCGGGGCGCGCTCGACACCGCCCTCGAGCACGGCAAGGGCGTCGTGCACGTCATCGCGCCCCTCGACGGACTGATGGATGGGACCGCCGCAGTCACCGAACAGGTGTTCTCGACCAAACGCGCGTGCCCGACCTGCGGCACGAGCTATCCGGAACTCGATCCGCGCCTGTTCTCGTACAACTCGAAGCACGGCTGGTGCGAGACCTGCTACGGCACCGGCCTCGCGATCCAGGGCTTCGACGAAGCGCAGACCGGCGAGGAGATCTGGTGGAACGACTGGTTCGAGGGCGAGGCAACACCGTGCCCCGCGTGCCAGGGCCAACGGCTGAACCCGGTCGCACTCAACGTGCGCTTTCGCGATCGCTCGATCGCCGATCTCGCCGCCCTGTCCGTCGGCGGGGTCGAGGGCTTCTTCCATGGCCTGGTCCTCGAGGGTCGCGACCTGGAGATCGCGCGCGACATTCTCGCGGAACTCGGCTCGCGCCTGGGTTTCCTGCGGGACGTGGGCCTCGGTTACCTCGCGCTCGACCGGTCGGCGCCGACGCTCTCGGGCGGCGAAGCGCAGCGCATCCGGCTGGCTTCGCAGCTCGGCTCGAACCTGCAAGGTGTCTGCTACATCCTGGACGAGCCCACGATCGGCCTCCACCCACGCGACAACCGCATCCTCCTCGACACGCTCGGCAAGCTCGAAGCGAAGGGCAACACGCTCGTGGTGGTCGAGCACGACGAAGACACCATCCGGCGCGCGGACTACGTGCTCGACCTGGGGCCGGGCGCGGGCACGCGCGGCGGCCGGGTCGTGGGCGAGGGTACGGCCGAAGACCTGATGGCGACACCGGACTCGATCACCGGTCGGTTCCTGCGCGAGCCATTGCGGCATCCGCTGGTGCCGCGCCGGGAGGTCAAGGCAACGACCCCTTCCATCGAACTCGTGCGGGCGGATCTCCACAACCTGAAAAACGTGAATGCACGCATCCCGCTCGGCCGGCTGAGCGTCATCACCGGCGTCTCCGGCTCGGGTAAGTCGACCCTCGCGCGCGACGTGCTGCACGCGAACCTGGTGCACATCGTCGCCGAGGGGCGCAAGCGACGGGGGCCCGGCGACGTGTTCCTCGGCTGCCGCGATGTGAAGGGGGCCGAAGTCGTGGGCCGGGTGCTGGAAGTGGACCAGACGCCCATCGGCAAGACGCCACGTTCCTGCCCGGCAACCTATGTCGGCTTCTGGGATGCGATCCGCCGCCTGTTCGCGGGCACGACCGAAGCGCGGATGCGGGGTTTCGAAGCGGTCCGGTTCTCGTTCAACACCGGCGCCGGCCGCTGCGACGCCTGCGAAGGTCAGGGCGTGCAGAAGATCGAGATGAGCTTCCTGCCCGACGTCAAGGTCACGTGCGACGTGTGCGGCGGCAGACGATTCAATCCGGAAACGCTCGCGGTGCAATTCAAGGGCAAGTCCATCGGGGACGTGCTCGCCATGAACGTCGACGATGCGGTCGAATTCTTCAGCGCGCACCACTCGATCCATCATGCACTGCGCCTGCTGCAGGACGTGGGGCTCGGCTACCTCACCCTGGGGCAGCAAAGCCCGACACTCTCGGGCGGCGAGGCACAGCGCATCAAGCTGGTGACGGAATTGTCGAAAGTGCGTCCCGACATGGCAGACGCCGGCGCGCGTCCCGGTCGTGCCGGTGCCCAGCAGCACACGCTCTACGTGCTGGACGAACCCACGGTGGGGCTGCACATGGCCGACGTGGAGAAGCTGATCCGCGTGCTGCATCGCCTGGTGGACGCCGGCAATTCGGTGGTGGTGATCGAGCACAACCTCGACGTGATGGCCGAGGCCGACTGGATCATCGATCTGGGTCCCGAAGGCGGCGACGCCGGCGGCGAGATCGTGGCGCAGGGTGCGCCCGAAGCGGTCGCAGAGCGGGCCGCCTGCTCACACACCGCCAAGGTCCTCGGCGCGTTTCTCGCGGAACGCGGCAATACGGGATAGGACGCCTCTCTGCGCCGAAGGCGGACAGCTCGCGGTCGTCGGCTGCGTCGGGAACCTTCACGGCCTCGGCGGTCCTGCCGCGACAATGCAGGTCCCGCATGTGCATCCGGACGGAGAGCTTGCCGTCCTCGATCTGCCGTTGAGGGGTCGAACCACCTGCTTCGTCCATGAGGCGGTTGGGGCGGCAAACGGCGGCGGCCTGGCTTGCACCAGGTCGCCGCCGAGACGGATGGATTCCAGCCCGCGCTTGCCGGCCGGCCCGAAGGCCCCCGGCGCTCGCCGCTCACGCGGCAGTCGGCTCCGCTGCCTCCGGCAACCCGTCGATCGCGGTGCGCACCGCATCGTCCACGCGATCCAGGAACACGAACTGGAGTTTGTCGCGCGCTTCAGCCGGCACGTCGTCGAGATCCTTGGCATTGCGCCGCGGCAGCATGACGGTCCTGATGCCGGCCCGCAGGGCAGCCAGCGTCTTCTCCTTCACGCCGCCGATGGGCAGCACCAGACCTCGCAGCGAGATCTCGCCGGTCATCGCGACGTCTGCGCGCACGGGCTTGTCCGTGAGCACCGACACCAGCGACAGAAACATCGCCACGCCGGCGCTCGGGCCGTCCTTCGGCGTAGCGCCGGCCGGCACGTGCACATGGATGTCGAGATCGTCCAGCTTCTGTCCGGTCCACGTCTTGGCCAACGTGAGTGCCGCCTGCGCCGACTCCTTCATGACGTCGCCGAGCTGACCGGTGAGGATCAGCTTGCCGGACCCCGGGACCTTGGCGCTCTCGATGAACAGGATGTCCCCGCCCACCGGCGTCCAGGCGAGCCCGGTCGCGACGCCGGGCAGTCCGGCACGTTGCGCGACTTCGTTCTCGAACCGGGACGCACCGAGAATGGCCTGGAGATCGTCCGCATCGATCGTGATCGGGCCGGTCTCGCCTTCCGCGATACGCATGGCGACGCGGCGCAGCACCGAACCGGTTTCGCGCTCCAGATTGCGGACGCCCGCTTCGCGCGTGTAGTCCGCGATGATCCGGCGCAGCGCGGCGTCGGTGACGGCAACCTGCTCGGCGCTCAACCCGTTGGCCTCGAGCTGGCGCTTGACCAGGTAGCGGCGCGCGATCTCCAGTTTCTCCTCTTCGGTGTAGCCGGGCAGCTGGATGATCTCCATGCGATCGCGCAACGGCCCCGGAATGGTCTCGAGCTGATTCGCGGTCGCGATGAACATGACTTTCGACAAGTCGAAGTCGACCCCGAGGTAGTTGTCCCGGAACTTGGAGTTCTGTTCCGGATCGAGCACCTCGAGCAGCGCCGACGAAGGATCGCCATGGAAGCCGCCGGCGCCCAGTTTGTCGACTTCGTCGAACAACAGCACCCCGGTGCGGGATCCGGCACGTTTCAAGGCCTGGATGATGTTGCCCGGGAGCGATCCGATGTAGGTCCTCCGGTGGCCACGGATCTCGGCCTCGTCGTGCACGCCGCCGAGCGCGACGCGCTGGAACTCGCGCCCCGTCGCTTTCGCGATCGACTGGCCGAGCGAGGTCTTGCCCACGCCGGGCGGACCGACGAAGCAGAGGATCGGGCTCTTGCCTTCGGGATTGAGCTTGCGCACAGCGAGGAATTCGAGGATGCGCCGCTTGACCTTGTCGAGGCCGAAATGATCCTCGTCGAGCACCCTGCGCGCCTCCGCGATGTCGATCGCCTTCACGTCTTCGGCTTGCCACGGCAGCTCGGTGAGCCATTCGAGATAGGTGCGGACCATCGATGCCTCGCCCGAGCCGTCACCCATACGCTCGAGCCGCTTCAGTTCCTTGCGTGCGTGTTTGAGCGTCTCCGCGGGCATGCCGACGGATTCGACCGCACCCTTCAGCTCTTCGTTCTCCGCCGCCGTATCGTCGCCGTCGCCGAGCTCTTTCTGGATCTGGCGCATCTGTTCGCGCAACACGTGTTCGCGCTGGCGATCGTCGAATTCCTTGCGCGTCTTGTCGCCGATCTCCTTCGAGAGCTTGAGCACTTCCACGCGCGCGGCGAGCAGCTCCAGCACCCGGTCGAGCCGGCGCCTGAGATCGAACGTCTCGAGGATGTCCTGCTTGTCTTCGCGCTTCACGTCGATCAGGTTCGCCACCGTGTCGGCCAGCGCGCCGGCCGATTCCATGCCCTGCACCACGCCGATGAACTCGTCCGGCGCATTGGGCAGCAGGCGAATCGCCTCGATGGCCTTCTCCTTCAGTTGGAGAAAGCGCGCCTCGATCTCGGGGCCGGTGCCTTCCGCGGGCGGCACCATCGCCACCCTGCCCACGAGGAACGGCCAGCCGTCGAGAAACTCGAGCACGCGGAAACGCTCCTCGCCCTGGACGACGACGTGGTGGACGTTGTCCTGGCCGCTCACGTAGCGGACGATGCGTCCCGCGGTCCCGACCCAGTGCAGGTCGTTCGGGCGGACGTCGTTCTGTTCGGCGTCGCGCTGGAGCAGGAAGCCGACGCGCGTTTCCCATTGCACGGCGGCCTGGGCCGCGGCGATGGAGCCTTCGCGACCCATGGTGACCGGCGTGAGCACGCCGGGAAACAGCACCGCGTTACGCGCGGGTATCAGGATGAGCGCATCCGGCGGCAACGGCCGAAGCGGTCCCGGACGCCGACGCGGATCGGACCCCGGCGACGAGCGGGTCTCGTCGTCGGACAGGGCAGTTTGAGGCGTAAGCCGCTGATTCATCGAGTGCGCCTTTCTTGGGGTGTACGGTTTTGCGGAACTGGCGTGGTACTGGTCAGCCCCTTCACTGCCCGTAGTTGATGGCGAGCCCGATTCGTTTCAAGCGGCCCGGCCGACAGCCTCCGGAAACCGGACCGGAGTCACGATCCGGAAAGGCAAGGGGCGAACCCGGTGTCGGGCCAGAACGAGAAGGGCCTTGTCGCGCGTGACGAGAATGTCCGCAGAGCAGTCGCGGGCGAGCTCGAGGAACTTCTGGTCGTCGGGATCGCGACACTGCGGCAATGCCGGCGCGTCGAGGGCGGGCGGCCCATCGTGTCGTTGGGTCGTGGCGCGGACGAGATCGAGCCATTCGGCGCGAGACTCCGGGGTTGCGATGACGTCGCGCAACACGTAGCCGAGTGCTCGTTCGAGCTCGTCCATGCACGCCCGATCGATCAGGATCACCGTTTCTCCGGACGCCACGGAACGCCGGACGGACGCGACAGCGGGATCCGCGAAGACCAGCCAATCGAGCCAGACATTGGTATCGAGTACGAGACGAAGCGGCATTGCAGCCCTGACGCGGGTGGTTCATTGCGACGAACCCAACACTGTCCATGCTCCCCAAAACCAGTGCGGTTCGCATCCGGCCGCGCCCGGAGGATCGGCTCGAACCCAGCATACCGGACGGCGATGGTCGTCATGGCGGCTGCGCAGTGAACGCGGCCGGCGCCGGCGCTGCCGCGATCGGTCACCCGCCGCGATCTCCGTGGATGACTTCGGTCCGACCGGTCGGTGGGGAAACGGGACGCCGCCGGAACCTGGACAAACGCGAGTGTCCGACGGGGCGCGAATTTGCACCAAGTTTCGTCCCGCGTGCACGCCTGACGAGGTCCGTTCGTTGTGGATCCGGATACTTCCATCAACCCGAGTCAGGAGACGGATCATGACAAAGCAGGCTGGCACATTCCATCGGCGCGATTTTCTGAGAATCGGCTCCGCCGCCATCGTCACGGCGGCGGCCGCCACAGCGGGCCGTCATGCGACGGCCGACACGAAACCCGTGATGCTCGACGAGAAGGACGCCCAGGCTCAGGCGCTCGGCTACCACAGCGATACGACCAAGGTGGACAAGGCCAAGTATCCGAAGCATGCCGCCACTCAGATGTGCGGCAACTGCGCGGTGTACCAGGGGAAGGCCGGCGCCGCGTCAGGCCCCTGTCCGATCTTCGGCGGCAAGTCCGTCAACGCCAAGGGTTGGTGCATGACCTGGACCAAGAAGGCCTGATCTCGCGATAGCGGGCGCCGGCCGCTCTGCGGTGAGCCGGCAACGATCGCCGCCCGACGGCACCCGTGCCGTCGGGCGGCCCCCAGGCGCGCCGTTCGAGGGCCGCCCTGCCCGTGCGAGGAACCTCCGAGCGTGGAAAGATGTCTGCATCGCCAGAAGGTGGCGTGCGCAGGAGATTCCATGACCGCGAAACGACTCGTCGTTCGGCGCCGCATGTTGCTGAAGTTCGGATCTGCGCTGGTGGCCGCGGCCGCCGGATCTGTCGTATCGCGGCACGGCGCGGGCGCAGAGTCGCTCGATTTGCTCGAGGAGCAGGATGAGCAGGCTCTGGAACTGGGCTATCGCAGCGACGCAACTACGGTGGACCCTGACGCCTACCCCAAGTACCGACCCGGGCAGGTGTGTGCCGGCTGCGCCGTGTTCCAGGGCAGGTCCGGCGAAGTCACCGGGCCCTGCCTCGCCTTTCCCGGCAAGGCCGTCAGCGCGCGGGGCTGGTGCACCGCCTGGACGCGCCGGGCCTGATGGCGGTCACCCGGCGCTACCCGAGGCCACCGCGATGCCGCCCGCGTAGCGCTGTCGCCACAGATCGTGGCCATGGACGAGATCATTGTTTCCGGTACGGTCGACGCCACGCAGCAACCACAACGGCTGATCGAAGATGTTGAACGGGCTGTTGTCCTTGCGCCGCTTGACCAGCGAGCGGTCGTAGTACGACGTGGCCGGCATGTACCGCAGGATCAGCGCGGCGCGGCGCCGCCCCGAGGTATTGGCGAGCGAACCGTGGATCAGGCGCACGTCATGGATGGACATCTCGCCCGGCTCCAGCTCGACATCGACCGCATCGGCCTCATCGAACTGGTCGCCGTCGAGTTCGAGGTTCAGGACCAGGTTGCTGCGATCGCTCACGTGATGCCGGTACAACTGCTGCTGTCGATGCGAACCCGGGATGAATCGCATGCAGCCATTGGCCCGCGACACCGGGTCGATCGCGATCCAGACCGAGGCCGTTGCCAGCGGCCGCATCGGCCAGTATTCCCCATCCTGGTGCCAGGGCACTTCGCGCCCGAGGACGGGCGGCTTGCACAGAACACGCGTGATCCAGAGGATCAGATCGGGGCCGATCACCTGCTCGACCAGGTCGAGCACGCCCGGATCGCGCGCGGCTGCCATGAACGGATTCAGGGCGGGGCCCGTGGTCGGCGGGATCATGTGCGGGTTCGCGAGATCCTCCTGCGCCACGTCCGTGTAGGTCGCGAGCAACCCGTCGGTCGCCGCGCGCAGGCGGGCCAGCGCCGCGTCGGGCAGGCGGTAGCGTGGAAAGACGTAGCCGCGCTCGCGATAGTGGTCGAGTTCGGCGCTGCTCAGCTGGGCTTTCATCGGTCTCCTCCGGTCGCGGTCTGCGCCGCAATCAACACTTCCACCAATCCACCAATCCACCAATCGCGGGCGCCGTGGCGGCGCGGACGCCAAGGCCTGCGCCCGGCGCGAAGAATCGTCGCGCGGACAACGCACGGCATGCCGACCGAAGCAAGATACGTTCGATTGCGTACGACTACAATGCGCGCTCTCCAATGATAGCGAGATTGCCATGTCGACCACCACGACCGCCAGCGGCCTGATCATCGATGAAGTGAAGGTCGGCGAGGGCGCCGAAGCCGTCGCCGGCCACAGCGTCACCGTGCACTACACCGGTTGGCTCAGCGATGGCTCCCCGTTCGATTCGAGCAAGGACCGCGACGACCCGTTCGTCTTCGGCCTCGGCCGGCGGCAAGTCATTGCCGGATGGGACGAAGGCGTCCAGGGCATGAAGGTGGGGGGCGTGCGCAGGCTCACGATCCCGCCCGAACTGGGCTACGGCGCGCGCGGCGCGGGCGGCGTTATCCCGCCCGACGCGACCCTGACGTTCGAGGTGGAGCTGCTCGCGATCGGGTGATCAGCAGATCATCGCCCGCAGGCGATTGCCCTTCGCGACGATGTTGAAGTCTTCGTCCCGGGTGTGATCGCCGTCGGGCTCGTAGTAGCCACGGACCTTTCCCTGCGCGTCCTTGAGGACCTGCTTGCCGTCGGCAGCGGTCTCGATGCTGCCGAGCACCGTGCCCGCAGCGTCATTGATCGTCTCGATTGCCACTGTGCTCTCCTTCAGGTCTCCAGAAACAGATTGTCGACGTAGCACCACGCCCAGTCCTCGCCCGGTTCGAACGAGCGCACGATCGGATGGGTGGTCGCATGGAAGTGCCTGGTCGCATGCTTGTTCTTCGATGAATCGCAGCAGCCTACATGGCCGCAGGCGAGGCACAGCCGCAGGTGAACCCAGGTGTCGCCCATCTCCAGACATTCCTGGCAACCACGCCCGCTCGGGGTGACCTCGCGGATGGTATCGAGATGGGTGCATTCCATGGCGGATCTCCTTTCGTTCACCGAGCGCCGCTGGCGATCGGCAGCAGTACCAGGAAGCGCGTATCGCCGGGCTTCGATTCGATCCTGATCGTCCCGCCGTGGCGATTGACCACGATGCGCCAGGCGATGTCGAGACCCAGCCCGGTGCCCTTGCCCACGGCCTTCGTGGTGAAGAACGGCTCGAACAACCGAGCCTGGACCTCGGGCGGCATGCCGGGCCCGCTGTCCGCGATCTCGACGACGGCATGGCCGCCGTCGCGCCAAGTACGCACCGTCAAGGTGCCCTTGCCGTCCATCGCGTCGACCGCGTTGTCGATCAGATTGGTCCAGACCTGATTCAGTTCCGATCCGAACACCGTCAGCCTGGGCAGGGTCCGGTCGTAGTCGCGGACCACGGCCACACCTTGCTTGAGGCGATGGCGCATGATCGTGAGCGTGGCCTCGATGCCTTCATGCACATCGACCTCCTGGCGCGGCGCCTGGTCCATGTACGAATAGGACTTCATCGCCTTCACGAGTTCGGCAATGCGCTTTGCGCCTTGGCCGGACTCGTCCACCAGGGCGGCGAGTTCGAGCGTAAGCCCGAGCCAACGCATGGCCGGCACCAGCCCCGCCCCGAGTCCGCCCGCGATCATCTGCAACGCCGGCAGCGCCAGTTTCGAAGCAGCCATGGCGGGCGCCAGCTTCCAGGCCTCGTCCACACCCAGCTCGTCCAGCCATTCGCCGAAGCGCTCCTCGCGATCGCTCTCTTCGAGCGGTGAGCGCTGCGGCGGCGGGCCTTCGGCAGCATCGTCACGCAGGCGCTTCAACGCGACGATGCCATCGGGCGGTACGTTCGACTCATGCAGCTGGCAGGTGATGACGTCGAGCTCCCGCGCCACCAGACGCAGGCGATCGGTGGACCGCGCGACCGCCGCGGCGGGATTGTTCAGTTCGTGCGCCAGGCCGGCCGCGAGGGTCCCGAGCGAGGCGAGTTTCTCGCGCTGGCGCACGAACGATTCCATGCCGGAGACCCGGCGCGTCATCGTCTGGAAGATCGTGCGGCTGAAGGTGCGGTCGGTGGCGATCAGATCGCGAAACGCGTCGTCGTCGAGGCGCAACAGGCGGCTCGGACCCACCGACCGGATCGTGACCTGCGCCGGTATCCCGGACAGGAGCTGGATCTCGCCCAGGAAGGCCGGAGCGTCATGGCGCCCGGCCGGCAGCTCCGAACCGTTGGTGCGTTTGCTCACCTGCAATGCGCCCTCGATCAGGACGAAGAAACCGCGCCCCGCGTCGCCTTCGCGCAGCAGCGCCTCGTCCGGCGCCAGCCGCAGGTCGGTCAATTGCCGGCAGACCCAGTCGAGCCGTTCCTCCGACAGGTCGGCGAACAACGGCATCGCCTGCAGGCGCGCAAGCTCGATCACTGGTCCGCGAGATACTGATGGACAAACGACACGGCCATCGAGCCCTCGCCCACGGCGGCGGCCACCCGCTTCATGGAGCCCTGGCGCACGTCGCCGGCGGCGAACACGCCCGGGACGCACGTCTCCAGCAGGAACGGATCGCGCTCAAGCGGCCAGACGGCCGGGGAGCGGACATCCGCCGTCAGGTCGCGACCGGTGAGGATGAAGCCGTGATCGTCGCGCAGCACTGCGTCGCCGAGCCATTCGGTGCGCGGCTCGGCGCCGATGAAGATGAACAACGCGGCCGCGCCGAGGGTGTCCTCCGCGCCGGTCTTCTCGTCGCCGAGGGTCACGCTTTCGAGATGATCGTCCCCGGATACCCGTACCACCTTCGTGTACGGGCGCACGGTGATGTTGGCGGTCTCGTCGATGCGATCGATGAGATATCTCGACATGGTCGCCGCGAGGCCCGCCCCCCGAACGATGATGGTGACGTTCCGCGCGAAGGTTGCCAGGAAGATCGCCCCTTGGCCGGCGGAATTGCCACCGCCGACGATGATCACGTCCTGGCCCTGGCAGATGCCGGTCTCGGTGGTCGCCGCGCCGTAGAAGACGCCGGCGCCGGTGACCGCCTCCAGCCCCGGCGCCGCGAGCTTGCGATACTGCACGCCGCTCGCGATGACGAGGGACCGGCAGCCCACCTCGGTGCCGTCGGACAGGCGCACGAACTTGTACGGCGCCTGCACCCGCAGCCCCGTGACCGACTGGGTCAGGATCAGGTTGGCGCCGAAGCGCTTCGCCTGGGCCACCGCGCGACGCGACAGGTCGGCCCCCGACAGGCCCGCAGGAAAGCCCAGGTAGTTCTCGATGCGCGAACTGGTGCCGGCCTGTCCGCCGGGCGCTTCCTTCTCGATGATGGCGCTCTTCAATCCTTCGGAGGCGCCGTACACCGCTGCGGCCAGTCCGGCCGGTCCGCCGCCGACGATGAGCAAGTCGTAGACGGTACCCCCGCCGTGCGTGGACAGACCAAGCCGTTCGGCCAGGACGGTCGTCGCTGGACCCAGCAGTCGCGAACCGTCCACCAGCACCACCAGCGGCAGCGAGGCACTGTGGGCCCCCGACAAAGCGCTCTGCTCTTCGGCCGGAAGCAGGTCGATGATCTGCCGCGCTTCCGCGTCGCGTTCGATGTCGAGCCAGCGGTAGGGGACATGGTTGCCTGCCAGGAACTCGCGCAGTTCGTGACCGAGCGGCGACCAGCGGTGATCGATCACCTGGACGCCACGGAACGTGGGCTTCTGGACGGATCGCCAGTCCTCGAGCAGATCGCCCAGCACCGGATAGAGGTTCTCCTCGGGCGGATGCCAGGGTTTCATGAGGTAGTAGTCGAGGCGGACGCGATTGATGGCGCGGATCGCCGCGTCCGTGTCCGCGTAGGCCGTCAGGAGCACCCGCCGTGCGTTCGGATACAGCCTGGCAGCTTGCTCGAGAAACTCGACGCCCGTCATCTCGGGCATGCGCTGGTCCGCGATCAGCAGCGCCACCGGCGCACGCCGCAGGCGCAGATCGGTCAGCGTTTCCATCGCGACCAGGGGTGACTCCGCCCGCACGATGCGGTAGTCGGCCCCATAGGCCTCGCGCAGGTCGCGTGCTACGGCACGCGAGACTTCGGGCTCGTCGTCCACGGCGAGGATGACGGGCTTGTCGGTCATGACGGCGGGAGACCGGATTCAGGCCGCGCCGGGACCCCGCTCGCTGGGGGCACCCGGATGCTCAGGAGAGGTAAGACCGCAGCATCCACGCCATCTTCTCGTGCTCCTCGATCTTGCCGGTGATGAAGTCGTTGGTGCCGATGTCGCCGAACTTGTCGCCGACGATGTCGACCTCCTTGCGCAGCCGCTGGATGATGATCTCGTGATCGCCCAGCAGATCCTTGATCATCGCCTTCTCGCCCGAGGTCTTGCCGTTGTCCTCCTTCAGCTTGGTGAGCTTCAGGTATTCCGCGAGCGATCCCGCGGCACGCCCGCCGAGCGCTCTTGCACGCTCCGCGACCTCGTCCATCATCTCGTCGAGAAGCTCGTACTGGGCCTCGAAGAACTTGTGCGTCTCGCTGAAATCGGGACCCTCGACGTTCCAGTGGTAGTTGCGCGTCTTGATGTACAGAACGACTTCGTCGGCAACGAGGCGGTTCAGGATCTCGATCACGCCTTTTCTCTGGGCATCGCTCAAGCCGATGTTCGGTTTCATCCCTGGTCTCCCTGGTTCGCGACCCTGCCGGGCCAATCGTTGCGAGTATAGGCAATGCGCTTCGCGACGGATGTGAAATTCTTGCTATCAGGCTGATCGAAAAAAACGACCGGCTTGACGGGTTGCGTTCCGTCCCGCGCGCTCATATCTTGGAGCGGTGGAACGCGTGACGGGATCGCCCGCGCGCCCCCGTTCAACAGGCAAAGGAGTGCCGTCATGGCTACCGTCGAACTGACGCAGGAGAACTTCGAGTCGGTCATCTCGGGCAACGACATCGTGATCGTCGATTTCTGGGCGCCTTGGTGCGGGCCCTGCCGCGCGTTTGCGCCGGTGTTCGAGGCGACCTCCGAACAGCATCCCGGCGTGGTGTTCGCCAAGATCAACACCGAGGCCGTGCCGGAACTGGCTCAGGAATTCGGCATCCGCGCGATTCCCACCCTCATGGTGTTCCGCGAGGAGGTGATCCTGTTCTCGCAGCCGGGCGCGATGATGGGCGGTGCCTTCGAGAAACTGATCGAGGAGGTCAAGGAGATCGACATGGCCAAGGTACATAGCGAACTGGCCGCGCGCGAGACAGGCACGCAGCCGGCCGAAGCCTAGCCGGCCCGAAGACCGCCGTGATCGCCGCGCTCCCTGACCGCCATGCCCTGGATGAGCTTGTCCGGTCGCCCGGCACGCTCGCGGTCGGGTTCGGGGATCCCGCGAACGAAGCGTCGAACGCATTCCTGACCGCCTTCGAGGCCGTGGCGGAACGCGTGCCGGAAATTGCCTTCCGGCGCGCGGTGATGCCGCCCGCGGAGCCGATAGCGCAGCTGTTCGGAATCCGCGCGCTGCCGGCCCTGGTGCTGTTCCGCGACGGGGTCGGACTGTTCGCCGGTCCCGCGACCTTCTCGGCGGCACAGTTGGAAGCGTTGCTGCGGCGCGCCCTGAGTCTCGACATGAATACGGTGCAGGCAGAAATGCAGCGGGAACGCGACGCGGAGGCGTCCATGGCGACGCACCTGGTATGTCCGACCGCGCGCCGCGGGAACATCTCCCGATAGGGTCGCCTCAGGGCGAGCAACGGTTCTAGGCCAGGAGAGCCGCGCGCACTGCGTCTTCCTTCAGGCGGGACAAGAACCACTTCAACGCCTTGCCGGCCCCCCGCGGACGCCACGCAATGTACAACTGGGCCGTCGGCTTGGTCTCCTCCACCTCCATGATCAGCAGGCGGCCTGCCGCGACGTGGGGCTGCGCAAGGTGCACCGGCAGGTAGCCGATGCCGAGGCCGGCGACGTGCGCCTCGAGCTTCGACTGCATGCTGGGCACGTTCAGGCAATCCTGTCCCGACAGCAGCCCGGAACTGCGCGGCGGCAGGCTGCGCGAACTGTCCGCGGCGGCGATCGCCCGATGCACCAGCAGGCTTTCCGGGGGGAGCGGCTCCGGCGCACCCGCGAGGGGGTGATCGGGTGCGACCACGAACACGAACTCCACCCTGCCCAGGGGCTCGATCGAACAACCGCCCTCCGGCGGTGGATCCCCGGACACGCCGATCACGAGGTCCGCCCGGCCCGACAGGAGCGAGTCCCAGCCTCCGGCCAGGATCTCTTCGCCGAGCCGGATCCGGGTGCCGGGATTGAGCCGGTAGAACGTCTCCAGCAGGGGGAACAGCCGAGCCAGCGGAATGACCTCATCGACTGCGATCGCCAGTTCCGCTTCCCATCCCTGCGCGAGTCGCCGCACGCGTTGTTCTATCTCGCCCGCTGCCCGCAACAGGTGCCGACCTTCGCGCAGCAATTCCTCGCCGGCCGGCGTGAGCTTCGCACGGTGGCCGGTGCGGTCGAACAGGACGATCTCCAGATCCTGTTCGAGCTTCTGGACCGTGTAGGTCACGGCGGAAGGCACACGATGCAGTTCCTCGGCCGCGGCGGCAAAGCTGCCGCGGCGGGCAATGGCATCGAGCGTGGCGAGGGAATCGAGGGAGATTCGCATGGCAGAAACCGGGAAAACTCAGCTATGATAACGGTCGATTAATGACCCTTTGGTCAGCACCAGTACGCCGGTCACGCCAGCCGCTCCGGCGCGGATTCAGGGGTGCAGACCGTCGCCGGCGCCGGATGCCTTGGGGGACCTTCCCCCCTGGGGGACCGCAGGCGCCACGCTTCCTCCGTATCAGCACACATCCGTTCGAGGCTTGTCCTGTGAAGACCACTCGTCGCTATCGTTTCGCCCCCTGTCTCATCGCCCTGCTGGTCGCCGGATTGATCGCCGGGTGCGGGGCCAACTCCGAATCCAACCCACCCGGTGGCGCCAAGCCCGCCGAAGGCAAACCGGGGGGAGCGCCAAAGGCCGCCGCCGGCGGTCCCGCGAAAGGCGGGCTGCCGGTCAAGGCCGAACCGGTCAAGGTGGGCCTGGTGGAGAACGAGATCACGGCAGTCGGTACCCTGCTGCCGGATGAAAGCGTGGTCATCCGCTCGGAGATTCCGGGCCGGGTCGTTTCGCTCAATTTCCAGGAAGGCCAGGCGGTGCAGAAAGGCGCCAAGCTCGTGACCCTCGATCCGTCCGAGTATCAGGCGCGCCTTGGCGGCACGACTGCCGATGCGATCAAGGAAAAGCAGCGCTATGAGCGCGCGAAGGAGCTGCTCGCGAAGAATTTCGTGAGCCAGGACGCGGTCGACGTCGCCAAGGGCAACATGGACATTGCCCTTGCGAAGCAGGAGCAGGACGAGGTGGCTGTGTCGAAGACGACGATCAGGGCCCCGTTCGGTGGCATCGTCGGCCTGCGACTCATCAGCCCGGGTGCATACGTGAAAGCCGGCGAGGACATCGTGCGGCTCGACAACGTGAGCTCCCTGAAACTCGATTTCCGCGTTCCGGAGATCTACGTCTCCAAACTGAAGCCCGGCCTCACGGTAGGAATCCGCACGGAGGCGTTTCCCAACGATGTGTTCGAAGGCAAGATCTTCGCGATCGAGCCCACTGTCGACGAGAAGAGCCGCACCGTGCTCGCGCGGGCGCACGTCCCCAACAGCAACGTCAAGCTCAAACCGGGGATGTTCGGGCGCGTTTCGATCCTGCTCGAGTCACGACCCAACGCGGTGATCGTCCCCGAGGAAGCGATCTGGCCGCAGGGCAAGGACGTGTTCGTCTACAAGGTCGTGGACGGCAAGGCGGTCCTCACCAAGGTCACGCTGGGGGTGCGCCGTCCGGGCGAGGTGGAAGTACTCGAAGGCCTGGCCGAGAACGACGTCGTCATCACCGACGGCCAGATGAAGATGAAGGACGGCGCGCCGGTGACAGTACTGCCGAGGCCGGCGGCAGCGGCGGCGGCGCCTGAACAAGCCAGGAAGGGGGGCTGATCCCATGGTGCTATCCGACGTCTCCATCCGGCGGCCGGTCCTGGCGACGGTGATGAGCCTGCTCATCGTCCTGATGGGTTACCTCTCCTACACGCGCATGGCGGTGCGCGAATATCCCAATATCGATCCGCCCGTGGTCTCGGTACGCACCGTGTACAAGGGCGCGACTGCCCAGGTGATGGAAAGCGCCATCACCCAGCCGCTGGAAGATTCGCTCTCCGGCATCGAAGGCATCAAGACCATCAAGTCGCAGAGTCGCGAAGAGGTGAGCCAGATCACGGTCACGTTCGTGACCAGCCGCGAGATCGACGGCGCCGCCAACGACGTGCGCGACCGCGTTGCGCGGGTCCGCAAGAATCTGCCCGCCGCCTCCGACAATCCGGTCGTATCCAAGATCGAGGCGGATGCCCAGCCGATCATGTGGGTTGCGCTCACCAGCGGACAGCACTCGCCGATGGAGCTGACCGACTTCGCCGACCGCTATCTGACCGATCCGATGAAGGCGATTCCGGGCGTGGCCTCGGTGATCATCGGCGGCGAGCGGCGGTACTCGATGCGCGTGTGGCTCGATCGCGAGCGCCTCGCGGCCCAGGGGCTCACCGCGCAGGACGTGGAAGACGCGTTGAAGCGGCAGAACCTCGACTCGCCGGGCGGACGCATCGAGAGCACGCAGCGCGAGTTCACGGTCCAGGCGCGCACCGATCTTCGCTCTCCGGAAGAGTTCAACAACATGATCATCAAGGAGGTGAGCGGTTATCCGGTCCGCCTCCGCGACGTCGGCCGCGCCGCGCCGGGCCCGTACGAGAACCGCAAGGTGGTGCGCGTCGGGGGCGAACAGGCCCTCGGCCTCGGCATCGTGAAGCAGTCCACGGCCAACACGCTCGAAGTCGCGATTGCCGTGAAGAAGCTCATGCCCCATCTCACCTCGACCCTGCAACCGGGAATGAAGATGTGGGTGGCCGTGGATACCTCGCAGTTCATCCAGGCTTCGGTCGACTCGGTCAGGGAAACGATCCTGATCGCCCTGGTGCTCGTGGTGCTCGTGATCTTCTTCTTCCTGCGCGAGTTCCGCGCCACGATCATCCCGGCCGTCACGATCCCGGTGTCGATCATCGGCCACTTCACCTTCCTCAAGGTGATGGGTTTCTCCATCAACACGCTGACGCTGCTCGGGGTGGTGCTGTCGATCGGCCTGGTCGTGGACGACGCGATCGTCGTGCTGGAGAACGTCCACCGGCATATCGAGGACGGCATGAAGCCGTTCAAGGCGGCGCTGGTCGGAAGCAAGGAGATCGGCTTCGCGGTGATCGCGATGACCGTCACGCTCGCCGCCGTGTTCACGCCGTTGTCGTTCGCCGAGGGCAACACCGGCAAGCTGATGACCGAGTTCGCGCTGACCGTGGCCACGTCGGTGATCGTGTCCGGTTTCGTGGCGCTCTCGCTCGTGCCGATGATGTGCTCGAAATTTCTCAAGCACGATCACAGCTGGCTGTACCGCAGGACCGAACCGTTCTTCTTGGGCATGGTGCGGGGCTATCGCGGGACGCTGTCGTGGACGCTGCGTCACCGCTGGGTCATCTTCATCGTGTTCTTCGCCACCTTGGGCGCGATGGTCTGGCTGTTCAATCAGCTGAAGAGCGAACTCTCGCCCGAGGAGGACCGCAGCCTGTTCCTCGCCTTCGTGATCACCCCGGAGGGCTCGAGCATGCAGTACACCGACAACTACATGCATGCGGTGGAGGAAATGACCAAGAACGTGCCGGAAATCGAGACCATGTTCGCCGTCGTGGCGCCGGGTCTCGATCGGCCGAACCCGGTCAACCTCGGAGTCGCCTTCACCGTGCTCAAACCGTGGTCCGAGCGCACCCGCACCCAGCAGCAGATCACGAAGGAGCTGGGGCCCAAGCTGTTCGGCGGGTTGCCCGGCGCGTTGTCGTTCACCAAGGCGCTGCCTTCGCTGGGACAACCGCTGTTCTCGAAGAAGGTCGAGTACGTGATCTACGGCAACACCTATGACGAGCTGCAGGCCGATGTGAACAAGGTCATGGCGAAGCTGCGGGACTATCCGGGCATCACGGCGCTCGACACGGACCTGAAGCTCAACAAGCCGCAACTCGCCGTCAAGATCGATCGCGAAAAGGCCGCGGCGCTCGGGGTGTCGATGGAGACGATCGGACACACGCTCGAAACGCTGCTGGGCGGGTTCGACGTGACCCGCTACAAGCACGAAGGCAAGCAGTACGACGTCGTCGTCCAGATGGAGGACGACAAGCGCCGGCAGCCGAGCGATCTGACCTCGATCTACGTGCGCGGCGACGACGGGACGCTGCACCAGCTGTCCAACCTCGTGTCGCTCCAGGAGACAGTGGGGCCGAAGGAGCTGAACCACTTCAACAAGCTGCGCGCCGCGGTGATCAACGGGGAGCCGAACGGCAACTACACCCTGGGCCAGGTGCTGGATCACATCGACTCGGTGGTCAAATCGGAACTGGGGCCGGAAACCCGGACCGACCTGGACAACGTGTCGCGCGAGTTCCGCGAATCGAGCGGCCAACTGGCCATCACATTCGCGCTGGCGCTGCTGATCATCTACCTCGTCCTGTCGGCGCAGTTCGAGAGCTTCGTGGGCCCGCTCGTCATCATGTTCACGGTACCGCTCGCCATGACCGGGGCCCTGCTCGCCATGTACATCAATGCCAAGCTGCAGAACGGAGGGACACTCAACGTCTACAGCCAGGTCGGGTTGGTCATGCTGGTAGGCCTGATCACGAAGCACGGCATCCTGATCGTGGAGTTCGCCAACCAGTTGCGGGAACGCGGCGTCGCGCGGATGGATGCGATCGTCGAGGCGGCCACGCTGCGGCTGCGGCCGATCCTGATGACCACCGCGGCGATGGTGCTGGGTGCGCTGCCGCTGGCGCTCGCGCACGGCGCCGGCGCCGAATCGCGCCAGGCCATCGGCTGGGTCGTGGTCGGCGGCCTGCTGCTCGGGACACTGCTCACGCTGTTCGTGATCCCGACCATCTACTCCCTGGTCGTACGCTCGGTGCACAAGACACCCGAAGAAGACATCGATACGGCGCCTGGACTGGTTGCAGAGCCGGCCACGTAAACTCCCGACCGCTTGCATCAACCCTGAAACCCGGCCACGTGCCGGGTTTCCCGCTTTTGGAGACGACATGCCCGCAGATCCTCCGAAACTCCCGCGCTCATTCGGCGTTACCCCCCTGGACCAGGTACGCGCGCTGAGCGGGCTCGAGTTCCTGCAGGCGTGGATCGATGGCTCCATCCCTTCGCCACCCATCAGCCAGGTATTTGACTTCGATGCCGCTGCGGTGGAAAAAGGGCGCGTCGTGTTTTCCGGGACCCCGGATGCGCGCTTCTACAACCCGATCGGGACGGTGCACGGCGGATGGGGAGCGACCCTGCTCGACAGCTGCATGGCGTGCGCGATTCATTCGACGCTCGAGCGCGGCCAGGGCTACACGACGCTCGAGATCAAGATCAACTACGTGCGCGCGATGACGGACCGCACCGGCCGCGTCGAAGCCGAGGGCAAGGTCGTGCATGTCGGCAAGCAGGTAGCGACCGCCGAGGGCTGGTTGCGCGACACGCAGGGCCGGATCCTCGCGCACGGCAGTACCACCTGCATGGTGTTTTCCTAGCGTGGGCAGGCATTGGCCCCTGCGCGACGCGGTCCCAACCGACCTGTTGCGAATCGTGGAGATCTACAACGCCACCATCCCGTCGAGAGTCGCCACGGCCGACCTGGAACCGGTCAGCCCCGAGAGCCGCCTCGAATGGTTTGCGGAGCACGATCCCGCGCATCGTCCCTTGTGGGTCATCGACATCGACGGCGAGGTACGGGCATGGATATCCCTTTCCTCGTTCTACGGGCGGCCCGCGTACGCAGGCACTGTCGAGATCAGCATATACGTCGACGAGCGCCACCGCGGACAAGGCCTGGGGACCTTCCTGCTGGGTCAGGCGCTGGCGCGAGCACCGTCGCTCGGCATCGCTGCGCTGCTCGGCTTCGTCTTCGGGCACAACGCCGCCAGCATCGCGCTGTTCAGTCGCTTCGAGTTCGAGCCATGGGGCTGGTTGCCCGGCGTGGCGATCCTGGACGGGATCCCGCGCGACCTCGCGATCCTGGGACGACACGTCGCATCTTCGACAGAGCCATCGCCACGATGATCCTTGTGCCCGGCACCCGTTGACCATTCAGTGGATTCGAACGGCAGTATCGAATCTTTCCGCTTTGATACCGAGACCATCTGCCCAAAATAGACGATCGAAGGACACAATCCAGCAAACCATTTGAAAGGGCCGATGATGCTATCCGTACGCAAAGCCGATGCACGGGGTCACGCCAACCACGGCTGGCTCGACAGCTTTCACACGTTTTCCTTTGCGAACTACTACGAACCGGACGAAATGGGGTTCGGCACGCTGCGCGTCATCAACGAGGATCGCGTCGCTCCGGGCAAGGGCTTCGGTACCCATCCGCATCGGGACATGGAGATCATCAGCTACGTGCTCGAGGGCGCGCTGGAACATCGCGACAGCATGGGCACGGGTTCGGTCATCAAGCCCGGCGACGTACAACGCATGAGCGCGGGCACCGGCGTGACTCATAGCGAATACAACCATTCGCCCGCTGATCTCGTGCACTTCCTCCAGATCTGGATCGAACCGAAACAACGCGGCATCGCACCCAGCTACGAACAGAAGAACTTTCCACTCGAAGCGAAGGCTGGAAAACTGAAGCTGGTCGCGTCGCCCGACGGCCGCGACGGCTCCGTCACGATCAATCAGGACGCGTGGATGTACGCGGGCGTGCTCGGGGCGAACGATTCGGTGACACAGGTGCTGGATCCGTCCCATCGCGCCTACCTCCACGTCGCGCGCGGTGAAGTCGAAGCGAATGGACGCAAGCTCGGCCCCGGGGACGGCCTCAAGATCACGGCGGAAACGGAAATCAACCTGACCAACGCGAACAACGCGGAAGTCATCGTTTTCGACATGGCCTGAGCCCGGCGCAAGCAGAGCGAGGATCGCAAAGCGCAGAAGGCTCCTCGGCATCGGGCCGGCACGCAAAGCTGAACCGGCGTGGGCCCCGCGCGCGCCGGGCGCGGAGATGCGTCGGCCCGCGTTGCTCCGCGGCCGAGGGGCGGGGCGCCCGTTATACTCCGCGGCATTCCATGCAGAGCCGGCATCCGGGCGCCACGACCCCTGCAAGATCACACGCAGCGCCAGAGTCGGTCGCACTTCTCGACCCAGACCAGGGACTGCGCCCGGGTCATCCGCAGCGACCATTCGACCCCGACACAGGAACCCGGCCTGCCGCCATGCTCTCGGTACGCCATCTCTCGAAGTCCTTTCCCGGACCCAGGCCACGCGCGGTGGTGCAAGACGTCTCCCTCGATCTCGCGGGTGGCGAATACGTTGCGATTATGGGTGAATCGGGCGTCGGCAAATCCACCCTGCTCAACCTCATCGCCGGCCTGGATACGCCGGACAGCGGCAGCATCGAGATCGGCGGCACGCTCCTGAACGGCCTCGACGACGTCGCGCTGACGCGCCTGCGACGCGAGAAGATCGGGTTCGTGTTTCAGGCATTCCACGTGCTGCCCTGGCTCGATGTGGCCGCGAACGTGGAACTGCCTCTCGGATTGCTCGGCGTGCCCGCACCCGAGCGCGATCGGCGCGTGCGCGCGATGCTCGACGCGGTGGGCCTGGGCGATCGCAGCTCCAGCCTGCCGCGCGAGCTCTCCGGCGGCGAGCTCCAGAGGGTCGCGATCGCGCGCGCCCTGGTTCACGAACCAGCCCTTGTGCTCGCCGATGAACCCACGGGCAACATGGACCCCGAAAATGCCGATCAGATCCTCACGCTGTTGCGCGGGGCCGTGAAAAACAGCGGTGCGGCCTGCCTGCTGGTCACCCACTCCGACCGCGCGGCCGCCGGCGCCGATCGGGTCTGGCGGCTGACGGCGCGCGGTTTCGATCCCGCGGCAGAGATGCGCAGTCCTTAGCCCGGCACCGCGGCATTGATCGGTAGACTCCTCGCAGGACCGCTGCTGCAATATCCCGGTCGCTCCGCGATCTCCGTCGCCGCCATCGCATTGGGCGTCGCGCTCGGCTTCGCCGTGCAACTGATCAACGCGTCGGCGATCGGCGAGTTCGCGCAGGCGGCGCGAGCGGTGGCTGGCCAGGCGGACCTGACCGTACGCGGCGCGCGCGACGGATTCGACGAGGCGCTCTACCCGCGCCTGTCGAGCATGCGCGGCGTTGCCGTCGCGAGCCCGGCGCTCGAAGTGGAAGCGAAGCTGCCCGCACAGGATGAGCCGCTCCACATCGTGGGGCTCGACGTGTTTCGTGCGGCGCGGCTGCAACCCGCGTTGCTCGCCGAAGGCGCCGACCTGCTCGACACCCTGCGCGGCGACACCGTGTTTTTGTCGCCAGCAGCGATGTCCTGGCTCGGCGTGGCGCGCGGCGGCACGATCACCGTGCAATCGGGACTGGCACTGCACCCTTTGCGCGTGGCGGGAATGCTCGCCGGCGAAGACGCTCGCGGTCGACTCGCGGTCATGGACATCGGTGCCGCGCAGGATCTGTTCGGGCGCACCGGATTCATCACACGCATCGATCTGCGGCTCGCCGCGGGTATCGATGTCGAGCGCTTCGCGCTTGCGCTCGAACTGCCCGCCGGCGTCACGGCGGAGCGTCCGGGCGATGCTGGCGCAGCGACCGGGCGCATGACGCGCGCGTATCGCGTGAATCTCAACGTGCTCGCGTTGGTGGCGCTATTCACCGGTGCGTTGCTCGTCTTCTCGACACAGGCACTGTCGATCGCGCGGCGGCGAACGCAGATCGCGCTGTTGCGGGTGATCGGCTGCACGCGCACGCAGCTCGTCGGGCTACTGGTCGCCGAAGGATTGGTCCTGGGAACGATCGGCGCCATGGCCGGGCTCGCGGCCGGGCTCGTCCTGGCGCAGGCCGCACTGCGCATCGTCGGTGCCGACCTGGGTGCGGGATTCTTCAGCGGCGTGGCACCGGAGCTCCACGTCAGCGTCACGGCAGCGATCGTGTTCGGCGTCCTGGGCATCGCAGCGGCGCTCGCGGGCAGTCTCGGACCTGCGCTCGAAGCCGCCCGCGCCGCACCCGCGGTCGCGCTCAAGAGCGGCGACGATCAGCGCGCCTTCGCTGCACTGCGACCTGCCTGGCCCGGCGTACTGCTGGTCGTCGGAGGAGCGGCGGCAGCGTGGCTGCCGCCCGTGGGCGGCTTGCCCCTGTTCGGTTATCTCGCGATCGCGGCGCTGCTGGTGGGTGTGATCCTGCTGATGCCCAGATTGACCGCGATCCTGCTGGCCCATCTGCCCCGTAGCGAATACGTACCGGCCGCGCTCGCGCTGGCGCAGTTGCGTGCGCATCCGGCCCAGGCGGCCCTGAGTCTCGCGGCGATCGTCGCCGCGGTCAGCCTCATGGTGTCGATAGCCGTGATGGTCGCCTCGTTCCGCGATTCGCTCGACGACTGGCTCGCCAGCGTGCTGCCGGCCGACCTCTACCTGCGCTCCGGCAGCACCGGTGACAGTGCGTTTTTCTCGCCGGAGGACCAGCGACGCATCCGTTCGGTGGCGGGGATCGAACGCATCGAGTTCCTGCGCTGGCGGCAGATCGTGCTCGATCCCGCGCATCCGCGCATCACGCTGCTGGCCCGCGACGGCGTGGACCAGGATGCGGAGCGCCGATTGCCGCTCGTGGACGGGCCGCCGGTGGCCGGCACCGTCCTGCCGCGCGCGTGGGTGAGTGAACCGGCGAGCGCGGTCTTCGGGCTCGTCGCCGGCACGCGCATCTCGCTCCCGCTCGGCGGCAGCGAGCACGCATTCCTCGTCGCCGGCGTCTGGCGGGACTACGCGCGCCAGAACGGCGCGGTGCTGATCGATCGTGCCGCCTACATCGCGATGACCGGCGATCGCGACGCGAACGATGCCGGCGCCTGGCTCGCCACCGGCGTCGCGCCCGCCGAAGTCGAGCGCTCGATCACCCGGATGGTGGGCGGGGCCACGCTCGAGTTCGCGGCACCCGGCGAGATCCGCGAACGCTCGCTGACGATCTTCGATCGCACGTTCGCCGTGACCTACGCGCTGGAAGCCGCCGCTGTCCTGATCGGCCTCGTCGGACTGTCGAGCGGGATCTCGAGCCAGGTCCTCGCGCGCCGGCGCGAGTTCGGCGTGCTGCGCCATCTCGGCGTCACGCGCGCGCAGATCAGCTGGATGCTCATGACCGAGGGATTCGCGGTGGGCGCCGTGGGGCTGGCGGTGGGTGCCGTGCTGGGATTCGGCATGAGCCAGATCCTGATACGCGTGGTCAATCGCCAGTCGTTCCACTGGGGCATGGAGCTGCATGTCCCCTGGGGCGGCCTCGCGGTGTTCGCAGCGGCGATGCTGCTGCTCGCCGCTGCGACCGCCGCGCTGAGCGGACGGCAGGCAATGGCGGGCGACGCGGTACGTGCCGTGAAGGAAGACTGGTGATCGCACCCCCCTGCGCTGGAGGCACCACGTGAGGCGGCGGTCCTTCCTCGCCCTGCCCTTTGCTGCAGCCATGACCGCGGCGACCGCGGAGGTACGCTATCCGGAAGTCCGTGCCGGCACGTCGCTGTCGTTCCCCCGGGACCACGGCGCGCATCCGGAATTCCGCACCGAATGGTGGTACATCACGGGCTGGCTGGAAGACGGGCACGGGCATGCCTTCGGCGTCCAGATCACGTTCTTCCGCAGCCGGCCCGGCGTGCAGGAATCCGGCGCGAGCCGGTTCGCGCCGAGGCAACTCCTGTTCGCGCATGCCGCGCTGGCCGAGCCCGCGCATGCGCGACTGCGCCACGACCAGCGCGCCGCGCGAACCGGGTTCGGCCTGGTCGAAGCATCCGAACGGACCACCGACGTGCATGTCGACGACTGGTCCCTGGTGCTGGAAGGCGATCGCTATCGCGCCCGGGTGGTCACGCCGGGATTCGCCTTCGACTTCACTTTCGATGCGACGCAACCGCTCCTGCTGCAAGGCACCGCCGGGATCAGCCGCAAAGGCCCGCACCCGGGCGAAGCGAGCTTCTACTACAGTCGACCCCAACTCCAGACCGGCGGCTTCGTCACCATCGACGGCGTCCCGCACGCCGTCCATGGCACCGCCTGGCTCGATCACGAATGGTCCAGCCGGTACGTCGCACCGGAAGCGGCGGGATGGGACTGGATCGGCATCTATTTCGCAGACGGCGGTGTCGTGATGGCCTTTCGCATGCGTCGTCGCGATGGCGGCATCTACTGGGCGGGCGGATCGATTCGCACTGCACGCGGCAGGCAGCGCAGCCTGGCACCGGACGAGGTCGCGTTCGAGCCGCTGCGCATCTGGCGCAGTCCGCGCACCGGGGTCGACTATCCGGTTGCGATGCGGGTACGGGCCGGCGACATCGAACTCACGCTCGAGCCGCTCATGGACGACCAGGAGCTCGATGCCCGCGCGACGGTGGGCGCGATCTACTGGGAAGGGGCGGTGCGAGCCGATGCCGGTGGCCGCGCCCTCGGGCACGGTTACCTCGAACTGACCGGTTACGCGCAGCCGCTGAAGCTGTAGGCTCCCGATCCATCATGGCGAGGCAACGGGAGGCTCCGGAGATCGCGACCCTGCTCGTCGGTCGCTCCGCGCGCGGTCGGCATCCGCGGCTGTCGTCGTCCGGGCGCGATCCGACGGCTGAACATTCCGTCGCCATGACATGCGGGGATCGAGGCTTTGCAGTTCTTTACGTGGCCCACACATGCGCGCAAGAGGCGGGCGACACAATGGCCTCGTCGCCGGTGCCTGTCGTGCCGGCCGCAACCTCCCAGGAGAATGAAGCCATGAAAGATCGCAAACTCGATCCCGTTTCACCTGCGCGCCCGAAGCGCAGGTTCCTCGCCGGGCTGTTGACCGGTGGTCTGGCCGGAGCGCTGCTCGCCGGCAGCGCGAGTCTCGTCGCCTACGCGCACGACGGTCCCGGCGGCGGCGCGCGCTGCATGGGCCGACACGCCGCCATGGGCCCGGAGGCGATGCGCAATCGCGTCGAGTTCGCCACCGACTGGATGCTGAAGAAAGTCGACGCGACCGATCAACAGAAGGTCAAGGTCAAGGAGATCGTGGGCGGCGCGCTTGCCGAACTTGCCGGATTGCGCGAGACCCACATGGCCAACCGCGAGGCCCTGATGGCAACGCTGACCGCCGAGACCGTGGATCGCGCCAGGCTCGAGACGCTGCGCCAGTCCGAAGTCGAACTGGCCGAGCGTGCGTCGCAGCGCATCACCCTCGCATTGGCCGACGTGGCCGACGTACTGACGCCGGAGCAACGGCGCGGGCTGGCCGATCTGGCACGCAGCTTCGGCGGCCCGATGGGATTCGGCCCCGGTCGACATCGCGGACCCGGTGCTCCCGGCGAACACGACGGGCCCGGCGAGCGGCCGCCGCGTACCTGACCCGTCGATGACCTCGAGCCTGCTGCTGATCGAGGATGACCGCGAACTGGCGGTCATGGTTGGCGAGTACCTCGGTCGCGCGGGCTTTCGGGTCGAACACGCGGAAACCGCCGGCGCAGGCCTCGCGCGCGTCCAGCGCGAGGCCTTCGACGCGGTCGTGCTCGATCTCATGCTTCCCGACGGCGACGGCTTCGATGTCTGTCGCACGATCCGGCAGAGTTCCACCGTACCGATTCTGATGCTCACGGCGCGGGGCGATGCCGCGGATCGCATCGTCGGCCTGGAACTCGGCGCGGACGACTACCTGCCGAAGCCGTTCGAGCCCCGGGAACTGCTGGCGCGCCTGCGGGCGATCCTGCGCCGCGGCCGAACCGGCATCGGCACCCGTGAAGTGCTGCAATTCGGCCGCATGGAGATCGACCGCGATGCGCGGCTGGTGCGCATCGACGGCGAGGAGCGGCCGATCACCAGCCACCAGTTCGAACTGCTGTGGATTCTCGCGAGTCAGGCCGGACGCATCCTGTCGCGCGACGCGCTGATGGACCGTCTGCGCGGACACGAAGCCGAAGCCTTCGACCGCAGCCTGGACGTGCACATATCGCGCATTCGCGCGGCCATCGAGGACGATCCGAAGCTGCCGCGCCGCATTCTCACGGTGCGCGGCGCCGGCTACGTGTTCGCACGCGAACAGAGCTGATCCGCGGCCGATGCGGCGCCTCTACCTGCAGATCTGGTTCGCATTCCTCGGCATCCTGCTGATCTTCGCGTTGCTGGTCGCGAGCTTCTGGTGGCTGCTGCCCGACGAGCGCCAGGGTCACCATCTGCTCGAAGGCATGGCGCAGCTCGTTGGCGAAGCCTTGCCCGGCAAGGACGCGCCGGCGCGTGAAGTACAGACTTCGCTGGACCGGCTCGCTGCGCGCTTCGCGGCCGTGGTGACCGTCCGGGATCCCGCCGGAGCGGTCATCGCGCATGCCGGGCCACCCTTGCCGCCACCGCCGCCCGGACTCGACACCAGCGGGTTCGTGCATCTGCCCGGTGGCCCGGTCACGGTGCTGCGTCTGGCAGATGGCCGTACCGTGATGGTCCGGCCGGCGCGGCACTCGCGCGGCATCGGCTTGTTCGCTGCGCTCGGATTGCTGCTGCTCACGTCGGCCGGCGGCGCATTCTTCGTGGTCCGGCGGATCACCGGCCGGCTCGAGCGTCTGCAGTCGAGGGTCGATGCGCTCGGTGCCGGCGACCTGTCGGCGCGGGTACAGGTCGAAGGCCGCGACGAGGTGGCCGAACTGGCCACGAGCTTCAATCGCGCTGCCGGACGCATCGAGCGTCTGGTAGGCACCCAGAAATCTCTGCTCGCGAATGTCTCGCACGAGTTGCGTTCGCCGCTCGCGCGGATGCGCATGGCCGTGGAACTGCTAGGCGGCGACGAACGTCCGGAATTGCGCGAGCGCCTCGCGCGCGACATCGGCGAACTCGATGCACTCATCGGCGAACTGCTGGAAGCGAGTCGTCTCGATGCTGGCGCCACCGACGAGCGCGCCGAAGACGTGGACGTACTTGCGCTGGTCGCCGAGGAAGCGGCCGATACCGGCGCCGAAGTCTCCGGAGGCGAGGGCACAACGATACGCGGCGACCGCCGCCTGCTGCGGAGGCTGGTACGCAACCTCCTGGAGAATGCCCGCCGCCACGGTGGTGGCACCGCGGTCGAGGTGACGGTTGTTGCGGAACGCGCAACGGTGATCGTCCGTGTGTCGGATCGAGGGCCGGGCGTACCCGCGACCGAACGCGAGCGCATTTTCGAGCCGTTCTATCGGGTGCGCGGCACTGCCGAGACCGGCAGCGGCGTCGGACTCGGGCTTGCGCTGGTACGGGAGATCGCGCGCCGCCATGGCGGCGACGCGCACTGCGAGGATCGTCCCGATGGGGGCAGCGTCTTCGTGGTCGCGCTGAGGCGCCTGCCCGTCGCCCGCGGTTCCTGAGCTGACTCGTCCCCGCGCAAATTGGGCAGGGTGCGGTGCTCTCGTCCATGGCGCGCAGGTGGACGATCCTTCGCCACCCTGGAGGAATTGTCCGGCCCGTATCTGGTAGTCTTCGTGGCCGATGGGGCCGGCGAGTGGAGCGCTTTCGCCGCGACCCGCGGGTACCCGCTTCCGGTGCGACACGATGCCGGGAGCGAGCGCGGCGAGGCTGGGGTAGCGGCTGCAACGTAGGCCCGGGCCGCCGCAAATTTTTCATTTCCGGTGCGGTCCGTCGCTCTGACCGTTCGGGTAGGGGTCTTGGAATTCGTCGCCTTCGGGAGACGAAGCATTTCGTCATAGCCCGGGAGGGATCGTCAATGGATGCCGCCATCCGCATCGCGCGCGCGCGCGCCTGAGACCGTGGAGACACTTTTCTTTCTGCCATCGTGGCCACCGCAGATCGGGACGCTCACGACCGCCGCGCTGGTCCTGCTCGTCGCGCTGATCGCGGGCGAAGTGGTGCAGCGCTTTGTCAAACTGCCGCGCCTGATCGGATGGGTGCTGGCCGGGGTGGTGCTCGGACCGAGTGTGTCCGGCGTGCTCGATCGCGTTGCCATCGTGGATCTGCATTTCGTGCTGAATGTCGCAGCCGGGTTGGTGCTGTTCGAATTCGGCCAGCGTTCCGATCTCGGGTGGCTCTATCGCAATCCCTGGCTGGCGGGGGCGAGCGTGCTCGAAGCCTCGCTCGCGTTCGGCGCGGTGTTCGTCGTGTTGAAGGTGCTTGGCGTGCCGTCGGTCGTGGCCGCATTTGCCGCGGCGATCGCCATGGCGACCTCGCCCGCGACCGTGCTGACCCTGACGCGGGATCTGCGCGCGAGCGGCCAGGTGACGCAGCGCGTGGAACTCCTCACCGCGCTCGACTGTGCCTACGCGTTCATCACGATCGGCATGCTGTTCGCGTGGTTTCACGCGGAGTATCGCGGCGACTGGCTGTTGATCATCGCCCATCCCATCTATCTGGTCGTCGGCTCCACCCTGCTCGCGCTGCTGTTCGCCGGTCTGGCGCGCCCGCTGCTGACCCGGCTGGATGCGTGGGGCGACGTCCAGCGCCTGTGCGCCTTCGCATTGGTCCTGATCGCGGTGGCGGTAGGCGAATGGCTCAACCTTTCGTCCGCGCTCGTGCTCCTCGGCTTCGGCGCCTGCCTGCGCGCCCTGGACAATCGCCGGCGCTTCGTGTCGCTGGATTTCGGTCCCCTGGGTCAGATCTTCCTGGTGCTGCTGTTCGCGCTTTCCGCAGCAGCGCTCGATCTTTCCGTCGCATTGGCCGGCGCCGTGACGGGCATCGGTCTGGTGGCGGCGCGCTACCTCGGCAAGTACGCGGGCGTATTGCTGACCTCGCGCGCTTCGGGCCTCTCCACCCGCAAGGGATCGCTCGTGGCCCTCGGGTTGATGCCCATGTCCGCGGTCGCACTGGTGTTCGTGCACGAGACCGTCGCGGTATTTCCCGAACTGGGCGAACAGTTGCTGGGCGTCCTGGTGCCGGCGCTCGTGGTGCTCGAAATGGCAGGGCCATTGCTCGCGCGGTTTGCGATCGTGCATGCCGGCGAATCGACGGCGCCGGCGTGAATCCGGAACTGGACCCGCCCGCGCTCCGATTCGCCCCGTCGCCGGCGCTGACGATGGGGGTCGAACTCGAGCTGCAGTTGTTCAACACGCGCGATTGCGATCTCACGCCGGCGGCCTCCGACCTGATCGACCTCATCGAACGCCAGCCGCACGCTGGCGACGTGAAGCCCGAGATCACGCAGAGCATGCTCGAGGTGAGCACCAAGATCCACCACCGCCACGACACACTCGTCGCAGAGCTGCGTGCGGTACGCAACACGGTCGTCGCCTCGGCCGACCGCCTCAACGTCCTGGTCGCCGGGGGCGGCGCGCATCCATTCCAGCACTGGAGCGAGCGTCGCATCTTCGACAAGCCGCGGTTCCACCACGTCTCCTCGCTCTATGGGTACCTGGCCAAGCAGTTCACCGTGTTCGGACAGCACATCCACATCGGTTGCGAGAATGGCGACGACGCCCTGTACCTGCTGCACGCTCTGGGACGCTATATCCCGCACTTCATTGCGCTGGCCGCCTCGTCGCCGTATCTGCAGGGGATCGACACGGCCTTCGACTCGTCCCGCTACAACGCGATCCTGGCTTTTCCGCTGAGCGGTCGGGCGCCGTTCGTGCTCCGCTGGGAAGGGTTCGTCGACTACTTCGAACGCATGCACAAACTCGGCGTGGTACAGAGCATCAAGGACCTCTACTGGGATATCCGGCCGAAGCCGGAGTTCGGTACCGTCGAGGTGCGCGTGTGCGATACCCCGCTCACCGTAGATACCGCAGCCTCGCTGGCCGTGTATGCCCAGGTGCTGGCGCGCCACCTGCTGAGCGAGCGCAGACCCATGAGCGAGGAAATCTACCTTCCCTATGGGTACAATCGGTTCCATGCCTGCCGCTTCGGGCTGAATGGCGAATTGATCGATCCCCTGACCGGAACCCGCCGGACTGTCGCTGAGGACATCGCCGTCACCCTGGACGCGCTGGAAGACCACACCGCCGCACTCGATGCACAGGCCGCGCTGGAACCGATCCGGCGCATGATCGGGGGCGCGGGCAACGACGCATCCTGGATGCGCAAGACCTACCATGCGAGCCGTTCGCTGCCCGATCTCGTTTTCCAGCAGTCGGAACGCTGGCGCGGACGCCACTGATCGACCCGAAACGACATGAAAAGAACCGAACTCGAAAAACACAAGGCCCTGAAGATCGTCGCCCGAATGCAACAGGACAGTCCGGCGATGCGCGCTTCCGCGCTGCCCGGTAGCGATCGCCGCGAACAGCGCAAACGCGATCAGGCGCTCGGGCTGGTACCGTTCGCGGTGAAACTGGACAGCGGCCTGATCAAGGAACTGCAGGTGCTCGCCGCGACGCGCAACGTGCCGATGAACGAGCTGGTCGGCGAGCTCCTGCGCAAAGGACTGGGCGCACCGGCCGGCGCCTGAGCGCCGTGTTCAGCTACCGGCACGGATTTCACGCGGGCAATCACGCCGACGTGCTCAAGCACGTCGTGCTGGTGCAGCTGCTGCAGCACCTGGCACTGAAGGACAAACCCTTCACCGTCGTCGACACCCATGCCGGTGGTGGTAGCTACCTGCTGGACGCGGGCTTCGCGGCCAAGAGCCGCGAATTCGATACGGGTATCGCCCGCCTGTGGTCGCCGATGGAACTCCCGTCCGCGCTGGCCGAATATGTCGCCCAGATCCGCGCGTTCAATCCGGACGGTCGGTTGCGCCTGTACCCCGGCTCCCCACGCATCGCCTACCGGATGTTGCGCCCGCACGATCGCCTCCATGCCTTCGAGCTGCACACGACCGAGATTCGTGCGTTGAATGAACATTTTCGCGACGCCGACCGGCGAGTGGTGGTGCATGCCGAGGACGGCTTCGCGGGGCTCAAGGCGTTGCTGCCGCCACGGTCGCGGCGTGGCCTGGTGCTGATCGATCCGTCCTACGAAGACAAGGCCGACTACCGCAAGGTGATCGCCACGGCGACCGAGGCCCTGCAGCGCTTCGCCACCGGCATCGTGGCGATCTGGTACCCGCTGGTGCAACGCCCGGAGTCGGCAAAGTTACCTGTGCAGCTTCAGCGCATGACCACCGGCGACTGGCTCGACATATCCCTCACCGTGACGACCCCGGCCGAGGATGGGCTGGGGCTCCACGGCAGCGGCGTATTCGTCTTCAACCCGCCGTGGAAACTCGAAGCGTCCCTGCGCGCAGCCAAGGACCACCTGACCGCAGCGCTGGGCCAGGACGCCACCGCGGCGTGCAAGGTCGCGTTCAGGCAGACCTGAGCGGCACGCGCGGGATCAGCCGACGATCCCGATGTTCCACGGCACGAACTCGTGGTTGCCGAGTCCGAGCTGTTCGCTCTTGCTCCGCTCGCCCGAGGCCACGCGAAGGGTATGTTCGAGAATCGCCCGACCCATCGACTGGATCGTGGCCGTCCCGTCGAGGATTTCGCCGCAATTGACGTCCATGTCCTCTTCGAGGCGACGGAACATGGGCGTGTTGGTCGCAAGCTTGATCGACGGAACCGGCTTGGCGCCGAACATCGAACCGCGGCCCGTCGTGAACAGGATCACGTTCGCACCGCCCGCGATCTGGCCGGTGGCGGAACAGGGATCGAAGCCCGGCGTGTCCATGAACACGAAGCCTTTCTGGGTCATCGGTTCGGCATAGCGATAGACTTCCATCAGCGGACCGGTCCCGCCCTTCATGGAGGATCCGAGCGATTTCTCGAGGATGTTCGCGAGGCCGCCGCTCTGGTTGCCGGGGCTCACCTTGCCGTTGATCTGCGTGTCGCGCCCGACCGTGTATTCGTCCTTCCACCAGCGAATCCGCTCGATCAGCTTCTCGCCCACTTCGCGGCTACGGGCGCGACGCGTCAGCGTGTGCTCGACGCCGTAGATCTCGGGCGTCTCGGACAACACCGCGGTGCCGCCGTGACGCACCAGCAGATCCATCGCTGCGCCGAGCGCCGGATTCGCGGTGATCGAGGAGAAGCCGTCCGATCCGCCGCATTGCAGCCCGACGGTGATGTGGCTCGCGGGCACCCGTGTGCGCTGGACCCGATTCGCCTCGGGCAGCATCTCGCGGATCGCGGCAATACCGGCTTCGATGGTCTTGCGGGTACCGCCGGTTTCCTGCATCACGAAGGCGCGCAGGCGCGCGCTTTCCGCGAGCTTCTGGTCCTCGAACAATCCGCCCAGTTGGTTGCGCTCGCAACCCAGGCCCACGACCAGGCAGCCGGCGAGATTGGCGTGCCGCGCATACCCGCCGAGCGTGCGGCGCAGCAGGTCCATGGGCTCGCCCGTGGCCTCCATGCCGCAGCCCGTGCCATGGGCGAACGCGACGACGCCGTCGACGTTGGGAAACTCGGCCAGACGCTCCGGCGTAAACCATTCGGCGATCTTGTGGACGACCGTTGCGGAGCAATTCACCGTGGACACGAGACCGACGTAGTTGCGCGTCGCCACCTGGCCGTTGTCGCGGACGATGCCCATGAAAGTGGCGCGTTCGGCCTCCGGCAACATCTCGACGGGTCGGTAGTCCTGCCCGTACGCGTAGTCGCGATCGAACTCGCGGAACTCCATGTTGTGCGAGTGCACGAGCGTGCCGGCGGCAATGTCGATGGATGCAAAGCCGATGATGACGTCGTACTTGCGGATCGGCTCGCCCTTGACGATCGCGCGCGCCGCGATCTTGTGCCCGGCCGGAACCTGGCTGCGGGAGGTGATGCCGTCCGGTTCGAGGCGACGGCCGATGCCGATGTCCGTGCGGGCCACGACGACATTGTCGGCGGCGTGCAGCCGGATTGTCGCGCCGGCCGCGGGTCTGTCTGCGATCTCGATCATGGGATTCCTGCGATGCGAAGGCGAGCCCGGATTATCCCCGCAATCGGCGCCTTGCACGACCGGCCGGGAACCGGTTCGGGCACTGGGGCGGCCGGGCTCGGAGCCGGCTGGTACCCGTCAACCGGAAGGCGCCTGGGACCGGCCGGCGAATCGAGCGAACACCCCGTGGTAGCAGTACAGCCCGAAATAGTAGAGCGCGGCGACCATGCGCCGCTTGTCCAGCCGGAGCATCGCACGTTCGAAGAAATCGTAGCGCCGTGACCGGAACACGGCGCTCCAGTAGGACGCCTTGTACAGACGTGCGATCTCACCGAGCTTGCGCTCGTGGAACGCGTGGTCGGTGGTGTGCGAGCTGAGGCCGCCGCCGTCGTAGTCGGAAATGGTCAGGTCGACATACCTGCTGCGGCATCCGCTCGCGAAACAGCGGATGTTGAGGTCCCAGTCGGCACACACCCGATAGTCGAGGTTGTAGCGGCCGACGCGATTCAGCATCTGCCTCCGGTAGAAGATGCCCTGCTGGCAGATATTCTGGCCGAAGAGCTTGTCGCGATCGAAGCGTTCGCCCTCCACGCGTTGCCTGGCTACGCGGAACACATTCCCGTAAAGAAAATCGACGTCGGCGGTCAGATGGCCAGCCACCTTCCGCAGAATGTCAGGTTCACTGAGCCGGTCGTCGGCGCCGGTGAAGTAGATCCAGTCTCCATTCGCCAGGGCGACACCCTTGTTCATCGCATCGTAGATCCCGCGATCCGGTTCCGAGACGAGCCGAAACCTGTCAAAACGCCCCGCGTAGCCGCCGACGATGGCCAGCGTGTCGTCCGTGGACCCGCCATCGACCACCAGCACCTCGATCCCCCGCAAGCTTTGGCCGGCGATGCTGTCGAGGCACCGGGCCACAATCAGGCCCGCGTTGTAGGTCGGTATGACGATGGAAATCCTGGTACGGTTCATTGCATGGGTGTCATGGGATCGCAGACGGAATCGTTTGCATCGCAACACCGAGAGGCAAATGCCGTTCCATCCCACGGGTGCATTGTCCGCGCGACCAGCCGGTCCGAACGGGTGGATCGCCGCCGGCCGGTAAGAAGGTTCCGGATTGTGTCGGGACCGCCGCGCGTGCAGACTGCTCGCGCGGACGCGGAACGTGCCGATCGTCACTACAACAACCAAGGATCACGGGAGGGTTCAACCATGGCGTGGAGAGCGTTCTGGAAGATCTGGATGGGCATCGCGCTGGCGGGCCTCGCCGCGACGGCAGCGGCCGCAGACACCATCAGGATCGCCCACCTCGACCCGCTGAGCGGGCCTTTCGCCCTCGTGGGCGAGAGCGACAGTCGCCTGCTGCAGGCGGCGATCGACGACATCAACGCGCGCGGCGGCGTACTGGGCGGAACACGGCTCGAGCTGGTGAACTTCGACAACAAGGGCAGCCCGCAGGAGAGCATTCTGATCCTGAAACAGGTCATAGATTCCGGCATCCGCTTCATCTCGCTCGGCTCGGGATCCCACATCGCGCATGCCCTGCTCGATTCTCTCGGCAAACACAACAGCCGCAATCCGGATCAGGCGGTGCTGCTGCTCAATATCGCCGCGCAGGACCCGCCCCTCACCAATGAGAAGTGCAGTTTCTGGCACTTCCGGTGGGAAGCCCACACCGACATGCGGGTCAAGGTGCTGACCGATTACATCGCCGCGCAGAAAGGCGCGCCCAAGGTCTATCTCCTGAACCAGGATTACGCGTTCGGGCAAGCGATCAGTCGCGCGGCGCGCGAAATGCTGACGGCGCGCCGCCCGGACATCAGGATCGTCGGCGACGATCTGCACCCGCTCGGCAAGGTGAAGGACTTCGCGCCCTACGTCTCCAAGATCAAGGCGGCGGACGCGGACGTGGTCATCACCGGCAACTGGGGGCAGGACCTGTCACTGCTGGTGAAGGCAAGCAAGGAAGCCGGACTGGACGCCGTCTTCTACACACTCAATGCGCACAATCCGGGTATTCCCGCGTCCCTCGGCAAGGCGGGTGAAGGTCATGTCCGTCAGGTCCTGACCTGGCACGCCAACGTGGCCGACAACCAGCTCGAGAAGACCGCGAACGAATACCACAAGCGCTTCAACGAGGACTTCTGGCTGTACCTGCCCAAGCTGCAGATGGACATGCTGGCCAAGGCCATCGACGCCGCGCAATCGGACGACCCGGTCAAGGTCGCCAAGGCACTGCACGGAATGAAGTTCGCCGCAGCCACCGGGGAGGTGCTGATGCGGCCGTCGGACCATCAGCTGATATCGGCGCAGTACATCGCGACCTTCAGCAAGGCGGGGGGCGCGGTGAAGTACGACGCCGAGAACACCGGCTACGGCTGGAAGACCGACGTGCGCATCGAGGGCAATGACGCCGCCATGCCGACCACCTGCAAGATGGAGGTCCCGCGCTAGCGCGCCCCCTGGCGTTACTGCACGCCGGGCCCGTCGGGCGGTGCGCTACAGCCAGTCTTTCGTCCAGCCGACGTAATCGTCGTTGCGCATCACCCGTTGCATGAGATCGTCGTCCGCCACCCCCTCCAACGCGGCGGGAGCGGTGCCGGCACGAAGCGCCCGCAGCGTATCGCGCACTGCGCGCACGGCCGCCATGAACGACTGGTGGCCCTGCAGGCACAGGCGCACGCCGCGTGCAGCGAGATAGGGCGGATCGAGCAGTTCAGGGCCCGCGCCGCCCAGGATCAGGGGCAATTCCACGGCCGCGGACACGGCGTCGAGATCCGCCCGGGCCTTGAGCCCGACGATGAAGATTGCATCGACCCCGGCCGCCTCATAAGCCTGGGCGCGTGCGATGGTATCGGCGATTCCGGTGAGCGCCGGCGCGCTGGTCCGGCCGGCGATGACCAGCGCCGGATCGCGCCGTGCGGCCAGTGCCGCGCGCATCTTGGCCGCGCCCTCCTCGATCGTCGTGAGTCGCGCCTTGCCCTGTGTCCCGAACGGTTGTGGCAGATCGGTATCCTCGATCGAGAGCGCGGCAACGCCGGCGGTCTCGAGCTCCTCCACCGTGCGCATGACGCTGAGCGCGTTGCCATAACCATGGTCGGCATCGCACAGCAACGGCAACTCGCCGGCGCGACAGATGCGATGGGCCTGCTCTGCGAATTCGGTGAGCGTCAGCACGATCAGGTCGGGGGCGCCGAGTACCGTAAGCGAGGCGACGGAGCCGGCGAGCATGCCGACCTCGAATCCCAGATCCTCGGCAATGCGCGCCGACACCGGATCGAATACGGAGGCGGGATGAACGCACCTGTCGGCCGCAAGAACGGCGCGGAAGCAGTTGCGGCGATCGGTCCAGCGTGGCATTGGCAATGTCCTCTTCTCGGGCGCGCGGTTCGACGGCGCAGGCGCGGGTGCACCGGAAAAGGCCGCTCGCGCAGAAGCCAGTTTCGCATCTTTGCCGCGCGCCGGTGCGGACAGGCTCGCCCCTGGAACGCTGCTGCGTGCATCGCTGCCGGCGCGGAGCTGATCGCTGCGGCCGGCGCCGGCCTCGACCCGCCCGGCCGCGACCCGTTGCCCGGCTCGTCCGCGAACGAGCCCGATGCCGGGACGCTCGTGCCGCGCCGGTCAGAATGTGGAGAGCGGTCTAGCGCCTCGCCATTCGCGCCGTCAGCGTTGCGGGCGCGGTGTGCGGCCGGGCCGCCGACGACTGGCCCGAGCCGGCATTGTTCCGCGGACGCCCCGTTGGCGGGTTCCGGACAGCTCCGCAAGAGGCTGTTTCATCACACTAATAACGGCCGCACGCCGGCAAGCTGAAGCGCACTCGCCTCAGAATCCGGCGCGGAGTGTCCGCCAGGCCGACGATGCGCGGTCGGGCAAATCGCAACGGCAAGCGTCCTGACCCAGATCAAGAATCCCCCCGGCTTTTGTGCCACTATCGCTGCACCGGTCCAGTCGTCGCATGGAATCGGTCGGCCGGTCCGCGCGTGCCATCAGCCGCGAGCGCGCCGGGCTCGATAGCATCATCACAAGAATTCGCCGGGCACCGCAAAAGACGATGCCCGCCAACCGGGAGCCTGCCCATGAAGAATCTCGCAACGCTGTCCGCGATCACCATCGCCGCTTCGGTGGCGCTGGTGCCCTCCACCGGTATCGCGGGAGTCATCGGATTCCTCGGGAACTTCGACGTGATCAACGACACGGGGAGCACAGCCCACGGTTTCGAGATCGAGCTCGAAGATCTGCACAGCTCCGACATCACGGACACCTTCGGCGGCCCCGGGCGGGGCTTCCCCAGCGGTCGCGGATTCGATCCGGCGACCAGCGTGGAACGCTACGGGGCACCCACCATCACCGAATATACCAACGGCGCCGTCTTCGGCACCAGGATCACCTACACCGGCCTGTTCGACAGCGTCTCGCAGAGCTGGGACTACGGCACCCCCAGCGGCACCTTCATCACCCCGGGCGACAACTGCTGGTCCGGCGGGGGGGTCGGCTATGGTGCCGGCACGCCCTGCGATCATTTCGGCGTCGGCACCACCAAGAACGCGACCAAGACCACGTACAGCTGGCTGGTCGAAACGCCGACGCCCGGCACATTGAGCAACGGCGTGGTGACCTTGCCTGCACCGGTCTGGAATGTCATTCCCGCAGCACCGCCCCCGGTGGGCCAGCCGCCGGCACCGCCCGTCGTCGCTGCGGCGATAGAAGCTCCCGATCCGGTCAACCTGCCCGGGCAGGAACCGCAGTTCGGCGAAGCCGTCTGGGTCAAGGTATATACAACGGAGTTGCAGGAAGCTCCGAGGCTCGAAGATCTGGTCGCGGGCAATCCCAAGGTCGAACAGGCGGAGACCGAGATCGAGTGGCAGCTGCTGCAGAAGGATCCGGGTAATCCCGCCGCCGGTCAGCTCGAAAGCGGCCTCGGCGTCCCCGTGGGTCCGGACGCAGCGTCGATTCTGCGCCGTTACGAGTTCTTCAAGTTCTCTGGCATGTACGATCCCGTCGACCACGAAGCCCGGTTCGACCAGGGTTTCGGCGATTCGAACCCCGGTCCCAATGATGTCGGCATCTACCTCGGGGCCCAGAATGGCGCAGCCAATTTCAACCTGGCTGCGGTTCCGGAACCGGAGACCTACGCGCTGCTGCTCGGTGGACTCGGTCTGATCGCTGCGGTCACCCGCCGCCGGCACCGCGGCTGAGCCCGTCTCGATCCCCCTGGACAGGGAGAATCGCTCCGTTCGGGGTCGTCGGGCGGCATCGGCCACCCGCGCGGGCGTACTTCGCCGAAGTCCCGCGCATGTACAAATTCCCGAATGCGTGTTCCCATGGGGAAGCGGCCGACTTTTCGCCGGGCAAACAGGAGCCAACGCCATGAACACCGCCGCCCATCACGACCCCGTTACCGAAGATGCCGCTCGCCTGCTGGCGATCGTCAAGGGAGCCGCCTATCTCGTCGCGCTGCTGCGCCAGGGACGGGTGGAGGACGCCGACCCCGTCGACCAGATGTGGCTCAACCACGAACTCGACGACATCCTCGATGAACTCGAACCGATGCTCGATCGCACCGGCCACCTCTCCGACTATCAGGACGTGCATCGCAATCTGCGTGTGCTGTAGCGCCGACGAGCCTTGACGGGCGGGCCTCACGGGCCGCCGGACAGAACGGGCGGATGGTCACCATCTGCCCGTTTCCATTCATGGGCCGGGAACGTCCTTGCGCTCGAAACGGCCGAAGTGCAGCAACACGGTCGGCAGGATCAGCAGATTGAGCACCGTCGAGGTCACCAGACCGCCGACGATGATCGTGGCCATGGGACCTTCGATCTCGCGGCCGGGCTGACCCGAGCCGAGCGCCAGCGGCAGCAGTCCCAGCGAAGTCACGAGCGCGGTCATCAGGATCGACGGCAGCCGCTCGGCCGCGCCGCGCAGCATGGTCTGCAGGTTCCACGGTGCGCCCTCCTGCTCCACGAGATATTGATAGTGCGACACCAGCATGATGGAGTTGCGCAGCGTGATGCCGAACAGGGTGACGAACCCCACCAGTGAGCCGAGGGTCATCCAGCCGCCCTGGAACAGCACGGCCACCACGCCGCCGACGAGCGCGAAAGGCAGGTTGAGGAACGCGACCCCGAGGTTGCGCAGATTGTTGAATGCGAGGTAGAGCAGCACGAAGATGCCGAAGCCCGCCATCAGGGAATGGAATATCAGCCGCTCGCGCGCCTTCACGGAGGCCTCGGCTTCGCCGGTCAGCACCAGATAGTTGCCCTCGGACAGGTGCACCTTCTCCGCGAGGGCGCGATGCACGTCCTTGGAGAAATCGCCGAGATCGCGCCCTTCGATGTTGGCCGTGACGGTCTGCACCCGCTTGCCGCCCTGGTGCAGGATCTTGTAACGACCGGAGCCCATCGACACGTCGGCAACGTCGCGCAGTCGCACCAGGGTGCCGGCGGCCGAACGCAGGGGCAATGACTCCACCTGTGCCGGCACGCGTCGATCCGCGGGGGCAAGCACGGTGACGACATCGATGGGACGGCTGCCTTCGTAGACCTGACCCACGCGCGCGCCCTCGTAGGCGGTCCGAATCGCGTCGAGCACCTCGCGCGGCGTGAAGCCGAGCGGCGCCAGGCGTTCCTGCCGCAGACGGATCGTCAGTTGTGGCGTGCCCGCGGGTGCCTGCACCTGGATGTCGGTCGATCCCTTGATCGCCGCGATCGCGTCCGCGACCTCGCGAGCGTCCTGGTCGAGCAGATCGAGGTCCGTGCCGTACAGGCTCACGACCAGCGCGGACGGAAAGCCGGAAATGGTCTCCTCGATGCGCTCGGTCAGAAAGGTATTCACCGAGAACGTAAGTCCGGGATAGGCACCGCGCGCGCCGCCCAGGATCTCGCGGATCTCGCGCAGGATGCGCGTCTGCTCGGAGCCTTCGAGCGCGCCCACCTCGACTTCGAACTCGCTGTAATGGGGACCGAAGGTGTCGGCGCCGTTCTGCGCGCGTCCGACCCACTGCGCCACCGACTTCACGCCCCGCACCGCGTCCAGCGCCTTTGTCAGCTGGGTGCCGATGCGCAGCGTCTCTTCCTCGGACGTTCCCGGCACGGCGGTCATGTGGATCACGTAGTGGCCTTCCTTGAGCGACGGAATGAACTCTCCCGAGAACAGCGGGATCGCCGCGAGTCCCACCAGGATGACCCCGCCGGTCAGCGCGAGCACCCGACCCGGATGACGCTCGATCCGGCCCAGCAATGCGAGGTAGCCCGGCTTTATGCGCCGCACGAACGGTGGGTCGTCGGCCCTCAGGACGCCTCGCGCCAGCATCAGGAAGCACAAGGCGGGGGTCAGCGTCATCGCCACGACGAGCGAAGCGAGGATGGCCAGGATGTAGGCCAGCCCGAGGGGCGAGAACAGCTTGCCGCCGATACCGCCGAAGGTCAGCAGCGGAACGAACACGAGCGCGACGATGAAGGTGGCGAACACCACCGAGCCGCGCACTTCCACCGAAGCGTTCAGCGCCACTTCCGCATCGCGGAGCGGGCTGCCGATCGACCGGTTCTCGCGCAGGCGCCGGAAGATGTTCTCGGTGTCGATGATGGCATCGTCCACCACCTCACCGAGCGCGATGGCGAGGCCGCCCAGCACCATGATGTTGAGCGGCTCACCGAGCGCCGTCAGCATCAGCACGGCGCCGAGCAGTGACACGGGAATTGCCGTGGTGCAGATGAACGCGGTGCGCGCGTTGAAGAGGAACAGGAACAGCACGACGATCACCAGGGTCGAGCCCACGATGATGTCGAAGCGCACGTTGGTGACGGCGGTCTCGATGAAGTTGGCCGGTCGGAACAGTTTGTCGTGCAGCGTGACCTTCTCGCGCACCATCAGCGGCGCGAGCTCGGCCAATGCCACTTCGAGATTCCTGGAGACCGCCAGCGTGTTGCTGCCGAGCTGGCCCTGGACCATCAGGAACACGCCCGGCGTGCCGTCGATCTCGGCCGCGCTGATCGGCGCAGCGGCACCTTCCACGACCTGCGCGACGTCGGCGAGGCGCAGCATCTGCGTGCCGGTATCGCGCAGCAGGACGCGGCCGAGTTCCTCCGGCGTCGACGGCTGACCTTCGCTGATGATGCCGATGCGCTGATTGGGACCGGGCAGATAGCCGGCCGAGAGCACCCCGGTCGCATTGCGCGCTGCGCTCACCACGGCGTCGAGCGAGAGTCCGAAGCGGATCAGGCGTTGCGGGTCGACCTGGATCTGCCATTCGCGCACGCGGCCGCCGAAGACGTTGACTTCCGCCACGCCCTCCACGGACAGGAGGTGCGGCCGGACCACGGCGTCGGCCAGGCTGCGCAACTCGGTGAGCGAACGCGCGCCGGACGTCAGGCCCACGCCCAGCACCGTGCTTGCCGAGGACGTGAGCGGTGTTATCGCCGGCGCCGTGACGCCTGCCGGAAGTCGGCCCGCCAGCGCGGCGATGCGCTCGGAAACGACCTGCCGGTTGCGGTAGATATCGGACCCGTCCTCGAACAGGACGGTGACCACCGACAGTCCCGGGATCGATTGCGAGCGCAATGTCTCGACACCCGACACGCCGAGCAGCGCGTTCTCGATCGCCTGCGTGACCTGCATCTCGACCAGTTCCGCGGAGAGTCCCGGCGCCTCGGTCTGGATCACGACCTGGGTCGGGGAGAATTCCGGGAACACATCCACGCGCGCGTGCTGCAGCGTGAACACGCCATACGCGACCATCATGAGGGCGAGCGCGACCACCACGCCGGGAAAGCGGATGGAGAACCGGACCAGGGCAGTGATCATCGGGCGCTCGGATGCAGGATAAGAATCCTCACGGCGCCCGGCGCACGAGCAGCCGCGCGCCGGGCAGGCAATGCCTCGGGGAACGGCAGCGCAGCGCGCACTCCTGGAAGCTCACTCAGTCCTCGTTCTCGTTGCGGATACGGTATTCCAGCTCTTCCGACAGCAGCAGCTGCGCACCGGTCACCACGACCGGCTCGCCCGGCTCCAGCCCTTCGGTGTTGAACCAGCCCCCCGGAACCAGGCGGTTGGCGCTCACCGCCGTGCGCACGAAGCGGTCCGCGTCGCGCTGAACGTAGATCCACGGTCGGCCCGCGTGCCAGACCACGGCGCGTTCCGGAACGATCACGCCTTTCGCCTTGCCCTCGCCCGTGGAGAGGTAACCCGTCACGCGCGCGCCCGAGCGCAGCCCGGCCGCGCCGACGCGATAGAACCAGGTCGATCCGATCGCTCCGGGGGCGGCGCCGGGGGCCGCCGACAGCAGGCGCGCCCTGGCGCGCGTACCGCCTCCGGTGGGTTCGATGGACATCGGCCTCGTGAGCAGCGCGCGTTCGAGCTCGTGCGGAATGTTCATCTGAACCACGACTTCTCGTTGATCGAGCAGCAGTGGAAACTCCGTGCTGGCCGGGTTGGCGGCCATCTCGGTGAGCGGCTCGCCCCAGCCCGCGCGCAATGCTTCTCGCACGCTGCGGCGCTCGGACTCGGCGATCGCGAGGCGATCGCGATCGGCCTTCCACTGCGCTTCGGCGGCGAGCATCGCGCGTTCCGAGACGTTGCGGTCATCCCGGAACAGCGCCGCCGCGCGCTGGTATTCGGTCTCGCTCGCAGCGGCAGTGGCCCGCAGGGCGCGCACCGTGCCTTCCTGAGCGACGAGACGTCCGCGCGCTTCGATCAACGGCTTCAGGTCGACGACGACGCCGTAGACCTCGATGCTCGCTTCAGCCTCGGCCGCATCGAGCTGCGCGATCTCGATGCCGCTCACCGAGCGCTCGGTCGCCCCGATGCGCAATTCCCCCGGCCCGATCTTCTCGTCCGCGACAGTCTGGGAGCCGATGGACTCGCCCCGTTCACGCGCCAGCTCGCGGTACTCGTCGCGACCGAACCAGATCGTCGTGCCGGCGAGCACCAGCGCCAATACGGACGCGACGACCGCGAACGAATGTCCACCTCGGTCGGTCATGGCGTGGCCTTCGTGATGCCGGTACCGGGTGCCGACGCGCCGGTCGGGTACCGGGCCGCGTGCGTCGCGAAGCGGGCGGCGATGCTTTCAGTCATTGTCGATCAGCGCCGGATTCGGCGCGGCCTCCGCCGGGGCGCTGGCGCCCAGCGGCGTGGTGACAAGATCGGGGTTGTCGAGCGGACGCTGGAGCGCGTCTTCCAGTGCCGAGAGGCCCTGCTGCGCCTCGAGCATCGCCACCACCGCGGTGCGCTCGGTGGCGACCGCTTCCAGGCGCGCCTGCACCAGGTCGACGCGATCGGCGTAGCCGCGATCAAACTGGCGTTCCGCCTGGGCCCGGCGCGCCGCAGCCGCGACGATCTGCGCCTCGGCGGCGCTCTGGGCTTCCCAGGCGAGGCGGTAGCGGGACGTCGCCGCCGCGGCCTCGGCGATGATCGATGCCTGCAGCGCCAGGAAGGCCTTCTCTTCCACTTCGCGGCGAGCCTCGGCTTCGGCAATCAGCGCCCGCGTGCGTGCCCGCGGCGGGATCAGCGCGAGAAAGGCGATCGACCAGATGCTCTCGTCGACGTCCCAGAAATAGCCGGGCACCAGCGTCAGATCCGGATACTGACGCGCGACTTCCAGTTTCACCGCCGCCTCCGCTGCCGCGTAATCGGCGAGCTTGCGGCGCAGGTCGATGCGATTGAGCAGCGCGGCCCGCGTGACCTCCGCTTCATCCGGGGGGGCCATGGGTTTCGCCAGCTCGGAGAAATCGAGCACCGCGTGCGCGATCTCCGCCAACGGCACGCTCACGGCCTCGGCCACACCGGACAGCGCCTGATCGCGACGCACACCGGCGCGCTTGAGCGCGACATCCGTTTCCGTCTGGCGCAGGCGCAGCAAGCTGACATCCGTGGCCGACGCGTATCCCTGCGCTTCGCGCCGCTGCATCAAGGCGACCAGTTGCTTGCGCTCCTCCTGCTCGAGCGAGAGCGCGTGCCAGGTTCGATCGGCGACGTACAGTTCGACGAAGTGCCGCCGCAGCCGGCTGCGGACACGCCACGCGGCCACCCCCACTTCCACGTCGGCAGCCGCCTCGAGCCGCTCGAGTTGCTCGGTGCGCTTTCCGCGTTTGTCACCGATGTCGATGGGCAAACCCACCAGCACGCCGAGCCCCCACGGCGTGTCGCCGGAAGCCACCCCGGCATTGTGCTCCGGGCGCACCGTGAGCGAGATCGGCTGGCGCACGCGCGAGGTCCGCGTCTCGGCCGCCGACAGGCGCGCACGCGCACGGGCGAGTTCGATCTCAGGATGATGGAACACCGCCGCCAACGTGAGCGCGGGCAAGTCCCACTGCACGCGCGGCCATGGGGTGGATGGCTGCCCCTGCGCGATCAGATACTCGTGCAGGGCGCCGGATGCAAGCGAGCGATTCCGGCTGGCGGCGATACCGGCCTCCGGGTCGAGCGGCCTGGGCCGGTAGACCTCGCGGGCACAACCGGACAGGACCGCGGCGGCAATGGTCGCCGCGACCAGCGCCACGCTGCCGTTCAGGCGTCGAACGTGCATCAGTGCAACTTGACGTGGGGTTCGGTGCGTCGCGTGATCAGACGGGCGAGGGTATCGAGCGCGACCTTCAGGAACCCGTGGAGCGCCAGTTCGTGCATTTTGTAGAGCGACCGGTACATCAGCCCGGCGAAGATGCCTTCGACCATCAGCGAGCCGCGCGAGATGCTGCCCATCAGACTGCCCACGGTGCTGTAGTCCCCGAGAGACACGAGCGATCCGAAATCGCGATAGGTCCAGGGCGGCACCGCGCGACCCTCGAGCAGACGCGGCAGCCACTTCGCGAGGTGCGAGGCCTGTTGGTGCGCGGACTGGGCACGTGGCGGCACGAAGCCTTTCTTCTCGGGCCACGGGCAGGCCGCGCAGTCGCCGATCGCGAAGATCGATGCGTCGCGCGTGGTGGTGAGCGACTGCGTGACCAGCAGCTGGTTCATGCGATTCGTCTCGAGACCGTCGATCTCCTTCAGGAAGTCGGGTGCCTTGATGCCCGCGGCCCAGACGACCAGTTCGGCCGGCACCTCGCGACCGCTCGCGGTCTTGAGGCCCTGCGCGGTGACTTCCGTGACGCGCTCGCCGGTGCGGACTTCGACTTTCAGCTTCTCCAGCAGCCGCTGGGTCGCCTCCGACAGTCGCTCGGGCAATGCCGGCAGGATGCGCGGCGCGGCCTCGACGATCGTGATCTTGAGATCGCGTTCGGGATCGATGCGGTCGAGGCCGAAGGCCACCAGCTCGCGGGTCGTGTTGTGCAGCTCCGCCGACAATTCCACCCCGGTGGCACCGGCGCCGATGATGGCGACGTGCAATTGACCCGGTCCGAGCGGCTCGGTCTGACCGTTGGCGCGCAGACAGGCATTGAGCAGGCGCGAGCGGAAGCGCTCGGCTTCGCCGGGAGTGTCGAGCGCGATGGCGAACTGCGCCGCGCCGGGGGTGCCGAAATCGTTGGTCTGGCTGCCGACCGCGAGCACGAGCGTGTCGTAGGACAACTCGCGCCGCGGCAGGACTTCCGCGCCGGTCTCCTGGTCGAGCAGAGGCGAGAGCAGGAGGATCTTGCGCGAGCAGTCGAGTCCGTCCATGCGACCGAGCTGGAAATCGAAGTGATGCCAGCGGGCCTGCGCGAGGTAATCGAGGTCGTGATCGTCCTGGTCCATGCTGCCGGCGGCGACCTGATGCAGCAACGGCTTCCACAGGTGGGTGCGCGAGCGGTCGATCAGGGTGATGCGTGCGCGCCCCTTGCGGCCGAGCCCGTCGCCCAGGCGCGTGGCGAGCTCGAGCCCGCCGGCCCCGCCGCCGACGATGACGATGCGATGCCTTGCGCCCGGGGCCTGCCGAACTGAGGTCATGCGATGGTCCAGAGAGCTGTCCAGCCGAGAGGATAGAGGAAAGCGCCGCAGACCCGGAAGTGGCACGCCGTGGCGCGGTACCGCATACAATCGGCCACGGGAGTCATGAGGGCAGCCATGGGCGGACACATGGAAGGTCGGTTGGGCAAGTACCAGGTCAGATCCGAGCTGGGGCGCGGCAAGTCGAGCGTGGTCTACCTCGCCTACGACGAGTTCCTGAATTCCGATCTTGCGGTGAAGGTCTACCTGCCCGAGACCGAACCCGAACGCGCGAACGCGGCGAGCGTCCAGTTCGTGAGCGAAGCCTCGCTCGCCGGCAAACTGGTACACCCGCATATCGTCACCATCGTCGACGCCGTCGCCGAACCCGATCTGCGCTACGTCGCGATGGAATATGTCCCCGGCGGGAGTCTCCAGCGGCACACGCTGCGCGACCGCCTGCTCGCGGTGGAGGACGTGATCCAGATCGGATTCAAGTGCTGCGGTGCGCTCGAATACGCACACCGGCAGGGCGTCGTGCATCGTGACATCAAGCCTTCGAACATCCTGGTCTCCAGCGGCAGCGACGTGAAGGTGGCCGATTTCGGCGCAGCCTTCGTGCGTGGCGTCATCACGACGCAGCACTCGCGGCTGGGCTCGCCCGCGTACGTCGCGCCGGAGCAGATCCGGGACGAAGCACCCACGCCGCAGGGCGACATGTTCTCGCTCGGCGTGATGCTCTATGAACTGCTGACCGGCCAGAAGCCGTTCCGGGGTGTCGACCTGGCTGAAACGCTGGAGCGAATCCTCAAGCTCGATCCGACCCCGCCGTCGGCGCTGCGGCCGGATCTGCCCGCCAAGGCCGATCCGGTGGTGCTCAGGATGCTCTCCAAGGATCCGGCCGACCGCTACGGCAACTGGGCCGAAGCGGCCCTGGAACTGGCCAGGCTCGGACGCATGAGCGTGTACGACCAGATCGTGCCGGACAGCGAGAAGTACTCGAGCTTACGGGCCTCGACGCTGATGAAGGACTTCGAGGAGCTCGAACTGTGGGAGGTGGCGCGACTCGCCACCTGGCGCCGGGTCCCCGCGCAGCAGATCCTCGTGCGCGAGGGCACGCGCGGCGACAGCCTGTTCGTGCTGGCTCGGGGTGCCGCCAAGGTGCTGGTGCAGGGCCGCCTGCTCGACCTGTTGCGCGCGGGCGATTGCTTCGGTGACATGGGCTACGTGCAAGGGCCCGACGCGGTGCGCAGCGCCACCGTCCAGACTGCCACGGATTCGATCGTGGCCGAGTTCTCCGCAGAGTCGATGGACGCGTTGCCGGCGACGACCCAGCTCAGGTTCACCCGTTCCCTGTTGCGGATCATGGCCGAGCGGCTGACGTTCACCAACGCCCGGGTGGCGCGCGACGCCTGACGGCGATTCGCATTGAACCGGATCGCCCCGATCCGCGACTCAGGTGCATCGCGGGGCGAGCGTCTCGGCCGCCCGCCTTGGGGAGAGAGGTGATGCAGCGCTCGCAATACCGCCCTGGCACGACGCCGCCCGGCACCGGGTCACCACCACGATCGCGCTTTGGACGCTACAGTAGGGACGCAACCAACGCTGCCCCGACCCCCGCCGATGTCCCTGGACGACCCGAACCCGGAGAATGCGCGCGCCCTTGCATTGGTGGCACGCATCGCCCGCCACGATCAGCAGGCGCTCGCCGAGCTCTATCGCGCGCTGTCGCCGCAGGTTCACGCATTCGTGCTGCGCCAGCTCGGCAATCCGGACGAAGCACGGGAAGTGACCGTGGATACGCTGCACGAAGTCTGGAAACACGCGGCGGAGTTTCGCGGCGATGCGCTGGTGCGCACGTGGGTGTTCGGAATAGCGCGCCACAAGCTGCTCGACCGCCTGCGGCAACGCCCCCGGATGCGCACCGTGGATCTCGACGAGGTGCGCGAGACCTTGCCGAGCGAGGATGCCAGCGCCTTCGAGCTCCTGGCCCGGCAGCAGCGCTCCGAGCAGGTCGCGCATTGCCTCGAGCGCCTGAGCCCGGAGCATCGCGAGTGCGTGCAGCTCGTGTTCTTCCACGACCTGCCCTTGGCCGAGGTCGCCGCCATTCAGCAATGCCCGGCGAACACCGTGAAGACCCGGTTGTTCCATGCGCGGCGCAATCTGAAGCGCTGCCTCGAACACCGCATCCAGGAAGATGGCGATGACTGAAGCGGAATTGCACGAGGCGCGGTTGCTGCTGCCCTGGTACGCGAACGGCACGCTGTCGCTCGAGGACCGCCGCCGCATCGACGCGCTGCTCGCGGCGTCACCCGACCTGCGTGCCGAGCTCGCGTGGCTCGAAACGGTCCGTGGCGAGCTCAAACGCAGCACCGAGGCCGGCACCGACGACGGCGGGCTGGGCGAACTGCTCGGTCGCATCGACGTACCGGCGGAAGGCAACGTCGTGCCGATCGCGCGGCCGGCACGTCCCCGCTGGCACATGCCGGCGCTCGCTATCGCGGCATCGCTGGTCCTCGTCCAGGCCGTCGTCATCGGCGTGCTGGTCCAGCAGCCCGACGAGACCCTGCGGCCGCTCTCGGGCCCGGTCGATCCGCGCGGCGTGCTGCTGCAGGTCCGGTTTCAGCCACAGGCGACCGAAGCCGAAATGCGCGGGCTACTCACCGGGATCGGCGGCGAACTGGTGGCCGGACCCGGCGCGCTGGGCCTGTACACGGTACGCGTCGATACCACGCGTGCGCAATCCGCCCGGGCGGCGCTGGCCGCGAGGGTTGACGTCGTCGAGTCGTTCGCGGTGGTGCCGCGTTGATCCATGGGGCGCGCATCCTCCGACGGGCTTGCCGCGATCTTCGCCCTGGTGCTGGCCGCGCTTGCGCTACCGGCCGCGCCGCAGACACGCGCAGGCCCGGCAGGTCCCGGCGGCCTGACCACGCCGCTGCCGACGCCCACGCCGCCGGTCGCGCGCCCCACCACGACACCGACGCCCGCGGGCACCGGCTTGCCGGCGACGCCGCGGGAACTGCCGCGCACCACACCGCTACCGATCGACGACGTCGCTGGAGAACGTTTTCCCGGCGCGCAATCGCCTTCCGCAACCGGGCCATTTTCGCTGCCTGTACTGCATCCCGACACCATCGAGCCCGGCGAACTCCTGCTTGCATGGCGCTCGCGCGCTGAAGCAACCGAAGGCGAGGCTCTGCTCGCGACACAGTTCGGGTTGCGACCGGAGGAACGGCTGGCGCTCACGGCGCTCGGCTGGACCTTGGCCCGTTACCGACTCGAAACCACCGAGCAGGCCGCGCGCGTCCGCCAGCAACTGATGCGCACCCGCCCGCGGTGGCTCGCCGATTTCAATTCCCGATACCCCGCTGCGGGCACGCCCCGGCACTACCTGCATCGACAGATCGGGCTGGTGTCGACCTCGGCCGATGCGGGACGACGGGTCGACGTGGGGATGCTCGACGGGCCCGTGGCCGAACTGCCTTCCCTGCAGCGCAGCCTTGCTGCCACCCAGGGGTGGCTCGCAGCCGGAGAAGCGCCAGCCCCGCCGGCGCACGGGACCAGCGTCGCGGCCGTGATCTCCGGCTGGGATCCCGACAACAAGTTCTCCGGCGTCGCGCCGGGCGCACGGCTCCATGCCGGGACGGTGATGCGCGTACGTGCCGGAATCGATGAAACGACGATGCGCAATCTGCTCGCCGGCCTCGACTGGCTGATCCAGCGCCGCGTGCAGGTCGTCAACATGAGTTTCGGCGGTCCGCCGAACCGGCTGCTTGCGGCCGCGATGTCCGAGGCCCGGAAGTATTCCCTGGTGATTGTCGCCGCGGCGGGGAATGGTGGTCCCGACGCCGAGCCGGTCTATCCGGCAGCGTACCCGGGGGTCATCGCGGTCACCGCGACCGATGCGCTGAATCGCGTCTATGCGCACGCGAATCACGGCCAGTACGTGGCCTTGAGCGCACCCGGCGTCGACGTGTGGACACCGGGAGTCCCCGCCGGGTACTACGCGAGCGGCACGTCCTTCGCGGCGGCTGCGGTGAGCGGTGGTGTCGCAGTTCTGTTGGCGCGCCACAAATTGCCGCCGGATCGCCTGCAAGCCCTGCTCTGCCGAAGCGCGCTCGATCTCGGAGTGCGCGGCCGCGATCCGGTCTTCGGCTGCGGCCTGCTGCGCATCGACCTCAACCCGGCAATCCGAAACAATCCTTGAACCGCCGGCGCGCGGGGTCCGACTGAAGGAGTGCAGGCCGATCGGCGGCCTGCACCACTTCAAGGAGGCACCATCATGCGCACACGCCCACTGCAATTCGCCATCGCGATCGCTTTCGGCATCGCCGTCCAGAGTCACGGCAGCACTGCCGAGGCAAGCCCGCCGAAGAAGGCACCGAACTCTTCCGCCGCACGCGCACTGACGATCGATCCGCAGGTGCCGGCATCCATCAAGTCGCCCGCGCATCCCGCGGCGCGGCACCCGGCGCTGGCCAACGCAAGACTGCTGGGAGCACCGCCACTCCCGGACCTCGTTGCGGCCCCGTACTTCAACGCGCACAACCTGCCCGACGGCTTTCCCGGCATCGGCTTCTGCGATCCGAATCCGGCCGGCGGCACTCCCGACAAGATCCGCTTCCGTCTCGCGAATCATGGCGGTTCCCTTGCACCCGCTTCGGTGGTCCGCGTCGATTTCAACGGCGGCGGCAGCGTCTATGCGAATGCACCCGCGCTCATGCCGGGTGCCGAGACCTCGGGCGCCGTGAGCATCCCGCAGGGCTGCTTTCCGCCCGGCTTCTCGACTGCTTGCCAGTTCACCGTGAATGTCGACGGCAACGCCCAGATTGCGGAAAGCCAGGAAGCCAACAACGCGGTCCAGAGCTTCTGCGTCGGGCCGGCCGGGTGAGGCGGAAATTCGATTGAACCGCTCGCTGCCCGCCTTCGACTCATCGGGCGTGGACAGCAATCGCCGTCCCGCCGACACCAAGGAGAACACCATGCGCAAACAACTCGCCATCTGCACTTCGATCTTCGTGGCCTTCGCCTGGGCATTGCCCGGCACTGCCGGCGCAGGGCAGCGCCCGGGTGGCGCCAAACCCGCGCCGACGAAGTCGTTCCCCTCGCAACGGATCGCCACGCACTCGGTCGTTCCACCGATCGCGCCGCCGACCGCCACGCTGCCTTTCAAGACCGGCGCCAATGGACCCGGCGTTCAGGCGCTTCAGAAGCATTGCAGCACTGTGGCGACCTGCAACGACATGATCGCCGAATGTGCGGTTGCCAACGGCCAATGGGTGCCCGGCGGATTCAATGGACGGGGCGAAACGACCCGCGGCGATTGCTTCATCGATTGACACGACTCCGGTAGCTCCATGACGTCGATGCGCCGCTCGATTCGAGCGGCGCATCGACGCGTCCGCCGTCACGAGCATCGCGTCGATCGCCCAGACGGAACGCTCTCGGGCATTGCCCGCATCTGCTCCCCGGACCTCGAGCCCTCTGCGGAGCGCTTCGCCACGATGCCGCAGGCGCCATTCGCTTGAACCGCGCCGGCCCGCCTTACGACTCATTGGCATGAGCACCTCACCCGCGGTGCCGGGAGCTTCCGATGAACGGATTACGTTTTCGCCAGGTTGTTGCAGGCACGCTCGCGGCATCGGTCGCGGCGCTCGGCTGCCGGCCCGGCAATGCCGGCGGCATCGCCGACAATCAGGACGCATTGCAGATGTGGTCCGAGGCAACCGGCGACGCCGCACCTACGCTGGTCGACGAGGCTGATGGCACCACCAGTCTGCGCTGGGGCAATGCGAGTCTCGACACCTATGCGCGCACGACTTCGGGTGGCTACCTGCTCACACCGTACGCGAGCGGTGCTTTCCACCGCGGTACGTTCGAAGGCGGAATGGAGACCACCCGTGCCGGCGATGGCAAGTCATGGTTCCGGATCGCGCTGACCGAAAGCAATGATCGGGCGGTACTGATCGGATCGACGCAACTCGATCAGGTGCAGTTCGGTTACGCCAGCGGCGGCCAGCGCTTCGAACTGGGGGATATGGCGTTGACCCATTCGACCTTGAGCGCCAATACGCCGCTCAAGGGCTTGCGCTGGCAAGGCAGCTTCGAATCGACGCGGCTGTCTGCCGCCGCAGGTGTGGTGAGCGAGAGCTGGGAAGCCCTGGGAGATGGAAACCGGCGCATGCTGTTCCTGCGCGAGGCGGTGTCCGTGAAAGCCGAGCAGCTGCTGGGCGGCGCCGGCACGGTGTACGCCACGGCGCAGAGCTTTGGCGACCGCGGCGATTTGTCCGCCGACTACGCCACCGTCGCGCGCAGCACCGGACATTCCGCGACAATCGGCGCGAACCTCCTGCGTGGCGCGCTTTCGGTCCAGACCGAAGCAGCCCTGAGTCAAGCCACGGAAGAAGGCGGCACACGCGCAGCCGCGCACGCATTCATCGTCGACGCGACATGGCAGCATCGTGCATGGACGCTGCGTTCCGGCCTGCACGATTTCGGGCCTCGCTTCGCATCACTGTCCGTGGCAGCCTTGCCGGGATTGCGGGAACGCTATGCGAACGCCGCCTGGCGTGCCAGCGCCTGGGCGACGCTGACGTTCGATCTGCGGAGTACGTTCGATCGAACTCAGGCACCGATCGATCCCGCGACCCTCGAGGTTGCCGGCGCCGGCCGCACGAGCGCGCAGACGCTTCAGTTGAACCTCGCGCCGCCGCAGCTCCCCGGTTCGGTGGTGACGCTGGTCGCTTCGCGATCGCGCGGACACACGCTGGACGAAATCCGGACCGACCAAGCGAGCGCGAGCGCGACGCTCGCCATGACCCGCGGCGCGTGGACCAGCCAGGCCACGATCCAGCGCGGGCACTCGCACACCGATGCCGCACTGACCGGCGCGAGCGTCGTGGCCGGCGCGTCCGGCAGCGTCGCACGTTCCTGGGGCGACGCAGCGACCGCCTGGAACGTTCAAGGGACGCTGTCGGCCCGGTACCAGTCGCAGCGCTTCGCGACCGGTGTCCGCAACCATGTCCAGAGCGGCGGCGCACGCATCACGGCCGTGCATTCGGACCAGGGCGCGGCGAGCCTACAACTCGACGTCGGCTCGGGCCGCGATGCGCTCGGCAATCCGCTCGCATTGCGCAACCTGCGCCTGGCTATCGATCGACCGGTCCGTCCGCAACTCGCGATGAAGCTCTACGCCGCATGGACCAACAACCATCCGCAGGTACCCGAGATCGCGTATCGCGAACGCCTTCTCGGCGTCCAGTTCACCTACTCGTTCTGAATGGAGGCACCCCATGCATTCCCCGCTCCTCGCATCGATCGCAATTGTCTCCAGCATCTGGCTCTCGCACTGCGCGGTCGCGCAGGCAGACACCGGCCACGAAGCGCTGCCGGATGATTCGCCCGCCGTGGCAGCAGCGCACGCGCGGTCGGCCCGCCAGGTGCTGGACCAGATCATCCTGCTCTACGAAGCGGCGGATCTCGCCGGCCTTCGGGCGCGCCTCGATCCCGGCTTCATCGGCTACCAGCGATTTCTCGAAGACATCCAGCGCGACTTCGCTGCGCAGCGCCTGGTGCGCATCCATCTTCTGGAACCCCGCATCACCGCCGGTCCGGACGTCGCCGCCATTCAGGTTTCGTGGGAGAAGCGATTCGTCGATGCCGTGCGCTCGGAGCCGCAGCTGCGCACCGGCACGATGATCGTCCTGTTGCATCGAACCTCGGCTGGCTGGCAGCTCGCGGCGATCCAGGGCGACGACCCCTTCAGCACTGCCGGTGGCAGGCAGTCGACCAGCTCGGACCGACCTCGAGCCGCGGGCAGGTCGCAGTGACGCGACGCTCCTGCCGCGGCTGCGGCTGCGACCGCATGGCCGGCTCTCTGGGCGAACCGGTGGAGCGCACGGGCGCCTCCGGCGCCACGTGCAATCCGACCGGCCTATACCTGCGGGTGCGCGCGCTCCAGGTTCGCGTGCAGCTTGTTCAGCGCGTTGATGTAGGCCTTGGCCGACGCCACGACGATGTCGGTATCGGCGCCGGCCCCGTTGACGATTCGCCCTTCCTTCATCAGCCGGACGGTGACCTCGCCCTGCGCATCGGTCCCGCTCGAGATGCTGTTGACGGAGAACAACTGCAGCTCTGCGCCGCTCGCGACCATCGACTCGATAGCCTTGAAGGTCGCATCCACCGGACCGCTGCCCATGGCTTCGGCCTTGCGCTCGTTGCCGCCATCGGCCATGACGATGCGCGCCATCGGGGTCTCGCCGGTCTCGGAATGGATCATCATCGAGAGCAGTCGAAAATGTTCCTTCTCCTGGGTCACGGCCTCGTCGGATACCAGCATCTGGAGGTCTTCGTCGAAGATCTCCGATTTCTTGTCCGCGAGATCCTTGAACCGGACGAACGCCGCATTCAGCGCCTCCTCGGATTCGAGGTCGATGCCGAGTTCGTGCAGGCGCTGCCGGAACGCGTTGCGCCCGGAGAGCTTGCCCAGCACGAGCTTGTTGTTGAGCCAGCCCACATCCTCGGCGCGCATGATCTCGTAGGTCTCGCGGCTCTTCAGCACGCCGTCCTGGTGGATGCCGGACTCATGCGCGAATGCATTGGCACCGACGATCGCCTTGTTGGGCTGGACCGGAAATCCGGTGATGCCGGAGACGAGCTTCGAGGCGGGCACGATCTGGGTGGCGTCGATGCGCGTCTCGCACGGAAAGAAGTCCTGGCGGGTGCGCACGGCCATGACGATCTCCTCGAGCGAAGCATTGCCCGCGCGCTCGCCGAGACCATTGATCGTGCATTCCACCTGGCGTGCGCCGTTCATGACCGCCGCGAGGGAATTGGCGACCGCCACGCCGAGATCGTTGTGACAGTGCACCGACCAAACCGCCTTGTCGGAATTGGGAATGCGCTCGCGCAACGTGCGGATCAGACCGCCGAACTGCTCGGGCATGGTGTATCCGACGGTGTCCGGCACATTGATCGTTCGGGCCCCCGCGTCGATCACCGCTTCCAGGATGCGGCAGAGATAGTCAACGTCCGAACGACCGGCGTCCTCGGGCGAGAATTCGACGTCGTCGCGATAGGAGCGTGCGAGCTTCACCGCCCGCACCGCCTGCTCCAGGACCTGGTCGGGACTCATCCGCAATTTCTTCTCCATGTGGATGGGCGAAGTTGCGATGAAAGTGTGGATGCGGCCCGAGTTCGCGTCCTTCAGCGCATCGCCGGCGCGACGGATGTCGTTGTCGTTGGCACGTGCGAGCCCGCAGACCGTCGCGTCCTTGATGATGCCGGCCACCGCGCGCACGGCCTCGAAATCGCCGTTCGATGCCGCGGGGAACCCGGCTTCGATCACGTCCACCCGCAGCTTCTCGAGCTGACGTGCGATACGGATCTTCTCTTCCCGGGTCATGGAGGCGCCAGGGCTCTGTTCGCCGTCGCGAAGCGTCGTGTCGAATATGACGAGACGGTCTTTCATGGTGTTCTCCTCGAACGATCGGCCCGCGCGTGGACTCGTGGCCCGGAGGCGGCGGCGCCGAAATTGCAAAGTTTCCCCGGACTGGTCAAGACCGGAATGGGGGTACGACGGTACTGCGGGGGATGAGGTGAGGTATCAGTGCGCGCGGCCGCGCAGCAGCAGCCCGGCCAGGAGGAGGCTGGCGAGGGGGAAAAGAAATTGGGCTGCCAAGGTCGTCATGGCGGGAAATATAGGTGCTTTTCCGGGTTGCGGCAAGTCAGGCGGATGGAGGGACGAGTGGCGGCGGCGGCGGGTTGGACTTGCCGCGCAGCCTTGTGTAAGCCCAGTAGGCATAGCCCGATGCGCCGTAGACCGAAACCACTGCAAACAGCAATTCGGGCAGGTTGTCGGAGAAAAAGAACAACAGGGCGATGCCCAGCGCGATCGACACGATGACGGGGAACGGCACGCTTCGGCGTATGTTGATGTCCTTGCCGCTGTAGTACGGGATGTCGCTCACCATCGTGAGGGCGGCGAATACGGTGACGGCCACCGCACCGATGTGCAGGTCTTCGCCATGCAGGCCGAAAGCTCCCATGCACCAGACGAATCCTGCGACCAGCGCCGCCGCGGCCGGGCTGGGCAAGCCCTGGAAGAAACGCTTGTCGACGCTGCCGATGTTCGTGTTGAAGCGCGCGAGTCGCAGCGCCGCGCACGCGCAGTACGCGAAGGCCGCTGCCCAGCCGACCCGGCCCAACCCGCGCAGGGACCATTCGTAGATCACGAGGGCCGGCGCGGCGCCGAAGGCGACCATGTCGGAAAGCGAGTCGAACTCGGCGCCGAAGTCGCTCTGCGTGCGCGTGAGACGGGCGACGCGACCATCGAGTCCATCGAACACCATCGCCACGAAGATGGCACCGGCGGCAGCATCGAACCTGTTGTTCATCGCCTGGACGATGGCGTAGAAGCCGGCGAACAACGCGGCGGTCGTGATCGCATTCGGCAGCCAGAAGATACCGGGCCGGAACCGGCTCTTCCCCAGCCATCGCTTGCGCGGACGCTTGTAGTCCATCGGGGCCCCTACGGTCGGGGCAGTTCGGCCAGGATCGACGAGGTGGCGTAGACGACGTCGCCCACGCGCGCCAGGGGTCTCGCGTCAGGGGACAGGTACACGTCGACCCGGGAGCCGAAGCGGATGAATCCATAGCGCTGGCCGCGAGTCACATTGTCTCCGGGCTTGACGTAACAGAGGATGCGCCGGGCGATCAGTCCCGCGACCTGCACGCAGGTGACATCGTGGCCCTGGCTGGTCACCAGGTGCAGGGCATTGCGTTCGTTCTCGATCGAAGCCTTGTCGAGCGCCGCGTTGACGAAACTGCCCGGGTGATACCAGGCCTGCCGCACCTGGGCATCGACCGGGCTGCGATTCGAGTGGACGTTGAACACGTTCATGAACACGCTGATCTTCAGCGCATCGCGATCCAGGTAGGGATCATGCGCCTTGCCGACCATCACCACGCGCCCGTCCGCCGGCGACAGGACGACATCGGCCTGCCCCGGCACGACGCGCGGCGGATCGCGGAAGAACTGCAGGATGAACAGCGTGATCAGCCACAGCGGCAAGGACCAGAGACCACCGAACCACGTGGCCGCGAGCGAAATCGCGAAGGCGATGCCGAGGAACGGCCAGCCCTCGCGAGCGATGAGAGGATGCGGATAGTTCACGCCGCTCCCACCGACTTCAGTTGCGCGACGTATCGACCAGCCGGTTCTTCTTGATCCACGGCATCATGTCGCGCAGCTTGGCGCCGACGATCTCGATCTGATGTTCACGCCCGATGCGGCGCATGGCGCCCAGCTTGGTGGCCCCGGTCTGGTTCTCGAGCAGGAATTCCTGCGCGTAGGCCCCGGTCTGGATCTCCTTCAGGATGCGGCGCATCTCGTTCTTCGATTCTTCGGTGATGATGCGCGGGCCGCGCGTGAAGTCGCCGTACTCCGCGTTGTTGGAGATCGAATAGCGCATGTTCGCGATGCCGCCCTCGTAGATCAAGTCGACGATGAGCTTCAGCTCATGGAGGCACTCGAAGTAGGCCATCTCCGGCGCATAGCCGGCCTCCACCAGCACTTCGAAGCCGGCCTGGATCAGCGCCGTCGTGCCGCCACACAGGACCACCTGCTCGCCGAACAGGTCGGTCTCGGTCTCTTCCTTGAAAGTGGTCTCGATCACGCCCGCCTTGCCGCCGCCGATGGCTGCGGCGTATGACAGCGCGTTGTCGCGCGCCTTCTTGGAAGGATTCTGCGAAATGGCGATCAGGCAGGGCGTGCCCCCGCCCTGCGCGTATGTGCCGCGCACGGTATGGCCGGGTGCCTTCGGCGCGATCATCACCACGTCGAGGTCGGCGCGCGGCGAGACCTGCCCGTAGTGGATGTTGAATCCATGCGCGAACGCGAGCGTCGCGCCCTTTCTGATGTTCGGCTCGACCTCGTCGCGGTAGACCCGCGCGATGTGCTCGTCGGGCATCAGCATCATGATGAAATCGGCGCTCTTCACGGCCTCCGCGATCTCCTTCACGGCGAGGCCGGCCTTCTTGGCCTTGTCCCAGGACGGACCGCCCTTGCGCAGCCCCACGGTGACCTTCACGCCCGAGTCGTTCAGGTTCAGCGCGTGCGCGTGGCCCTGCGAGCCGTACCCGAGAATCGTGACTTTCTTGCCCTTGATGAGAGAAAGGTCAGCGTCCTTGTCGTAGAAAACCTTCATGATGTCCCCTGTGATTTGATGAGGCGCAATGCGTGGAGTGTGAGGTGCCGCGCCTGGGCGCTCACACCTTCAGGATGCGTTCCCCGCGACCGATGCCGGAGGCGCCGGTACGTACGGTCTCGAGCACCGCACCGGTCTCGAGCGCCTGCAGGAAGGCATCGAGCTTCTGCCCGGTACCGGTCAATTCGATGGTGTAGGTCTTGTCGGTCACGTCGATGATGCGGCCGCGAAAGATGTCGGCCAAGCGTTTCATCTCCTCGCGGTCCTTGCCCGACGCGCGCACCTTGACCAGCATGAGTTCGCGCTCGATGTGCTCGCCCTCGGACAGATCGACGACCTTGACGACGTCGACGAGCTTGTTGAGCTGCTTCGTGATCTGCTCGATCACGTCGTCGGAGCCCGAGGTGACGATGGTCATGCGCGAAAGGGTCGCGTCCTCGGTGGTCGCCACCGTGAGCGATTCGATGTTGTAGCCACGGGCGGAGAACAACCCGGCGACCCGCGACAGTGCGCCGGCCTCGTTTTCGAGCAGGAGAGAGATGATGTGCTTCATCGGCAGGAGATGGGAGGCTTCGCGAGGGTGGTATGCGGCGGCGACATGCCGCGACAGGTCGGACGCCTGTCTACACCAGGATCATTTCGGACAGCCCTTTGCCGCCCGGGACCATGGGGAAGACGTTCTCCGTCTGGTCGGTGATGAAGTCCATGAACACGAGCTGGTCCGTGCGCGCGAAAGCCTCTTTCAGCGCCGGCTCGATGTCCGCGGGCTTCTCGATGCGCAGGCCGACGTGGCCGTAGCTCTCGGCGAGCTTGACGAAATCCGGCAGCGCATCCATGTACGACTCGGCGTAGCGGTTGCCGTGAAAGAACTCCTGCCACTGGCGCACCATGCCCATGTAGCGATTGTTCAGATTCACGATCTTGATCGGCATCCGGTACTGCTTGCAGGTCGACAGTTCCTGGATGCACATCTGGATCGACGCTTCGCCGGTGACGCAGGCGACCTGCGCGTCCGGATGCGCCAGGCACACGCCCATCGCTGCAGGCAGGCCGAATCCCATGGTGCCCAAGCCACCGGAATTGATCCAGCGGCGCGGCTTGTCGAACTTGTAGAACTGCGCCGCCCACATCTGGTGCTGGCCGACGTCGGAGGTGATGTAGGCGTCGCCGCGCGTTATCTCGTAGAGTTTCTGCACCACCATCTGCGGCTTGATGATCGGGCTGGCGCGGTCGTACTTCAGACAATCGCGGGCGCGCCACAACTCGATCTGCGTCCACCAGGCCTTGAGCGCCGCAGCGTCGGGCTTCTGGCTCATGGCACCGACCTGACGGTTCATCTCGCCCAGCACGTCCTTCACGTGACCCACGATCGGAACGTCGACTTTCACACGCTTGGAGATGGACGACGGATCCACGTCGACGTGGATGATCCTGCGCTCTTCCTGGAAGAAGTGTTTCGGATTGCCGATCACCCGATCGTCGAATCGCGCACCGACCGCGAGCAGCACGTCGCAATGCTGCATCGCCATGTTGGCTTCATACGTGCCGTGCATGCCGAGCATGCCCATGAACTGGGGATCGGTTGCAGGGTACCCGCCCAGGCCCATGAGCGTGTTGGTCACGGGAAACCCGAGCGTGCGCACCAACGCGATCAGCTCGGCCGATGCCTCGCCGAGGACGATGCCGCCACCGGTGTAGATCATCGGCCGCTTGGCTTCGAGCAGAAGGCCGAGGGCCTTCTTGATCTGCCCGGCATGACCCTTCGCAACGGGGTTGTACGAGCGTAGCTCGACCCTGTCGGGATAGGCGTATTCGCAGCGCGCGGTGGTGACATCCTTCGGAATGTCGACCAGCACGGGGCCGGGCCGGCCGGTGGTCGCGATGTAGAACGCCTTCTTCATCGTCGTCGCGAGATCTTTCACGTCCTTCACGAGGAAGTTGTGTTTCACGCAGGGCCGCGTGATCCCTACCGTGTCGACTTCCTGGAAGGCGTCCTGCCCGATGGCGTAAGTCGGAACCTGTCCCGTGACCACGACCATCGGAATGGAATCCATGTAGGCCGTGGCGATTCCGGTCACGGCGTTGGTCACCCCGGGACCGGAAGTCACCAGGCACACCCCGGGTTTGTGCGAAGCCCGGGCATAACCATCGGCGGCGTGTACGGCGGCTTGTTCGTGCCGTACCAGGATGTGCTTGACCCGGTCCTGCTTGAACAATTCGTCGTAGATATGCAGCACTGCTCCGCCCGGGTAGCCGAAGAGATATTCGACACCTTCGTCCGCGAGACAGCGCACGGTGATTTCCGCGCCGGTGAGTTCCATGTTCCGTGATGCCCTGCGGGCTTTTCTGGTTTTGCGAAGAACCGGGGAAGATACCGGCTCGCCCCTTGCCGGTCAAGAAAAGAGCGGATAGTCAGTCGGTTAGCAGGTACTTCGCGCTTCCGCGCGCGGGACCATCACCGATGCACCTGCACCCAGGCGTTCCACGAATCGAACAATGCCGGATCGAGCGCGGCAACGACGGAGCGCTGCCACAGGCTGGCGGACCAGAATTCGTCGCCCTCCAGACTGGCCATTCGCCCGCCGGCCTCCTCGAGGATGAGGCAACCTGCGGCGTAGTCCCAGAGTTTCTGTCCGCCGTGAAGATAGACATCGAACCGGCCCGCCGCGACATAGCACCATTCCAGCGTCCCGGCGCCGAAGTTGCGATGCGAGGCAAACGGAGGCGCATCGACGATCGCACGGGCAAGCGGCCGCGGCAGCCGCTTGAAATCGACGTTGGCCATGGCCCCGGCCAGACGCGGCACGTGGTCCTTGATGGGGAGCGCCTCGCCGTTCAGCCACGCCCCGCCCCCGCGGGTCGCGTAGAACATTTCGTCGGCGACCGGATCGTAGACGACGCCCATGATGCTGCGTCCGGCCTGCATGAAGGCGACCGACACGGCGAAATACGGCACACCGTTGACGAAATTGGACGTCCCGTCGATCGGATCCACGCACCAGAGTCCGTCCTCACCGGCGAGCCACTGCTCCGCCTGTTGCTCGCGGGTCATCTCCTCGGCCACCACGGGGACCGCGCGCAGTTCCGAGAGCTTGGCTACGAGCGCTGCCTGGGCCGCCAGATCTGCCTCGGTAAACAGACTGCCGTCGGACTTGCGCTGCCGTGCCACCTTCAGATAGCGCGGCATCACCTGCTCGGCGGCCACGGTGCGGACAACGTCGCAGACGCACGCCAGAAACGTGCGATCGGTGGGTGCGGGGGCGGTCTCGACGGACATCATGCGTGCGGACGGTCTCCGGAGGGGGCCGGCCAGAAGCGGCAAGTACTGGTAAACAAAGCACAAATTGCGTGGCAGAATCTTAACATGAAGCCGCCTGACAGCGCTGAACGAATGCCTCGCCCCGGCGCGCGCTTCCACGTCCGGGCCACCCTGGGAGTCGGCGCCGAGTTCCCCCTGCCGGCCGAAGCGGCACATCACGCCGCGCGCGTCCTACGGCTCGTCGTCGGTGATCCAGCGACCGTGTTCGACGGGAGCGGCGGCGAATATTCCGTGGTCATTACCCGGATCGCCCGCGCAGAAGTGGTCGTGCGCACGATCGCCTATGCCGAGACCGAGCGCGAGTCGCCGCTGGACCTGGTATTGGTGCAGGGCGTCTCGAGCGGGGATCGCATGGACTACACGCTGCGCAAGGCGGTGGAATTGGGCATCGGCCGGATCGTGCCGGTGTTCACCGAGCGCAGCATCGTGCGGCTCGTCGGTGAACGAGCCGAGCGCCGGGCTGCCCATTGGCAGGCGTTGTCGATCGCCGCGTGCGAGCAATGCGGACGCAACCGCGTGCCCGGGGTCGCGGCGCCGATCACGTTCGCGCACTGGCTGGCCGATCTGCCAGTGGCGGCCCCGGCCGAACTGCGCCTGACCCTCTCGCCGGCCGCTGTGCAGCGCCTGGCCGACTGGCCGCGCCCCGCCGGCACGATCACGCTGCTTGCCGGGCCCGAGGGCGGCCTCACGCGCGACGAAGCCGAACTCGCGTGGTCGCGCAGCTTTCGCGGCGCTCGCCTGGGCCCGCGCGTCCTGCGCACGGAGACCGCCGCGCTCGCCGCCCTCGCCGCGATCCAGACACTGTGGGGAGATTTTTGAGCCCTCGCTCCGTATACTCCCGCGCACACCGCCGCAGCTTCAGTCGCCGGGGTTTGTCCACGTAGAAAGGCCTTCATGCAGATCGAGAACAGCACCTTCATCGTCACCGGCGGCAGCTCGGGCCTCGGCCAGGCCACGGTCGAGCTGATCGTTGCCGCGGGCGGCAACGCCGTGATCGCGGACGTCAACAAGACCGCGGGGGAGGCGCTTGCTGCAACCCTCGGCGCGCGCACGCGCTTCGTCGAATGCGACGTGACCTCCGAAGAACACGCGAAACGCACGATCGCCGCCGCGCGCACAGCGTTCGGCGGCTTGCAGGGCCTCGTCAACTGCGCGGGCGTCGGCATCCCCGCCAAGGTACTCGGCAAGGACGGGCCGCATCCGCTCGACCGCTTCACGAAAATCATCGGCATCAATCTGATCGGCACCTTCAACATGATTCGGCTCGCGGCCGAGGCCATGTCCGCCGGCACGCCCAACGCAGCCGGCGAGCGCGGCGTCATCGTCAATACCGCCTCGGTTGCGGCCTATGACGGACAGATCGGCCAACCCGCATACGCCGCATCCAAGGCCGGAGTGGTCGGCATGACGCTGCCCATCGCACGCGAACTCGCGCGTTTCGGCATCCGCGTCTGCACCATCGCGCCGGGGCTGTTCGAGACCCCGATGATGGCGGGTCTGCCGCCGGAGGCACAGGCCTCGCTGGCGCAACAAGTCCCGTTTCCGTCGCGACTCGGGCGACCGTTCGAATTCGCGCAGTTGTTCCGCGCGATCGTGGAGAACGAGATGCTCAATGGCGAGACCATCCGTCTCGACGGTGCCATCCGCATGGCACCGAAATAGCTCGGTCCCGGCCGACGTCTCGAGGAGCGCCAGCGCTGATGGACGAGCACGCGAATCAGCCGTTCGTGCCCTGGTTCCGGGCTGCGGCGCCCTATATCCACGCCTTCCGCGGCCGCACGTTCGTGGTCGGGTTCGGCGGCGAGGTCGTGGCCGACGGCAAGTTCGTGGCGCTCACGCACGACCTCAACCTGCTCGCGGCGCTCGGGGTCCGGCTGGTCCTCGTGCACGGTGCACGGCCGCAGATCGAGGAACGCCTGAAACGTCGCAATGCCGGGATCCGCTACGTGCACGACATGCGCGTGACCGACGAAGCCGCCCTGGCCGACGTGAAGGAGGCGAGCGGTCGGCTGCACATGGAGATCGAGGCACTGCTGTCGATGGGTCTGCCCGGATCGCCCATGGCGAATGCGACGATCCGCGTGAGCAGCGGCAACTTCGTTGTGGCACGCCCGGTCGGGGTGGTCGAAGGCGTGGACATGCAGTACACGGGCGAAGTGCGCAAGGTGCACGCCGAAGCGATCGAGCGCCGCCTCGCCGCGGGCGAAGTCGTGCTGCTCTCCTCGCTCGGCTACTCGCCCACGGGCGAGATCTTCAATCTGACCGTCGAGGACGTCGCCACGCAATCCGCAATCGCGCTCGGCGCCGACAAGCTCATCTTCCTCATGGACGAAGCGGGCGTGCCGTCGGGCAAGGGCGACCTGTTGCGCGAATTGACGGTGTCGGACGCCGATCGCCTGATGAAAGGCAAGCGCCGTCCGGGCGCGGACGCCGGACTGTATCTGCCGTTCGCCGCGCGTGCCTGCCGTGGCGGCGTCAAGCGGGCCCACCTGATCAGCCGCCACCACGACGGCGCGCTGCTGCTCGAGCTGTTCACGCACGGTGGCGTAGGCTCGATGGTGACGCAGGATCCGCTCGAGCAGGTGCGTCCCGCGGACATCGACGACGTCGGCGGCATCCTGCGCCTGATCGAGCCGCTCGAAGCCGAAGGCACGCTGGTCAAGCGCTCGCGCGAGCTGCTCGAGATCGAGATCGACCGCTTCATCGTCATCGAGCATGACGCACTCATCGTCGGCTGCGCGGCGCTGTATCCGTTCAAGAGCGAGTCCGCAGCCGAGCTTGCGTGCCTGGCGGTGCACGCCGATTACCGGGGTAGCGGCGCGGGGGAACGCCTGCTCGAGGCAATCGAAGCGAAGGCGGCGAAAGCCCGCTTGAAACGATTGTTCGTCCTGACCACGCGTGCGTCCCACTGGTTCATCGAGCAGGGGTTCGCGGAAGCGCCCGTGGAGCTGCTTCCGCGCGCGCGCCAGGAGCTCTACAACTTTCAGCGCCGCTCGAAGGTGCTGGTGAAGAACCTGCAAAGGTGAGGCTGGCGCGCCGATCGGTTGGCGCGGCACTCACCATCCTGGTTGGCGCGATGCCCACAGGAATGCCGCGGGCCGACCCGGACCCCGGCGCCTCGAAGCCGCTCGAATTCGCGCTGGCACCGTACATCTGCACGCGACCCTTGCTCGCCATGTTCCAGCCGCTCGCAGACTACCTCGAGCCGCGCATCGGCCGCGAAGTACTGTTGGTGACGGCCCCGTCGCTGCGCGAGTTCGATCGGCGCGCGCGCAACGGCGAATACGAGATCGCGATGATGTCGCCGCAAGTTGCCCGGTCTGCGCAGATGGCAGCGGGATACGTGCCCCTGTTGCGCGTCACGAACGACCTCTGCGGCGTTCTGGTCGTACCGGAAGCGAGCAACGTGCGCAGCGTGCGCGACCTCGCGCAGCGTCGGATCGCGCTGCCCGATCGGCTCACGGTCACGGCCCGGTTGCGCAGGGAGCTGCTGAACGCCGCGGGGGTGGACGAGCGGAGTATCGTCTACCCGCGCACGTTCCAGGACTCGATCCTGCTCTCCATGTTGCGCGGGGAAGTCGATGCCATGGTGATGAACAGCGCCGTGCTGTGCCAGATCCCGCCGGAGACGAGGAACATGATCCGCATCCTGGGGCAGACCCGGCACGTTGCCCACGTCGTCTTCCTCGCGCGCAGTACCATGACAACCGAGATGCGGCGCGCAATCCGCCGTGGCATCACCGAGTTCTTCGAATCCACACCGGAAGGGGAGCGGTTTTCGCGCCAGACCGGACTGCTCGGCGTGCGACCCGTCACGGAGGCGGAACTGAAAGCCCTCGACCACTACGCACCGGACCACCGTCGCCTGCTCGAGGGCGGCGCGTCATCGCGACCGTAGCGGCGATGGCCCGGTCGCTGCGCTTCCGCTTCGTAGTGGCCAGCATCGCGGTCGAGCTCGTGATGCTGGCACTGCTCGTGGGCAACACGATGCGCATCAACCGGATGGCGCTGCTCGATCAGGCCGAGACATGGGTGAGCAATACCGGCCCGCTCCTCAATGCCGCCCTGGCGGCACCGCTCGCGCAGCGGGACTACGCGACGATCCGGCAGGTGCTCGCGGAGATCCGGTCGGACCAGTCGCTGTCCTATCTGGTGCTCGCGGATCGCACCGGATCGGTGGTGGCAGCAGCAGGTTGGCCAGCCGCCATCGCGTTGCCGTCCGCGGATCCCGTCATCGACCTCGCCGATCACGACGCCCGCTTCGACACCCGCTTCCCCATCGTGCTGGCGGGCCAGACCTACGGCACGCTGCAGGTGGGACTCGATACCCGATCCATGACGAACGCCCGCCGCAAGCTGCTGGTGGAGAGCATCGTGATCGGCGCCGCCGAAGTGGCCCTGTCGGTGCTGTTGCTGTGGGGCATCGGTTACTTCCTGACCCGCCACCTGAAGCGGCTGACCCAGGCCGGGGAAGCCATGGCGCGAGGCGATCTGGGCGTGCGTGTGGAAGTCCGCACCCGCGACGAAGTCGGCCAACTCGCCAGCGTGTTCAACACGATGGCGCGCGCAGTGGAGGATCGCGTCGCGGAGATTCAGTTGAACGAGGCCAAGTTCCACGCGATCGCCGACTACAGCACCGACTGCGAACTCTGGCTCTCGCCCGCCGGCCGACTGCTCTGGGTCAACCCCCGGGTGCTGAGCCTCACCGGGTACACCCCGGAGGAATGTCTCGACATGGCCCAGAATTTCCCGATTGCCATCGTCCTGTCGCAGGACGAGGCCGCGCTGAGGGTCCAGCTCGACCGCGCCTTCTCCGGCGCCTCGGCCGCAGACGTCACCTTCCGCATTCGCCGCAAGGACGACACGGCGTTCTGCGCCTCGGCCGACTGGCGCCCCATCTACGACGCAGCCGGCACCTACATCGGCGTGCGCCTGTCGATCCACGACATCTCGGCGCGGAAGGAGGCCGAGGACAAGCTTTCGGACACGCTGCAGGAGCTGGAGAAGGCCTACGCGATCCAGCGCGAATACCTGAGCCTCGCCTCGGAGGAACGCGCCCGGTTGAACGCGCTGCTGGCGGCGATGCACATCGGGATCCTGTTCGTCGATCGCAACAGCAAGGTGATCTATTCCAACCCCGCCTTCGAGCAGATCTGGCTCGTCGCGGACAGCCGGACGCGTTTCGTCGGCATGGACGCCAATGCCTTCGTGAGCAGGGTCGGCGACCAGCTTGCACGCCCTGACCGCCTCGGCCGCGCGCTCATGCGCGCGCCGGAAGGGGACACCGGCTCCGGCAGCACCGAGATCGAGATGGCGGACGGCCGCCTGATCACCCAGATCTGCCATCCGGTCCGCGATGGCTCGGGGCAGCTGGCGGGCCACCTCTGGCTGTACGAGGACGTCACCCGCGAACGCCAGACCGCCGCGCAGTTGCTCTACCTCGCGGAGCGCGATGCCCTGACCGGACTCTACAACCGCCATCGGTTCCAGGACGAATTGACGCGCATGCTCTCGGACGGCGACCGTCACAAGTTCGGCGTCGCGCTGCTGTTCTTCGACATCGACGAGTTCAAGCACATCAACGATACCTTCGGCCATCGCGCCGGTGACGCGTTGCTGGTGCGCGCCGCCGGCGAGGTGTCGGCCCAGGTACGACGCAACGAGATCTTCGCGCGCCTGGGTGGCGACGAGTTCGCGATCCTGGCCCCGGAGACGACCGAGCAGGAATCGACCATCTTCGCCGAGCGCATCGTGCGCACCCTGTCCGCCATCCCTTTCACATACGAAGGCCACAACCTGCGTCTCACATGCAGCCTCGGCGTCGCCCTTTATCCGACGCACGCCAACAACAGCGAGGACCTCGTCGCCTTCGCCGACCTCGCGATGTACCAGGCCAAGGAAGCCGGCAAGAACACCTGGCGCATGTATCGCAAGGACCAGGGCGCCTCGAACGCGGTAATCACGCGGCTCAACTGGAACGACCGCATCCAGCACGCCCTCGAACACGACCTCTTCACGTTGCATTTCCAGGGCGTGTTCGACTGCTCCGACGGTACGCTGCGACACCTGGAAGCGCTGGTGCGCATGCGCGACGCCACCGAGACCGGGCACCTCATCATGCCCGGCAACTTCATTCCCGTCGCCGAGAAGACCGGCAAGATTCTCGACATCGACCGCTGGGTGATCGCCGAGGTCGTGCGCACGCTGGGAACGAGCGCTGACATCCCTGCGATCGCGGTCAACATCTCGGGTCGAAGTTTCAACGAACCCCAGATGTCCCGCTTCATCGCGGATGAATTGAAACGCGCCGGGGTGCGACCGGAGCGCCTCATGGTTGAACTCACGGAGACCTCCGCGGTGGCAGATCTGCACGACGCGCAGCGTTTCATCGAGGCCTTGCGCGAGACCGGATGCCGCATCTGCCTCGACGATTTCGGTGCCGGCTTCTCGTCCTTTGCCTACCTCAAGCATATTGAGGCCGACATCCTAAAGATCGACGGCCAGTTCATCCGCGATCTCCCGAGCGATCACTCCAACCAGGTGTTCGTCAAGGCAATCGTCGATGTCGCGCGCGGACTGCGCAAGATCTCGATTGCGGAATGCGTCGAGGACCAGGCCACGCTCGACATGCTGAAGGCACTCGGCGTCGACTACGCGCAGGGCTACCATCTCGAGCGCCCCCTGGAATTCCATCCGGCACTGCAGACTGCGATCGCTCGGTGATCGTCGCCGCGCAGCGCCCGCGCCGCGAACGGGCAAACGCGTGAGCTGCGGGATAGACCGCCTCGCGGCGATTCGATCATAATCAACAGTCCTTGAAGCGCCCCACGGCGCCGGAGACCACGATGGCCAGGATGATCCACTGCATCAAGTTGGGCCGCGAGGCGGAAGGGCTCGATTTTCCACCCTACCCGGGCCCGCTCGGGCAACGGCTGTACGAGTCGGTTTCGAAGGAAGCGTGGAAGGGCTGGCTCGAACACCAGAAGATGCTGGTGAACGAGAATCGCCTGAACCTGTCGGACATCAAGGCACGCAAGTACCTCGAGCAGCAGATGGAGAATCATTTCTTCGGCAGCGGCGCGGAAAGCGCTTCCGGCTACACGCCGACCGAGCGCTGACGCGATGAACAAGCCGAAGGGCGCGCCGCCGCGCGCGGTGGCGACCTCCGGCGCAGCCTCGACGACGAAGGGTGCGAAACCCGCGGCAACGTCGAAGAAGGCGGCACCCAAGAAGCTCCTCGGGAAGAAAGCCGCCCCCAAGAAGGCCGCCGAGGCGAAGGCCGGGAAACACGAAGTACTCGCGCAGCATTTCCTCAATCGCGAACTCGGTCAGCTGGAGTTCAACCGCCGCGTGCTCGCCCAGTCCGAGGACACCGCGATGCCGCTGCTCGAGCGCCTGCGCTTCCTGTGCATCGTGAGCAGCAATCTCGACGAATTCTTCGAGATCCGGGTGGCCGGTCTCAAAGCGCAGATGCAGCTCGGTTCCGATGTCGCGGGTCCCGACGGGCTGTCGCCGTCCGAGGCCTTCGCGGAGATCTCGAAGCAGGCAAACGAGCTGGTGACCCGGCAGTACGCCACGTTGAACGACGACATCCTGCCCGCGCTCGCGCAGGAAGGCGTCCGATTTCTGCGCCGACACGACTGGTCCGAGACGCAACGCGCCTGGATCCGCACGCACTTCATGAAGGAAGTGATGCCGGTGCTCACGCCCATCGGACTCGATCCGGTTCACCCCTTTCCTCGCCTGCTCAACAAGAGCCTGAATTTCGCGGTGGAGCTCTCGGGCAAGGACGCGTTCGGCCGCAATTCGGGCATCGCCATCGTGCAGGCGCCGCGAGCGCTGCCGCGCTTCATCGCGCTGCCGTCCGAAGTCGCCGGCTGCGCATACGGTTTCGTGTTCCTGTCCTCGATCATGCACGCCTACGTGAGCGAGCTGTTCGCGGGGATGGAGATCAAGGGCTGCTACCAGTTCCGCGTCACCCGCAACAGCGATCTGTTCGTGGACGAAGAGGAAGTGAAGAACCTGCGCACCGCATTGCAGGGGGAACTGCCGCAGCGCCAGTTCGGTGACGCGGTTCGCCTCGAGGTGGCGGACCTGTGCCCGCCTCACATGTACGATTTCCTGCTGCAGCAGTTCGAGCTCACGCAGCAGGATCTCTATCAGGTCAACGGTCCGGTGAACCTCGTGCGCCTGATGCAGGTGCCCGACCATGTCCATCGGCCGGATCTCAAGTTCAAGCCGTTCACCCCCGGGACGCCGACCCAGATCACGAAACGCCAGGACATCTTCGCGGCCATCCGCAAGAGCGACATTCTGCTGCATCACCCGTTTCAGTCGTTCCGTCCGGTCGTCAGCTTCATCGAGCAGGCCGCATCGGATCAGCGGGTGGTCGCGATCAAGCAGACCGTCTACCGGACCGGGACGGATTCGGAATTGATGAAGCATCTCATCACCGCGGCCCGCAACGGCAAAGCCGTGACCGTGGTGGTGGAGCTGATGGCGCGCTTCGACGAAGAGGCCAACATCAACTGGGCGTCCCGGCTCGAGGAGGTCGGCGCGCACGTCATCTACGGCGTCGTCGGCCACAAGACCCACGCGAAGATGTCCATGGTCGTTCGCCGGGAGGACAGCGGCCTGGTGCGCTATGTCCACCTGGGCACGGGCAACTACCATTCGCGCACGGCGACCCTCTACACCGATTTCGGCCTCTTCACCTGCGACGAAGACATGAGCGCGGACGTCAACGACGTCTTTCTCCAACTGACCGGCATGGGTCGGGCCGGCAAGCACAAGTACGTGTGGCAGTCGCCTTTCACCCTGCACGCGAAGCTGACCGAAGCCATCGCGCGCGAAGCCGAGCACGCGCGCGCGGGCAAGCCCGCGGCCATCACGGCCAAGATGAACGCGCTGCTCGAACCGGACATCATCTACGCGCTCTACGAAGCGTCCCGGGCCGGGGTCAGGATCAACCTGATCGTGCGCGGCGTGTGCGCCCTGCGACCGGGCATCGCGGGCCTGTCGGAGAACATCCGCGTGCGCTCCGTCATCGGCCGCTTCCTCGAGCACAACCGGATCTTCCATTTCCGCGCGGGCGACCAAGTCTTCCTGTCCAGCGCGGACTGGATGGACCGCAACTTCTTCCGTCGCATCGAGCTGTGCTTTCCGGTTCTCGACCCGAAGCTGAAACGCCGCGTGATCACCGAAGGCTTGAAGCGTTACCTCGACGACAACATGCAGGCCTGGGAGATGGACGCCGACGGACGTTATCGACGCCTCAAGGCCGGCTCCGCCCACAAGACCCGCAGTGCCCAGCGCGAGCTGCTCGCCGAACTGGCGGCGATACCGGTACAACCGCTCTAGCGCCCGCGCTCCACGGTCCCCGCTTTCCGTGTCCTGTCAGTCGCCCACGGCTTCGAGCACCTGCCATTTGCCCCCCACGACCTGGTAGACGGTGATCGTGCCTTCGCGCAGATCGCCTTTGTCGTCGTAGGCGATATGGGCTGAAGTCACACCACTGCGCTCGGTTCTGGCGAGCTCTGGCAGATACTTCGACGGTTCCGCCGAATCCGCGCGCCTGATCGCATCGATCAAGGTCATGGCGCCGTCGTACGCATACGGCGAATAGACCTCGACCTCGCTGCCGAATTTCGCCTTGTACCTGTCGGCATAGGCCTTGCCGCCCGGCATCCGCTCCAGCGGCAGCCCCGCGAGGGACGCGACGGTACCTTCGGCGGCACCGCCCGCGAGCTTGAGGAAATTCGGTGACTTGACCATCTCGCCGCCCAGCAGACGTGCCTTCAGGCCGAGCCGCTGCATCTGCTTCGACATCGGCGCGGCCTGCGCATCCGCGCCACCGAAGAAGATGGCGTCGGCGCGAACCTTCTTGATGTTGGTGAGAATGGCGGCGAAATCGGTGGCCTTGTCGTTGGTGAACTCGCGCCGCACGATCTGCGCGCCCGCGGCCTTGGCGGCGGCCTCGAACTCGTCGGCCAGCCCTTGGCCGTACGCGGTGCGGTCGTCGACGACCGCGATCCGTTTCGCACCGAGCTTGTCGACCGCGAAGCGCCCGAGCACGCTGCCTTGCTGCACGTCGTTGGTCATCATCCGGAACGTCGTGCTGAAGCCGCTCGCGGTGTACGCGGGTGCCGTCGCCATCGCGATCTGCGGAATGCCCGCGTCCGCATAGATCTTCGATGCGGGAATGCTCGTGCCCGAATTGAAGTGGCCGAGCATGCCGCGAATGCCCGCATCGACCAGCTTCTGCGCCACGACGCTGCCGGTCGCGGGATCCGCCTGATCGTCCTCTGCCAGCAGTTCGAATCGTACCGGCCTGCCGCCGATCGTGGGTCGCGCCGCGTTCGCCTCCTCGATCGCCAGGACCAGGCCGTTCTTCATCTCGGCGCCGTAGTGGGATTGCGGCCCGGACAGCGGCGCGGCGAAGCCGAGCTTCACCACCTCTTCGTTGGCGGCCGCAGGCGCTGGAGCCACGGCAGGCGGCGCTTCTTCCTTGTTGCCGCATCCGCCCACGACCAGGGTCGCGCAGAACAGAGCCAGTGGCCAGCGTGCGATCGTCATCTCGAGCCTCATCAGGGGAAGGATTCGGGGCGATTGTAGTGCGGTAGTGCGCGCACCGGGTTTGCCGGTAACGTCCGCCGTGGTGCCCTCCGGTACACTCGACAACCGATCCATGAGCCACCGCGCCTGCGCCCCTTGGCCACCGAAACCGAACTCAAGCTTGCCATTGCCCCCGAGGATATGGGCCGGTTCGCCAAATGCACGGCACTGGCCGCGACGACGCGGTCGAAGCCCGTCACGCGCACGGTCTACAGCGTGTACTACGACACGCCCGAGCGCGATCTCGTACGGCGCGGCATGGCGCTCCGGTTGCGCAAGGTGGCCGGGCGCTGGGTCCAGACGCTGAAGACCGCGGGTACCGCGCAGGCCGGCCTGCACCAGCGGGGTGAGTTCGAGGCACCCGCTGCCGCACAACTGCTCAATTTCGTCGCGCTCTCGACAACGCCGGCCGCCGCATTGTTCGCCGACGCGGAGCTGCGCGCGCGCCTGCGGCCGATGTTCGTCACGGAATTCAAACGAACCGCCCGGCTGGTCGAGATTCACCCCGGCGAGCTGGCGGAGTTGTGCTTGGATCGCGGCTCGATCACCGGCGGCGCGCACCGCGCTGCGATCAGCGAGATCGAGCTTGAACTGAAGACAGGAGCTGCGGAACACCTGTTCGATTTCGCCGATCTGCTGCTCGCAGAAATCCCGTTGCGGCTCGACAACGCGAGCAAAGCGGAGCGCGGTTACGCGCTGCTCGCACCGACCGACGAGGCACCCGCGAAAGCCCGGCCGCCGATGGTCGACGCGGCGATGACGGCGTCGGACGCCTTTGTCGCGATCGCCGACGCCTGCGTGCGGCAACTGCAGGCGAACGAGCGTGGGGTCGTGACGAGCGACGACGTCGAATACATCCATCAGGCTCGCGTCGCCATCCGGCGGCTGCGCTCCGCGTTCGATCTGTTCCGCTGGATCGTCCCGAAAGCGGGGGTTGCGCCGCTGGCAGCAGCGGTGAAACACTTGGGAACGGCCTTCGGTGGGGCGCGCGACTGGGATGTCTTCCTGACCGAGACTCTCCCGCCCGTTGCCGAGGTCTTTGCCGAACACCCTGGCATCGCTTCGATCCGGACGTCCGCCGAACGATTGCGCGCGACTGCCCGCGCCGAAGCGCGCGCCACCGTGGCAGCGCCCCGGTACACGGGGCTGTTGCTCCGGTTGGGCGCGACATTGGTGGGACGATCCTGGCGCGCGGCGCTGAATGCGGACGCACTGGCGCTCCAAGCCATGCCGATTCCCGAGTTCGCGACGATGCTGCTCGATCGGCAATGGAAGCGTGTGCGCCGTGCGGGCAAAGGGCACGACGATCTCGCCGCGGAACAGCTGCACGCGTTGCGCATCGAGATCAAGAAGCTACGCTACGCGATCGAGTTCCTGCAGGCGCTCCATCCGCGCAAGGCGGTACGGGCATTTCTCGATCAAGCCACGGAACTGCAAGACATCCTGGGTCACCTGAATGATGCAACGGTCACCGCCGCTCTGCTCGGGCAACTCCCCCTGGCCGACGGCGATGCGAGGGAAGCCGCAGGCCTCGTTCGCGGCTGGACCGCCGCGCGTTCCCGGGAGGGCGTCGCGCGCCTCGATCGCGCCTGGGCGCAATTCAAAGCCGCGAAGCCCTATTGGTGAATGGAAGGACGACACGACATGGATCTCCTGCTCTGAGCCGCGAAGCCCTATGGGTGAATGGAAGGACGACACGACATGGATCTCCTGCTCTGGCGCCACGCCGAGGCATTCGACGGCAGCCCCGACATTGCCCGTCGCCTTACCCCGAAGGGCCACAAGCAGGCGGCCGCGATTGCCGCCTGGCTCTCGGAGCGACTGCCGAAGGAGGCGCGCATCATCGTCAGTCCCGCCGCGCGGGCGCAGGAAACCGCGCGGGCGCTCGGTCGAACCTTCGAAACGGTGGCCTCGATCGCGCCCGGCGCGGATCCCGAGTCGCTGCTCGCGGCGGCAGAATGGCCGGATGCCACGGGCGCGGTATTGATCGTCGGCCACCAACCGACCCTGGGAGAAGTCGCGGCGCAACTGCTCGCCGGCGAATCCCTGGACTTCAGCGTGAAGAAGGGCGGACTGTGGTGGCTTGCCCGACGGATGCGCAACGATCAGGAACAGGTGCTGCTGCGGGCGGTCGCGAACCCGGACCTCGTGTAACGGACCTTCGGACATTGCAGCCCCAGGCCGACATCCGAGCGAGAGGAACTCCGCCAGCATGACGACACCCTCTCCCGCCAGCAAGGTGCCGGAGGTGACCCTTGTCTTCTGGATCATCAAGATCCTGGCGACGACTCTCGGGGAAACCGGCGGCGACGCCGTGTCCATGTCCATGGACCTGGGCTATCTGGTAGGCACCGGCATCTTCGCCGTCGTTTTCATCGTTGCAGTCGTGGCCCAGGTTTCCGCCCGTCGCTTTCATCCGCTGCTGTACTGGGCCACGATCATCGCCACGACGACCGTCGGAACCACGCTGGCGGATCTGGCCGATCGATCACTCGGCCTCGGCTACGCAGGCGGCACGTTCATCCTGGCAGCTTCGCTCGCCGCAGCGCTCTTCATCTGGCATCGCACGCAGGGCTCGATCGCCGTCGCCACGATCAACTCGCCCCGGGCCGAAGCGTTCTACTGGGTGACGATCATGTTCTCGCAGACGCTCGGCACGGCCCTCGGCGATTGGACGGCAGACACAGCCGGACTCGGGTATGGCGGCGGCGCGATCCTGTTTGCCGCGCTGCTGGCGGTCGTCGCTGCGGCGTATTTCCGCACCAGCATCTCGCGCACCGCATTGTTCTGGGCCGCGTTCATTCTCACGCGACCGCTCGGCGCAGTCGTCGGCGACTTCCTCGACAAGCCGATGAGCGAAGGCGGGTTGGGCCTTGACCGCTATGCGGCGACGGCGGCGCTGAGCGCTCTGATCGTATTCGGCATCCTCCTCTGGCCGCAGAAACCGGCATCGCGCGCCCACTGAGCGCGCCCACGCCCGGGACTTGCCTCCGACGAACGCCGCCCGACCGCAAACGCGCCCGGCTACTCCGTCGCCGGATCGAAACTGCCTTCGATCTCTTCGAGGGCCGGGATATGCAGGTCGAATCCGATCGAGCGCCATTCCCTGATCTCGCTGCGCAGGGCGGCCGCGGTGAGCGGGTAGCGACCCAGCCATTCCGTCGGCAGATCGATCTCGAATGCGTGATCGCGAAACGCCGCCTCGATCGCGGGCAATTGCACGCTGCTTCGGCTGCGATGGAAGAGGCAGGCGAGGCGCAATGCCATGATCATGGGCCAGTCGTCGGGACTCGCGACCAGCGGCCGCACCTTTTCCAGCGCGCCGCGGTGCGCGAGCACGAGCAAGGCGAGATGCTGCTGTTCCATCTTCGAGAATCCCGGCATGTCGGCGTTGCCGACGATGTAGGCAGAGTGCTTGTGATAGCCGGAATGCGCGACGGTGAGACCGATCTCGTGCAGCAGCGCGGCCCAGGCGAGCAGGTGAAGCGAGGCTTCGTCGCTGCGCGCACTGCGGCCGGCGAGCGCGGTGTAGAACTGGAGCGCGAGGCTCTCCACACGGCGCGACTGGGCCACGTCCACGTGATAGCGCTTCTTGAACTGGCGCACGGTGGTGTCGCGCATGTCCTTCTGGTGGAAGCGCCCGAGCATGTCGTAGAGGATCCCCTGCCGCATCGCGCCGGTCGCGAGGATCATGTCCTTCACGTCGAGCTCCTCGAAGATCGCGAGCATGATCGCGAAGCCGCCGGGGAGCACCGCCGCGCGATCGGACTTGAGGCCCGGCATGTCGAGGCGGTCGACGTCACCGGCCTTCAGCAACAAAGATCGCATGCGGTCGATGCCTTCGCGGGTGATGCTGCCGTTGGCCCAGCCGTTTGCTGTGATCACGTCGCCGATGGTGCGGGCCGTGCCGGAGGACCCTACGGCGTGCCGCCAGTGTCCACGCGCGAATTCCTTCTCGATGGTCTGCAGCTCGATGCGGGCCGCCAGCTCGGCCTGCTTCAACGCGCTCTTGGTGATGCGCCCGCCCTCGAAGTAGCGCAGCGTATAGCTCACGCAGCCCATGTAGAGACTTTCCAGCTTCTGCGGTTTGTAGCCGGAGCCGATGATGAATTCGGTCGAGCCGCCGCCGATGTCCACGACCATCCGCTTCTCGGGAGTGGGTGGGAGACTGTGCGACACACCCAGGTAGATGAGCCGGGCTTCCTCCTTGCCGGCCACGACTTCGATGGGAAATCCGAGGGCGGCCTCGGCCCGCGCCAGGAAGTCCCTGGCGTTCTTCGCCACGCGCAGCGTATTGGTGCCGATGGCGCGCACGGCGCCTGGCTGGAAGCCGCGCAACCGTTCCCCGAAACGATGCAGCGCATCGAGCGCGCGCTGCTGCGATTGTTCGTCAAGGCGCTTGTCGGCCGACAGCCCGGCGGCCAGCCGGACGGCCTCGCGCAGCGAATCGAGCGGATAGATCTGGTCGTCGACCACCCGCCCGACCTGCAGGCGGAAGCTGTTCGATCCGAGGTCGACCGCCGCGACCACGGACTGCGGGGCCGCGTGGGCGGCAGCGCGGAGCTGGACGGCGGCGGGCTCGGGCATGCGTGCTGGTTGCGCGCGCCGATCAGCCCATGATCTCGCGTTCGATCTCTTCCACGCTTACATGGCGGACGTCCTTGCCCTTGACCATGTAGATCACGTATTCGGAGATGTTCTTCGCGTGATCGCCGATGCGCTCGATCGCCTTGGCGATGAACAGGATCTCGATCGAGGCGCTGATGGTGCGCGGATCTTCCATCATGAACGTGATCAGCTGCCGGATCATCGAGCGGAACTCGTCGTCCACGTGCTGATCCTGCCGCACCACTTCAGCGGAGGCCGACAGATCGAGGCGGGCAAAGGCGTCGAGGGACTTGTGGAGCATGTCCGTGGCGATGCCCGCCATGCGCCGGATCTCGTTGAATCGCGGCGTCATCAACCGGTCGCCGGAGCCGATCAGCTTGGCCATGCGCGCGATCTTCGAAGCCTCGTCTCCGATGCGCTCGAGATCGGTGATGGTCTTCACCACGGTCATGATCATGCGCAGGTCGCCGGCGGTGGGCTGACGGCGCGCGATGATGGTGCTGCAATCCTCGTCGATCGCCACTTCGAGCCCGTTGACCTTGTGGTCGTTGTTGACCACGGAGCTGCACAGCTCGAAATCGCCCGACATGAGCGCCTCGACTGCGAGCTTGATCTGTTCCTCGACCAGCCCTCCCATCTGCAGCACGCGCGAGCGCAGCGCTTCGAGCTCTGCGTCGAATTTCTTGGAGGTGTGTTCGGACGAGGTCATGACGGAACTCCTTCTTCGATTGCCTCCACGGTGTCGCGCTGTCGCGCCGGGACGGCTCTAGTGTACTTGGGGTTGATGACAGGCTCGCGGCGATTTTGGCCACGCACCTAGCGAACCAGCGTCTTCACGCCGTCCTCCAGTCCGAGCAAGAGCACGTCGGCGGAGCGACGGGCGAACAGCCCGACGGTCACCACGCCCTCGATCTGGTTCAGCTCCGCTTCGAGCGCGGCCGGCTCGGCAATGGTGAGGCCGTGGATGTCCAGAATCACGTTGCCGTTGTCGGTGATGAATCCGGAGCGCAGTTCCGGCTGACCGCCGGCGACCCTCACGATCTGCCGTGCAACGTGCGAGCGCGCCATCGGAATGACTTCCACCGGCAGTGGAAAGCGACCGAGCGTGTCGACCAGCTTCGACGCATCGGCGATGCAGACGAACTTGCGGGCGACGCCGCCGACGATCTTCTCGCGCGTCAATGCGCCACCACCGCCCTTGATCATCGCGAGCTGCCGTGTGATCTCGTCGGCGCCGTCGACATAGACCGGGATCTCGTCCACGGCCGTCAATTCGAGCACCGGAATCCCGAGTGCCCTGAGGCGCGCGGCAGTGGCCTCGGAGCTCGCGACTGCTCCCGCCAGCCGGCCCTTGATGCTCTCGAGGGCCCGGATGAAGTGGTTGGCGGTGGAACCGCTGCCGACACCGAGCACCGAATCGTGGGGGACGTGGGCGAGGGCGGCTTCGGCCGCAGCCTGTTTCTGTTGTTCCTGGTTCATTCCGTGTCGATGACAGCAAGATTCGCGCCTCAAGAATAGCCGGATGCGCGCCGCGACTCAACGCGCGCGTTGGCGCCGGTGCAACGGCGCTGTTACCCTTTGACGTTTGCCGTGGCACCTTCGATGAAAGACGATTACCTCACCCGCATTCTCACGGCCCGCGTCTACGACGTGGCCGTGGAGACGCCGCTCGAGCGCGCGGCGCTGCTGTCCACGCGTCTGGGCAACGATCTGTTGCTCAAGCGGGAAGACATGCAACCGGTGTTCTCGTTCAAGATTCGCGGGGCCTACAACAAGATGGCCCGGCTGCCGGCCGCGCAACTGCGGCGCGGCGTGATTGCGGCTTCGGCCGGAAACCATGCGCAAGGGGTGGCACTGTCGGCGCAGCGGCTCGGCTGCAAGGCGGTGATCGTCATGCCCGTGACCACGCCGCGCATCAAGGTCGATGCCGTTGCCGCGCGCGGCGCCAAGGTCGAACTGGCCGGGGATTCGTACGATGAGGCCTACGCTCGCGCCCGGCAACTGGCGGTCAAGGGAAAGCTCACCTTCGTGCACCCGTACGACGACCCGGACGTCATTGCCGGCCAGGGCACGATCGCCATGGAAATCCTGCACCAGCATCCCGGGCCGATCCATGCCATCTTCATCGCCGTGGGCGGTGGCGGCCTGATCGCCGGCATCGGTGCCTACGTGAAGCGCCTGCGCCCCGATATCCGCATCATCGGGGTGGAACCGGTCGATGCCGACTCGATGACCCGGTCGCTCGCGGCCGGACATCGCGTGAAGCTCGCCCAGGTGGGCCTGTTCGCCGACGGCGTGGCGGTCAAACAGGTGGGGGAGGAACCGTTTCGCATCGCGCGCGAAGTGGTGGACGACATGATCCTGGTCGACAACGACGCCATCTGCGCGGCCATCAAGGATGTGTTCGAGGACACGAGGGTCATTCTCGAGCCCGCCGGTGCGCTGGCCGTCGCTGGCGCCAAGGCGTGGGTCGAACGCCACCGCGTCCGCAATCGGGCGCTCGTCGCCATCGCGTGCGGCGCCAACATGAACTTCGACCGGTTGCGCTTCGTGGCCGAGCAGGCCGAGCTCGGCGAGCGACGCGAAGCGGTGCTCGCCGTGACCATTCCCGAACGCCCTGGCAGCTTCAAGCGCTTCTGCCGCGTGATCGGGAACCGCAACGTGACGGAATTCAACTATCGCTACGCCGACCCCTCCGAGGCGCACGTTTTCGTCGGGTTGCAGGTCGAAGGCAAGGATCAGATTCGCGAGATGCTGAAGAACCTGCACACGGCGGGCCTCACCGCGCACGACTTCAGCGACAATGAGATGGCGAAACTGCACGTACGCCACATGGTGGGCGGGCGGGCACCCGCGGTGGCCGATGAATTGCTCTATCGGTTTGAATTCCCCGAACGGCCCGGTGCCCTGATGAAGTTTCTCGACAGCATGAGCCCCGACTGGAACATCAGCCTGTTCCACTATCGCAATCACGGCGCGGATCATGGCCGGGTCCTGGTCGGCATCCAGGTGCCGGGGCGGACCCGTGCCGCATTCCGGCGTTTCCTGCGCGATCTCAACTATCGGCACTGGGACGAAACCGGCAATCCGGCGTTCCACATGTTTCTCTGATGCGCTTCCTGGTCCTCCTGCTGATCCTCTCGTGCCCGGCGCTGGCCGCTTCGAGCGATGCCGACTTCCTGGCCGCGCGCGACGCCTTCGCGAAGGGGCAGATCGCACGGCTCGACGAACTGGCGCCGGGACTGCGCAGCCATCCCTTGGCACTGTATGTCGAGTACTGGCAGTTGCGCTCGCATCTCAACGAGGCGCCGAAGGCGGATATCAGGCGATTCCTCGAGGACAACAGCGGGCAGTTGCCCGCGAATCGGCTTCGCGCCGACTGGCTGCGCCTGCTCGCCCGTCAGAAAGACTGGCCCGAGTTCCTGCGCGAGTACTCGCCATTGGTCGACGCGGACCTGGACCTGCAATGCTCGTCCTTGCAGGCGCGGCTGGCGAACCGCGACTCCGGCGCGGTCAAGGACGCGAAAGCGCTCTGGTTCGCAGGCCGGGAGTTGCCTGAATCCTGCACACCGGTATTCGAATCGATGCTCGCGACGGGCACACTCGGCGAGGACGATGTGTGGGCCCGGACCCGGCTTGCGTTCGAAGCGGGCAATACCACCCTGGCGAAAGCCGTGGCCAGCTATCTCCCCACCGGTCGCCGTCTCGATCCGAAGGCAGTGGACGGGGTTGCACGCAATCCGCAGCGTTTCCTCGAAGCGAAGTCGGTTGCGACGAAGACGAAGGCGCAGCGCGAGCTGCTCCTGTTCGCTCTCGGGCGCACCGCGGGGAACGTGCCGGGTGCGGCCGCAGACGCATGGCGGCGGGTCCAGCACCAGTTACCGGAGGACGATCGGGCGTACGGCTGGGGCCTGATTGCAACCGCAGCCGCGCGGCGTCATCAGCCCGAGGCGCTTGACTGGTTTCGCGAAGCCGCCAAGGCGACGCTGACTGACGTCCAGCTGGGCTGGAAGGCCCGCGCGGGCATGCGGGCGGCCGATTGGGACATCGTGGTCGCCACGATCGAGGCCATGTCCGAGGAGGAGCGGGCACGTCCGGCATGGCGCTATTGGCACGCGCGCGGACTGGCGGCGCAGGGGCGCCAGTTCGAAGCCAATGCGCTGTTCGCGATCCTCGCCAACGAACACGGTTTTCATGCACTGCTCGCGGCGGAAGAGCTGGGTGTGTCGATGAGCGCGCCAAAACAGTCCTACACACCGCTCGAGGGCGAAGTGGGGACAATGGCGCGCCACCCCGGGTTGCAGCGCGCACTCGCGTTCTATCGCCTGGGCCTGCGCTACGAGGGCAACGTCGAATGGATCTGGTCGATCCGCGGCCTGAACGATACGTCGCTGATCGCCAGCGCCGAACTCGCACGCCGCGAAGGCTGGTATGAACGCGCCATCGCCACCGCGGACCGGGCTGACGGACTGGTCAATCTGGACCTGCGTTATCCGACGCCCTATTCGGAGTTGATCCGGTCCTCGGCGCGCGATGTCGACATCGACGAGGCCTGGGTCTACGGGCTGGTGCGGCAGGAAAGCCGCTTCGTGCCGACGGCCCGATCCGCGGTCGGCGCCGCCGGCCTTATGCAGGTGATGCCGGCAACGGCGAAGTGGATCGCGAACCGCCTCGGGATGAAGAACTGGCGCCCGCCGCTGGACGGCGCAATGGAATCGAACGTGAACTTCGGCACGTATTACCTGAAGGAGATGCTGACCAAGTTCGACGGCAGTCCGGTGCTGGCCTCGGCGGCCTACAACGCAGGCCCGCGACGTGCCCAGGAATGGCGAGCCGCGAAACCGATGGAAGCCGCGGTGTACATCGACACCATTCCGTTCGCCGAAACGCGCGAATACGTGCGCAAGGTCATGGCCAACGCCACACAGTACGCACGCGTTCTCGGGCATCCGCAGGACAGCCTCAAGACGCGACTGGGTACGGTGCCAGCGATGAAGGCCGATCTCAAGGTCGGGCCACAGGAGCCGTGAACGGTAGCGATCCTCGTTCCCGCCCGCTTCCCTTAACATCCACAAGCCGCCACGAAGCCCCGTCGTTCCCCGATCCGACAGCATGAAAATTCGCTCCGTCTGCGTCATCGGTGGCTCAGGATTCCTGGGCAGCCACATCGTCAATGTGCTGGCAACCCGCGGATTGCCGGTGCGCATACCCACGCGCAACCGCGACCGCGCGAAGCACGAGCTGATTCTCCTGCCCACGGCCGACGTCACCACGGCCGACGTCCACGACCCGGAGACGCTGAGGCGCCTGGTGGCAGGGGCCGACGCCGTGATCAGCCTCGTCGGTGTGCTGGACGGTCGCCATGACGGGTTCCGACGCAACCACGTCGAGCTGCCCCGGCGCATCGTGGCGGCCTGCCGCGACGAGGGCGTCAAACGTTTGGTGCATGTAAGTTCGCTCGGTGCGTCCGCAGACGCACCGAGCGAATACCAGCGCAGTAAAGCCGAAGGGGAATCCGAGATCGCCGCCGCCGCGCAGTACGACATCCGCACGACGATCTTCCGCCCCTCCGTGGTCTTCGGGCGAGGCGACCATTTCCTGAGCCTGTTCGCCCGACTCGCGCGAGCATTGCCGGTCATCCCGCTGGGATGCGCAGGCGCGAAGTTCCAGCCGATCCACGTGGAAGACGTTGCGCGCGCACTGGTGACGAGCCTCGATAACCCCGATGCGTTCGGTCAGCGCTACGACCTGTGCGGGCCGAAGGTGTACACGCTGCGAGAATTGGTGGAGTACGCATGCGCGCTGCTGGGCCTGGAACGCGCCGTGGTTCCGCTGCCGGACAAGCTCGCGTGGCTGCAGGCGGCCGTGCTGGAGCATCTGCCCGGGCGGTTGATGACGCGCGACAACGTCCTGTCGATGCAGGTCGACAACGTGTGCGGATGCGATTTCCCAGCGGTCTTCGGCTTCGCGCCGGCAGCGCTCGAGGCGATCGCGCCGACCTACCTTGCCGAGCGTACCCCGCGCTCGCGCTACCGCGGGTTTCGCTACCGCGCCGGACGCTGAGGAAAACGCCCATGGCCGGCTATACGCTCGTGATCGGCAACAAGAACTACTCCTCCTGGTCGCTGCGGCCCTGGCTGCTCATGCGTCATGCGGAGATACCTTTCGAGGAGATTCGCATACCCTTGAAGCAGCCGGACAGCGCCGCTCGGGTGCGGCAATACTCCTCGGCCGGCAAGGTACCGATCCTGAAGGCGGGCGGCCTTACCGTATGGGATTCGCTTGCGATCGCGGAGTTTCTCGCCGAACGCCATCCCGAACGTCATTTGTGGCCGAAGGACGCCAACGCCCGCGCCATTGCGCGTGCCGCAAGCGCCGAGATGCATTCCGGGTTCCAGGCGCTGCGCAGTCGGATGCCGATGCACTGCCGCGCGCGGATGCCCGGTGTGGGTCGCAATCCCGAAGTATTGGCCGACGTTGCACGCATCACCTCGCTCTGGCGCGACTGTCGCGCACGCTATGGGGCCGGGGGCCCGTTCCTGTTCGGTGCCTTCTCGATCGCCGATGCCATGTTCGCGCCGGTGGTACTGCGCTTTTTGACCTATGAGGTCGCGCTGGACGCCGTCTGCGGCTCCTACTGCGCGGCGACACTCGCACTGCCTGCGCTGAGGCAATGGCTCGACGAAGCGCTTGCCGAGACGGAGGTCATCCCCGAGTACGAACCGTGAAGGTTTACCGGGTGGGCGGCGCGGTGCGCGACGAACTGCTCGGTCTGCCAGTGAGGGACCACGATCACGTCGTGGTCGGCGCCACGGCCGAGCACATGGAACACCTGGGCTATCGGCCGGTGGGGAAGGATTTCCCGGTGTTCCTCCACCCCGTGACCCATGAGGAGTACGCCCTCGCGCGCACCGAGCGCAAGACCGGCCGGGGCTACAAGGGCTTCACGATCCACGCCACGCCGGAGGTCACTCTCGAGGAAGATCTGGCGCGCCGCGACCTGACGATCAACGCCATCGCGCGCGACGCTGCCGGCGCGCTCATCGATCCGTTCGACGGCACGAAGGACATCGAACGGCGCGTCCTGCGTCACGTGAGCCCGGCATTCGTGGAAGACCCGGTGCGAATCCTCCGGGTGGCCCGGTTTGCGGCGCGCTTCGGATTCGCGATCGCGCCCGAGACGATGGCGCTGATGCGCTCGATGGTACGCGATGGCGAAGCGGACCATCTCGTTGCAGAACGGGTCTGGCAGGAACTTGCGAAAGGATTGATGGAAGCGAAACCGTCACGCATGTTCGAAGTGTTGCGCGAGTGCGGCGCGCTGGAGCGCGTGTTCCCGGAGTTCGAACGGCTGCTCGAGGGTAGCGCCGCGAATGCACCGGGCGATCTCGAGACGAGTCATCCCACGTTGCAGGTGCTCGACTATGGCGCGGCTCACGGTTTCGTGCTGGAGGCACGCTACGCGTTGCTGTTCCGCGACACCGATCGGGTTGCCTCCGGGGACACGTCGCTGGGTCTGGTTCGACAGGCCTCCGAACGCCTGCGGGCGCCGGCCGAGTGCCGAGATCTGGCCCTGCTGGCAGCTGGCCTGGTCGACAGAATTCACGACGCTCCGACGCTCGATGCCAGCGCCATCGTGGACGTGCTGCAACTCGCCGATGCGTTCCGCCGCCCGGAGCGCTTCGCGCTGTTGCTGTCGATTTGCGAAGCCGATGTCCGCGGCCGTCCCGGCGGTGCCGCGCTGGCTTATCCGCAGGCCGAACTGATGCTCGCGGCACTGGCGGCGACGCGGACCGTGGATGCCGCTGCCATCGCTGCACGCGCCGATAAGACCGCCATTGCGGAACGCATTCGTGCGGCGCGCGTCCAAGCAGTGTATGCGGCACTGCGCGAGCGGCTTCCCTGACTGCACCTAAGGAGCGGGTACCCGAGGCCCCACGGGGCCAGCCAACGAGCCGCAAACAACTTCGATTCATATCCAAGGAGCACAGGCATGAACAAGCTCGCAATCCTCGCGGCGTTCGGCGCCGCAATCTCGATCGGCGCCGCCAGCGTGGCGCTGGCCGACCACCACGGCGAAAGGCTCGAAGACGCTTTCAAGAAAGCCGACACCGATAACGACGGCACGCTCACCAAGGACGAAGCGAAAACCATGAGAGGTGTCTCCAAGCACTTCGATGAGATCGATTTCGACAAGAGCGGCACCGTATCCATGGCAGAGATCACCGCGCACCTCGAAAGCATGAAAAAGCACATGCACGCCAGGGGCGAGGCGAATTTCAGCCAGGCGGACAAGGACGGCGACGGCACGCTCGACAAGGAAGAAGCGAAGTCGATGCCGCGTGTCGAAAAGAACTTCGACGCGATCGACGCCGACAACGATGGCACCGTCTCGATGGACGAGATCCACACGTTCATGAAATCCGGCATGGGCAAGATGCACGATCAGTGATGCCGTCGGGATCGGTGGCCGGGACGGGCAGGCGCAGACGCCTGCCCGTCCGTTTTTTCAGGTGTCCCGTAGAATCCGATGCGTCAATCACGCCACGGAGCACACGATGATCGATCTGTACACCTGGGGCACCCCCAACGGCCGCAAGGTTTCCATCATGCTCGAAGAATGCGGTCTGCCCTATCGCGTCCATCCGGTCGACATCGGCAAGGACGAGCAGGCGCAACCGGCATTCGTCGCCATCAATCCGAACAGCAAGATTCCGGCGATCGTGGATCAGCAGGGGCCTGGCGGCGCACCGTTCACGCTGTTCGAATCGGGTGCGATCCTGTTGTACTTGGCCAAGAAGACCGGCCGCCTGCTTCCGCTCGATGAGCGCAGGCAGTTCGAGGCGCTCCAGTGGCTCATGTTCCAGATGGGCGGCGTCGGGCCCATGTTCGGGCAGGCGCACCACTTCCTGCGGAATGCGAAAGAGACCGTCCCGTACGCCGTCGATCGCTATGCCAAGGAGTCGCGGCGCCTCTACAGCGTGATGAACCAGCACCTCGCGACCCACGATTATCTGGCCGACGAGTATTCGGTCGCCGACATCGCGACCTATCCATGGGTCGCCCGCCATGAATGGCACAAAGTGGATCTGGCTGATTTCCCACATGTTCTGCGCTGGTTCAACGCGATCAAGGCGCGCCCCGCGGTGGAGCGGGGGATGAAGGTACCGTTCCTGAACTGAGCCGCGCTCCGGGGACGCTCAAGTTCGGGCACGGAGAGCCGATAGTGGTCGGCTGAAGGGAACAGTGGGGGATGCGCTCCCGTTCCCTCGACCAGTGATCCCTGATGAGCCAGCGCCTCCCCGACAAGATCGGCAAGTACCGCGTCCTCTCCGAACTCGGACGCGGTGCGACCAGCCGCGTTTTCCTGTGCGAGGACCCGTTTCTCGAGCGCAAGGTCGCCATCAAGGTCATCAAGGACGACGCGCCGACCGATACCTACATGCGGCGCCGTTTCCAGCGCGTGTTCATGAACGAGGCCGCCCTTACCGGCAAGCTCGCCCACCCGCACATCATCGCGATCTACGATGCGGTGACGGACGACGAGGACAGCTATCTGGTCATGGAGTACGTCGAAGGCCAGACCCTCGAGACCTTCTGCAATCCCGAAGCGCTGTTGCCGCTCGAACGCGTGGTGGAGATCATGTTCAAGGCGAGCCTCGCGCTGGACTATGCGTATCGCCACGGCGTGATCCACTGCGACATCAAGCCGGCCAACATCATGATCACCGGCGAAACCGACATCAAGGTGACCGACTTCGGTGCGGCGTTCTATGACGCAGCCGATCATACCTACCTCACGGGTGTCGGCTCGCCCGCCTACATGTCGCCCGAACAGGTGCTCGAGAAGCAGCTGAACCATCAGACCGACATCTATTCACTCGGGGTAGTGCTCTATCAGCTGCTGACCGGCAAGCTGCCGTTCCAGGGATCGAACCGGGGCAGCCTGCTCTACCAGATCCTCAACATCGAAGCGGTACCGCCGTCCGTGCACCGCTGGGGCGTCCCACCCGAACTCGATCGCATCACCTTGCGGGCGGTATCGAAGAACCTGAAGGACCGCTACCCGACGTGGGTTGAACTGTCGCGGGACCTCGCCCATGTGTTCAAGCACCTGACCCTGCCGGAAGAGTCGATCTCGGATACCGAGAAATTCACCGCCGTGCGCGCGCTGTCGTTCTTCCGCGATTTCCGCGACATGGAGATCTGGGAGGCGTTGCGCCTGGGCCTCTGGCATCGTTTCGCCCCGGGCGAGATCGTCCTGAAGGAAGGCGAGCCGGGCGACGGCTTCTTCGTGCTGACCGCGGGCGAAGTACGGGTGACTCGCTCGGGCAAGGTCCTCGACATGCTGAAGTCCGGTCACTGCTTCGGGGAGATCCTGTATTTCCAGGACACTCAGGCGACGCGCAGTACCACGATGATGACGCACACGGCGTGCATCGCGATCGAGATCAAGGCGCGCAGTCTGCGCGAGGCTTCGGACGCCCTGCAGATGCAGTTCAACCGCGCCTTCATGCGCGTGCTGGTCAATCGCCTCGAGCTGCGTGAGACCCATCTGGTCGCGCAGACTCCGGCCAGGACGCCCGAGAGCGCCTGAGTATCGCCCGGGCGGCACCGCGCGGCGCTATTTGAGCAGCAGCACTGGCACGTCGGCCAGCGCGATGACCCTGGTCGCGACCGAGCCCAGCATCATCCCCGCCACAGAACCGCGCCCGCGCGTTCCCATGACGATCTGCGCGCACCCCTGATCCTTCGCCACGCGTACGATCGTCTGGGCCACGTCGCCCACGAGAATGCGGTGTTCGACGGGAATTCCCGCGGCCGCCAGCAGATCGCGTGCGCCCGCGAGGGCGGCTTCCCCCTGCTCCCGATAGTGGTGCTCGATCTGTTCGGCATTCAGAAACATTTTCACGGCACCCGACGCTACCGGCGGCTGAACGGTGATCAGAACGGCCGACAGGGGCTCGCGATAGACATCCTTCTCCGCGATCACGTGGCGAACGGCGCGCAGCGAATTCTCGGACCCGTCGACTGCGATCAGGATCTTGCGCATGCTTGCGGCGGTTGGTACCGAGTCCTCACCGACCGCGCGCGGCCACTCAACAAACGAAGCGCCCGGCGGCCACCACTTCAGAGCACGCTCTTCAGCAACTTGCCCATCTCGGCCGGATTCTTGGTCACCGTGATGCCGCAAGCCGCCATGATCTCGAGCTTCTCCTGCGCAGTACCCTTACCGCCGGAAATGATGGCGCCCGCGTGGCCCATGCGCTTCCCGGGTGGCGCGGTGACACCGGCAATGAATCCCACCACGGGCTTGTTCATGTGCTCCTTCGCCCACAGTGCCGCAGTCTCCTCGTCGGAGCCGCCGATTTCGCCAATCATCACGACCGCATCCGTTCCGGGATCGTCGTTGAAGAGCTTGAGGATGTCGATGTGCTTGAGGCCGTTGACCGGATCGCCGCCGATGCCCACGGCGCTCGATTGGCCCAGACCCAGTTCGGTCAGCTGCCCGACCGCCTCGTAGGTGAGCGTGCCGGAACGGGATACCACGCCGATGCGGCCCTGCCGGTGGATGTGGCCGGGCATGATGCCGATCTTGATTTCGTCCGGAGTGATCGTGCCCGGGCAGTTGGGACCGAGCAGCAACGTGCGACTGTTCAACTGGCGCATGCGATGCCGCACTTCGATCATGTCACGTACCGGAATCCCCTCGGTGATGCAGATCACGAGATCGAGATCCGCTTCCACGGCCTCCCAGATCGCCGCGGCCGCACCGGGAGGCGGTACATAGATCACCGACACGTTGACGCCGGTCTTCTGCTTCGCTTCGCGCACTGAGCCGAAGATCGGTATGCCGTCGAAAGACTCGCCGGCCTTCTTGGGGTTCACACCGGCGACGAAACACGCCTTGCCGTTCGCGTACTCGCGACACATGCGGGTGTGGAACTGTCCGGTCTTGCCGGTGATGCCCTGAGTGACGACGCGGGTGTTGCGATCGATGAGGATGGACATGTCAGGCGTCCTGCCGGATCGCATCGGAGGCGACGAGGATCGACCCGGAACGCAACGCAGCCCGCCTACGTGAAGGTGCCATCAGTTCGTTCCCTTCGTCGCGGCGACAACGCGTTCCGCCGCTTCTGCCATGTTGTTCGCCGAGATGATGGGCAGCCCGGAATCCGCGAGAATCGTCCGGCCCAGTTCCTCGTTGGTGCCCTTCATCCGCACGACCAGCGGCACCGCAAGATTGACTTCCTTTGCCGCGGCGACAACACCGTCCGCGATGGTGTCGCACTTCATGATGCCGCCGAAGATGTTGACGAGAATCGCCTTGAGCCCGGGGTGCCGGAGCATGATCTTGAAGGCCGCCGTGACCTTCTCCGCAGTAGCGCCTCCACCCACGTCCAGGAAGTTCGCGGGCGTTCCCCCGTACAGCTTGATCGTGTCCATCGTTGCCATGGCGAGCCCGGCGCCGTTGACGAGACAACCGATGTCGCCGTCGAGCGAGATATAGGAAAGATCGAATTTGGAGGCCTCGATCTCGGCCGGATCCTCTTCGTCGAAATCGCGCATCGCGACGATGTCGGGATGGCGATAGAGCGCGTTGGAATCGAAATTCATCTTGGCATCGAGGGCGACGACATGCCCGTCACCGGTCACGATCATCGGGTTGATCTCTGCCAGCGAGGCGTCGGTATCCCAGAAAGCGTTGTAGAGCGCCTGCAGGTTCGCACGCGCCTGCGGCACCGAGGGCGGCGGCACGCCGATCTGCAATGCGATGGCGTCGGCATCGGCGTCGCTCAAGCCCCTGGCAGGATCGATCATCACCGTGTGGATCTTCTCGGGCGTGTGCTGGGCGACGGCCTCGATATCCATGCCGCCTTCGGAACTCGCCATCAACGCAATCGTCTGCGTGCCGCGATCCACCACCATCCCCACGTAGAGTTCGGTACGGATGTCGGCGCCTTCTTCGACCAGCAGGCGTCGTACCGTCTGGCCTTCGGGCTCGGTCTGATGCGTCTTCAGTTGCATGCCGAGGATCTGCGAAGCCCACTCGCGCACCTCTGCCAGCGACTTCGCGACCTTCACGCCGCCGCCCTTGCCGCGTCCGCCGGCATGAATCTGCGCCTTGACCACCCAGACCTTGCCGCCGAGTTCCTCTGCGGCATGCACCGCTTCGTCCACGGTGAAGCAGGGGATGCTGCGCGGCGTGACGACGCCATAGCGCCTGAGGATTTCCTTTGCCTGGTATTCGTGGATTTTCATTTCTGTCCGGGGCTGAATTGGGGCGATGCTGGGGCGCCAAGCCGCGCGAGTATATCGCAAGCTCGCGCAGACGCTCGAGGCAGACCCGGCAAAGAAGCCTCAAACGAACGCGAATTCAACCACTTGCCGCTCTCCGGCCAGACATGCCGGGCAGCGCGGAAAATCTCGGTGATCGCGGGTCCCCCGTTAGCGCAAAACTTGTTCTACAACCCAATGAATAATATGGAATCCATGCCACGATCACCCGATTGGCATGGCTGATGCATCAAGTCAGGTCGTGATTCGGCGCCCTGCGCCGCGTTACTGCAGGTAGGTCTCCTCCCCCACCATGGGGAACTCACGGGCAGCCAGATTCTCCTCCCCCTTTGGCTGCCCATTTTTTTGGGAAACCTGCCCGTCACTTCCACCCGAACGCTTCGCGCATGACGTGGAAGATCGCGTTCTGCTCCATGACGCCGCGCACCAGTTGCGCACCCGGACCGGTCGCGAAGATCGCGACGTCTTCGCCCCCGTGCGTTTCCGCCGGTGCGGGAACAGTGCTTTCCTGCAGATAGTCGGGGGCCGTGGTGTCGACGTTCGTCAGATCGGGGCGTCCGACGGCCGGATCGACCTTCGCGGGCATATGTTCGAAGCGCTTCGAGCCCGCGGGCTGCTTGTCGCTGGCACCGGTGTAACCCGGCCCGTTGGCATAGCCGAGCGTCGTGTACGGCCGTCCCGCGAGATCGCGCGCGTAGTCGCGGGCCTCGTGCCCGGGGGACACCACTTTGCCGAGGATCGGATTGCCGCGCTTCGGGTACCCCGCCATCGTGAACACGTGGCTGTGATCGGCAGTGACGATGATGAGCGTGTCGTTGGCATCGGTCGCATCGACGGCGCGAGCAACGGCCTCGGAGAGTGCGATCGCATCGCTAAGGGCGCGATACGCGTTCGACGCGTGGTGCGCATGATCGATGCGCCCGCCCTCGACCATGAGAAAGTAGCCTTTCGGGTTCTTCGACAGGATCGCCACCGCCTTGGCGGTCATCTCCGCCAGCGACGGTTCACCTGACGCGTCTTGCGCGCGGTCAGCCTCGTACTTCATGTGGGACGGCTCGAACAGACCGAGGAGGTGATCGGTGGTCCCAGGATCGACCGCATCGAACTGTGCCTTGTTCCACACGTACACGCTGCGGGGATTGTTCGCCGTCCATTCGCGCCAGAGCCTGCGGCCATCCATACGTGAGCCTGCGCGACCCGGGTATTCCGGATCGGCTTCGTCGACGGTATAGAACTTCGCCCGTCCCCCGCCCAGCGCTACTTCCAGTCCATTGCCGTGCTGAAAATCGAGAAGTTGCCGGGCGATATCCGGTGTCGTTGCACCTGCCGGCAGATCGGCGTCGCCCTCCCAGTCGCGCTCGGCGCTGTGCGCGTAACATGCGGCCGGCGTCGCATGCGTGATTCGGGTCGTCGTCACTACGCCCGTCGATAGCGCGCGGTCCTCCGCCCACTCGAGGATCGTGCGCAGCGCACCGGCACGTACGACTTCGCCGTGCGCTTCCCTGCGCGGCACGCGATCGGTAACGGAGATCAAGCCGTCGCCCGTCTTGACGCCCGTGACCATGGCCGTCATTGTCGGCGCCGAATCGGGCGTCTGTTGATTTGCACTGTAGGTCTTGGACAGGGCCACATTCGGGAACGCCTCGAACGACAATGCGTTGTCTTCGCCCGATCCACCCTTGCGCTGACCGTCGAGGATCCGCGCTGCCGTGATCGTGGTGATACCCATGCCATCGCCGATAAACAGGATCACGTTTCGTGCGTGGCCGCTGACCGGTCGAATCTGCGCGTTACGTACGACGGCGGCGGCCCCGGCGGCGTACCACTCCTCCGGGGACAGATCTGCCGCCAGGGCGGTGGTGGAGATGATCATCGCTCCGACCAACACCGGGACCGGATGAAAAGTAGTCATGGCTCGCCTCTGCGGGTTTCGATGTGACGGCTACGTCCGAGACCGCAGTTTGCCAGCGAACGCTGATGGATGTTCGTTGCCCGGGCACCCGATCGAGAACCACAAAAAAAAGCGGAACCGAAGTTCCGCTTTTTTCTGATGCTACTTCCGCTTACATCTGGTCGTGCTTTTTCTTTGCGGCGTCCTGGCATTGCTGCTTGTTGCTGGCCGAATCGCACTTCTTCAGTTCGGCCTGATAGTCCTGGTCCTTCTGTGCGTCGCCGCCGCGATCACGGGTGGTCACGTCGCCGGTGGCGCCGCCGTCCTTGACCGTATCGCTGGCGCCAGGCTGGTTGGCCGGGTTCTGGGTGCTGTCCTGCTTGTCCGCCGCGAAAGCGGCACCGGACATCGCAATTGCAAGCGCCGAGGCGCTGATGATCGAGATGAGTTTCATGTTCTCTCCTTGTGGAATCGTTCGTCCAAGTGCACGCCGATGTCGGTAGGTGCGATGCCATCATCTCCAATCCCGGGCGGCGACACTGTCGGCGATTACCGGAAATGATGTAGGCGACGGACTACCCGGCAGGTCTCCAATCGACGACGCCAGAATGCAGTAAGCGGGGCCGCACGTTCGCGTCCTTGGTCGAGCGCAATCCGCCGCCGGGGTGTGCCTACCGTGCGCCCTGCGCGAGGCTGGCAGGCTGGGCTACCGGCAAGGGGGCCGTGGTATCCATCGCCGATTTCTGCAGAACCGCGGACGCCTGCTTTCGATCTGGCGCGACGGTCACCTCGAGAATTCGCAGCGCCTCGTGAAGCTGCAGGTCAAGCGAGCCGTCGTCCGCATGCGTATTGTCGGAGCCAATCTGCGCGTCCGGCTCGATCCCGACCCCCTGGATCGCTCGCCCGCCCGGCGTGAGATAGCGGGCAACCGTCAGCTTGATAGCGGTGCCGTCGCCAAGTGGCAGGATCGATTGAACCAGTCCCTTGCCGAAGGTCCTGGTGCCGACCAGCAGTGCGCGCCGGTGATCCTGAAGAGCGCCGGCCAGAATCTCGGATGCGGACGCGGATCCACCATCGACCAGGACCACCAGCGGAACGGTCTTCGCAAAGGCACGTCTGGAGACCGGCGCACCGTTTGCGGCAGTCGCGTTGGCGTCTTCGGTGTGCGAATACAACTGCGAATCGGGACCGATGGATGGACCTTCCAGCGAGACGACGAGCGAATGCTCCGGCAGAAACTCCGCTGCCACTGCGACGGCGGCGCGCACCGAGCCGCCGGGGTTCCCGCGGAGATCCATGACCATCCCGGCAATCCTGGGACTTGCCGGATCTGCCAGGCGGTTCAGCGCTTTCGTCACCAGATAGCCGGTCGATTGATCGAAGTGCTCTATGTGGAGATACGCGAAGCCGCGGTCGAGCCGCCAATCACGAACGCTGGGTCGCGGTACCAGCGCGCGCCTCACGGTTATCGCCCGCGGCGAGTCTTCGCCCGACCGCGTCACGGTCAGGTGCAGGTTGCTGTCGACGTCTCCCCGGGCAAGATTGAGGGCCTGATCCAGGGTCAGTCCCGCCACGCTCACGCCATCGAGCATCGTGATGCGGTCTCCCGCGCGCAGGTCAGCTCGAAAAGCGGGCGTGTCTTCCATGCTGCTCAGAACCGTCAAGGCATTACTGTCCAGTGCCACCTCGAGCCCCAGGCCGACGTAGCTGCCGCGAACTTCCTGTTGCAGTGCGCGATAGGCGCTTTCGTCCAGGAACGTCGAATAGGGATCGAGGCCCATGAGCATGGATCGAATTGCGCGGTTCGCCATGGCGTCCTGATCCACGGGGCCCGGGTATCGCGCCCGGATCTCGTCGAAGACGCGATGCACCTTTTCCCAAGACGCACCCGAAGGGTCGGCGGCATGTCCGGCCGTGGCGCCTACGAGCCCCGAGAGCGCGGCAAATGAGAAGGCCAGCGCGATCGATCGGGTCAACCGCCGGAACAGCAGCGCAATGCGCCTCGGGTGGTCCAGTTTGGTTCCGACCTGTGGGGCGGCACTGCACAGGTGCAATGACGGATGACCTTGCGCAAATCGGTCGCCCCGCGATTGCGCGGCGTTTTCGTTGGTCCTCGCAAATGCTTGCACATGCATCTGAGTTCTCTACAGCTCCATGATTCACAACAGGATTGCGCGACCACCTCGGCTCATGCTCGTAACGATTCGCCAACCGGAGTGGTGCACTTGTCAGTTCGCATTGCTCGAATGCAAGAGCCGCGCCCGAAGCTGGCCGATGGGCATCTTGAACGCGTGCTGGGCGTGAGAGGTCATCAGTTCCGGACCAAGGTCGAGGCGCCCGTAAAAGCCTCGTCGCACGGACCTCGCCTGCTTCCCAAGGCGCCGGAACTTCTGCCGGATCCGTCCGATCCTGGACTGACCAGCCGACGCCGCAGCGTTCGGTCGGGCCGTTCGATCTGGATCCGGATCGTTCAGCCTACGAAGGCAGCAGGGACCGGATTGTCGCCCAGTGCCTGGCGCAACACGGCCCAGTGCATGGCGTCAGTCCCGAGAATGCTGGCAGCCGCTTTCGCCAGGTCGCTGTTGTCGAATGCGGGCACAGCCTTCAGGTACGCCGATACGGCGGACTGCTCGAGCCCTGCGAAGAAGCGCAATACGTCGGTGGAGTTCTTCATCTGATCGACGGGAAAGTCGAACTTCTGCGGAGGCGCTTCGGGCGTCCCTCCGAGATGCTTCACGGAATTCATGAGCAGATCGACGTGTGCCTTGTGATGGCCGTGGAACTGTACCGCCATGTCCGTCAGCGATTTCGGCAACAAACCGCGCTCCGCTCCGATCTGGTACCCCGCGACGATCTGGTGTTCGCCCCGGAGAGCGCCATTGAGTATCTTCACGTCGTTCGCGGCACTTCCGGCGGCAGCCTTGATGGGATCAGCCGCATGACCCTCCCGACACCCGAGGAAAACCGCGACCGCGCCGGATATTGCGATAGCCGATCGCCCTAGGAACGTGCGCCGTCCGGCAACAGGCAATGGCGCGATGGCAGACTCGTAAGCAGTCATGGAGGTCCCTCCGGTCTGGTGGATGAGTGGTCGAGCCGATCGGTGAACTTCGCCGACGAACGGCTTCGAGCGCGGAGCGCGGGTCTCAATGGTACCGCCGGCGAGGACGCATTGCCCGCGTGAGGTCGAGCAACATCGAATCTGGTGCCGGATACAGGAGTCGAACCCGTGACCTTCTGATTACAAATCAGCTGCTCTACCAACTGAGCTAATCCGGCGACGCGCGGCGAATTATAAGGTGCAGATCACCAACACCTGCTTTCCGCCGGTTACTTCACGACCTGGAGTTTCGGTCGTCCGCCCGTGGGGGGGGGCGGTGTGTCATCCGGTCGGTCGTCGTTCTTCTCGATGCTCGCCATCTCGCTCAATCCAGAGATGGTGGAGGGCTGCTGGAATGCGAGGCCCTGACCGGTCTCCTTCGCAAACACGCCGCTCACCGAGTCCACCGGCACCGAGAGCTCGCGGGAAACCCCGTTGAAGCGCGCGGAGAACTGGATCACTTCGTTGCCGATGGTCAGATCGCGTGTGGCGTCCGCACTCACGTTGAGGGTGATCTCGCCGTCGCGCACGTATTCGAGCGGCACTTTGGTGTGCTCGGTGACCTTGACCGCCAGGTAGGGGGTAAAGCCATTGTCGACGCACCACTCGTAGATCGCGCGGATCAGGTAGGGCGTCGTCGACGCCTGCTTCACTTGCGCATCACCTTTTCTGCGGGCGTGAGCGCCTCGATGTAGGCCGGGCGGCTGAACAGGCGCTCGGCGTACTTGAGCAGGGGCGCCGCCTGCTTGGGCACCTGGATGCCGTAATAGTCGATCCGCCAGAGCAGGGGCGCTATCGCAACGTCCAGCATGGAGTATTCGTCGCCCAGCATGTACTTTTGTTTCACGAACACCGGAGCGATCTGCGTCAGACTGTCGCGCACCATCTGGCGCGCCTTGTCGGCGACCTTCTGGTTGCCCTTCTCCAGCGATTCGATGTGCGTGAACAGCTCGTTCTCGAAGCGGAACAGGAACAGTCGAGCGCGCGCGCGCATCACCGGATCCGCGGGCATGAGCTGCGGATGCGGAAAACGATCGTCGATGTACTCGTTGATGATGTTCGACTCGTACAGGATCAGGTCACGTTCGACCAGCACAGGTGTGCGGTTGTACGGATTCATCACCGCCAGGTCTTCGGGCTTGTTGAACAGATCGACATCGACGATCTGGAAATCCATCCCCTTTTCATAGAGCACGATGCGGCAGCGCTGGCTGAACGGGCAGGTGGTGCCGGAGTAAAGGGTCATCATTTTTCTGGGTCTCCGGAGCCGGAGAACGGCCGGTTAGTGAACGTCCTTCCAGTACTCCTTCTTGAGGAGGTAGGCGACCACGAGCAGGACGCCGAGGAAGATGAGGGTGAGGATGCCGATCTGGACGCGATGCGTACGGGCGGGCTCGCCCATGAAAACGAGATAGTTGACGAGGTCTGCGACGAAGGCGTCGTATTGCTTCGGCGTCAGCGTCCCGGGCTGCACCAGCACGAGTTTCGGTCCCGCGTGGGCGCCGTGATGCTCGCCTTCGGCGGCTTCTTTGGGCACTTCGAGTTCCTGCTCGCCCTGCAACTGCCACAGCACGTGCGGCATGCCGACGCTGGGAAAGGCAAGGTTGTTCCACCCGGTCGGCCGGGAATCGTCCCGGTAGTACGTGCGCAGGTAGGTGTAGAGCCAATCAGCCCCGCGCGACCGGGCGATCACGGAGAGGTCCGGCGGCTGCGCGCCGAACCACTGCATTGCGTCCTTCGGTCGCATTGCCACCGTCATCGGATCGCCGACCTTGGCGTCCGCAGGCAGGAAGTTGTCCTTGATCTGCTGCTCGGTAAGCCCCAGGTCCATGAGCCGGTTGTAGCGCATGTACTGGGCCGAATGGCAGCTCAGGCAGTAACTCACGAAGTTGCGCGCGCCGCGCTGCAGCGAGGCCACGTCGTGATTGTCGATGGGCGCCGGGTCGGGCACGAAATGCCCGGCAGCGAGGACCACTGCGGGTGCGAGCAGGGCAAGGGCAACGAGACGTTGGACGATGCGCATCGTAGTCATCCGGTCACCCGCTCGGGTTCCGGCTTCTCCTTGTCGTGGGAGGTGTACCAGGGCATGAGGACGAAGAACGCGAAGTACACGATCGTGAAGACGCGGGCGAGGACGGTTGCCATTTCCACGGTGCTGCCCGGGAATTTGCCGAGGAAGTCGGTGGGCTGCATGCCGAGCCAGGCGAGGATCACGAAGCTCACCACGAACAGGGCAAGCGCCACCTTGTATTTCGGGCCGCGATAGCGGATCGACTTGACCTTGCCGAAATCGAGCCACGGCAACAGGAAGAAAACCAGCACGCCGGCGCCCATCACCACCACGCCGGCGAACTGCGACCCGAAGAGCGCGGGAACCGCGCGCAACATCGCGTAGTAGGGCGTGAAGTACCAGACCGGAGCGATATGCGGCGGGGTCTTGAGCGGGTAGGCCTGTATGAAGTTGTTTTCCTCGAGGAAGTAGCCGCCGACCTCGGGCATGAAGAATACAATGATCGTGAACACCATCAGGAAGACGACGACGCCGACGATGTCCTTCACCGTGTAGTACGGGTGGAAGGCGATGCCATCGAGCGGTATGCCGGTCTTGGGGTCCTTCTTCTTCTTGATCTCGATGCCGTCGGGGTTGTTGGACCCGACCTCGTGCAATGCGATTATGTGCGCCGCCACCAGACCCAGGAGCACCAGTGGAACGGCGATCACGTGGAAGGCGAAGAAGCGGTTGAGCGTCGCATCCGACACGACGTAGTCGCCGCGAATCCAGACCGAAAGGTCCTCGCCGACGAAGGGCACCGCGCTGAACAGGTTCACGATCACCTGGGCACCCCAATACGACATCTGGCCCCAGGGCAGCAGGTAGCCGAAGAATGCCTCCGCCATCAGGCACAGGTAGATCAGCATGCCGAATATCCAGATGAGTTCGCGCGGCTTGCGGAACGAGCCGTAGAGCAGCGCGCGCATCATGTGGAGGTAGACCACGATGAAGAACATCGACGCTCCGGTCGAATGGATGTACCGCACCAGCCAGCCCCACGGCACGTCGCGCATGATGTATTCGACGGAACCGAATGCCCGTGCGGCATCCGGCTTGTAGTGCATGGTGAGGAAGATCCCGGAGACGATCTGGATCACCAGCACCAGCATGGCCAGCGAACCGAAGTAGTACCAGAAGTTGAAGTTCTTCGGCGCGTAGTACTCGGAAAGGTGTGCTTTCCAGTTGGAAGTCAGGGGGAATCGATCATCGATCCACTGGGTGAGCGCGGCGATCTTGCTCATGGAACTCATGCTCCCTTGCTGTCCTGACCGACCATGATCCGGGTGTCGGTGAGATAGGTATAGGGCGGAACCCTCAGATTCACCGGCGCCGGCATGCCCATCAGTACGCGCCCGGAAACGTCGAACTTCGAGCCGTGGCAGGGGCAGTAGAAGCCGCCCAGCCAATCGTCACCCATCCCACTGTCGGCGCCGATCTGGAGCTTCGCCGTGGGCGAGCAGCCCAGGTGCGTACAGATGCCGACCAGCACGACATAAGCAGGCTTGATCGAGCGCGTTTCCTTGCCGACATAAGCCGGCTGCTGCGGCTGCTTCGATTCGGGGTCAGCCACGCGGTCGTCCATCTTGGGAAGGGTCGCCAGCATCGCTGGCGTTCGGTGGATGATCCACACTGGCTGGCCACGCCATTCGATCGTGATCATCATGCCCGGCTCGACCTTCGAGATATCGACTTCGACCGGGGCACCAGCGGCCCGCGCGCGCGCGCTGGGGAGCATGGTGCTGAGGAATGGTACGGCGACCGCGACAGCCCCGACGCCACCGACCACACTTGTTGCGGCCACAAGAAATCGCCGCTTGCCGACGTCCGGCGCTGACGTATTGCCCATGCCGAGATCCTTGCTCTGCGATAAAGACCGCGGAGTATATCGGGCTTTATCGGGAATGTCTCGATTTTGACCGCTAAGCCGCTGTTGCATTGGACAAAACTCCCTGGACATCGGCCTCGCCCGCGGCGCTTCGGGGCACTTCACCGAGTCGACGACCTTGCGCCGCACAATAAGCCCCCCCCGCGGCTACGGGATCCTGGTGCCAAAGGCTACAATCGGCCTCCGTTTTCCCTCAATCAAGCATCGGGAGCATCGGACCATGAAAGTCCGCGTCAAATGGCTCGAAGGCGTCGCTTTCGTTGCCCAGACCGAAAGCAGCCACGCCTTCGTGATGGACGGAGCGCCGGAGGGTGGTGGTCGGAACCTGGGGCCGCGCCCCATGGAGACCGTGCTCGCCGGCACCGGGGGATGTACGGCCTACGACGTCGTGACGATCCTCAAGAAATCACGCCAGGACGTCACCGACGTCTCAGTCGATCTGGACGCCGAGCGCGCATCGACGGACCCGAAAGTCTTTACCCGCATCCATATGCACTTCGTCGTAACCGGGCGTGGCGTCAAGCGCGAGGCGGTCGAACGCGCGGTGCGCATGTCCGCGGAAAAATACTGCTCGGCCTCGGCCATGCTCGCCAAGACGGCGGAGATGACTCACGACTTCGAGATCGTCGAACTCGGCGACGCCCGGACCGTGCCTCAGACGTAATAGGTCGTTCCGGTCATCACCCGCGAAGTGAGCTTCATCGCGGACCTCACGGGATATGGAAGCTCGGCACCGCCGCTTTCCATGGCCGTGCGGGCATGCGTTGATTCATCCTCGCGCATGCGCTCGACGACCGCGCGGCTTTTCGCATCCGCCTCCGGCAGCCGATCGAGATGGCCGGCGAGGTGGCCTTCGACCTGGCGCTCCGTCTCGGAGAGAAATCCCAGATTCCAGCGATCACCCGCCAGACCCGATAGCGCTCCCATGGCGAACGCGCCCGCATAGAACAGCGGGTCGAGACGACTTCTGCGTCCACCCAGAGCATCGATGCGCGACCGGGTCCACGCGAGGTGGTCGGTCTCCTCTTCGGCCGCCTGCTCGAGCACCTGGCGCACCGCCGGATCGCGCGCCGTCAGCATCTGGCCCTGGTAGAGAGCCTGCGCGCAAACCTCGCCGGTGTGGTTCACACGCATCAGGGCAGCAGCGAGGTGGCGCTCGGCGGGCGCGAGGTCTGCTTCGGGCAGATCGGCGCCCGGCTCGGCCCGACGCGCCTGCGGAAGCACGAACAGGGTCCGCAATCCCCGATCGAAGCCCACGATCAGGCGATCGAGATCGAACATCACTTCTTGCGCATCAGGAAGTTGAACTCGCCGCGGCTTTCATTCGCCGCGACCAGCGTATTGCCGGTCTGCTTGGCGAAGGCCTGGAAGTCGCGCACCGAACCGGGATCGGTCGCGGTCACTTTCAGGACCTGCCCGGAGTTCATGCCGTTCAAGGCCTTCTTGGTGCGCAGAATCGGCAGCGGGCAGTTCAGCCCGCGTGCGTCGAGCTCGAAATCGTGCAGTGTGATGGCAGTATTCATGTGGGTTCCGATGAATCGGGCAGCGCAAGTTCTTCGCCCTCGCGAATCCAGGCCAGTACTCCGCCGCGCAGGTTGTAGACCCTTTGGAAACCTTGCGCGGCGAGGAAGTTCGCGGCCTGGAGGGATCGGCCGCCGGACTGGCATACCATGACCAGCGGCGCTTCGCGCGACAGCTCATCGAAGCGATTCGGCAATGTTTGCAAAACGATATGACGGGCGCCGGCGATGACCCCGCGGGCCACTTCGGCGTCGGTGCGAACGTCCACCACGACCACCGCTTCGGCGGCGGCGAGGGCCTTGAACTGGGCCACGGAGATATCGGCGAAGTCGGTCATCGCAATCCTACGTTGCGGTCCAGAAGCAGTTGCGAAACCCGTATGTTCGCCGATTCCAGACGCGACACCAGCAGTTCCAGAAACGCCGCATTGAACCGGTTGCGGCACGACTCCGTGGACTCAGACAGCGCCTGGTCCGCAATCTCGATCATGGTGATGTCGGTCCCGGCGGTGACTGTCGCGGTGCGCTGGAAGTCCTTGGTGCCGAGATAGCTCATCTCGCCGAAACATTCGCCGGCTTTCAGCACGTTCAACAGCTTTTCACTCTTGGTGACGCGAACCTCTCCTGCCGCGAGAATGAAGAATGATCTGCCTGCCGCACCCTGACGGATGACCGTGGTGCCGGACGGGTGGCGGGACCAGGTGGAGATGCGCACAACCTGCCAGAGGTCGACGTCACTGAAGCCGCGGAAGAAGGTCAGTGCGCGCAGGGTGTTGAACTTCTCGGTCTCCGGCACGACCTCGGCGGTGTTCTGCAGGTCCACGAAGATGCTCGCAAGGTCGGATGAGAATTCCGCCCAGGTCTGGTAGCGCTTCTCCAGATTCTTCTGCAGCGACTTTTTGGCGATGATATCGACTGCGCTCGGGATGTCGGGCCGGTGCATCGATGGCGGTGGCGGGTCGACGTTGATGATCTGGTAGACCATGCTGAAGTTGTTGGTCGCCTTGAATGGCAATCGCCCGGTCAGCAATTGATAGAGCACCACGCCGAGCGAGAAGATGTCGGTCTGATGATTGAGTTGGTGGTCACGAACTTGTTCGGGCGACATGTACGCAGGCGATCCCACGCCGGTGACCTGAGTGGTCTCGGACACGAGCGACAGTGCGGCGCCGAAATCGGAAATCTTGATGTCGCTGCCGCCGGTCATGAGGATGTTCGCGGGCTTGATGTCACGATGGATGATACCGTGGCGGTGGGCGAAATCGAGCGCCTTGCTGCACTTGAAGATGATCTCGATGATGCGCGCCACCGGCAACAGGTTGTCGACCTTGCAGAAGGGCTCGAGGGTTCCGCCTTCCACGTATTCCATGACGATGTAGCTGCCCTCGTCGCTCGCTTCCGCATCGAAGATCGCCACGATGTGCGGGTGCTGGAGCTTGCCGGCGAGGGAGGCCTCGGTCAGGAACAGCTTCTGGAAGCGCTTGCCGTGCTCCTTGTCGCCGAGCGCCTCCTGCTTCACGAGCTTGACGGCGACCTGGCGGGCTGCGAACGGATCGTTCGCAAGATAGACGGCGCTCGTCGCACCCTTACCCAGCTCATGAAGGATCTCGTACTTGCCGATCTTCTGCATTGAACACGCGCTCGAGGGCGCGTACCTCGCGAAAAATGCCAGAATTCTAGCGAATTATCCCCTGCACACCACGGTCGCCGGGCGGCGACGCCACTCCGAATGACACCGATCGACGTGACGGGGAGGCATCGGACACCGACGTTCGCGGAGGCCCTTCGGTTCTGGTCGCGGCTGGGATTCATCAGCTTCGGTGGCCCGGCCGGTCAGATCGCGATCATGCACGAGGAGCTGGTCGTACGCCGGGGCTGGCTCGACGAACGGCATTTTCTGCATGCGCTCAACTATTGCATGTTGCTGCCGGGGCCGGAGGCCCAGCAGCTCGCGACCTACATCGGCTGGCTGCTCCACGGCCCGCTCGGCGGAATCGCCGCGGGGCTCCTTTTCATCCTGCCCTCGGTGGTGCTGCTGATCGGGGCTGCGTGGGGATATTGCGCGTTCGGACACGCCGCCTGGCTGATGGGTCTGCTCGCGGGCGCCAAGCCCGCTGTGGTCGCCATCATCATTGCCGCCGCGGTTCGCCTGGGACGACGCATTCTCGCGCGGCCCTGGGCCTGGACGGTGGCCGTCGCGGCGTTCGGAGCGATCTTCGGCAACGTGCCGTTCCCGTTGATCCTCGCCGCAGCCGCCGTCGTCGGATTCGCAGTCGGGCGGCGTCACCCCGGTTGGATCGCCGGCTTCGCGCCCGAGGGCGTCGAACCGATGTCGCGCCTGCAGCCAGGCCTGCGACCGGTCGCGACGCTCGCGCGGGTGGCCGCGGTGGGGTTGGGGCTGTGGTTGTTCGCCATGGCGCTTCTGGCCGTCACAGCGGGACGCGATGGCCTGCTCGTGCGCTTGGGGTGGTTCTTCACCAAGGCGGCGCTGCTCACCTTCGGCGGTGCATACGCCGTCCTCCCCTACGTGTTCCAGGGACTGGTGGACCACGAGCAATGGCTCACTGCCGGGCAGATGATGGATGGACTCGCTCTGGGGGAAACGACGCCGGGGCCGCTGATCATGGTGGTCGCATTCGTGGGCTTCGTGGCGGCGTGGAATCTGCCCCCGCTGTCCGCAGCCGCGACGCTCGGCGCCATCGCAGGCGGCCTCACCGCGGTCTTCTTCACGTTCCTGCCTTCATTCGTCTTCATTCTCGGGGGCGCACCACTGGTGGAACAAACGCGCGGCAACCTGCGGCTGGCCGGGCCCCTCGCGGGCATCACGGCCGCCGTCGTGGGTGTGATCGCCAGTCTCGGGGTGTTCTTTGCCTGGCACGTGCTCTGGCCGACCGGGCTTGCCGGCGGCGTACGCGGCTTCGAACTGGTGCTGTCGGCCGCGGCTGTCTTTGCGCTTGTAGCGCTCGGATGGAGCGTGATCCGAATCGTCTGCCTGTGTGCCGCTGCCGGATTGCTCCACGCGAGCTTCGCGCCGTGAGCGGCGCCACCGGCGGCTATTTCTCCCGTCGGGCAACGACTCCCCGCAGCTCACGCAACCGCGCCTCGATGCTCGAATTCTCGTAGAAATCGCCGTTGCTCGCGCGTTGCGCGAGTTGCAACTGGTCGATCGCGCCGGTGATGTTACCGTTCGACAGGAAGCTCTCGGCGAGCGACATGTGCTGCTGCATCCTTTTCCCCAGGGCGCTGTAAGCCTTCGCCTGCAGTGCGTACAGGTGCCCGTCGTTCTGGTCCTTCAGCAATTGTGCGTCCAGTGCCACGAGAGCGCGATCGTTCCTGCCCGCGGCGATCAGCGCCTCCGCATAGTCGTAGCCAAGGCCGCGATTGCCGGGGAACGCCTTGACGCCTTGGGCGAAGATCTGCAGGGCCCCGTCGCGATCATTCTGTGCGAGTTTGAGCTTGCCTTCGAGCGCCGTGATCATCGGATTCGCCGGCGCGATCTTCCTGAGCGGCACCATCTCCTCGAGCGCCCGCTTGAGATTGTCGGCGCGCAGCAAGGCAAGAACGAGGCCGTAGCGCACCCCGATCTCGCTGTTGTACTTGCGATCGGCGAGTTGTTCGTCGAAGAACGTGATCGCGGTGCGCGGTTCGTCGATCGTCGCCCGCAGCTTGGCACGCACCAGGTGAAAATCTACGCTGTCCGGAATCTGCACGTAGGGCAGGTTCATGGTGCGGTTCTGAACATCGGCGATGCGCTCGTACGTGATCGGGTGCGTGCGCATGTACGAAGGCACCGCACCCGAATCGTAAATGCGGGTCGCGCGCTGCAGGCGTTCCAGAAACACCGGCATCGCGTGCGGGTCGAAGCCGGATCGCTCGACGATCTGGAGGCCCACGCGGTCGGCTTCGCGTTCGTTGTCACGCGTGAAAGCGAGCTGCGTGCTCAGCGCCTGCGCCTGGGCCGCGGCGATCGCGCCCATCGCGGCCTCTGGATTCGAGCGCGCCGCCAGGATGGCGATGGCGATAGCGGCCAGCGAGGCCATACCCGAACGCTGTTGCTGGGCGACCATGCGCGCGATGTGCCGCTGCGTTACGTGCGCAATTTCGTGGCCGAGAACGCTGGCGAGCTCCGACTCGGTCTGCGCAGTCAGCAGCAGGCCCGAATGCACGCCGATGAACCCGCCCGGCAGGGCAAAGGCGTTGATCGTGGGGTCTTTCAGCGCGAAAAACGTGAAATCCATGCGCGTATCCGGACTGAACGCCACGAGCCGGTAACCGATCCGGTTCAGGTAGTCCGTGACGTCCGGATCGTCGAGATAGTTCGGCGTCGCGTGGATCTGGCGCATGATCCCGATCCCGATCGATCGCTCCTGGCCAACCGAAAGCGCCGACTCGGAGGCATCGCCCAGTTCGGGAAGGTCGTTTGCCCGCGCGGTAATCGCCAGGCAGAACGCTAGCAGGATCAAGACGAGCGCGCGCATCGCAATGCTATGATAACTTCAACGCTTCGGAGTTCTTCCTGCACAGGTGCGCGCAGCTATCCGCACCTCCCGCCCTTGAATTCGCTCACCCATTTCGACGCCCAAGGCCAGGCCCACATGGTCGACGTGGGCGAGAAGGCCGAAACGCAGCGCGTGGCGATCGCCACGGGGCGTATCGCGATGCGCCCGGAGACGCTGACCCGAATTCTCGAGGGCACGGCCGCCAAGGGAGACGTGCTTGGGATCGCGCGCATCGCGGCCATCCAGGGCGCGAAACGCACCTCGGACCTGATCCCGCTGTGTCACCCGATCGGATTGACCCGGGTGGCAGTCGAGTTCACCGTCAACCGCGAGCATTCCACGATCGATTGCACCGCGACCGCGGAGTGCCGCGGGCGCACAGGTGTGGAAATGGAAGCCCTGACCTCGGCGAGCGTCGGGCTGCTCACGATCTACGACATGTGCAAGGCGGTGGATCGCGGCATGCGCATCGAGTCGATCCGATTGCTGGAGAAACGTGGCGGCAAATCGGGCCACTGGCAGGCTTCGGACCCGGTTTGACGGCCGTGCGAACGGTTCCGGCCGCGGCCAGTCGAACCGGATCAGGTCACCAAACTTGTCGATGACACCACCCGCCTCCATTGTCGCTTCGATGATCCTGCTTGCCGCGCTCGCTGCGGCGGCACCGGTGGGCGCTGACGAGCTTCCCGGGAGGGCCATTGCCCAGGACCAGGAGAAGGGCAATTGCCTTGCGTGCCACCGGATGCCGTCGGATCCGGGCGCGGAAACCCTGGCGAATCTCGGTCCGGCGCTGGTCGACGTGAAACACCTCTACCCGGATCGTGCCGCCTTGCGTGCCCAGATCTGGGACGCTTCGGTAAAAAACCCCGATACCATCATGCCGCCCTACGGCCGCCACCACATCCTGACCGAAACCGAGATCGACCTGGTGACGGACTACATTCACGGCCTGTGACCCCGTGACGCGCGCCGCCCGCAGAAGCTTCCTTGCCCGACTCGCCGGCGCGATATGCGCACTCGCGCTGGTCCCGCTGCGCGCGTTCGGCGCCGAGCGCAACGTCGAGGCCTTCGAATCCAAGGACGTCGCCAAGGCGCTGCGCCTCATCGGCGCGGCGGCCGCGATCGAGAGCGACGACGTGGTCCTGAAAGCGCCCGACATCGCCGAGAACAGTGCCCTCGTGCACATCGAGATCGAATCGAAGCTGCCCGGCACCGAAACGATCTGGGTGCTCGCGGACAAGAATCCGCAGCCGCTCATTGCGCAGTTCGATCTGCTCCCCGGCGTGGATCCGTTCGTGGCGGTGCGCATCAAGATGGCCGATTCGGCATTCATCCGCGCCGTGGTGAAGGCGAACGGCAAGTACTGGTACGCGAAGAAGGACACCAAGGTCACGATCGGCGGCTGCGCCGGCTGAGCGCACGCCAACCCGCGAGGAATTCACGATGCCCGAAGCGATCCGAATGCGTATCACGCTGAGCGGCCAGAAAGCCACGGTGAAAGTGCTGATGCCGCATCCGATGGAAAGCGGCCTGCGCATCGATCCACAGACCAAGGAACTGGTTCCCAAGCACTTCATCCATCACGTCGTGGCCACCCACAACGGTCGCACTGTGCTCGACGCGCAGTGGAGTCAGGCCGTCTCGAAGAATCCGTTCCTCGAATTTCGCCTGCAGGACGCGAAGGCCGGCGACAAGGTCGGCGTGGCGTGGGAGGACAATCACGGCGAAACGAACAGCTTCGAAACGGAGATCAAATGAGCGCTGCCCACGTTGCAGCCTGCGTGCTTCTCGTGCTGGCGTCCGTCGCGGCGGGCGCGACGCCTGAAGAGGATCGGACGGCCGTGGTGCGTACACTGGAGCAGCGCTTCCCCGGCGTGCCGCTTGATGACTATGTGCTGGGCGGACTCATGCGGAACCCCGCGAGCCGCAGCCATTACGAAGACATCATGGCCTTCCCGCCTTTCATCGCCGACGTGGAACGTGGAAAGGTTCTCTGGGAAACGCCGTTCCGCAACGGCCGTACCTACGCCGAATGTCTGCCCGGCGGCGGGCGGATGATCGCCGGTAAATATCCGCTGTTCGATGCGCACGAAAGCCGGGTGATCACCTTCGAGATGGCGCTCAACCGGTGCCGGCACGACAACGGGGAGCCCGAGTATCGTTACGACGATCGCGCCACCATGGGTCTACTTACCGCTTATGCGCGTTCGCTGTCCGATGGCATGCGCATGGACATACGCGTGGAGGGCGACGCAGCCCGGGCGAAGTACGAGGATGGTCGGCGCCTGTTCTACCGCCGCATCGGTCAGATGAATTTTTCCTGCGCCAACTGTCACCTGGACAATGCCGGCAAGATCATGCGCATGGAAACAATATCGCCGGTTGTCGGGCAGCCCGCCCATTTTCCGATCTTCCGCGGCGGCGAGACGGTCTATACGCTGCACATGCGGTATACAAGGTGCATGGAGCAAGTCCGGGCGCAGCCGTTTCCGATGGGCAGCGAAGCGTTCAACAATCTCGAGTACTTCCATTCTTATCTGAGCAATGGCCTGCCCATGCAGGCGTCGGTCTACCGCCGCTAGTCTGCGGCCGGCCGCAGACGCTCCGATCGGTGTCGCCAAGACATTTCCGAACGTCATGCAAGCACCGGTACCGGATGTCGGCGACGACCCGCGGACGTTGACGGAAGCGGCGCGCGCCGCCTATCTGCGCAGCGATCTCGCTGCGGCTCGCATGCTCGCCGACCAGGTGCTGGCGCGCGCCCCCGGCCACGCGCCGGCGCTGAATCTGCTCGGCAACCTGCACCTCGCCGACGGGCTGCTCGACGACGCCGAGCGTTGCTATCGCGCAGCGCTCGCCGCGGACGCGAATCTCCGGTGCGCACGCTTCAATCTCGGCCTGGTCTGCCTGGAACGCGGCGATCGGGCCGGCGCCATTCGCGAGCTCGAGCCGGCGCTGGACGAAACCAGCGATGCCGAAGACTGGCTCTTGCTCGGCAACCTGCTCCACAGCGAGGGCCGCGCCGACGCAGCGCTTGCCCATTGGACGCGGGCCACGACCCGCAATCCGGCACTGGTCGAAGCCTGGTTCAATCTCGGCAGCGTCCAGCGCGCGCTCGGCCGGCGCCAGGATGCGCGCGCGGCGCTCGAACGCGCACAACAACTGCAGCCCGGCGCAGCGGCGATTCGCCTCGAACTCGGGCTGCTGGACCATGCCCAAGGACGATATTCCGCGGCCCTCGAGCAATTTCGCCATGCGGTGGCTGCCGATCCTGCGAACGTCGATGCGCGCGTGAATCTGGCCGAGACTCTGCGCATCGTCGGTTCGAGCGCCGATGCGGCGACCTTGCTGGCCGAAGTGGTGAGCGATCACCCCGATGCCGGAAATGCGCACAAGGCCCTGGGCCTTATCGCCCTGTCCGAAGCGCGCCCAGCGGATGCAGCGGTGCACTTTCGGACCGCCCGCAAGTCACTGCCCGAAGATTCGGAGATCGCCCATCTGCTGGCCGCGGCCGAAGGACGTACCGCCGATGCGGCGCCGGCCGACTACGTGCGTTCCCTGTTCGACGGTTTTGCCGTGCGCTTCGACGAAGAACTGACACGGGATCTGGGCTATCGGACGCCAGGGGAGCTCGCCGCGGCGTTGCGCGAGTGCCTGCCCGAACCGCCGCCACCGCTCCGGGTCGCCGATCTGGGGTGCGGCACGGGCCTCGCCGGAGTCGCGCTGGGCACGATGTGCGCAAGCCTCGTCGGAGTCGATCTCTCCCCTCGAATGCTCGACGAAGCGCGCGCGCGCAATCTTTATTCAGAGCTCGTCTGCCAGGACCTGGTCGCATTCCTGAATCAGGGCGCAGAAGCGCGCTTCGACGCGCTGGTCGCCGCCGACGTCTTCATCTACGTGGGCGGGCTCGATGCCGTGTTCGCCGCGGCCCGACGGGCATTGGCGCACGGCGGGCACTTCGCGTTTTCCCTTGAACTTGCCGCGGAGGGCGGCGATGCTCAGGCCATCCTGCGCCCTTCGGGGCGCTTCGCCCACCGTCCGGATGCGGTGAGCGTGCTGGCAGAGACGACGGGGTTCGCCACGCTCGCCTGGCGCGAAACGATCCTGCGTCACGATCGCGCCGAACCTGTACGCGGTCTGATCGCAGTCCTGGCCGCGCACTGAGCATGTTCGACTGGCTCAGGCGTGCCATCACCACGGCGCCCGTTGATCGGGGCAGCCTGGCCCAGGCCAATGCCGCGCTCGCCGAAGGACGGGACGCGCAAGCAGTGGCGCTCCTCGATGCCTTCCTGCGCCAGCACGCTGCGGACGCAGAAGCGTTGCAGCTTCGCGCGATCGCGGCGTGCCGCGCGGGCGATTTCGTCCTGGGCGAGGACCTGCTCGGACGCGCGATCGCCGCGGACGCGACGCGGATCGAGCCGCATCTCACGCTCGCCGAAGTGCACCTGGAGCGGGAGCGCTTCCTCGACGCGATCGGGGAACTGCGTGCCGCGCTCGCGCTCGATCCGAACCGGCCCGCCACGCACCAACGGCTTCTGATGGCGCTCGGTGCCGCCGGACGCGACGACGACGCGCTCGAATACTGGCAATTGCTGCGCGGGCTCGACTGGCGGATCGATCCCGCGGACGATCCCGTCGCCGTGCTGCATGCGCAGGCGCGGCTGGTGGATGCGGAAGCCGCACTCGAAGGACGTGCACGGCACGCGCCGAACGACGCGACCACCCATCTGATGCTCGGCATCACGCGCCAGGCGCGCGGATTCATCGACGCGGCGATCGCCGCATTCCGCGATGCGGTTCGCGCCGATGATGGCTGCGCCCGAGCGCACGGCAAGCTCGCCTTCGCACTCGACTCGCGTGGCGACGTGGCGGAATCGATCGCCCACTACCGGCGGGCTGCGGAGCTGGATCCCGGCTCGGCCCAGGCGCTGTCGGATCTTCTCGCTGCGCGCATCTACGTCGGTCCCCACGACGCCCTGGAATCCGCGCGCGCCTACGGCCGCTATGAAGAACGCTTTGGTCGCCCGTTGCGCGACCACGCGCCGTTCACCCTGGCGCGCGATCCCCAGCGCAGACTGCGTGTCGCCTACGTCTCGAACGATCTCTCGGAGCACGTGATCAGCTATTTCCTCGAGCCGGTGCTCGCGTCGCACGACCGATCGGAAATCGAAGTCTGGTGTTACGACCGCACCCGGCAGAGAGACGCGACCAGCGAACGCCTCGAACGGCTCGCGGACGTATGGCGCCGGGTACCGGAGACGGATTTCGCGACCCTCGCGACCCAGGTTCGCGCCGATGCGATCGACGTGCTGGTGGATCTGAAAGGACACTTCGACGACAACAGCCTGCCGTTGTTCGCGCGCAAACCCGCGCCGGTACAGCTCACCTGGCTGGGCTACCCGGACACCACCGGGCTCGCCGCCATGGATGGATGGATCACGGACGGGCACATTGCCGCGGACCTGTCGGACCAGTACGCGACCGAGGAGATCATCGCACTCGACGATTTCTTCATGTGCTTTCGGCCCAAACCGGGCGCGCCGCCGCCGGCGACCGTACCGTCGCTGTCGCGCGGGGCGATCACCTTCGGTTGTTTCAATGCCTACTCGAAGGTGAGCCCGGCGATGCGCGCGGCGCTGGCGGAGATTCTCCAGGCGCTCCCGCATTCACGACTGCTGATGACTGCCGTACCGCGCGGTGACGCGCGTACCCGCCTTCTCGCCGGGTTCGAGGCCGCCGGCATCGATCCTGAGCGGATCGAACTCCGCGGCCGCACGACGCACGCCCAGTTCCTGGCGTCCCACGACGAAGTCGATCTCGCGCTCGACAGTTTTCCGTACAACGGGACGACCACAACCCTGCACGCGCTCTGGATGGGGGTACCGTTCGTGGCGCTCGCCGGAACCACGCACGTCGCGCGCGTCGGCGCCAGCATTCTCGCGAACGTCGGACTGGACGACTGGATCGCCCGCGACGTGGCCGGCTATGTGCGCATCGCGGTCGAACGGGCCGCGGATACGGCGCTCCTGGCCCGGTTGCGGCACTCGCTTCGGGGCCGACTCGCGGCCTCTCCGATCCTGGATGAAGCCGGCTTCACCCGGCGACTCGAGCGCGTCTACCGCGAGCGCTGGCGGCGCTGGTGCGCCGCCGATTGAGCGGGCGCGCCGTTACCGCTTCCGGGCGAGGCGGACCACCAGCCCCTTGGTCACGTTCTCGACGAAATTCTCACTGTAGCCCAGCTCCTTCAGCTGCCAGCGGAACACGTTGCCGAGCTTGGCCTTGCGAAACACGCCCAGTCGATTCTCCTGGTGAAAGCGCAGGGCGCGGGCATAGAGACCCTCGGTCACGACGGCGAGCTGATTTGCGGCACCTTTGTCGGTGCGGGCTTCCCCGGCGGGCGGGAACCTCCGCGCCAGGTCCTGCGCCAGGCTGCGCGCGAAATCGTCAACTTTCTTGGTATCGAAAAGACCTAACATGAATGGCACTCCGTTTGCTTATGTCGATCGCCCCGTATCCAACAGCCCCAGCGCATCCACGCGCTCGGAGGACCGCAAGTGCTCTGTCGAGTTTCGCACGTGGCTCCGACACTGAAAAGCAATATCCGATCCACTGCGTCCGCGCCGGCGCATGCGCTCGGTCAGCCTCACGAGCTGCGCGCGGGCGCCGATTCCGCGGCTGGAATGCGGGGGCACGCTGTGCCACGAAAGGGCGGTCGCACATGCCTTTCCGGCTGAACGATCGCGGGTTGCGTCCCGAAGTGTCCGTCGCCCGCCTGATCGAGACGGGATTCGAGCACCATCGCGCAGGCAACAGCTCTCTCGCCCGTGCGGCGTATGCGGAGATCCTCGCGGCGCATCCGCAGCACGCGGACGCGAACTACCTGACGGGATTGCTCTGCGCGGCGGAAGGCGACCATGCCGTGGCGCTGTCGCATATCGAGCGCGCGATGAGCGCCGACGGCACCCAGGCTGCATATCCGCTATCGGCCGCGTCCAGCCTGCGCGCGCTCGGCCGCCACGACGAGGCCATCGAGCGCTATCGCGCGGCGCTGCGTCTCGATCCCGACGACACGCAGATCCTGGACGACCTCGGCACCGCGCTGGAGGAAGCCGGGGCGTACGCGGAAGCGATCCCGCTGCTCGAACGGGCGGTGGCGCGAGCGCCCGGGGAATGGCGGGTGCACTATCACCTCGGCAACGCGCTCCGCGGCGCCGGCCGAAACGTCGAAGCCGCCGAGCGCTACCGCCAGGCTGTCCTGATCAATCCGGATTCGGCCGAAGCGCACAACAATCTGGGCGTGGCGGCGCAGCAGACCGGAGCCCTCGCGCAAGCGCGCGCCAGCTTCGAAGCCGCCCTCGCGCTGGCACCAGACTACCCGGACGCGCACAACAATCTCGGGGCCTGCCTGCACGCTCTGGAACGCACCGAGCAGGCCGTCGACTGCTTCGAGCGCGCCCTGGCTCTCGACCCGATCCATCCGCTGGCCCGAGTCAACCGGGCACAGGCGCTGCAGGAGCTGGGTCGCTGGCGCGAGGCGATCACCGCCTACGAGGCAGCGCTCGGCGGGGGCGGACGACCTGGAGTTCAGGTGCGCCTCGCCACGGTGCTGCCGGTCGTTGCGCGCTCGAGCGCGGAGATAGTCGAGGCGCGAGAGCGCTTCGGCGCCGGGATTGACGCCCTCGCCGAGCAAGGCATCCGCCTCGCCCATCCCGAAAAGGAGGTGGCATCGTGCAATTTCCATCTGGCGTATCACGGCTTCGGCAACCGCGTCCTGCAGCAGAAGATCGCAAACCTCTACCTCCAGGCCTGTCCGGAACTCGGCTGGCGCGCACCGCACGTCGATCGCGGACCCCGGCGCTCCGGCCCGATCCGCGTCGGACTAATCTCGCGTTTCCTCCGCAATCATTCCATCGGCAAGACGTCGCGGGGCCTGTTCGCCCAAATCACCCGACCGGATTTCGAGGTCATCGCCCTGTTCGCGCCGCCATTCGTGGATGACGGGATGTCGCGCTTCATTTCGCAGAATGCCGACCGGAACGTGATCCTGCCGGGCGAACTGGGCGCGGCCCGGGAGACCATCGCGGCGCTCGAGCTCGATGTGCTTTTCTATCAGGATATCGGGATGGACCCGTTCACCTACTATCTCGCCTTCGCCCGGCTGGCGCCGGTGCAGTGCGTCTCCTTCGGGCATCCCGACACCACCGGGATACCCAACATGGACTGGTGGGTGTCGACCGAGGATTTCGAGACTCCGGACGCACCGTCGCACTACAGCGAACGACTCTGGCGGGCGCAGGGCATCGGAACGCTCGCGTACTACTACCGTCCGCCGGTGCCGGCCGAGCCGAAGTCCCGCCGGGAACTCGGCCTGCCCGAGGGCCGTGCGATCTACTTCTGCCCGCATTCCCTGTTCCGCATCCACCCCGACTTCGACGCGATCTTCGGCGCCATCCTGGCGCGCGACCCCACGAGCGAGATCATCATGATCGAAGGGACGCAACCGCATTGGACCACGCTGTTCCGGGAGCGCCTCGGGCGCACGCTCGGGCCGGACCTGGGGCGGGTGCGCATCCTCCCGCTCCAGCCGCACACGGCCTATCTGAACCTCATGCAGGTCGCCGATGCAATGCTCGATCCGATCTACTTCAACGGCATGAACAACTCGCTCGACGCCTTCGCGGTGGGATTGCCGATCGTCACGCTGCCGCATGTCTTCCAGCGCGGGAGACACACCAACGGCATCTATCGGCACATGGGCTGGACCGGCTGCGTCGCGGCAGATCCTGCCGATTACGCGAACATCGCGTGGAGACTCGCTCATGATCCCGATTTCCATGTCGAGGCCCGGCACGAGATCGCGCAACGGCGCGATACCCTGTTCGAGGATCCGCGAGTACCGCGCGAGTTCGAACGCTTCTTCCACGAAACGGTGGGTCGCTGATGCTGGGCTGGTTGAAGCGGGCACCGCGCACGCAATCCCTGGACACCCCCGGCATTGACGAAGTGCTCACGCGATCCCGCCGGCTCCAGGAAGCCGGCGACGTGGACGGTGCCGCGGCGCTGGTGGATACGGTCCTCGCCGGCCATCCGCGCCATGCCCGGGCGCTCACACGGCTCGGCACCCTGCGCTTCATCCAGGGCCGCCTCGACGATGCGCAATCGCTCTACGGCGCTGCGCTGGAACTCGAACCGGCGAACGCTGATCTGCACTTCAATCTCGCGCTGGTGCATGGCGGTCGCGGCGACGCCGGTCGATCCATCGCGAGCTATCGCACGGCGCTCGCGCTCAAGCCCGATTTTCACGAAGCGCATTTCAATCTCGCGACGGTGCTGCACGAGATCGACGAACTCGAGCCTGCCCTCGCCAGCTACGAGGCCGCGGAGCGATGCACTCCGGGTCGTCGCGAAGTGCTGATCGGCATGGGGCTGGCCCGGCTCGAGCTCGACCAGCTGGACCCGGCGATTGCCTGCTTCGATCGCATCCTGGCGAAGGATCCGGACTACCCCGAGGCGCATCTGTACAAGGCGATGGCCCAGCTGAAGCGCGGCGAGTACGCCGAGGGCTGGGACAACTACGACCACCGCTTCGACACCGAGGAGATTCGCGGTGCGAGGCGCGACTATCCCGGCCCTCGCTGGCTCGGCGAGGATCTTCATGGGCGCACCATCCTGCTGATCGCCGAACAGGGTTTCGGCGACACCATCCAGTTCATTCGCTTTGCACCGCTGCTGGTCGAACGCGGAGCGCGCGTGATCGTCGAGGCTCCCGCTCCGCTCGCGACGCTGTTGCGATCGATGGTCGGGATCGAGATCGTCATCGCGGGTGCGGCACTGCCGGCGTGCGATTTCCACAGCTACCTTATGTCGCTGCCGCGTTTCCTCTCGCGCAGCCTGGGCGCAATCCCGGCCGCAATCCCCTACCTCCAGCCGACGCCGGCGAAAGTAGCGAGGTGGCGCGAGCGACTGGCCGGAGACCCTGGCTTCAAAGTCGGACTCGTCTGGGCAGGAGATCCGCACAAGGAACACCCGAGCGGCTATCGCGCGGATCGCCGCCGCAGCAGCAGTCTCGAACAACTCGCCCGCTTCGGCGAGGTCGCGGGGGTCTCGTGGTACAGCGTCCAGAAGGGCGCCGCGGCGGCCCAGGCGCACGCCGCCGACGTGCCCTTCGTACTGGTTGACACCGGCCCCGAGCTGCATGACTTCGACGACACCGCGGCCCTCCTGCAGTCCCTGGATCTGGTGGTGACGGTGGACACCGCTGTCGCGCACCTGGCAGGCGCGCTCGGCCGCCCGGTCTGGGTGATGCTGCGCTACGATTGTTGCTGGCGCTGGCTCAAGGATCGCAACGATTCGCCGTGGTATCCGACCGCACGCCTGTTCCGCCAGCCCCATCGCTTCGACTGGGCGGCGGTTGCCGCAGACGTGGTCCGCGACCTCGCGCCGCTGGCCGTCGCACAGACCACCTCCGTCCGGTGACGACCCGATGCTGCGCTGGCTGAGAAACAAGACGGAAACGGTTGCTTCGACGGACCTCGGGGCGCTCGTCCAGGAGGGCTTGTCCCGCCAGCAGATGGGCGACCTGGCGGCGGCGCGCGCGTCCTACGAAGAGATACTGAAGATCGATCGTCGCAACCTCGACGCAAGCTACCTTCTCGGCACGGTGGAGCTCGCCAGCGGGGCCGTGGCGCTTGCGCTCGAACGCTTCGACCAAGTCCTGCGCGTCGATCCGGCCAATGCAGCCTGCCACTATTCCCGCGGCGAAGCGCTGCGCTTCGACAATCGCCTGCCCGAAGCCGTCGACGCATTCCGCGCGGCGCTCGTGCTGGAGGCCACCGATCCGGAATGGTGGAACGAGCTGGGCCGCACACTCGATGCGCTCGACCGCGTCGACGAAGCCGGCGACTGCTATGCCGAGGCCGCCCGTCTGGCGCCGGCATTTGCGCCGGGGGCATGCAATCTCGGCAACGCGCGGCTGCGTCAGGGGCGCCGCGACGAGGCGCGGGCAGCGTTCGAGCAGGCCGTTGCGCACGCCCCCGACTTCATGCCGGCGGTGTTCGGTCTCGGCTCGATCCTTCAGGCCGAAGGCCACCTCGCAGAAGCGGCGGCGCGCTACCAGCAAGCTTTGGCGCTCGCGCCGGGACAAGCGGAAGTGCTCACGAATCTCGGTGCGGTGTTGCTTGGCCAGGGCCGCCCCGAAGCCGCCGAACGGGCTCTGCGCGCAGCGCTCGAGAGCGAACCCCGGTCCACCGAGGCCTGGATCAATCTGGGCGCGGCGCTGCGTGCCCTCGACCGCCTGGACGAGGCACAGGTGGCGTACGCGCGCGCCATCGAGACCGCACCGGCGTTCGCCCCGGCGCGCCTCCAGCATGCGATCGCGCTCGAGTTGCTGGGCCGGGTTCACGATGCCGAGCGCGAACTGAACGAAGCCATCGCGATCGATCCGGGCCTGGCCGAAGCGCACTGCAGACTCGGAAACATTCTCGGACGCCAGGGGTTCCTCGACGAGGCAGAACAGGCCTGGCGCCGCGCCCTGGAGATCGAGCCGGAGCACATTGAAGTGCTGATCAATCTCGGTGATTCGCTCAATCGCAACGGCCGGGTGGATGAAGCCGTGGCACTCACCGAACGGCTCGTGGCCGCGCATCCGGATCTCGCCGTAGGTCGGCTCAACCTGGGCGTATTCCTGCTCGGCACGCCGCGCCACCCGAAGGCCGAAGACTGTTTCCGCAAGGCGCTGGAACTCGATCCTGAACTCGCGTCGGCCCATGTGATGCTCGCGGCGCTGTATCTCGGCCAGGCGCGTTTGTCCGAAGCGGAAGCCGAGGCCCGGGCCGCGCTCGATGCGCCCGGCCAGGCGCTGGGCGCGTGGGTCAACCTCGGCAACGCGCTGCAACATCAAGGACGTCTGTCCGAGGCGATCGAAGCGGCGCGCCGCGCGATCGCGATCGATCCGACCCACGGCCAGGCGTGGAGCAACCTGCTGATGACGCTCCAATACCGCTGGGAGACGACGGACGCCGAATTGATGCAGGTACAGCGCGAATTCGGCGAGCGCTTCGATGCCCCGAACCCACCCGACTTCGCGGCGCACGATCGCGACCCCGGGCGCAAGCTGCGCATCGGCTACGTGTCGCCGGATTTCCGCCATCACGTCGTTTCGTTTTTCTTCGAGCCGGTGCTTGCTGCGCACGACCGCTCCCAGGTCGAGATCTTCTGTTACTACAATCACACGCTCGTTGATGCCACCACGCGACGCTTGCGCGCCGCATCCGATTACTGGCGCGACATCGCCCCGCTGAACGACGAAGAAGTCGCGCGGATCATGCGCGCCGATCGGTTGGACGTCGCGATCGACCTCGCCGGGCACACGGCGAAGAACCGGCTGCCGGTGTTCGGCCGGCGCGTGGCGCCGGTGCAGGCCACGTGGCTGGGTTTCCCGGGCGGAACCGGACTGGCGTCAATGGACTGGCGCGTCACCGATGCCCGCGCGGACCCGGAAGGTCCGGCGGAAGACCAGCACGTGGAGCGGCTGCTGCGCTTGCCGGAGACCTTCATAGCGTACACGCCACCGCGCGACGCACCCGACGTGGCAGACCTGCGCACGGACGCCATGATCACATTTGGCGCATTCAACAATTTCTCCAAGGTTACCGACCCCATGCTGGCGTTGTGGGCCCGCATCCTCGCCGCGGTACCCGAGGCGCACCTGTTGGTGAAGGCCGGTTCGCTCAAGGACCCTGGCACGCGCGAACGTGCCGCCGGGCGCCTCGCCCGATACGGCTGCGATCTCGCGCGCGTGACCCTCACCGGCACCATTCCTGCGTATCGCGATCACCTCGCATCCTGGGGTGCCGTCGACGTTGCGCTGGACACTTTTCCCTACCACGGCACCACCACGACCTGCGAAGCGCTCTGGATGGGGGTGCCGGTGGTGACCCTCGCGGGCGACCGTCACGCCGCGCGCGTCGGCGTGAGCCTGCTCGAGGGTCTCGGGCTCGCAGATCTCGTCGCCGGCACCGCCGACGAATACGTTGCTGTCGCGGTGCGCCTCGCTCAGGACCGCAGGCGCCGCGAAGAACTGCGACGCACGTTGCGGGACACCATGGCCTCGGCACCGCTTCTGAACGTCGCACGCTTTACTCGCTCGCTCGAGACCGGCTATCGCAGCATTTGGCAGGATTGGCTGGCGCGATGCTGACGCGATTCCTGCGGCGCAGGGATCTGCCAGCGGCAACCGACGCAACGTCGCAGGTGCATGCAGGGTTCGCCCTGCATCGCATCGGCGACATCGAAGGCGCGCTGCGGTGTTATCGGTTGGCACTGGAACTGCAGCCGCGCAACGGCGACGCGCTCTATCTGTGCGGCATTGCCGAGACAAGCCGCGGCGAGACCGACGCGGCGCTGGATCTCCTCACCCGGGCGACCCAGCACGATGCGACCAATGCTCACGCCTGGTTCGCGCTCGGGGAGCTGCTCCGCGCGAGGGGTGATCCGGTGCGCGCCGCAGAAGCGCTGGAGGCGGGCCTCGCGCGCGACCCCAATGACCCTGCGCGGTACGATCAGCTGGCGGAACTGCGCATCGCGACGGGCGCCCCGTGCGGCGCCGAGGCCGCTGCGCGTACCGCGATCGAACTCGATCCGGCGCACGCGGAAGGTTGGATCGCCCTCGGGGCCGCTTTGCGCGCACAAGGTCTTTCGCGCCAGGCAACCGAGTGTTTCGAGCGCGCCTGCGAACTCGATCCGAACGCTGCAGCCGCCTGGCACAACCGCCTGCTGACCTTGAACTATGTGGATGATCTGCCCGCGGCCCACGTCGCCGCCGCGCATCTGGATTTCGGCGCGCGTTTCGAGCAGCGGCCCGGAGACATCTTCCGGACCGCTGCGCCCCCGGCCGACCGGCCGCTACGGGTGGGCTTCGTGTCGGCCGATTTCGGCCACCACGTGGTGTCGTTCTTCATCGAGCCGGTACTCGCTGCGCTCGATCGTTCGGCGATCGAGGCATTCTGCTATTTCAATGGTGCGCGCGAAGACGAACAGTCGCGGCGCCTGCGTGCGCTCGTGCCGCACTGGCGTTCCATCGCGAACCTGGATGATGCCTCGGCGCTGGCGCTGATCCGCGACGACCTTCTCGACATTGCCGTCGATCTCTCCGGGCATACCGCGGGCAATCGTCTGCCCTTGTTCGCGCAGCGAATCGCACCGGTACAAACCACCTGGCTCGGCTATCCGGCCACAACCGGCCTCGCGACCATGGACTACCGCCTTACCGATGCCCTGGCCGACCCTCCCGGCATGACCGAAGCATTCCACAGCGAACGTCTGATGCGGCTGCCGGACGGGTTCCTGTGCTTTCAACCGCGAGCGGACGCTCCCGCGGTCACGGCATTGCCGGCGGCGACATCGGGGCGGGTCACGTTCGCGTCGTTCAACAATCTCGCAAAGCTGACCGAGACGGCGCTGGGTGCCTGGGGACGGATTCTCGAACAGGTCCCGGACTCGCGGCTGCTGCTCAAGGGACACGGACTGGAGGAAGCAAGTCTCTGCCGTGCCCTTGCAACGCGCTTTGCGAATGCCGGCGGCGACGCCGGACGACTCACGATGGAAGGGATCCGCGCGCCACACGAAGCCCATCTCGCGCGTTACGGCGAAGTCGATGTCGCCCTCGACAGCATGCCCTACTGCGGCACGACGACCACCTGCGAAGCTCTGTGGATGGGCGTTCCGGTCGTGACCTTGGCAGGTGCCAGTCACGCAGCGCGGGTCGGCGCAAGCCTGCTCGACGGAATCGGCCACGGCGAGTGGATCGCCGAGGACCTGCAACAGTATGTCGACATAGCGGTGCGGCTCGCATCGGACACGGCCATGCTGGCGAAGCTGCGCGCGAGCCTTCGCGCCGAGTTTGCCGCCGCGTCGCTCGTGGATGCGCATCGCTTCGCGCGCGAGCTTGAATCGGCCTTGCGCGAGATGGTGCAGGCATGTTGAACTGGCTCAGGCGCCGCATACCGGGGAGCCGACCCGGCGCATTCGCATCGCTCATGGAGACCGGCCTTGCGCATCACCGCGCCGGCCGGTTCGAACAGGCGTGCGCGCACTACCTGCAGGCCGTGGCTTTGGACGGTGGCGACGCGCATGCCCTCCATCTGTACGCGCTCGCGCTGGCGGGCTGCGGGCGGCGCGAGGAGGCGCTCGCGAAACTCGAATCCGCGATCGGGATCGACGGCGGCAGCGCGCGGTACCGGACCGCAGCCGCCGAGTGTCTGCGGGCCATGCACCGGAACGACGAGGCGCTCGGGCAGGCGCAAGCGGCCATGGATCGCGATCCCGGGAGCGGTGCCGCACACAACGAACTGGGGCTATGCCTGGTCGCCGCGGGCCGCGTCGATGAAGCGATGGCCCTGTTCGAAGCAGCGACCCGGCTTGCGCCCGATTGGTTCGAAGGCTGGGGCAACGCGGGCAACGCGTTGCTCTCCCTGGGCCGCGCGGACGAAGCGCTGGTGCGGTATCGTGAAGCGCTGCGACTGGGTCTCTCCGATCGCGGCATCCGGCTGAACGCAGTCGCGGCGCTGCGCGCGGTCGGCCGGATCGACGAAGCGCTCGATCGTTGCCAGGAGATACTCGCCGAGGATCCGCGCTTTGTCCGCGCGTCCGTCCTCGCGGCGGAACTCCTCGAACGCAAAGGGGACACCGCGAACGCTCGCGCCCTGTTCGACAGTGCCGTCGATTTCGTACCCGACGACGCCCAACTCTGGACCGACTACGGCTATTTCCTGCAACGCATGGAAGCGCTCGACGACGCCGCAACCGCCTACCGACGCGCGCTCGCGATCGCGCCAGAACACCCGGGGGCCCTCAACAACCTGGGCATGGTGCTGTTCGAGGACAACCGCGTCGACGAAGCGGAGAGCCTGCTGGAGCGCGCGGTGGAACGGCCCGACGCCCGCCCGGAAGCATGGTCCAACCTCGGCAATCTGCGCGCCGCCCAGGGCCGCGTCGACGAAGCGCTCGCTTCGTTCGACCACGCCGCGCGGGCCGGGCTCGATACCGCGGATGCACGCTTCGATCGCTCCCTTGCCCTGCTGCTTGCGGGCCGGTTCGCCGCGGGCTTCGCCGAGTACGAAGAACGGTTCCGCACGACCCCGTGGGCAGACGTGCGGCAGGATTGGCCGGCACCACGCTGGCGCGGCGAGGCGCTCGCCGGCCGCACGCTTCTGCTATGGGCCGAACAAGGCCTTGGCGATACGCTCCAGTTCGTTCGATATGCGCCGGGGCTGGCACAGCGCGGCGCCCGCATCGTCCTGCTGGTCCAGCCGGCATTGCGCAGACTGCTCACGGCTTCGATGGATGCCACCGTCCTGGTGCCCGGCGATCCGCTCCCCGCGATCGATTTTCAGTGTCCGTTGATGTCGCTGCCGCACGCGTTCGGAACCACGCTCGAAACCGTACCGTCGGCAGCGCGCTACCTCCGCGTTCCGACCGAGGCTGCCGCAGCCATGGCAGGCGTGTTCACCGGTACCAGCGCGCCGCGAATCGGCCTCGTCTGGGCCGGCAATCCGACCCATCGCAACGATCGCAATCGATCGCTGCCGTTCGCTGCGTTGCGCCCATTGCTGGAAGCCACCCGGGCCACGTTCGTCCCCCTGCAAATTCCGGGCACGGTGCCCGAACCCGAGGTTCCCGCACACACGCACTGGCTAAGTGTGATGCACCGGGTGCACGACTTCGCCGACACCGCGGCGCTCCTCGAGCAACTCGATCTGCTGATCACGGTGGATACTTCCGTGGCCCATCTCGCCGGAGGCCTGGGTCGTCCGGCCTGGGTGCTGCTGCCGTTTGCGCCGGACTGGCGCTGGATGCTCGATCGACCCGACACGCCTTGGTACCCCGGGCTCACGCTGTTTCGCCAGCAGCGCGCCGGCGAGTGGGCGCCGGTGATCGAAGCGCTCACACGCGAACTTCGCGTTGCCGTCGCGGACAAAGCAGCGTTGCCATGCTGAAATCATTCTTCGCGAGCAAGCGGCCACTGCGGGGAGAGCGCCGGTGCAAGTGCTGCGGTGCGACTGCGGCGTGGTTCGGTGCGGTGGACTTCTCCAAGAGCTGCGAGGATGCAAAGGCCAAGGTGCTGCCCGATTCGGGCCGGATGATCGATTACTTCCGGTGCAGCGACTGCGGGTTCCTCTTCACCGAGCTGATCGACGACTGGAGCAGCGCGCGGGTCGCTGCCGAGATCTACAACGCGGACTATGTCCGGGTCGATCCGGACTTCGTCGCGACGCGGCCGCTCGCCAATGCGCAGCTGCTGGCCGCTGGCTTCCAGGGCATGGAGGCGGAGCTTTCCATTCTCGACTATGGCGGCGGCAACGGCGATCTGGCGCGCCATCTGCGAGCTGCACGATTCGTTCGAGCGACCTCGTACGATCCGTTCCACGACGGCGGCGCTGACAAACCCGCCGCGCCGAGCGATCTCGTTACGGCGTTCGAGGTGGTCGAACATGCGCCCGATCCCGTCGCCCTGTTCGAGGACGTGGCAAGGCTCGTCGCCGACGGCGGTGCGTTCCTGTTCACCACGCTTCTGCAGCCGTCCGACATCGCAACCGTCGGCCTCGGCTGGTGGTACGCAGCGCCACGCAACGGCCACGTTTCTCTCCATACGCGCGCAAGCCTCGAGGCCGCGTCGAAGCGTGGCGGCTGGCACGTGGAATCCTTCGATTCCCTGCTGCACGTCGCCTGGCGGACCCGCCCCGCGTGGCTGGATCGCTTCGAGGCGATGCTCGCGAAGCTCGGGGATGCGGCCCCGCCTTCGGTTCAGCCTGCACGCTTCGTCACCACGCGCGACGCCTCCATGAGCGCGGCGCCGATCGTTGCGGCGCGCCAGTGCCGCCACGGCCGGATGAGCTATTTTCCGCACGATGCCTACGTCGGGCGTTCGCTCGATCTGTATGGCGAATTCTCCGAGGGCGAAGTCGATCTGTTCCGGCAGTTGCTCCGGCCGGGCGACACTGTGCTCGAGGCCGGGGCCAATATCGGCGCTCACACGGTGTTCCTCGCGCAGGCGGTTGGACCCCAGGGTAGAGTGCTCGGCTACGAGCCGCAACGTGCGATCTTCGACCTGTTGCGAATCAACCTGGAGGCGAACGCGCTGCCATGGGCGGATGCTCGGCTTGCCGCGCTGGGCTCCACGGTCGGGACGATCCGGGTACCGCCGCTCGATTACAGCGCGGCCGACAATTTTGGCGGTGTGTCGATGGGCGGAACGGCGGGGGAACTGGTGGCGGTCGAGACCATAGACGGGCTTGATCTGCCGCGATTGAAGCTGCTCAAGATCGACGTCGAAGGCATGGAGACCGACGTCCTGCGCGGGGCAACCGCAACCATCTGGCGCACCCGTCCCTACTTGTACGTGGAGAACGACCGCGAGGAAAACTCGTCGCAGCTGATCGCAGTGATCCAGTCGCTCGGTTATCGACTCTGGTGGCACGCACCCGCATTGTTCAATCCCGGCAACTTTGCGGGCAACAGTGACAATGTCTTCGGCACCGTCGGGTCGATCAACCTGTTCTGCGTGCCGGAAGAAGTCGAAACCAGCGTGGGCGGGTTGCGCGGAGTGACGTCGCCTCGGGACCGGTTCACGAGCCAGGCGTTTTCGCGATCAGGTTAAGGCTGATCGGAACGCCCTTGAACAGCATGTTGCTGGTGTCGTCGAACAGTCCGAAGCCCTGGACGCGCTGGATGTCGACGAAGCCCGCATGCGTCAGGAAGTGGGTGAGGAACTCTTCGTTCAATCCCGAGAGGTGGTAGTCGAACTTGTCCATGTGCCCGCCGAACATCATGCGCATCACCATCCAGCGGTCATCGCGCGTGAGCGATTCACGCAACAGGAACAGTTCGGCGAGCGTATCGAGGTCCGGCACGCTCACGTAGAGAGTGCCCCCGGTGACGAGCGTACGGCGCCAATCGGCGAGTGCCTCCTGCATTTCGTTCATGAAGTCGAAGTGCTCGACGACGTGCGACGCGTAGATCACGTCGAAGGTGCCATCGGCGAAACGTGAAAGGTCGCGGGCATCGCACACGTGATCCACGCCCCCACGCTCCATTGCATCGAGAATCTCCCAGCCGGGAGCCGGCTGCCTGCCGCCAATGTGAAGTCTGCGCATGAACGAAAATCCCGGAGATCGCAAAAAAACGGGGAGGCTCGTCGCCTCCCCGCAGCTACTTTTCCAGCCGGCTGTACCGGCCGATCGATCAACCCTTCGGGTAGAACTTCGAGGGCACGGTGCCGCCGACGGACCAGGTGTTGCCGGCCGGGCCGCAGGTCGAAGCCCAGACCACGGTCTGACCAGCCGTGATGGCCGAACCGATCGCCTTCATCGTTGCGGTGATCGTGGCTGCCGTGGCGCTGCTGGAGGCCAGCGTGACGCCGTTGACATAATTGCCGGTGATGCTGGCATCGGTCGGGAGACCGGCGCTCGCGTTGTCCGTCACACCCGTGCCGCTCGCGCCCAGCGTCGCTTCGGAGCACGCTTGGCCCGCCGCCAGACGAACCGGCTCGCTCAGGCTGGTGGCTTCCTGCAGCTTGGCGCGGACGGTGTAATCCTGGTAGGCCGGCAGCGCAATCGCCGCCAGGATGCCGATGATCGCAACCACGATCATCAGTTCGATCAAGGTAAAGCCTTGTTGAATCCGTTTCATGATGTCCCTCTAGTTTTACGCCGTACGAGCAGGTTTGTCGCGTGAGCATCTGGGGCTCGGAAGAGAACAGGGGCGCCCTGCTGGATCACCCCCGCTACCCGGGATCGCTCCCGGGAGAAATCTCGTTAGCCCTTCGGGTAGAACTTCGAGGGCACGGTGCCGCCGACGGACCAGGTGTTGCCGGCCGGGCCGCAGGTCGAAGCCCACAACACGGTCTGACCAGCCGTGATGGCCGAACCGATCGTCTTCATCGTTGCGGTGATCGTGGCTGCCGTGGCGCTACTGGAGGCCAGCGTGACGCCGTTGACATAGTTGCCGGTGATGCTGGCATCGGCCGGGAGGCCGGCGCTCGCGTTGTCCGTCACACCCGTGCCGCTCGCGCCCAGCGTCGCTTCGGAGCAGGCTTGGCCCGCCGCCAGACGAGCGGGTTCGCTCAAGCTGGTGGCTTCCTGCAGCTTTGCGCGGACCGTGTAGTCCTGATAGGCCGGCAGCGCGATCGCCGCCAGGATGCCGATGATCGCCACGACGATCATCAATTCGATCAATGTGAAACCTTGTTGGATACGCTTCATATGAAACTCCTAAGACGGTTGGACGGGTGAAACACAATCGGGCGATGTGCGACCCTGTCAAAGGCAAACCGTGTGCCAGAGAGCGATGACGCCCGCAAGCGCTTGGTGTAGAGGGAGATTCTCGATTGGAACGGACTCGCTGCGGCACCCGATATGGCGTGCGAAGGGCAATTCACGGTCGCCACGCGCGGGATGGCGACGATGGCCGGCAGGTTCCGCGCGCCCTGGTTCCGGCAGCCGACCGGGCATGGGAGGCCGTGTCCCCGGCGCAGCGGGCAATTCCTGACGTTTTCCGTCAGTCGCCGGAGTAGCCCGGGATGCCGGTCACGTCGACATCGTCGATCTGTTCACGATCCAGAAACTGCTCCGCATAGCGCAGATACACGCGTTCGCGGACGAAGATGTCGAACAGGTCGGGGTCCACGTGTCCGTTGAGCTTGAACTTGCCGAGGATCTGCAGCGATTCCGTGAGCGTCTTGCCCTTCTTGTACGGGCGGTCCTTGGCGGTCAGCGCCTCGAATATGTCGGCGATCCCCATGACCCGGGCCTGCACCGACATCTGATCGCGGACCAGCCCACGCGGATAGCCCTTGCCGTCCATGCGTTCGTGGTGGCCGCCTGCGTATTCCGGCACGTTCTTCAGATGGCGTGGCCAGGGCAGCGCCTCGAGCATCTTGATCGTCACCTCGATATGATGATTGATGACCTGCCGCTCCCTGGCGGTGAGGGTGCCGGCGCGGATCGTGAGGTTCTCGAGTTCTTCTTCGGTCAGAAAATCGACGTCCTCGCCGCGCACGTTGCGCCAGCGGTACTTGCGCGAAATCTCGTGCACCCGTTGCTGGTCCTCGGGGCGCATCGCTTCGCCCCCCACATTGCAGAATCGCAGGAACTGGCGGTCGTCTTCGATCTCGCGGATCCGCTCGCGAAATGCCTGCTCCAGTACCGCGCCGTCGCCGCCGGCGCTGGCGAAGCGCGCGGCGCCACGCAGCCGGAGCATCTCGATTTCGGCGTCGCGCTTCACCGTCTCGAAGCGGGTATCGATCAGTTCGATTCGATCGGAAATGGTCTGGAGCTTGGTGGCCTTGTCGACCACGTGGACCGGGGTGGTGACCTTGCCGCAATCGTGCAGCAGCCCGGCGATCTTGAGCTCGTAGCGATCGAGGTCGGTCATGCACCACGACGCGAGCGGTCCGGCCTGCGTCTCGTGTGCGGCTTCGGCGAGCAACATCGTCAACACCGGCACACGGTTGCAGTGTCCGCCGGTATACGGTGATTTGTCGTCGATCGCCTCGTTGATCAGGTTGATGAAGGATTCGAACAGATGCTCCAGCTGCACAATGAGCAGCCGGTTGGTCAGTGCGACGGCAGCCTGCGAGGCCAGCGATTCAGCGAGGCGCTCGTCCGCCTCGCTGAACGCGACGATCTCGCCGGAGCTGCGATCCTTGGCATTGATGAGCTGGAGCACGCCGATGACGTCGCCTTCGTGGTTCTTCATCGGCACGGTCAGGAACGACTTCGAGCGATAGCCGGTACGGCTGTCGAAGGCCTTCGTCCCGGAGAAGTCGAATCCCTCCGCCGTGTAGGCATCGACGATGTTGACGGTACTGTCCTTCAGGACGGAATAGGCGACCACCATGGAGGTGTTGTCGTAACCCTCCGCGTCGTGCAGTTGAATCGGTTCGAAGGGGATTCTGACGCCGGTCGTGCCACCCATGGCGATGCCGAGCGAATCGGTCCGAATGATCTCGAAACGCAGCATGTCGCCGTTGTCGGAATGACGCCGATAGAGCGTGCCGCCATCCGCATTGGTGATCTTCTTCGCCGCCACCAGGATGGTTTCGAGGAGCCGGTCGATGTCGCGCTCCTTGGAAAGGGCAATGCCGATCTGGTTCAGTTCCTCCAGCCGGCGGATCAGGTCGCCGGCCTTGGTGTGGGCCCCCGGCGCGCCGCTCTTCGGTGATGCTTTCGGCGCAATCATCAGGACAATCCGTGCACGACGCCGCCCGCCGTCACTTGATGCAGACTGCGCGTACCTGCTTCATGTCGGTGACCCCCTGCAGCACCTTCTCGATGCCGTCCTGCTTCAGGGTGCGCATGCCTTCGGTGAGCGCGGTCGCGACGATCTCGGCGACACGAGCATGCTCCTGTATGTGTTTCTTGATCGCATCGGTGCCCACCAGCAATTCGTGCAGACCCACCCGCCCCTTGTATCCCGTACCGCTGCAGGTATCGCAGCCCACCGGGGTATAGAGCGTGAATTGCCCCTTGTCGGTGCCGAATGACTGCACCCATTCGCGATAGAGGCCCTCGTAGGCGGCCTTCGGATCGCGCTTCCAGCTCTCGGTGTTCTTCAGCTCCACGCAGTATTCTTCGAGCATGCCCTTCAGCTCTTCCTGGGTGGGAGTGTGCGGCGCCTTGCATTTCGCACACAGGCGCTTGGCCAGGCGCTGCGCCAGGACGCCCAGCAGCGCGTCGGCGAAATTGAACGGATCCATGCCCATGTCGAGCAGGCGGATGATCGATTCCGGCGCGCTGTTCGTGTGCAGCGTGGCGAATACCAGGTGTCCGGTCAGCGACGCCTCGATGCCGATCGCGGTCGTCTCCTTGTCGCGCATTTCGCCGACCATGATGATGTCGGGATCGGCGCGCAGGAACGCCCGCATCGCGCTCGCGAAATTGAGCCCCGCCTTGGGATTCATCTGGACCTGGCGCAGGCCCTTCTGCGTGATTTCCACGGGATCCTCGGCGGTCCAGATCTTGGTTTCCGGCGTGTTGAGATAGCCCAGCACCGAGTGCAACGTGGTGGTCTTGCCGGAGCCGGTCGGCCCGCAGACGAAGAACAGCCCATAGGGCTTCGAGACGGTCTCCTTCACGCTCTTCGTATTGCGTGCCGAAAGGCCCAGCTTGTCGAGCGGAATGGGTTCGCCAGCGGCCAGGATCCGCATGACGATGTCCTCGACGCCGCCCTGCGAGGGCACGGTGGCGACGCGCAGCTCGATATCGAGCGGACCGAACTTCTTGAACTTGATCTTGCCATCCTGCGGTTTGCGCTTCTCGGAGATGTCCAGATCGCACATGATCTTGATTCGCGCCGCGAGCGCATTGCGATACGAGGCCGGCACCGAGATGTAGGGCACGAGGGTGCCGTCCTTGCGGAAGCGCACCTCGGTCTTGGCCTTGCCGGGAAACGGCTCGATGTGAATGTCGGATGCGCCCTGGTGATATGCATCCACGATGATCTTGTTGACGAGCTTGACGAGCTCGTTGTCCTGCGCCAGCGAGACGTCGTCGCCGCCCATGACGGAGGTCTCGTCGTCGCCCTCGTCGTCGAGCTTGCCGAGCAACTCGCCGATGTCGGCGCCCTCCATCGCCATGCCGCCACCACCGAAGAACTGGTCCAGAGTGCTCTTGAATTCGCGCTGGGTCCCGACGTGGTACACGATCTTGGCGCGTGGAAACACGTTGCTCACCGTACGCGACGCACGCAAGCGTTCGGGATCGGTGGTCAGCACGAGCAGCCCTTCCTTGTTCTCCTCCAGCGGCACCCAGCCGTGGTTCTCGACGAAGTCCCGCTTCAGGTACTTCAACAGATCCATCGGCTTGATCCGGTCGTGCCGGAACGGTTCGTAGGGCACGCCGAAGAATGCGGACAGGGCGTCGCCGATGGCCTGCGGCTTGACCTGAAACTCGTCGGTGAGGACCTCTTCGATGTCGAGCCCCTTGCGGCGGGCGGAGCGGGTGGCGAGATCCATCTCCTCGGCGGAGAGCACGGCATTCGTGACCAGGGCGTCGTACTTCCCGCGCAGCGCCTGGGGCGCCTTCTGTCTCAGCTTGAGCGCGATCGCCAGCGTCTCGCAAAGATTCACGATACCTTCTTCGCCCAGCGCCCCGAAGCTCTCGCCGCCGTGGCTGTTGATCACCTGCACTACACCGATCAGCTCGTTGGTGCCGGCTTCCAGCACCGGTGCCACCAGCATCTGCTTCGTCCGATAGCCCGTGCGCTTGTCCACTTCCTTCAGGAACTTGAGGTGCGGACTCAGGTTGCGTAGTTCGCTCTCGTCGTACACGTCGCGGATGTTCGCGAGCTTCTTGGTGAGCGCGACGTAGCCCGCGATCGACTGGTCATTGATCGGCAGTTTCAGGTCCTTGAACGAGGTCAGACCCGTCTTGATCTTCGAGATGATTGCCGCCTTGTCCTCGGTGGCAGCGTAGACAGTGAGCCGGTCCGCGTCGAACAGCGAACAGATCTCCTGCGAAAGCTCGAGCATGATTTCGTCGACGTTGGTCGTCGCGTGGATCTTGTTCGTGACCGCCTGGAGCTTGCGCTGGAACTCCAGCTTGTCGCTCATCTCGGCCAGGTACTGGCTGGCCTGCGGGGTGGCGTCGATCACCGAACTCATGACATGACCCTCGATTGAAATTGCTGGTTCGACCACGGCAATACGGCGAACGCCCCGCAGTCCGGCGGGAAGCTGATTCTAAACCTGACCCCCGAACTGTCCGCAAGCGCTGCGGCCGCGGCCGCGTGAGCTTGCATCAGAACTTGAAGACGTGGCCGTTGGCGAGCATGCGCGGGTTGAAGGCTCCTGCACATTCCTCGACTTCCGCCATGGTGAGGGCGCCCTCGCCGGGCTTCAGGTGGGTGATGAAGATGCGTGCGGGGCGTGTGAGCTTGGCGAGCTCCAAGGCCAGCTGGTCCGGCCAGAGATGCTTGGAAGCGAGTGCGAGCTTCTTTTCGCCGTTGCTGAATGCGGTTTCGATGATCACGTAGCGCAGGTTCTCGATCTGGTTGATCTCGGCCCAGAGCTCGTCGCATTGACCGGTATCCCCGGTGAACAGCAGGCTCGCAGCACCGCTGTCGAGAAGATAGCCCACTGCCGGGACGGTGTGATTGACCGTGTATGGCGTGATCTTGCGTCCGTCGAGGTCGACCGCCTGGCCCGGCGTCACGGTCGAGAAGCGCAGGAACGGGTTGGTCACGTCCGGAATGGTCGAGAAGTCCGGCCAGATCTTCCAGTTGAAGATGTGATCCCGGATGATCTTGAGGGTCTCGGCGGTCGCATGCACGGTGATCGGCTGCGTGCGCATGCCGCCGACCGTATCGATCAGGAACGGGAGCATCGCCAGATGATCGAGGTGCGAGTGCGTCAGGAAGACGTGGTCGATCAGCTGCATTTCCGACAACGTGAGATCGCCCACGCCGGTGCCCGCGTCGATCAGCACGTCCTGATCGAGCAGCATCGACGTCGTACGAAGGTTACCGCCGATGCCGCCGCTGCAGCCGAGGATCCTGATCAGCATGTCTATTTGGTGTCGAAGTCGTAGACGCCGTCCCAGCGCGAGGGCGGCGGATTCAGGCGGAACTCCGAGATGCGCTTCATGAATTCGCCATACAGGACCGAATCCGGCTCGCCCTTCAGCAGGTTCAGGATCTGCAACTCGGCCTTGTCCCAGTCCTGGGCACGGTAGAACTTGAGCGCCTGCGCGAACAGCTTCAGCCGGTCGAGAGTCTCCTTGTCCACGCTGCCCTGCAAGCCCAGGGGCTCGAAGATCGTCTCGGGTTCGTCCTTGCCCTTGACCCGGACCCGGTCGAGCTCGCGAACCACGAGGTCGGGGACGGCCTTGCGCGTTTCCTCGCCGACGATCATGGTCACGCCATACTTCTTGGTCAGACCTTCGAGGCGCGATGCCAGATTCACGGCGTCGCCCATGACGGTGTAGGCGAGGCGCACTGCCGAGCCCATGTTGCCGACGCTCATGCGGCCGGAATTGACGCCTACGCCCATGGCGAGCGGGGGCCAGCCGTTGCTGCGGAACTCGGCCTCCAGCGCCTTGAGGGTAACCTGCATTTCGAGCCCCGCGAGTACGGCATTGCGTGCGTGATCCTTGTCGCCCAGCGGGGCACCCCAGAATGCCATGATGGCGTCGCCCATGTATTTGTCGATGGTGCCGCGATGACCGAAGATCACCTGGGTCATCGGCGTGAGATAAGCATTCAGCAGGCGCGACAGTTCCCTGGGCTCGAGACCTTCCGAGATGCTGGTGAAGCTGCGCACGTCTGAGAACAGCACGGTCAATTCGCGGCTCTCGCTTTCCATGGAAACGCGTTCCGGATCGCGGCTCATCTCGTCCGCGATCTCCGGCGGCACGTACTGGCCGAATCGGCTCGTGATCTGGCGCTTCGCCCGTGTCTCCACGAAATAGCCGTAAGACATGTTCAGGGCGTAGAGGGTCACGACCATAAGCAATCCCGATGCCATGGGCAGGACCAGATTGCCGCTGATCCACACGAACAGGTTGGTACCGATGACACCCACCAGCACGGCGAGTGTCACCAGAGATGCACGCAACGGATTGAACATCGGCAACAGGACCGCCATCACCAACCCCGTGACCACCAGCAGGAAAACCTCGGCCCCAAGCACGTACGGCGGTTTCTGCTTGATGGTGCCATCGAGCATGCCGACGATCATGTTCGCGTGGATCTCGACCCCGGGGTAGACCGCATCGACCGGGGTCGAGCGCAAATCGAGCAGGCCCGGTGCGGTCGTGCCGACCAGGATGATCCTGTTCTTCAACTGGTCCGGCGCCAGCCGGTCGCGCAGGATGTCGGTCGCCGACACGTAGGCGAAGCTGCGCTGCGGTCCCCGGTAGGGCACGAGCGCATTCACCCGCTCGTCCACCGGAATCCTGAGGCTGCCCACCTCGAGCCACTCGAGTCCGGGATAGCTGCGCGTGAGCAGGCTGTCGGTCGGGTATCCGGGCCGTACCGGCGGCGAGCCCATGAGCAGACGCACGATCGCCAGCGACAGCGGTTCGTAGTACGCGCCCTTGTACTCGGCGAGCATCGGCACGCTGCGATTGACACCGTCGGGATCGGTGGTCGGATTGAAGTGGCCGCCACTGGCCGCCGCCGCCTGCAACTCCGGAAGATTGCCGCCATAGCCCTGGAAGGAGGAGAAAGCGATGTTCTTGCCGGTGAAGGTGCCGCTCGGCAACACCGGCTGCGGGATCGCTCCGATCGAAATGCCCGCATTCGCCGTGAGCACGTTGGAGAAATAGTAGCCGAGCACGACGGGCCTGCCCTTGAGGTGCTCGGCGAAGACGCGGTCGTACTCCAGAGTCGGGGCAATCGACTCGAGCGCCGAGCGGAACTGGGCATCGCCTTTCAGTTCGCTGTCGGCGAGTCCGCGCAGGACGCTGATACCGGAGCTTTCGTCGCGCTCGGCAAACACGACGTCGAAGCCGAGGACGGCGGCGTGTTGCTGGTCGAAGATCTTGTCGATGAGCAGTGCAAGCCGATCGCGCCGCCACGGCCAGCGGCCTTCCTCGGCCAGACTCTTCTCGTCGATGTCCACGATCGTCACACGCGGGTCAGTCGTGCGGGGCATCGTGAGCAGCAGGCGGGCGTCGTAGGCGAAGGATTCGAGCTGGTCGATCACCCGGAAGCGATGCCACGCGGCCGCGTGCACCAGAAAGATCGCGAGCACGGCGAGGCCGAGAAGGATGCGCGCCGCGTGTTTCTTCAAGTGCCTCCCGTGATGTCGGACTGCATCGCGAACCGCGTGCCATCGGGCCCGGCGCGATGCTGCCCCAGCGGACGCTCCGGCCCGTGCGGGCCGATGGCGCGAATGCTCAGGCAGCGGCCCGGAAGTAGAACTCCATCTTCACGCCCGCCAGTTCGATGACGTCGTGATCATTCAGGTGATGCGCCTGGGATTCCAGCGCTTTGCCGTTCACCACCGGGAAATTCGCGCCTTCCACATGGGTGATGAAATACCCCTGCGGCCGTTTGGCGATCACGGCGACCTGCACGCCGGGCTTGCCCAGCGTGGTGAGCGCCTTGGTGAGCGGCAACTCCTTGCCGGCATTCGGCCCGGAGAGGATCTGGATGACGCCTTGCACGCCCCCGACCGCACCTGGCGCGGGCGTGGGCGGCGCGGGTGGCGTGATCGACATCGGTTCGGGCTTTGCCGCCATCGGATCGGGTGCGGGTGCGGGTGCCGTCGCCATCAATCCGCCCGACGCGTGCAGGTTGACCTGCGTATCGGTCAACGCCTTCTTGATGCCGTCGGTGGAGATGTTGGTCGCCGTGTCGGTCTGCTTCGCCTCGACCGGCGCGACCGACTTGGGCGGCGCGCGCAACACCATGGTCTTCTCGAAATCGGCCGCGGTCGTCGAACTGGTCGCCTCGTTGACGTACTTCAGCTTGTACTTGCCGATCTCGATCACGTCGCTGTTTTGCAGGAAGTGCTTCTTGATCGGCTGACCGTTCACGAGGGTCCCGTTGGTGCTGCCGAGATCTTCGAGGAAGGAGTCGTTCAGGATCGTGACGATGGCGGCGTGTTCCCCGCTAACGGCAAGATTGTCGATCGGTATGTCGTTGTGAGCCTTCCGACCGATCGTCGTGCGCTCCTTCGTCAGCGTGTATTCCTTCAACATCACGCCGTCGAGAGTGAGAATCAACTTAGCCATAGCACAATCCCCGTATTTACTTGAACCACGACAGGACTTTGCCCAACCACGTTTCCGCCGCAGGAAAGTCGCGATTGACCCTGACCAGAACGACGGACACATTGTCGCGTCCGCCGTTGTCGTTCGCCATCTGCACCAGCTGATTTGCCGCGAGCGGCAGGTTTGACCCCATCGCGTTCAACGTCAGCTCGATGTCCTCGTCCTCGACCATGTCGTTGAGGCCGTCCGAACACAACACGTACAAATCACCCGGCTGCACGTCGTGGGTGTGGATCTCTACCTCGACTTCGGGCTCGATCCCCAGGGCGCGCGTCACCAGATTCTTGTTCTGCGAGCGCCGGGCGGCCTCGCGCGTGATCATCCCGCTGTCGATCTGTTCCTGCAGAAGGCTGTGATCGCGCGTGATCTGCTCGAGCTTGTCGTCGCGCTGGCGATACAGGCGCGAATCGCCGATGTGCGCGACCGACAGGCGATTGTCGCGAAAGAGGGTCACGACCAGCGTGGTCCCCATGCCGGCGTATTGGGGCTGGCTGCTGGCGGACTGGTAGATGGACGTGTTCGCTTTTGCGATGATTGCCTTGAGCAGGCGAATCGCCTGAAGATCGCCGTCGGCCTGACCGAGAGCGTGGAGGTTGGTCTTGGCGATCGCCTGGCGCATCTCGGAGGTGATCAACGCCACAGCGATGCCGCTCGCGACTTCGCCGGCGTTATAGCCACCCATGCCGTCGGCGAGCACGGCGAGGCCGACTTCACCGTCGGAGGATATTGCGTCCTCGTTGTGGGACCGCACCATGCCCGTATGGGTAGCGCTCGCGATCTCGAGGGCCTTGGCGAGGTTCATGGGTCTAGAGGCTCACGTCAATGGAGGAAGTGAATTCGCCGGCGCAGGCACGCAGGGCCGCGGCCATCTGGTCGCCGCTCGCCCAGCGCCCGGCCTTGTCCTTGGCGAGCGCCCGGTCGATGATTGCGACCAGGCAGTCGGGAACCGCCGGATTGACCGCCAGGATATCGATGGGCGGTTCGTTGGCGATCTTGTACATGAGCTGGGTCATGGTCTCGCCCTGGAACGGCAAGCTGCCGCAGGCGAGCTGATAGATGGTCACGCCGAGCGAGAACAGATCCGACTGGCCGTCGATCTTCTGTCCGGCGAGTTGCTCGGGAGACATGAACGATGGCGTTCCGAGCACCATGCCGGTCTTGGTTCTGGAGGAGTCGGTAATCCGCGCAATGCCGAAGTCCGTAACCTTCACCGAATCGGATTCGGGGTCATACATGATGTTCGCCGGCTTGATGTCGCGGTGCACCACGTTTTGCGCGTGAGCGTAGGACAGGGCTTCGGCGACGCGGGCGGCGATCCCGAGCACCTTGCGCAACGGCAGCAGGTTGTTGGCCTTGGAATGCGGCGCCAGATCCTTGCCCTTGAGGAACTCCATGGCGATGTAGGCGAGATCGTGCTCCTCGCCGGCATCGAAGATCGTGACGATGTGGGGGTGATTCAGCCGGCCGGCTGTTTCCGCTTCACGGAAGAATCGCTGCTTCACGTCCTCGAGCTCATCCGGCTCGAATTCCTGCGACAGCGCCATCGTCTTGATCGCGACGACGCGACCGATCTTCGGGTCGCGGCCCAGGTAGACGACACCCATGGCGCCTTTGCCGAGTTCCTTCTCGACCTGGTAGCGACCGAGCATCGGCTTCTCGATCTGGCCGCCGTCGAGCATCAGCGCGGATGCATTCGTGCGGCCGCCACCGGTACCTAGGATGACGGTCTCCGACATCTGCTTCGCGCGCGAGAGCTTCTGTTCGAGATCGCGGAACTTCGGGTTGTGGCCACCCATGTATTCGTACACGGCCTGGGCCTTGTTGAATTGGCGCCTGCGCTCGAAATCGAGCGCGAGGTTGTACAGATTGTCCATCAGGGCGTCGTCGAGCGGGCATTTGCGGAACTTGTCGAACGCCATGTCGAGCTGGCCCTGGCCCTGGAAAGCGAGGCCCAGCATGCGATTCGACTCGGCCGAATCGAGGTCGGAACGGGCCTTGCCGCGCTCGGTCACGAGGAAACGCTTGGTGGTGAGCGCCAGGTGACCCACCAGCAGCAGTACGACCGTATTCATGAGGGGTATCCACATGAGCTGCGTCGTCATGAGCCCGAAATGCGCACCGATCAGGACCAGCACCAGGACCGCGGTCAACACGGCGGCTGGGCCGGCATTCAGGCGCGGCAGGAGCGCGGCGAGATAGCTGGCGATCAGCAGGAACACCGCTAGCGACACCCAGGTGCCCCAGGGCGGCTGGACGAAGAAATCCTCCTGCAGGATGCTCGAGACGGAATGGGCGAGCGTCAGCACGGGCGGCATGGCCGCCGAGATCGGCGTCACCTGCGATGTCCCTATTCCGGCCGCGGTAGCGCCGATCAGCACGATCTTGTCCTTGTACTTCTCCGCCGGGATCTTCCCCTGCAGCACGTCGTAGAACGAATCGACCTGGAACGCCGGGCGCCCTTCCCGATTCTTGTAGAAATAAGTGGACATCTGCAATGACGGATCGGTACGGATCGCGAGACTGCCGAGTTTCACGCCCTCGCCGAGTTGCACGGTCACATCCTTCGGCAGCAGGTTGAGACTACGCGCCGCGATCATCAGTGCGAGCGAGGGAAAGAACTTGTCGTAGTAGCGCAGCACCAGCGGCTCGGTGCGGATGCTGCCGTCGACGTCGGGGGCCGCGTTCAGGTGCCCGATCGCGGCCGCACCCACGCCGAAGGGTTCCAGGGGAAGCAGCACACCCACCGTGGGCAGCGGATAGAGCCCGGAGGAACCGGCGCCGATCCTGTCCTCGACACCGGTCAGGTTGTTCTTCAGCACGAAGTCCGGCAGCGGCCGGTCGGGATTGCCGCGAGGCTCCCCGATGTCGAACAGCATCGGAAGCACCACCGTACCGGCGCTGGCAATGGCGCTCGCGAGCTTGCGGTCGGTGTTCAGGTTCTGCTCGGCATCGCCGAGGAGAACCTCGATCTGGCCGAGCGCCTGCTGCGTCTCCGGCGGTACTGCCTGAAATGCCTCGATCAATTTGTTTATGTAGGCGAGGCCCGGATCCATCTGCGGCTCCGAGAAGAAGATCGTGGTCCCGATCACTTTGGCTTTCGCCTGGGCCAGCAGCTCGATCATCCGGGCATGCACATCTCGCGGCCAGGGCCAGCGGCCGATGTTCGCGATGCTTTGATCGTCGATGGCGATGACGGCCACCTTCTCGCTCGGGGCATGCCCGGTGGCGCGCACCCCCATGTCGTACGCGGTCCGCTCCAGGCTCTGGATAAAAGTGCTGCCCGAGGCGATCAACACCACGAGGGCGATCGCCACCGCAACAAACCAGTCCGTTTTCCAGAATCCGAGCTTTCCCATCAGCGCGCTTAGCTGCCGTATTTTGTTGTGTTCTAAGCAGTTATGAGTGTCATTTAGACATGTTACGACATTTCGTCCAAAAGTCTATGATTTCTTGAACAAAAAATATGCCCGGCAGCTGTGCCGTCGTGCGCCGGTCGGAAAATCGGATGCGTGCGGCGCGCGCGAACGAGTCGCGATGCGCACCGCCAACCTCCTGTTCAAGCTCGGGAAAGACTCCGCACACGCACCCTGCTCGCGCGCCGATCATGAAACCAGCGCCGGCATGCCTCGAAGCGCTGATCCCGAGCGAAAAAGCAATAAGCGTGCAATCGCTCCGGTGACGCCGGCAGGGCGCCCGGCAACGGCTTGCCGCCGCACGCGTGATCGCGCTTAAAGTCCCTCGACCAGTATCGCGTTGGTCGCGGCGCTACGCTGTCGAAGCGCTCTGGCAGGCGCGTAGGCATCCGAGTGGTACCACGCACGGGCGGCAGCCATCGACTCGAACTCCAGGACGATCAGTCGCCTCGGTTGGTAGTCCCCTTCCAGCACCTCGAATGCGCCACCGCGAACCCGGTACGCGCCGCCGGCTGCAGCGACGATCGGAGCGACCAGCTGACGGTAGGTCTCGAATCCGACGGGGTCGGTGACATCGACATCGGCAATGACGAATGCGGACATGGCGGTTGGGCATCCTTGGCAATGGAATCGAAGGATGCTAGCAATTCCCGGTCGGTCCCGCCAACGGCGCGATCCGATTCAGGCTTCCAGCGGCCCGTCGCCGGCGGCGAGCGTTGCGAGCACCCGCTCGAGATCGTCGTACACGATCTCCCAGTCCACTTGTTCCGCCGATTGCCTCGCCGCCCGACCGAGCGCCCGCAGTCGCACCCGATCGGGTGCGATCGCTTCGGCCAACCGGACGAAGTCGATTTCCTGGTCGAAGGGCGCCAGCAGGCCGTTGTGTCCGTTCCGGATGTGCTGGCGCGCTGCGGCGTAGTCATAAGCGATGACGGCCAGTCCGCTCGCCATCGCCTCCAACGTCACGTTGCCGAAGGTTTCGGTCACGCTCGCGAACAGGAACACGTCACCCGATGCATAGTGGCGAGCCAGATCTTCACCCGTCCGCATGCCCGCGAAGACGTGCTGCGGGAACGCCCGAGCGAGTGCAGGCCGCTCCGGCCCATCCCCGACGAACACGAGCTTCACGCGCGGATCCGCGCGGCGCATGGCAGCGAAGGCCGTCACCACCACCGGCAGGTTCTTTTCCGGTGCAAGGCGACCAACCACCAGGACAACGACGTCTTCGTCGCCGGCACCCCACGCGGCCCGCAGCTCGACACTGCGACGGGCGGGAGAGAACAGGCGCGTATCGACCCCGCGCGCGACGACGCGGACATTGCGATATCCGTTTGCCGATAGTTCGTCGCGCATCTGATGCGTCGGCACCATCGTGACGAGCGCCTGATTGTGGAAACGACGCAAATAGGCTGCGATCGGCTTGTCCAGCCAACCGACACCATAGTGGCGGCTATAGCTGTGGAAATTGGTATGGAAGTCCGAGGCAACCGGAATGCGCAGCTTGCGGGCCGCCGAGATCGCCGACCACCCGAGCGGCCCTTCGGTCGCGACCTGCACCACGTCGGGCCGCCGGTCCCGCCAGAGGCGGAGCAGCCTCTGGCGCGCCGGCAACCCCATGCGCAGACTGTCATAGCGCGGAATCGGCAGGCCGGGTTTGAGCACCTCCTCGAAATTCTCGCGGGTCGTCGCGGCATCAGCAATGCCTTGGCGCGGCCGGATGAGTTGCACGAAGTGGCTGCGGGTGCGCAACCCGGACACCATGCGGCCCAGGGTCATCGCCACCCCGTTGACTTCCGGCGGATAGGTTTCGGTCACCACGGCCACCCGCAGGCTCGGACGCTCCGCGGGCAATTGCGGCGGCAGGAAGGAAGGTTCGAGCACGGCGCGCACTGTGCCGCGACTGCGCTAAACCCTGATGACGTTCGCGTGACGGCCCCGTGACGCGGGACCCGCCGCGCGCGGTCAGCCGAACAACACCAGTCCCCAGACGATGACCACGTTGGCCAGCGACAGCAGTACTGCGGCGCTGCCGATATCCTTGGCACGTTTGGCGAGACGATGATTCTCCAGGGAGATGCGATCCACCGTGGCTTCGACCGCCGAATTGACGAGTTCCACGATGAGGACGAGCAGAACACTGCCGACGAGGAGCGCCTTGCCGATGCCGGTCGTGGGCATGAAGGCCGCCACGGGCAGCAGCACCAGGGCGATCAGGACTTCCTGCCGGAACGCGTCTTCGTGGCGGTAGGCCGCCTTGATACCGTCCACCGAATAGAACAGCGCATTCCAGACCCGCGTAAGACCGGTCTTCCCCTTGTGCGGACTCTCTGGCGGGGGCGTCATGTCCGTGGGCAAGCGGGGTGCGGCCGAAGCAGGTTCATGCGCGGCGGGACGAAGGGAATCGCCGCGCATACTGGGGCCCGTTCGCTACCGTTTCATTTCAGTGCCGCCAGGGCCGCGTCGTAGTTCGGTTCCTGCCCGATCTCCGGAACCAGTTCGGCGTGCAGGACCTTGTCGTTCTCGTCCAGCACGACCACCGCGCGCGCGGTCAGGCCGCGCAGCGGGCCATCGGTGATGTCGACACCGTACTTCTGGTGGAACTCCTTGTCGCGAAACGTCGATAGAGTGACCACGTTGTCGAGCCCTTCCGCGCCGCAGAACCGCGCCATGGCGAACGGAAGATCGGCGGCAATCACCAGTACGACGGCGTTGCTCATGCTCGACGCCTTCTCGTTGAAGACGCGGGTGGACTTCTGGCAGGTGGGGGTGTCGAGGCTCGGAACGATATTCAGTACTTTCTTCTTACCGGCCCACTGGGCCAGGCTCACGTCGGCAAGATCCTTAGTGGCGAGATGAAATTCGGGGGCGGCATCGCCGGGGCGCGGCAGATTGCCGCCAACGGATACAGGATTGCCTTTGAGGGTGACGGTTGCCATGGGCGGTCTCCGGTTCTGATCGGGTTCGAGGGCGGCAAAGTATGCCTAGGCCCCGACGACTCGACAACGAGGCGCCGTTCAGGGGTGAAACAGATAGATGCGATACCCGGCAGCGACGATGTCTCCGGTATCAAGGCGCAACCGGGTGGCGACTTCGCCGTTGGCCGCCAGGCCGCGGGCCGTGCTCGCGCCATTCAGGTACTCGGCAGGCGTGAACACTTTGCGCGCCGCCACTTGATCGCGCGAATTGGTGAGCGTCAACTCCAGCATCGGCAACGCCTGGATCATCCCGGCGCGATTGCGGATCGTTGCGCTCAGCACCACCCGGTTGGGTCGCGCCGGATCCAGCGCCTGCAGATCGGATGCCTCGATCGAGAGACGGTCGGCCAGCCGTGGCAGGGGCACATCGCATCCGAGCCGCGCACAGATCGCCTCGAGCAGCGGCCGGGTCTCGGGCAGGGAAGCGGCGACCTCGTCGCGGAAGAAATACCCCGCCTGCAGCACGAACGCCAAGGCAAGTGCGACGGCCCCCAAGGACCAGGCGGGCGAGCGCCGGAGGCGCGGGGGCGCGGGGGGGATGACGTCGTACTGGAACGGGCTGACCGGAGCGGTGACCGACGCAGGCGCAGGCGCAGGCTCAGGCTCAGGCTCAGGCTCAGGCTCAGGCTCAGGCTCAGGCCCAGGCTCAGGCTCAGGTTCACCCGCCGCCGGTGCCGGTTCGGTCGCCAGCGCCTCCGTCGGCGCCGAATCGATCTCCGACAGATCCAGGTCGAGCGACTCCGGCGACTCGAGCGGAATCGACGCCAGGACGTCTTCGGGAACAGGCTGAGTCCGCTGTATCGCAGGGGCTGGGGGGGGTGGCGAGGAGTACGGTTCTGGCGCGGAGGCTGCCGGCCCCGGCGCGATCCGGGGATCGTTGGCGCTCAGAGCGACGAATGCATCGAAGACGCTGTCGCAGACACCGCACCGCACCTGACCGCTCGAGGTCTGCAATTGCTCGAGCGTGACGCGGAAGGTGGCGCCGCAATGCGTGCAGCGGGTGAACATCGTCATCCCGGCGACCTCACCGCTTGATTCCCCACAGGCACACCCAGCCGTCGTCCTCGATTGCAGGTTCCAGATCGAGCCACGGACGATAGGACTCCGCCACGAGCTCGTGCTGGGCAGCGAGGATACCCGAGAGCACAACCGCCCCGCCGGGGCGCGCGCAACCGCAGATGAGTGGCGCAAGGACGCGCAGCGGATTGGAGAGGATGTTCGCCAAGACCACGTCGACCGACGAGCGGGCGCCGCAATCCGGCCCGCAGAAGGCTGCCTCCACTTCGTTGAGCGCTGCGTTGCTGCGGCTCGCGGCAACGGCCTGCGGGTCGATGTCGACGCCCCACACCTCGCCCGCACCGAGCAGCTTGGCCGCGATCGCGAGGATGCCCGAGCCGCAGCCATAGTCGAGTACCGACGCACCTCCGGCAAGGTGGGCATCGAGCCATCGCAGGCAGAGTCGCGTGGTCGGATGACTTCCGGTGCCGAAGGCGAGACCCGGATCCAGGCGCAGATTGATGGCATCGCCGTCCACCGGGGCGCACCAGGTGGGTACGATCCACAGCCGTGCGCTGACCGCGATGGGTTCGAACTGGTCCTGGGTCAGGCGGACCCAATCCTGGTCTTCCACCGTCTCCAGCGTTGCATCGGCTGCGATTCCGGCGGTGCCGCAGACGACAGCCGCAATGCCGGGCACGTCCAGGCCGAGCGCAAACAGCGCTGTGACGACGTTGTCCGCCCACTCCACGGCGGGGTCGGATCCCGGCTCTCCGAACAAGGGCCGCTCGCCGTCGGTTCCGGCCGCGGCATCGGCCACGTCCACGGAAAGCGCGCCCGCTTCCAGCAGCGCGTCCGAAATGCGTTCGGCGCGCCCCGCCGGCACCCGGAGAGTGACACGCTGCCAGGCCATCGAAGCTCCTTTGGGGGCTCAGTCGCCCTTCTTGGCCAGTCCGAGCTTGTGCTCGAGATAATGGATGTTGGTGCCGCCGCGGATGAAGGCACTGTCCACCATGATCTCCTGGTGCAGCGGGAGATTGGTCTGGATGCCTTCGACCACCATCTCGGACAGCGCGATGCGCATGCGCGCGATGGCCTGGGCCCGGGTATCGCCATACGCGATGACCTTGCCCACCAGCGAATCGTAGTACGGGGGCACGACGTAATTGGCAAAGGCATGGGAATCGACGCGGATGCCGGGTCCGCCCGGCGTATGCCACGCGGTGATGCGTCCGGGCGACGGCGTGAACTTGTACGGATGTTCGGCATTGATGCGGCACTCGATCGCGTGGCCATGGAACAGCACGTCGCGCTGCCGGAAGGGCAGCTTTTCACCTGCCGCCACCCGGATCTGCGTCTGCACGATATCGATGCCCGTGATCATCTCCGTCACCGGATGCTCGACCTGCACGCGCGTGTTCATCTCGATGAAGTAGAACTCGCCCTTCTCGTAGAGGAATTCGAACGTGCCCGCCCCGCGGTAGCCGATCTTGCGGCAGGCCTCGGCGCAGCGTTCCCCGATACGCGTCAGTTCGCGCGCCGTCAGCCCCGGTGCGGGCGCCTCCTCGACCACCTTCTGGTGCCGCCGCTGCATCGAGCAATCGCGCGATCCCAGGTGGACCGCACCCTTGTGCTCATCGGCAAGGATCTGGATCTCGATATGCCGCGGGTTCTCGAGGAACTTCTCCATGTACACGGTCGGGTTGTTGAACGCGTTGCCCGCCTCGGTCCGCGTCGTGTTCACCGCGTTCAGCAAGGCGGCTTCCGTATGGACCACGCGCATGCCGCGTCCGCCCCCGCCGCCGGCCGCCTTGATGATCACCGGATAGCCGATGGAGCGGCCGATCTTGATGATTTCCTGCGGCTCTTCGGGCAAGGCCCCGTCCACGCCGGGCACGACCGGCACACCCGCCTTCTGCATGGCGAGCTTGGCGCTGACTTTGTCACCCATCAGCCGGATCGTCTCGGGTCGCGGGCCTATGAACACGAAACCGCTTTTCTCCACCCGTTCCGCGAAGTCCGCGTTCTCCGACAGAAAGCCGTAACCGGGATGGATCGCCTCGGCGTCCGTTACCTCGGCGGCACTGATGATTGCCGGCGTATTGAGATAGCTCTGCGCCGAGGCGGCGGGCCCGATGCAGACCGACTCGTCGGCCAGACGGACATACTTCGCATCGGCGTCGGCCTCGGAATGGACCGCCACCGTCTTGATGCCCATCTCGCGGCAAGCACGCTGCACCCGCAGCGCGATCTCACCGCGATTGGCTATGAGGATTTTCTCGAACATTGAGCATGGCCTGTGACAGGGTCTCCGGGACCGCAACGACCGATCCGATGTCCCGGCAGACCATCAGCCGATGATGAACAGGGGTTCGCCGAATTCCACCGGCTGGCCGTTCTCCACGAGGACCGCCTTGATCACGCCGCCCTTGTCGGACTCGATCTCATTCAGCAGCTTCATCGCTTCGATGATGCACAGGGTGTCGCCGTCGTTCACGGTCTGACCCACTTCCACGAACGCCTTGCCGCCGGGCGTGGAGGCCCGGTAGAAGGTGCCCACCATGGGGGATTTGACCGTGTGGCCCTCCGGTGCGGCCGGCGCTTCGGGCGTCTTGGACCCGGCTTCGGCCGTGGCGATGGCCGCGGTCGCCGCCGCCGGAATCGACAGCGTCTGCATCGGGATCGGTGCCTGCACCATCATGCCGGCGCCATTCGCCGCGACACGGCTGATGCGCACCCGCTCTTCCCCCTCCGTGACCTCCAGCTCCGCGATGCCTGACTTCTCCACAAGGTCGATCAACGCCTTGAGTTTTCTTAGATCCATGGATTCCCCCTAAGCCCGGTTGAGCGCGTAGTCCAATGCGAACTCGTACCCCCTCGGTCCGAGCCCGCAAACCAGCCCGACCGCCAGATCGGTGAAATAGGAATGGTGGCGGAAGGCCTCGCGCGCGAAGACGTTCGATAGATGAACTTCGATGAACGCCACCTTGACCGCCGCCAATGCGTCCCGCAGCGCCACGCTGGTGTGGGTGAGCGCCGCAGGGTTGATGATCACGAAATCGACCGGCTCGTCGAAGATGGCCTGGACCCGCCCGACCAGCTCGGCTTCGCTGTTGCTCTGAAAACTTTCAAGTACCACGCCCGCGGCGCGCGCCTGCACCTCCAGCCGAGCATTGATGTCGGCGAGCGTCGTGGTGCCGTAGATGCCGGGTTCGCGTCGACCCAGAAGATTCAGATTCGGGCCGTGCAGGACCAGGATGCGACGGCCCATTACCAGCGGTCCCGGGGGGCCGACCCCGAGTCGTGAACAGGCTTCATGGGGCGGAGTTTGCTGCCGATCGCTGCAATTTGTCCAGCGATCGACGCATCTGGCCCTAAAGCGCAAGGTCCTTATTGCGCCGTCACACCCCCGTCACACGCATCGCGGCCCCGCGCCGGACAAACCTCGCAACGCTGCGCCGGCCATTTGTTCCATCGCGACGGGATGGGCGCAGTTGGAAGAAGTTAGGCGTTGGCGCCCTAGAAAAGGCCCTTGGTCAAGGTGTCCAGCTTGTCCTCGGTCGTGGCGCCCAGCGACGTATGGACCACGGCGCCCCGTCGGTCGATCACCACGGTGAACGGCAGCGCCCCCAACTCGTTGCCGAGGGCACGGGACATCTCGACCGCATCGAGTTCACCTACCAGGATGGGGTAATTGATGCCGATTTCCCTGGCATAGGCTGCAACCTTGTCCTTTTCGTCGATTGCGATACCCACGAACTGCAGGCCCTTGTCACCGAGGCGCTGCTGCATCCGGATGAATTCGGGGATCTCCTTGCGGCACGGACCGCACCAGGTCGCCCAGAAATTGACCACCAGCACCTTGCCTTTCCAGGCGCCCAGAGACTGCTTGCCCCCCGCGAGCGATTCCAGCGGCGTGTCGAGCAGGGCGGGGGGCGGCGCGGCCGGCGGCGTTGCCGGCGCGCGGTTGAGCGGGTGCAGCGCCAACCCCCCCACCAGCGCTACCAGTGCGACGGCGATGAATATGAATACCTGCCGCGTCCGTGTCATCCCTGATTCTTCCTTCGGGTTCAGCGTTGCGTGGCGGTGTCGCCACCGAGCGAATCGACCAGGGAACGCCCGTCACCCGGCGCTCCGTCTGGAACGCGCTCGCCCATTCCAGGACCGATCACGACCTTCTGCTGCTGGGGCGTGTAGCAGACGCCGGCGTCGGCGCAACCCTGCGACCTCGCGAGCAGGGTGAAGCTGTGCGATCCGGGTGGGAGTTTGACGGGAATGTGGATGACCACATCGGCACGATAGATTTCCACCCGGCCAAAGAACTCGTCCTCCTGCAGTCTGCCCTTGGGCTTGCGCGGGGTGCCGAGGGTCACGCCGCCGGGCTCGACCGAGAATTGAAGCTTGTTGCGATACAGGTAGTAGCCCGGCGCGATGGCAAAACGGACAAGAAGCTCGTCACCCGTCTCCATCTTCGCACTGAGCCGGAAAGCGGCCTGGGGTGCAAGCAAGTCGGGGGCATCGGCGGCCTTGGCGGCGAACGCAGTCAGCAGCAGCGCGATGAAGATCAGGAATCTCTGCATGAATCAGTGCCGCGACGGGTTGGAATAGAAAGGGGAATGGCTCAGGGCACGATCGTTTCGGTACGGACCCAGCCGAGATACGGTTCGAGTCCGCAAATCACCGGGACTGCAACGACCTCCGGCAGCGCATAGGGATGATTCGCTTGCAGCTCGCGTTCCAGCGCCGGGTAGCGTCCGCGGGTGGTCTTGATCATGACCGGGACCTCGTCCGCCGTCTCGAGCGTACCCTGCCACCGATAAGTCGAGCGGCATCCGGAGAGCACGCTGACGCACGCGGCTGTCCTCGATTGGACCAGCGTCCGCGCCAATAGCTCCGCGCTGCCGGCGTCTGGCAGCGTCGTGAACACGACGATGACTTCGTCCGCGCCGGTCACGATGCGAGCCCACGAGCCGGCGGCACGGTCGCCGCCAGCGCTTCCGCGACCGTCGGGTACTTGAGCCGCACGCGCAATTCGCTCTTCAGCCGGCGATTCACAAGGCGCCGCGATTCACGCATGAACGAGAGCAGGCTCTCCGATATGGCCGACTGCGCATCACTGAAACTCACGCGCGGCGGGCGTGGCAAGCCGAAGCGTTCGGCCACCAGATCGAAGTAGTCGCCCATCCTCATGCCCGAATCATCGTTTGCATTGTAGGTTCGCCCGGCGCGCCCCCGAGACAGGGCCGCGATGACGATACGCGCGAGATCGTCCGCGTGGATGTGATTGGTATACGGATCGTCAGCGCGCGCCAGTGCGGGCGTTCCGGCAGCGAGGCGCGCCAGCGGCAGCCGGTCTGAGGCGTAGATTCCCGGCACACGCAGAACCACGACGGACACGCCGTTGGCCTTGCCCCAAGCGCGCAACTGACGTTCGGCGTCGGCGCGGCGCCGGGCGCGGGCCGTGCCCGGGCGCAGCCCCCGGGTCTCCGTGACCCATTCGCCATGGCAATCGCCGTAGACCCCGCTCGTGCTGATGTACACCAGTCGCTGTGGTAACCTGCCGCCCTTCGCGAGCGCGCGGATCAGGTTTGCAGTCCGCGTGTCGCGGTCTCCGGTGACCGGTGGCGGGGCGAGATGCACGACTTCGTGGGCCAGCCCCGACAGGCGTTCGAGGCTTTCCGGCACATCCAGATCCCCCGCCACGGTGACGATCCCATGCGAACGGACCAGGTCGCGGCGCTGTTCGGTATGCGTCAGCGCATACAGGCGATAGCGTCCGGCCAGGGCCGGCGCCATGCGCAACCCCACGTCACCGCAACCCACGATCAATAGTCGTCTCATGGCTTCATTCTAGAGTACTGTCCGAGATGCCACTTCACGTCACCATCCAGAAGACCGGTCACGGCTTCGACGTCGCGGAGGGGGAAACGGTTCTCGCCGGAGCGCAAACGGCGGGCATTACACTCCCCTATGGCTGCCGCAACGGCGCCTGCGGGGCCTGCAAGGGCAAGATCGTCGACGGTCGCGTCGACTTCGGTGCGCACCAGCCCTACACGCTGACCGATTTCGAGAAGCAGGCGGGCTTCGCGCTGTTCTGCTGCGCGAAGCCCCTGACCGATCTCGTGATCGACGCGCGCGAGATCAGCGGCGTCGGCGACATCCAGGTGCGCAAGCTGCCTTGCCGGGTGATCAGCATCGACAAACCGGCCGGGGACGTCGCCGTGCTGAAGCTGAAGCTGCCGGCGAACGAAAAGCTGCAGTTCCTCGCCGGCCAATACCTCGAGATGCTGCTGAAGGACGGCAAGCGCCGCGCCTACTCGATGGCGAACGCGCCACACGAGACCGACCACGTCGAGCTGCACGTGCGCCGGATGCCGGGGGGCGCATTCACCGAGCCTGTGTTCACGACGCTGAAGGAGAAGGACATCCTTCGCTTCGAGGGACCGCTCGGCACCTTCTTCCTGCGCGAGGACTCCGACAAGCCGATCATCTTCGTCGCGAGCGGTACCGGGTTCGCGCCGATCAAGGCGATCATCGAGCACGCTTTCCACGCCGGGCTCGAGCGCCAGATGGTCCTGTACTGGGGTGGACGGCGACCGTCGGACATCTATCTGGCCGGGCTGTGCCGGCAATGGCAGGCCGAACACGCGAATTTCAGCTTCATTCCGGTGGTCTCCGATGCGCTGCCCGAGGACCAGTGGTCGGGCCGCGACGGGTTCGTGCACCGCGCGGTGATCCAGGACTTCCACGATCTGTCGGGCTGGCAGGTGTACGCCTGTGGCTCGCCGATCGTGGTGGATGCGGCGCACGCGGACTTCACGTCGCTATGCGCGCTGCCGGACGAGGAGTTCTTCTCCGACAGCTTTACGGCATCGGTCGATGCCGGCGCGCCGACTGCCTGAACGTCGGCCCAAGGCGATCGAGTCTGGCCGGGGTCAGCGGGAACACCGGGCAAAGCGGCTTGGCCTTGCCCGTGTGCTGCGCGCCAGGAACGCAGCCTGTGCGCCCCGTCAACCGCTGTTGCGCAAGCCCGCGGCGACGCCGTTGATCGTGAGCAGGATGCCCCGCTTCACGCGGTCGTCGGTCTCGCCGGCACGCCAGCGTCGCAACAGTTCCACCTGCAGGTGGTTGAGCGGGTCCAGGTAGGGCGAACGGTTGCGGAATCCTCGCGACAGTGCGGAATTCGCCTCGAGCAGCTCGCGTTGGCCCGTGATCGCGAACAACGCACTGACCGTCCGCTCCCATTCGGCCTGAATGCGCGTGAAGATCGCGGCGCGCAGGGCCTCGTCCGGGACCAGTTCCGCGTAGCGGGAAGCCACACTCATGTCGCTCTTGGCCAGCACCATGTCAAGATTGGACAAAAGCGCCCTGAAGAACGGCCATTCGCGCGCCATCTGTCCGAGCTGGGCCATGCCTGCCTCTCCGCTTTCGGCCTTGAATGCCTCGACGGCGGTGCCGAAGCCGTACCAGCCGGGCAGCATGATCCGGGCTAGCGACCACGAAAACACCCACGGGATGGCGCGCAGGTCCTCGATGCGGTCGGTCTTCTTGCGCGAGGCAGGGCGACTGCCGATGTTCATTTCGGCGATCTCGGTGATCGGGGTGGCCGCACGGAAGAATTGCACGAAGCCCGGCGTCTCGTAGACCAGATTGCGATACGCCGCGTATCCGGTGGCGCTCATGCCCTCCAGCACGCTGTGCCACTCAGGTCGCCCGCCGCTCGCGCCCTGGTGGCCCAGCAGCGTCGCCTCGAAGGTTGCGGTCACGAGGGTTTCAAGGTTGCGGCGCCCGATCTCGGGTTCGGAGAACTTCGACGCGATCACTTCGCCCTGCTCGGTGATGCGGATCTGCCCGGCCACCGAACCCGGCGGCTGCGCGAGGATCGCCTGGTAGCTCGGCCCGCCACCGCGACCGACTGTCCCGCCACGGCCATGAAACAGTCGCAATCCCACGCCATGCCGGGCGAACACCTCCACCAGCGCCAGCTCGGCCTTGTAGAGCTCCCAGTTGGAAGTAAGGAAACCCCCGTCCTTGTTGCTGTCGGAGTAGCCCAGCATCACCTCCTGGACGTCGCCCCGGCTACCCAGCAGCTTGCGGTAGTACGGCACCGAGAACAGGTCGTCCATGATCGGACCGCAACCGCGAAGATCCGCGATCGTCTCGAACAGCGGGATCACGTTGAGGTGCAGCTTGCCTTCGGCTGCCGGTTCGAGCATGCCGGCTTCCTTCGCGAGCAGGCACACCTCCAGCATGTCGCTCACACTGTTGGCGTTGGAGATGATGTAGTTGGGCAACGCGGCGCGGCCGTAGCGCTGCTGCATCTCCGCTGCGGTGTCCAGCACCGCCAGTTCGCGCTCCGTGTCCTCGCTGTAGCGCAGATACGGCGAACGCAGCAGCCGGGGGATCTCCAGCTCGGAAACCAGCCAGCGGCGGCGTTCCTCCTCGTCGATGCTGGCATAGCCGCCGCGCCGCGCACCCTGGTGATAGAGCTCTGCCACCACCTGTTCATGGACGCCGCTGTGCTGCCGCATGTCCAGCGGCGTAAGGTGGAATCCGAAGATCGAAGCGGCGTGGATCAGGTTGCGCAACCGCCCCCCGGCCACGCGCGCGGAACCGTTGCTGCACAGGGATTCAGCCAGCACCCGAAGATCGGCGATGAATGTCTCGACCTCGGGGTAGGGTGCGGCCTCGCCGACCGCGCGACGATCCGGCGAGTGATGATCGAGCGCGATGGAAGTAGCCGCGAGCTTGCTGTAGATGCCGATCAGCGCGCGCCGGTAGGGTTCGTCACGGCGATGGCCGGAGACGTCCGTCGCCTCGTCGGCCATCGCCGCGAGTTCGGGGCTCACCTTGACGACTCGCAACGACTGCGACAGTTCACTGCCGAGCAGGTGTACCTGCTCGAGATACCAGTCCATGGCGAGGGAGCTCTGCCGGACCAGGGCATGGCGCATCACGTCGGCGGTAACGAAGGGGTTGCCGTCTCGATCGCCGCCGATCCAGCTGCCGAGGCGCAGAAACGGCGCTGCCGAGAGCACGGTGCCGGGCCAGCGCGCGGCGACCTGTTCCTCGATCTGCGCGTAGAGACGAGGCAACTGCGACAGGAATGTATACCGGTAGTACGACAGGCCGTTCTCGATCTCGTCCGCCACCGTCAGCTTCAGTTCTCGCAGCACGCGCGTCTGCCACAGCGTCAGCACGAGCCGCTGGAGCGCGTCCTCGTTGGCTGCGCGCTCCTCGGCGGTGAGTTTCAGCCGATCGCGCTCGGTCAGACGCCGGGCGATTTCGAGCTGGCAGTCGAGGATGCTCTTCCGCTGCACTTCGGTGGGATGCGCGGTCAGGACCGGCGAGATCAGGGCCCGGTCGAAGAACGCGGCCACCTCGGCCCCGGTGACGCCCGCTTCGTGCGCGCGGTCCAGCGCCCGGGCGAAGGAGCCTTCCTGCGGCGGCAATCCGTCGAACTGGTGGGCCCGATTGCGCCGGTTCTGATGCTGGTCCTCGGCGATGTTGGCGAGCAGCGAGAAGAAGCTGAACGCCCGCACGACGGCAATCACCCGCCCGGGATCGAGCAGGTCGAGTGTCGCCTCGAGCTCCTGTCGCGCCTGATCGTCGCGATCCCGACGGAACCGGATCGCGGTCTGGCGGATGCGCTCGATCAGCTCGAAATCCTCGTCGCTCTCCTGTTCCCTCAGGGTCGCGCCGAGCATCCGGCCGAGCAGCCGTATGTCTTCCCGCAAGGGGAGGTCCTGATCCTGGATGGCTTCAGCCGGTGTGTTCGCGTTCATGCACCTGTCCTTTTCTCGACAGGCCCAAGCCTTACAGAAGCGTCCTGCGTCGTCCACCCGAAATCGTCCGCAATTGCACGAGCGCGAGCTCGAGCGCGGATCGACGATGCGCGGCAGCGTCTTCGAGCTGGCCGGCGCGCTCCGCCAGTTGTGCCAGTTCGAGGTGCGCCATGTGCGAGGGCTCCACCGCCAGGCTCGCTTCGAAATAGTTGCGGGCCTTGCCCCACAGGCCCGCCTGCGCGCACAGCCGGCCCAGCGCGAGCAGCAGCACGGCATCGCGCGGATGCGCCGGCAGCCACCGTTCCGCCCGCTGGATCTGATCGCGAATGTCGCCGCCCGGGCACTCCGGATAGAGAGCCACCAGCTGGGCGTCCCATTGGTCCTCCAGCGCTGTTTCGATGGCTCGATGGGTATCCACGCCGCTGCCCAGGCTGGCGAAGCCCTCGGCAGCCGTGCGGGCCACCACCGGATCGCGTTTGAGGTCGCTCGGCAGCCGTTCCCAGGCTTCACGCAGCTGCCGCACGTCGAGCGCCACGCGCTTCAGGTTCTCGGCCGTCGCGGTCCGTCGCAGTTGCGCGATCACGACCGGATCGAACACGCGCTTGTTTTCCAGTTGCGGCAGCAGGGTCAGGACCCGATCCCAGTTCCTGGCGAGCTGCTGGGCCTTCAGTTCGAGCCGGATGGCGGCCGTGTGCCCGGCACTCAGCTGCTTCAGCACTGCCAGGCCATCGTGGTGCCGTCGTTCGTCGAGCAGCAGCTCCGCCTGGGTGATGAGGCGGAGGTAGTTTTCGTCGGCATTGTCTGCTTCGGCCTGGGCGAGATACCGATCGCGTTTCTCGAACGCGCGCATCTCGTGGGCGGCGCGCGCGGCGATGACCGCCGACAGGATCGGCGCTTCCCCCGCGCCGAGCGCCATCGCAGCGGAGCGCTCCGCCCGTCCAAAGCGGCCTTCGAAATAGGCCTGAAGCGCTTCCATGAAGGCAGCCCGGCCCTTGTCGAACCGGCGCCGCCCCTGGAAGCGGCGGGCCTCGGCGGGCAGTCGCAGCGCCAGGAACAGCGCACGCAGTGCGAAGTAGGCTGCGACGAAGCCGACGGCGATCAGGATCGCGGCAAGATTGAGCGAAAGCTCGATGCGTCGGTCGGGCAGCGCGAGCAGCACGTAGCCCGTGTTGTAGCGTGCGGCGAGTACCAGCCCCACCGCGGCAGCGAACAATCCCAGCACCCAGAACAGCGTGCGCATTCCCGGGCGCCTATTTGCGGAGGAAGCGCGGCGAACGCACCGCCTCGAGGCTCTCGGCGAGATCCGGCAGCTTCAATGCCAGATCGCTTTCGCCCAGTTGCCGCAACGTGGCCAGCGCATTCGACACCGCCTTGGCCCGCACGTCGAAGTACTGCCCCAGCCACCGGGCAGAAGTATTCAAGTCCGCGCGAAACGCCGTCTCGTCGCGCGAGAGCAGGGCCAGCCGCGCGGAGAGCAGCTTCATCTTGAGGTTCTCGCGCAGGAACCAGGTCTGATCCAGCGGCAGGAGCGGCACGGCTGGCGTGTCGACCACGCGAATGCGTAGCAGGTCTCTGAGATCGCGCCAGAATTCACTAGTGAGCCGTGACCAGAAGCCGGCGTCGATCGGGGGCACCGGACTCGGGGTCGGGGTCGGCGCGAAGTCGGGCCTGCCCTCCGCCGCGAGCGGCAGCGTGTCGGCGAGAGCGATCAGGTTGTCGAGCTTCAATGTCAGACCCGGGACATCCACTGCGGGGAGCGCCTTCAATCGATCGATGTCGGCGTTGATGACCTTGCGCAACGGAATCAGTTGCGGCCGGTCGGCTCGCGCGAGGCGCTTGTCGGCGGCTTCGAGGGCGATCAGCGCGGCGTGCGCGTTGCCGGCAAGCTGCAGCTGCTGGGCGGCCGTCGTGAGGATGCCTTCCACCTCCGCCAGCACCCATTCGTCCCGATTGCGGGCGAGCTCCTGATACAAGGCCTCCAGGGCAATGCGCTGGCTCTGCGTTTCCATCAGCCGTGCTTCGAGCAGGCCCATGCGGCTTTCCACGTCGCGCAGTGTGTTGCGCACCTGATCGGCGACGAGCCGGGCATCGCGTCCGGTCGCATCGATCTCGCTCACCCGCTTGGCGAGGCTGCCCTGCAACTGGGAGGTTTCGACGCGCGACTCGTTCCATTGCCAGACGGCGAGCCCCAGCGCGACGAGGGCAACGATCATCGGCAAAGTGAGCTGGCGCAGCAAACGCTCCGCGAGCGATGTGCCGACCGGACTCGGTGGATGAGGCGGCGGTGCGGGCTCGCTCATGGTGAATGGAGGGGGTCCGCTTGGACCCGCACGGCGAGCACGCCTGGCAGCGCGTCAACGAGTGCAGCGTCCCCACTGCGGGTCACGGTGACGAGGTCAACACCGTGCCTGCGCAACGTTGCAGCAATACGTTGGTGCGGCACGACGTGGGGCAATCGGGCGAGCGCGACGACATCTGCGGCGAGCATCGCGTAGAGATTGTCCACACCCTCGCTGCTGGTCGCGATGATGGCGGACAGTGCGCCGCATGCCAGCCGCGCGCGAATCGGGGCAGGGTCCAGCGCCGGGCGGCCGCGCGCATAGCAGGGCACCTTTTCCACACGCGCACCGCGCGCCCGCAGTGTATCCGCGAGCAGTTCGCGCCCGCCGCTGCCGCTGAAGATGGCGATGCGGCGACCCGTCACGTCTTGCAGGGCGGACGTCGCCAGCAGGGCCTCGCTGTCGGCGCCTTCGGCGGGGGTCACGATTCGGGCGCAGCCGGCTTCCGTCAATGCCGCCGCAGTGCCTTCGCCGATGGCCATCACGCCGGTGCCGACCGCGAGACCACCGGCCGCCACGATCGCCGGCCAGGCGTGCGCCACGGCGTTCGCGCTCGCGAACACCACCAGGTCCATGGCCCGCAATTGCCCGAGGGCGCGTCGCAGGGGCTCCGGATCGGGCGCGGCGCGGATCTCGATGGTGGGAAACAGTACCGGTTCCGCGCCCCGCTCTCGCAGCAACCGCGCAAGGCCAGCGGCCTGTCGCTCGGGTCGCGTCACCAGGATCGCGTGGCCGCCCAGGATACGATCGGGACTGGTCATCCGCGGCCGCCTCAGGCAGTGCCCTCGAGCGCGCGCAGGATCTCCCGCGCGCCTTCGCGCGACAGACTTTCCGCAACCTCCTGCCCCAGTTCGTCGGCGTCGCCGGGTCCGGTCGAACGCTCGCTCGCTGCGCGCGCCATGCGGGTCCCGTCGGGGCTCGCGACGAAACCACGCAGGGTCGCCCGGGTATCCGTGATGGTCGCGAATCCGCCGAGCGGAACCGTGCAGTTGCCGCCGAGGGTGCGGCTCATCGCGCGCTCGGCATTCACGCACCACGCGGTATCCGCATGGTCGAGCGGCGCCAGCAACGCGAGCACTTCGGCGCGACCGATGCGCGTCTCGATGCCGATGGCCCCCTGGCCGACGGCGGGCAGACTCTCTTCGGTCGAGAGCAGGCTGGCAATGCGAGCGGCGAGGCCAAGTCGCTTGAGCCCGGCGGCCGCGAGGATCACCGCGTCGTACCGGCCCTCGTCGAGCTTGCGCAGGCGCGTCTGGACATTGCCGCGCAATGGCTCGACGCGCAGCGCCGGATAGCGGGCACGGATCTGACTTTCGCGGCGCAGGCTGGAGGTGCCCACGACGGCGGAGTCGGGCAGTTCCGACAGCGCCCGGTACCGGTTCGAGACGAAGGCATCGCGCGGGTCCTCGCGCTCGCCGATGGCAGCGATGACGAAACCGGCGGGCAGATTGACCGGCACGTCCTTCATCGAGTGCACCGCGATATCGGCCCTGCCTTGGAGCAACGCATCCTCGAGCTCCTTCACGAACAAACCCTTGCCGCCGATCTTCGCGAGCGAGCTGCCGAGCTTGCGGTCGCCTTCCGTGGTCATTCCGAGCAGATCCACGCGCAACCCCGGGTGGAGCGATTCGAGACAGGAACGGATGTGCTCGGCCTGCCAAAGTGCAAGCGCACTCTCGCGGGTGGCGATGACGATGCGGTCGGGGACGGACAAGGGCTGGCTCCGGTTGCGAGCGGCTGATTCTAGCAGCCGCCTTCGCCAACGCCGCGATCCGGATGGGGTCCGATGCCCGCAGCGCACACCTTGCGCCGGGGCTTGTCTGTCGCCAGGTCCGGGCACGGCTGCGCGCCGCCGGTGGGCGAGTCGAAACTTCGCCATGGCCGAACGGGGGCAGGCAAGGGCGTTGGCGGGGCACTCGAGGGCAACGCGGCGCGGGTCACAGCGTGGTCTTCCCGAATTCGCGCACGACGTGCGCCTGCCGGCGCGACACCGGGAGCTTCTCGTCGCTGCCTTTGAGCAGCGCGACCCAACCGCCTTCTCCGTCCACGGCGGCCCGCTCGAAGCCGCTCAGATGCGCCTTCGCGGCGAGACAGCTGCGATGGATGCGCACGAAGCGGCTCGCGAACTCCTGCTCGAGGCGGCTCAGTGATTCCTCCAGCAGGTACTCGCGCTCGCGCGTGCGGATCGACACATACTTCAGCTCGGCGCGCAGATACAGGATGTCCGGCACCGGAATGAGTATCACGCGGCCGCGTTCCTGCACCGACAGGTGGGTGCGCGCTTCCGGGGCGAGTTCCTTCAGCACGTCCAGCCGCAACGGGGTCAGCGCGCGCGCACGGGAGATCGCGTCGAACAGGCGGCGCAGGCGGATCGGCTTGAGCAGGTAATCGACGGCATGCAGCTCGAAGGCCTTGACCGCATAGGCGTCGAACGCCGTGGTGAAGATGATCTTGGGCGGATCGGGCAGCTTCTGCAGGTGCAGTGCGGCCTCGAGGCCGTCCATCTCGGGCATGCGGATGTCGAGCAGTATCAGGTCCGCCTCGCGCTGCTGCAGGAGGTCGAGGAGTTCGCGGCCGTTCGCGGCTTCGCCGGCAAGTTCGATGGGCAGGCTCGCGGCGCAGTCATGGAGCAGGTCGCGCAGGCGGCTCCTGGCCGGGGCCTCGTCGTCGGTGATGACCACGCGCAGCGCCTGCGGATGGTTCATGGTCTGCGAAGCTCCGTCCTGTCCTTCACGTACGGCACCCGGATGTGCACCTGGTAGGCCTGATCCTCCACCCGGGACTCGAGGCTCGCTTCGGCATCGAAATGCAGCGCCAGGCGTTCGCGGATGTTGCCGAGCGCCATCTTGTTGCCGGCGTGATGCTGCCCGTCCTTCCGGTACGGATTGCGCAGGACCACGTGCACTTCCCCGCGCACCTGGTAGATGTTGATGCTGACCAGACCGGGATCCGGCGAGGGCTCGATGCCGTGGTAGACGGCGTTCTCGAGCAGCGGCTGCAGCACCAGCGGCGGGACCATCGCATCATGCGGCATGTTGTCCACGTGCCAGTCGACGCTCAGGCGATCGCCCAGGCGCAATTGCTCCAGGTCGAGATACTGCCGGCACAATCGGACCTCGTCGGCGAGCGGGGCGAGATCCCGATTGTCGGCCATGAGTACCCGGAACAGGTCGGCCATGTCCTCGAGCGCCGCCTCGGCGCGCCTGGAATCGCTGCGCACCAGCGACAGCACGGCGGTGATGCTGTTGAACAGGAAGTGCGGCCGGATGCGTGCCTGGAGCGCCTGCAACCTCGCTTCCGTGAGCGCCGGAGACAGCGCACGACTGCGCAGGTGGAAATAGAACAGGACCAGGCCGCCTGCCGCTGCCGCGAGAAACAGCGGCCGATCCAGGCCGCCCGGTTCGAGGCCGAACAAGCGCGCCCCGGCCCGATGCGTGAGCGCGGTCGCGACCAGCACCAGCGCCAAGGTCAGGACGACGCCCGTGCGATACCGGAGCCGCTGCAGCCATCGGCTGGCCGCGCTCAGCGCGAGCATCGACAGCGCCAGCGCCGGCTGCACATGCAAGGACACGATGGAGAACTCCTCCACCACTTCGCGCCAGGCGCCCGTGCGCAGCACCGCCGCGACGAACGAAGCGAAGGTCACGATGAGCACGGTCCGCAACCAGACGCCGGTATTCAGGAAGTCGGGAAGGCGGTCGGGATACCGGTTCTGATTTATACTCGCCATCCTTCCGAAGTCCAGACGGGACGCGGGTTTCCGAGGATCGCCGCAACCGCCGCCCAAGTGTGTGTTGGAACCCGTGCGTTGGATTCAATGCGTGGAATCCAGTGCGCGGCACCATTCGCGCGGATGCGCGCGTCATGACCACCGATGAATTCTGAGCAAGGCTCCTCCGGCGCGCAACCCGCCGCAACGTCCGGCACCACGACCTGGTCCGGCCGCTTCGCCGAGCCCGTCGACGAAAGAGTCAAGCGCTTCACCGCCTCGGTCGGTTTCGATCGCCGCCTCGCACCCTTCGATATCGAGGGTTCGCTCGCGCACGCACGCATGCTTCGTGCCGTCGGTGTGCTCGCGCCCCAGGATCTGGCCGACATCGAACGCGGCATGGCGCAGATCCGGCTCGACATCGAGGCCGGCCGTTTCGTCTGGTCGCTCGACCTGGAGGATGTTCATCTCAACATCGAGCGGCGGCTGACCGAACTGGTGGGCGATGCCGGCAAGCGGCTGCACACCGGCCGTTCCCGCAACGACCAGGTCGCCACCGACGTGCGGTTGTTCCTGCGCGCCGCGATCGACGGGATCCGCGATTTGATCGCCGACCTGCAGCGCGCGCTGGTCGACCTCGCGGAAGCCCATGCGGACACCGTGATGCCCGGCTTCACGCATCTGCAGGTGGCGCAGCCGGTCACCTTCGGCCACCATCTCATGGCCTACTACGAAATGCTCGCGCGGGACGCAGCACGTTTCGCCGACGCCCGCACCCGGATCAACCGCCTGCCGCTCGGCGCCGCCGCCCTGGCGGGGACCAGCTACCCGATCGATCGCGAGCACGTCGCGCGTGCGCTCGGTTTCGAGGGCATCTGCGCAAACTCGCTCGATGCGGTATCGGATCGCGACTTCGCGATCGAATTCACGGCTGCGGCCGCGCTGGTGATGACGCATCTGTCGCGGCTGTCGGAAGAGTTGATCCTGTGGATGAGTCCGCGCTTCGGCTTCATCGACATTGCGGACCGGTTCTGCACCGGCTCGTCGATCATGCCGCAGAAGAAGAATCCGGACGTGCCCGAACTGGTGCGCGGCAAGACCGGGCGCGTGACCGGCCATCTGGTCGCGTTGCTCACGTTGATGAAATCGCAACCGCTCGCCTACAACAAGGACAACCAGGAGGACAAGGAGCCCTTGTTCGACACCGTCGACACGCTTACCGACACGCTCGCGATCTACGCGGCAATGATGCGCGGCATCACGGTCAATGCGCCCGCAATGCGGGCCGCAGCGTTGCAGGGTTTCGCCACCGCCACCGATCTCGCGGACTATCTCGTGCAGCGCGGGCTGCCGTTTCGCGAAGCGCACGAGGCGGTGGCGCGCGCCGTCCGTCACGCCGCCGGTCGGAACGTTGACCTGGCCGAACTGCCGCTCGACGTCCTGCGGCAGTTCTCGCCGCTGATCGGCGAAGACGTCTTCCATGTCCTGACGCTCGAGGGATCGCTGGCGAGCCGGGCACACCCGGGCGGCACCGCCCCGGTCCAGGTGCGGGCAGCGATCGCGGCCGCACGCCGCGCGCTGGACGTTCGCTGAGCGGGGCATGAATCCCGCCCTGGCAGCGTTGTTCTCGATCGAAGGGCGGGTGGCGCTGGTCACCGGCGGTAGTTCGGGCATCGGTCGTGCGATCGCGCTGGCGCTCGCCGGGGCCGGCGCGAACGTGGTGCTGCTCGCACGGGACCGCCTGCGCCTGGAGACGACTGCGGCCGAGATCGAAGCCCTGGGCCGTGGCGCAGCCTGGTTCGATTGCGACCTGTCGGATCGGTCCGTCCTGACCGATGCCGCCATCCGCGCCGCCAAACCGTTCGGCGCCCCGGACATCCTGGTGACCGCGGCCGGCATCAATCGCCGTCCGCCGCTGCCGGAGCTGACGGCGGAGGACTGGGACGCGACGCTCCGGATCAATCTCGACGCACCGTTCCTGCTCGCGCAGGCGCTCGCCCCGGCGATGGCCGTGCGCGGGTGGGGTCGGATCATCAATATCGCATCGCTGCAGTCGGTACGTTCCTTCAACAACAGCGGCGTCTACGGCGTCTCCAAGGCCGCCATCGCCCAGCTGACGCGCGTCCAGGCAGAGGCGTGGTCCGCCAAGGGTGTAAACAGCAACGCGATCGCCCCGGGGTTCTTTCCGACGCCGCTCACGCGAGCGGTATTCGACGATCCCGAGCGGGCCGCGGCGCTGGCCGCCCGCACCATGATCGGCCGCAACGGGTCCCTGGACGACATCCGGGGCGCTGCGATCTTTCTCGCGTCGCGGGCCTCCGATTACATCACCGGGCAGGTCTTGTTCGTCGACGGGGGATTCTCCGCGGGCTAGCCGACGAAGCCATCGCGTTCGTTGCTCGAATTCTTTCCACCTGCTAGATTCGACCTCCCTCGCTGCGGGTTCGCCCGGGGCCACAACGATTCGAGAAGGGGGAGGAGCCATGAAAATCACGACCGTCGTTCGCGGCGCAGTCGCTTGCGCCACCGCGTTGGCCCTGGCAATGCCGGCATTTGCCCAGGACAAGAAAACCAGCATCAAGGTCGGCTTCGTCACCTTCCTGTCCGGACCGGCCGCAGGGCCCTTCGGCGTACCGGCCAAGATGGCGGCGGAGGCGATCGTCGAATCGCTCAACGCGGGCAAAGCGCCGGCGCCCTACCAGAGCAAGGGCTTCGGGGGGATCCCGATCGAGTTGGTGATAATCGACGAGGCCGGCGGCGCCACCAAGCAGGTGAGCGAGTACCGCACCCTGGTGCAGCGCCAGGAGGTCGACGTCGTGATCGGCTACATCGGCAGCGGCGATTGCCTCGCCGTCGCCCCGGTAGCGGAAGAGCTGAAGAAACTGACCGTGCTGGTCGACTGCGGCACGCCCCGAATCTTCGAGGACGCTTCCTACCGGTACGTGTTTCGCACCCGTCCGCACGCGACCATGGACGCCGTCGCCGCCGTGCTCTACCTGCTGGACAACCGCCCGGCGGTCAAGCGCGTTTCCGGGATCAACCAGAACTACGCCTACGGCCAGGATTCCTGGAACGACTTCGAGGCGACCATCAAGACCCTCAAACCGGGGGTCGAGATCATCTCGTCGCAGATGCCGAAGTTTGGCGCCGGGCAATACGGCGCGGAGATCTCGGCGCTGATCTCGTCCGCGCCGGACGTCATCCATTCCAGTCTCTGGGGCGGTGACCTGGAGGCCTTCATGCTGCAGGCGCAGCCGCGCGACCTGTTCAAGAATTCGCAACTGGTCCTGGTGGCCGGCGAACCCTATCTGCACCGGCTCCCCGGCAAGATTCCCGACGGCACCATCGTCGGCGCGCGCGGCACCAACGGCGTGTTCGCACCCGACTCTGCGCACAAACGCTGGCTGACGGAAATCTACAAGGCCAAGGTCGGCATCGATCCGAACTATCCGGCCTACAGCACTGCCGAGGCATTCCTCGGCGTGAAGGCGGCGTTCGAGAAAGCGATGCGCCAGAAGATCGGCGCCGCCACACCGATGGGTGCCGCGAAGAACGTCAAGGAAGAAATGGAGAAGGCCTACGCACCGCCCAACCAGGACGAGATCATCGCGGCCTTCGAAAAGCTCTCGTTCGAGTCACCTTCGGGACGCGTCAACATGAGCCTGGGCAAGGGCCACCAGGCCGTGATGGGGACGGCGTACGGCACCACCCGCACCGAGAACGGCGTGGTCAAGGTGGGCAACATCAAGTACTACGACGCCGAGCGGGTCACGCCCCCGGAAGGCATGACCTCGCTCGATTGGATCAAATCGGGCATGAAGCGATCGAAATGAGCGATCCGGTAACCGGAGTGGCCGACGCCCGCGCCCACGCGACGCTGGCATGAGCCACCTGATTGCCGTCCTGATCGACGGTACCATCTACGCCTCGTGGCTGTTCGTGATAGCCGTCGGCCTCACCCTGATCTACGGGGTGATGAAGATCCTGAACATCGCGCACGGCAGTCTGTACGCACTCGGCGCCTTCACCGCGGTCACGTTCTGCAATGCGTGGTTCGCACACGGCTATCCCGCACTGGGCAGTTTCGCGATGCTGGGCCTCGCCGCAATCGCCGTGGGTCTGGTGGCGGGGCCCGTCATCGAACGCGGGCTGCTGCGTTTCATGTACGGCAAGGACGAAGTCGTCCTGGTCCTCGTGACGTACGCGCTGTTCCTGATCCTGGAGGATGTGATCAAGCTCGTCTGGGGCGTCGATCCACTGTTCGTCCAGGGTCCCAATGGGGAATCGCCTTATGCACTGCTCGGCAATTTCGAGATCAGCGGGCTCAACTATCCCAACTACAGCCTGTTGCTGATCGGCGTGGCCGTGGCCACGGGAGCCGCGCTCACCTGGGTGCTGACGCGGACCAAGGCCGGCAAGCTGCTCATCGCGGTCATCCACGACCGCGAAATGAGCGCCGCGCTGGGTATCGACGTCGGGCGGACCTACTTCGTCACCTTCACCGTCGGCGCGATGCTGGCCGCCGTCGGAGGCGCGCTCACCGCCCCGACGGTATCGGTGGTTACCGGGATGGGCGCCGAAGTCATCGTGGTCGCGTTCGCCGTGGTGGTGATCGGCGGGCTCGGGAGCCTGCCGGGGGCAGCCCTCGGGGCGTTCATCGTCGGGATGGTGCGCGCGGCCTCGATCCACTTCGCGCCCGAGCTGGAACTGTTCAGCGTCTACCTGGTGATGGCAGTGGTACTGATCGTGCGGCCGAAAGGCCTGTTCAGCGGTGCCGAGGTGCGCAAGATATGAAGTCCGACTCCACTTCGATCGCCATCGGCGTCATCACCGTGGTGCTGCTGGTGGCAGCGCCATTCCTGCCGAACTGGGCCATGTCGCTCGCGAATGTCGCGCTCTGCTACGGTACCGTCGTCCTGGGCATGATGCTGCTCATGCGCACCGGTCTCGTGTCGTTCGGCCACGGCCTCTACTACTGCCTGGGAGCCTACGCGGCGGGCATGATCGACCAGATGCTGAAGCTCCCCGACATGGCACTGATGGTCGCGGCGGCCGCGGCGGCAACCGCCGTGGTGTCGGCCATTCTCGGACTGCTGCTCGCGCGCTATCGCGACATCTTCTTCGCGATGTTGTCGCTCGCCTTCTCCATGATCCTCTACGGATTGCTCGTGAAGAGCTCGTCGCTGGGATCGACCGACGGCTTCAACATCTCCGCCAAGACCATTGTCGGCATCGCGGTCGCGGATGATGCGCGCCGCTATGCCGGCTATGGCATCACCGTCGTGATGACGATGCTCTCCGCCCTGCTGCTCAATCGATACCTGCGCTCGCATCGCGGCCGTCTCGCCGAGGCGATCCGCGACAACGAGTTGCGCGTCGAGTACATGGGCTCATCGGTCCGCTCGACCGTCCACCTCCACTACGTCATCTCCGCGGTGCTCGCAGGCATCGGTGGCGCGATGATGGCGATCAACATCGGTCACATCGATCCGGAGATGACCTACTGGCCGCAATCGGGCGAGTTCGTGTTCATCGCCATTCTCTCGGGCACCGGCAATGTGTTCGCGCCGCTCGGCGGCGCACTCGTGTTCGAGACCATCCGCAGTTTCGCGTACGAGTACTCGCCCAACACCTGGCAGATGGTGCTCGGCATCACGATGCTGATCGTCATGATCTTCCTGCCCGGCGGCCTGTGGTCGCTGATTCAGCGCAGGAAGGCTGCCTGAGCGATGGCCATGATCCTCGACGCGCAGGGACTGAACAGGAGCTTCGGCGCCGTGACCGCGGCGGACAACATCTGCGTCGCGGTGGAGCAGGACTCGGTCGTCGGTCTCATCGGCTCCAACGGCGCCGGCAAGACGACGTTCATCAACATGGTCACGGGCTACCTCAAGCCCAACAGCGGCTCGATCCGCTTCGAAGGCCGCGACATCACGGCGCTGAAGCCGCGCCGGATCACCCAGCTGGGCATCTGCCGCTCGTTCCAGATCCCGCAACTGTTCAACACCATGACCGTCGCTGAGAACCTGATGGTCGGCGTGGGCATCATCGTCTCGGCCGGCGGCGGCTGGGCGTCTTCCAGCCAGCGCAAGGTCGAGCCGGCCAAGGCCGTGACGGCGATGCTGGAACAGTTCGGCCTCGAAGCGTACCGCGACCGTCAGGCCGGATTGTTGCCGGAGGGCACGCGCAAGCTGCTCGACATCGCGATGGCGATGGTGGTGCGACCACGCATCCTGCTGCTCGACGAACCCACGAGCGGCGTGTCCGCCGACGAGAAATTCGTGCTGATGGACCGGGTCATGGCCGCGGTGCGCGAAGGCAACGTCACCGTGCTGTTCGTCGAGCACGACATGGAAGTGGTGCTGCGCTACACGCACCGGGTACTGGCGTTCTACGAAGGGCGCATCATCGCCGACGGCGATCCGGTCGTCGTCCTGGACGACGTGGAGGTGCGCCGATTCGTGATCGGCGATCACGCACCGAAGCAGGCCGGAGGCGCCGCACGCCATGCTTGAGATCGGCAAGCTGGACGTCTCCATCGGCTCGGTCGCGATCCTGCGCGGGGTCGACATGAGCGTCGGGGATCGCCAGTTCGTCGGGCTGGTCGGCCGCAACGGCGCCGGCAAGACGACGCTGATGCGCGCCATCATGGGCATACTGCCCGCGAAAGCGGGCAGCATCCGCTTCCTCGGCAATCCGCTCGAGCGCACGCCCACGCATCGACGGGCGCGAGCGGGCATCGGCTACATGCCGGAGGATCGGCGGCTGGTCCCGGCGCTGACCGTGGAGGAGAACGTGCTCATTCCGGCCTGGGCCGGTGGCGGTGGCAACCACGATGCCCGGCTCGCGCGCGTGTACCGCATGATTCCCGAGGTGGAGACCTTCCGCAGCCGCAAAGGTCTCCAGTTGTCCGGTGGCCAGCAGAAACTGGTGGCGCTGGCCCGTGCGCTCATGTCCGGAACCAAACTGCTGCTGCTCGACGAACCGTTCGAAGGCGTGGCGCCGGTGCTGGCCCACCGCCTCGCCGAAGTGATCGCGGGCCTCAAGGATGAAGGGCTGTCCATCATCCTCACCGAATCGGATCTTTCGCATTCGCGCGAAATGCTGGACTGCGTCTACAGCATCGATCGAGGGGCAGTCACGGCGCTCTGAACCGTCGCCCGTCCGACTTCAAGTTTGTTGGTGGCGGGCCGTAAACTGAGCGAGATGCGTAACTCGGGTTCTGCCACGACCACCCGCCAGCCATGGCAGCTGGGGACGATCTTCGTCGCCCTGGCAATCTTCACGTTTGCCGCCGTGGTTGCGCACGGCATCATCGCGTGGCGCACCGTTGTCAGCGAGGAATCCGGCCGAGTGGAAAACCTGGCCCGCATGGCAGGGCGCTCGGCCAGCCTGTTCTATCGACAGTTCGGCATCGCGCTCGGTGATCTCGAAGCCGCGTTGGCCGAATCGGAGTCGGGACCGACGCGCGCACGCGCGCAGCAGTTGCTGGACCGTGCGCGCGCGCACACGCCCGCGTTGCGACTCCTCGGCTTGATGAACGCGGACGGATCGCCGATCGCCGTTTCGTCGACCGGCGGCACAACGCCGTCGCCGGCGGATCTCCGATTCCCCGGACCCGAGAACATGCCCGCGGCATTCGGGCTCGAGATCGGGCGCCCGATTCGTTCCGAGATGTTCGGCGAATGGATGGTGCCGTTGCGCCACGTCGTGCCGGACGATGGCAACGGGTCACGCCGGTGGTTGTTCGGTCTGTTTTCCCTCGACGAGCAGGCGGTGGTATTCAGCGATATCGCGATGCCGGAAGGATGGATCATCGGCATCCTGCGCAACGACGATTACTTCCAGGGACGCTGGCCTGCATCGATCAATCCGGCCGACGTTTTCGAGCATTCGTTCCGGGGCCCGATCGAACGATGGCGGCGCGAGTACCCGGAACAGCTCACTGCGCATCTGGTCGGCAAGAGTCCGATTTCGGGCGAGCAGCGACTGTTAGCCGTGCACCGGCTCGAAGATCAACCGATGACGCTGTTCCTGTCGGTCTCGTACTCGATGCTCTGGTCGCAATGGATTGCCGCCGTGCGCGTACCGTTTCTGCTGTTCCTGTTCCTCGCAGCGGGCGCGCTCTGGGTGAGCCGGCGCATGGCTGCCCAGCAAGCGTTGTGGTCCCGCGAGGTAGGCCAGCGCCAATCCCGCCTGGAGCTGCTGCACGGCATTGCCACCGAAGTGACGGGAGGCATGCCGGTCGAGAGCGTCATACGGCGCACGCTCGCTGCCCTCGCCGCACGCTATCCGCACTTGCGCGCATGCTACTCGACACTGGACAACGACGGTCGGCTGGAAGTGAAGGATTCCGTGCAGCCGGACGGCCTGGACGATATCAGCGGGCTGTCGCTCGACTACGGTCGCGATCCGGAATATCTCGCCGCGCTGCGCCGCGGCGAGACCGGCATTCTGAACCACTGGGCCTCGGACCAGCAGGCGCAAAGCGCCACGCCGGCGCAGTCCCTGCCACTGCGGGCGTCGCTGGAAGTTCCCCTGTCCGATCCGAGCGGACTGATCGGCCTGTTGTGCCTCGATTCGGCGCGCGCGCATCAATGGAGCGATGACGAGCAGGCCACCCTGCGCGAGGTCGCAGCCCAGCTTTCGCTGGCCTTGAGCGAAGCTCAGGCGGAAGCAGCGCGCGCGGATGCGACGACGCGGCTTGCGCATCGCGAGGAATTCTTCCGTCGCATCGCCGAGATCTCCTCCGACTGGTTCTGGGAGCAGGACGAAGAGTTCCGGTTCAAGAGTCGCGCCGAGTACGCGGAGACCAGCAACCGGCTCCAGGCCTCGGGGCGAAAGTTCGAGGGGATGACACGCTGGGAGCTGACCGACACGCGCATCGAGCCACGGGCCCTGGCGGCGCACCGTGCGGCGCTGCTGCGACACGAACCGTTCCGCGAACTGGAACTCGAGCGCACCATGGCTGACGGCAGTGTCCGTTATCTTTCCGTCAGCGGCATGCCCGTATTCGACGGGGATGGCCGCTTTGCCGGCTACCAGGGACTCGGCACCGACATCACCCCGCGCAAGCAGGCCGAACTCGCCCTGCGGCAGAGCGAAGCGACGCTCGGTGCCATCTTCCGCAGCGCCTGGGACGGACTGTTCCTCATGGACACGCAAAGCGGCGAGATCGTGGAATGCAACCCGCGCGCCATCGCGCTGTTCGAGGCAGCCGACATGGCCGAACTGGTCGGACGCGTCGGCAACACCCTGTTCTGCGAGCCGCTCCCGCGATCGGTTGTCCAGGCCGCCATCGCCCGCGTAGAAAGCGGTGACCCGTGGCACCACGAAGGCGAGTTCCTCACGCTCAAGGGCCATTCGTTCTGGGCCGATGTGGCCGCAGCGAAACTGAATCTGCCGGACCGGCACCTCACGCTGGTCCGCATCGCCGACATCACCGAGCGCCGGCGCGCGCAGCAGGCGCTGGAAGCGAGCGAAGCGATGCTCGGAGCGGTGTACAACAGCTCGCGCGACGCGCTGCTGGTCGGCAACATCGTCGACGGCACCGTGTTCGACTGCAACCGCCGCGCGCTCGAGATGTTCCAGGCCCGCGAGAAGAGCCAGATCCTGGGTCGTCCGGGCCACACGCTGCTGCGTCACCCGCTATCGCGCGGTCAGCTCGAAGCGAGCCTGGAGCGCATGGAACGCGGCGAGATCCTGCGCGCCGACATGGTCTTCCGTACGCGCGGGGGCAGGACGTTCTGGGGCGAGATGCTGGCGACGAAGCTGGACCTGTCCGACCGCAGTGCCTATCTCGTGCGCGTCGCCGACATCAGCGAGCGCAAACAGGCAGAAGCGCTGCTGAAGGCCAGCGAGCAGCGCTTCCGTGACCTGTCGGAACTGTCCTCGGACTGGTTCTGGGAGCAGGGTCCGGATCTGCGCTTCGTCCAGTTCTCGCAAGGCAAGGGCAATGCCGGGGGGCAGGACGAATCGCGCCTGATCGGACGCCTGCGCTGGGAATTGCCGTTCATCAACGACCTCGACGACCCGAAGTGGGAAGAGCATCGGCACATGCTGGCAGCGCACGAGCCGTTCACGGACTTCGTGTTCGCGCTCGAGTCCGCCGACGGGACCCATTGGGTCTCGATCAGCGGCAAGCCGCTGTTCAATGAGCGTGGCGAGTTTCTCGGCTATCGCGGCACCGGCAAGGACATCACCGAACGGCGCAGTTCCGAGGAGCGCATTCGCTACCTCGCGCAGCACGACGAACTCACCGGCCTCGCCAACCGCGCGACGCTCCAGACTTCGCTCGCCCGCGTCATCGAGCAGGCGCGTCGCCGCGATCGGCGCGTCGCCGTCCTGTTCATCGATCTTGACCGATTCAAGATCATCAACGACACGCTCGGTCACGATGCCGGGGATGCAGTCTTGAAGACAGTCGCGCTGCGTCTGCGCTCGAGCTTGCGTGGCTCGGACACGGTCGCCCGTCAGGGCGGGGACGAGTTCGTCGTGCTGGTCGAGGAGTTCGACACCGAGACCGATCTGGCCGGGGTCGCCCGCAAGATCCTCGAATCGTTCTCCGAGCCGCTGGCGCTGAAGGGCCACGAATTCACGCTCTCCGCGAGCATCGGCATCGGCACCTATCCCGACGACGGTCGCGATGCGCAGGCCCTGTTGAAGGCGGCGGACATCGCGATGTATCGCGCCAAGGAATCCGGCAAGAACAATTTCCAGTTCTATTCGCCGCAGATGAATTCGCACTCCTTCGAGCGGCTCGCGCTCGAAGCCGCCCTGAAGCGTGCGCTGGAGCGTGGCGAACTGCTGTTGCACTACCAGCCCAAGCTCGAGCTCGCCACCGGCAGGATCGCCGGGGTCGAAGCCCTGATCCGCTGGAAACACCCGGATCTCGGCCTGGTCTCACCCCTGCGCTTCATTCCGATCGCGGAGGAGACCGGACTGATCGCACCGATCGGCGCCTGGGTCCTGGCGGAGAGCTGCCGCCAGATGAAAGCCTGGCAGATGGCGGGATTGGGACCGTTGACCATCGCGGTCAACGTCTCCAGCCGTCAGTTCGTCCAGGGCACTCTCCACGACGAAGTGCTGGCCGCATTGCACGGCGCCGGTCTCGAGCCGCGCTTCCTCGAACTCGAGCTCACGGAAAGCACGGTGATGCACAATCCCGAGCGCGCGGCCGGGGTCCTGTCGGCGCTTGCGGATCTGGGTGTGTCGATCGCGATCGACGATTTCGGTACCGGCTACTCTTCGCTCGCCTACCTGAAGCGTTTCCCGGTGGGCACCTTGAAGATCGACCGCTCCTTCGTCATGGACCTGCCCGACGACCCCGACGACGCGGCGATAACGCGCGCGGTGATCGCACTCGCGCGGAGCCTCAAGATGCAGGTCGTGGCCGAAGGCGTGGAAGCGAGCGGCCAGCTCGATTTCCTCGCCGCACAGGCGTGCGACTTCGCGCAGGGATTCCACATCGCGCGACCGCTGACGGCAGATCAGTTCGCGCAGTTCATTCGCGATCGAACCGAAGCGGCGGTACAAGGTCTGTAGCCCTGGAGAGAAGGCCGCAGCGTGTACACTGCGGCCCTCCCGAAATCGTCGGTGAATCGGTTGCCGCGGGCATCCGAGCCCGGGCCCGGCGGTGGAGCTTCGATACCTCAAGGCGGCGAACATGACCGACGACCACGAACTGCGAGCTTTCGCGACCCGCGCCATCCACGCCGGCCAGGCGCCCGATCCGACTACCGGCGCCGTAATGACGCCGATCTACGCCACCTCGACCTTCAAGCAGCACTCTCCGGGCGTGCATACCGGGTTCGAGTACGCACGTACGCACAATCCGACCCGCTTTGCCTTCGAGCGCTGCATCGCTGATCTGGAGGGCGGTCACTCGGGCTTCGCCTTCGCCTCGGGACTGGCCGCCAGCGGCACGGTGCTGGAATTGCTCGACGCGGGCAGCCACATGGTGGCGATCGACGACCTGTATGGCGGGAGCTGGCGCTTGTTCGAGCGGGTGCGCCGTCGCTCCATGGGACTCGACGTCACTTTCGTCGATCCGGACGAACCCGAGGCCATCGCCCGCGCAATCCGGCCCGACACCAAGATGATCTGGGTCGAAACGCCGTCCAATCCGCTGCTCAAGCTGACCGATCTCGCCGCCGTGGCGGACGTGGGGCGCAAGCACGGCGTCCTCACCGTGTGCGACAACACCTTCGCTTCACCCTGGGTACAGCAACCGCTCACGCTCGGGTTCGATCTCGTGGTGCACTCGGTGACGAAATACATCAACGGGCACTCCGACATGATCGGGGGCATCGTGCTCATCCGGGACAATCCGGACTTGCAGGAAAAGCTTGCCTACATGCAGAACGCGATCGGCTCGATTCTCGACCCGTTCTCCAGCTTTCTCGCGCTCCGAGGTGTGAAGACCTTGCCGCTGCGGATGGAGCGCCACTGCGCGAATGCCCTGGAACTGGCGCAGTGGCTCGCCCGGCATCCCAGGATCGAACAGGTGTTCTACCCGGGACTTCCCGACCACCGCCAGCACGCGCTCGCGCAGCGACAGATGCGCGGCTTTGGCGGCATGGTTTCGGCTCGGCTGAAAGGTGGCATGGAGATCACGCGGCGATTCCTCGAACAGTGCGAACTGTTCACCCTCGCCGAGAGCCTCGGTGGCGTCGAGAGCCTGATCAGCCACCCCGCGACGATGAGCCACGGCGCGCTGCCACCGGAACGCCGGGCGGCCTTGGGTATCGGCGACAATCTCGTGCGCCTTTCCGTCGGTATCGAGGACGTCGAGGACCAGCGCCGCGATCTCGACCGGGCGCTCGGCGCGGCAGGATGATTGGCGGGCCCCATCGCCGCGCTCGTTCACCGGTCCGAACCGGAAGCTGACCGGTGAACTACACCAGATTGATTCGTCCACGCACCCTGTTCGCGGCGATCTTCCTGGGGACGTCAGGTCTGCTCGCCTACGGCTTGTGGCTCCAGCACGCGAGCCACCTCGAACCGTGTCCCATGTGCATCCTGCAGCGCTATGCGTTTGTGGTTGCCGGATTGGTCGGACTGGTTGCGGCGGTGCACAACCCGCGCGCCCTTGGCGTGCGGATCTACGGCGGCCTGGTGATCCTCGCGGCTATCGCCGGGGGCGGCGTCGCGACCCGTCAGACGTGGCTGCAGCACAACCCGCCGCAGATCGCCGACTGCGGTCCGGGCTTGGAGTTCATGGTCGAGTCGTTTCCGCTGTCGGAAGCGCTGCCGATGATTTTCCGCGGCTCGGGCGATTGTTCCAAGGTGGACTGGACCTTTCTCGGATTTTCGATCGCGGAGTGGGCACTTGCCTGCTTTGTCGGCGTCGCCCTGATTAGCGCCCTCGCCATGATCCGGGTTCGGGCAAGCGAGCGGTAGCGCTCTCCGCCGGGTCGGGCGCGATTCAGTTCCGCCCGGCGAATGCCGTTATGGATTCGATGGCGAATCCCATGGCGACCACCGGCAGTCCCGCGAAGCCCGCCCGCTCGATCGCGTTTGCGTTCGGCCTGCTGGCCGCCGCCCTCGTGATATTCGCGTCGTTCTACGGGGCCTATGCCTGGAACTCGGTCCAGCTCGAGAAGATGGCCGAGCTGCGCAATCTCACCGACATGGCCGCCCGGTCTTCCAGCCTGTTCCTGCGCCGCTATGCGCAGGTGCTGCCATTGCTCGCCGAAAAAGTCCTCGCAGCGGAGGAGCGCCAGCGGGGCAACGAGATCCCGGCCCTGCTGCGACGCTACCAGCGCGCCCAGCCCGATCTGGCTCGCATCGACCTGTTCGCGCCGGACGGCGCGTCGGTCGCATCGTCCGCCGAACCGGCTTCCGTTGCCGCGCGGGAGTGGAGCGATCCCGATCGGCGCGAGGCCATCGCCGAGACACTATCGAAGCCGGGGTTGGTCGTAGGCCGGCCCCGCTACGGACTTTTCTTGCATGCGTGGATCGTGCCGCTCCGCATGCGCGTGCTCGACCCGGCGAGCGGTGCACCCATCGCCGTGCTCTCCGCCGTCGCCCTGCTCGATGAGCTGGACTCGCTGTGGCGCGGCCTTCAGCTGCCCGCGCATGGTCTCATCGGCCTGATACGCGACGACGGCTATCCCGTGGCCCGGCTGCCCCCGCCCCCGGATCCGAAGTCGTACTACGCGGTCGCGGGACGATCCTTCCTCTGGCGGCATCTGCGGTCGCGCGATTTTCCCGGCTCAGGCGAATTGCGCGACTTGAGCGCAGTCGACGGCCTCGACCGGATATACACGTACCAGCGGGTACCGGACTATCCGCTCACGGCATTCTTCACGATACCGCACGCTGCATTCTGGGCGGCTTGGCGGCACCGCGTGCAGGTGCCGTTTGCGCTTTTCGCCCTGGCTCTCGCGGGGTTGATTTTCGCTGCGATATGGATCAGCAGAGAGCAGGCAGCACGTGAGCATGAACGCGATCTCGCGGAGGCAGCCCTGAACAACCGCGAGTCGGAGCTGAAACGCCAGACGGCTCTGCTGGCGCAGACCCAGCATGCCGCGCACATCGGCGGCTGGGAACTCGACATCGCGTCCAACCACCTCTACTGGACCGAGGAAACCTATCGCATCCACGAGACCACTGCGGAAGAGTTCAAGCCTGTCGTCGAGCAGGCGATCGAGTTTTACGCCCCGCAGAGCCGCGGCCCGATCCGGGCCGCCATCGAGACGGCGGCGCGAACGGGCGAACCCTGGGACATCGAGCTCGAACTGATCACGGCGCGCGGCCAGCGCATCTGGGTCCGGGCCACCGGCTCGGCGGAGTTCGGCGCCGGCGACAGGCCCGCGAAACTGTCAGGCTCGCTCCAGGATGTCACCGAGCGGCGCCGCGCCGACGAACGCATCCGTCGCCTCGCCCATTACGACGAACTGACCGGCCTCGCCAATCGCAACCTGTTCAACTATCACCTGTCGCGCACGCTCTCGCACGCTGAGCGGTACGGCCGGCAATTCTCGGTGCTGTTCATCGACCTGGACCGCTTCAAGAATATCAACGACACGCTCGGCCACGACGTTGGCGACGCGGTGCTCCGGGTCATCGGCCGCCGCCTGTCCGAAACGATGCGCGCTGCCGATATCGTTGCCCGCCTCGGCGGTGATGAGTTCGTGGTGATCGCCGAGGAAGTGAGCCCAGACGAGGGCACCGCCGAGATCGCCCGCAAGCTGCTCGCGCGGATCGAGCAGCCGGTGCCGGCGCAGGGGCAGGAGTTCATCCTCACCGCGAGCGTCGGCATCTCGACGTTTCCGACCGATGGCCGCGACATGCAGACATTGATCAAGCATGCCGACATCGCCATGTATCGCGCCAAGGATCGCGGCAAGAACACCTTCGAGTTCTATTCCTCGCACCTCAACGCGGACAACGTCGAGCGCCTCTCCCTCGAATCAGATCTGAAGCGGGCCATGGTGGAGATGGATCAGTTCGTTCTGCACTATCAGCCCAAGGTCGCGGTGGCGGACGGGCGCATCGTCGGCGTCGAGGCGCTGGTACGCTGGGCGTCGCCCGATCGCGGGCTGGTGCCACCATACAAGTTCATCTCGCTGGCGGAGGAAACCGGCTTGATCGGCGCCATCGGCGAATGGGTCCTGAACACCGCGAGCCACCAGGCGCTGGCGTGGCGCAATGCGGGACTCCCTGCGGTGCGGATGGCGATGAACATCTCGGCGCGCCAGCTCTACTCCGACGAACTGGTGGAGCAGACGCGCAGAGTCCTCGCCGAAACCGGCCTCGACCCGGACACCCTGGAGCTCGAGATCACGGAAACCGCGATGATGCAGAACATGGAACAGATGTCCGCGCGGCTCACCCAGCTGAAGGCGCTCGGCCTGCATATCGCGATCGATGATTTCGGCACCGGTTACTCGTCGCTCTCATACCTGAGGCGGTTGCCGATCGACAGCCTGAAAGTGGACCGTTCATTCGTCATGGACGTGCCCGGCGATCCGGACGACGCGACGATCACGCGGGCGATCATCGCACTGGCACACAGTCTGAGGCTCGAAGTCGTGGCCGAGGGCGTGGAGACCGTTGCACAGTTGAGCTTCCTCCGTGATCTGCACTGCGACCAGATTCAGGGATACATCTTCAGCAAACCGGTTTCCGCTGCCGATCTGGAAGACCTGCTGCGCCGCGATTCCGGGCTCGCGCTCCCGCCGGTGCAGTCCGCGGCGTGAACGCCGGCGTCATGATGGAACCGACCACTCCGAAAAAAGCGCAACCGCCGGATCCACCATGACCGGCATCGCACGCAACGATTCCGCAGCGGAACTGCGCCGAAATGGCCGGACGGTCGGTCGCGTTGCATTCCGCTTCGCCGTGGTCGCAGCCGTCGTTGTCATCGTGGCCGCCCTGGCGCTCGGTATCGCCTGCGACTCCTTCGCACCGCCGATGCAGGCGCTGCCGGCATGGCTTGCGAACTCCCTGAGTGCTGGTTGGCACCCGGGCCCGGGTGTTCGCTTCGCCTTGATCGTGGTGCTGGCCGCTGGCGCCGGTTTCGCAGGAGGGTGGATCGTGCGCGGACGGCGACGGCAGGTTGTCCGCGCCGGGAATGACGAGCGGACAAGCCTGGAGCGGGCCTCCGAAGTTGAACATCGCACCGCCCTGCTCGAGGACACCCTCAGCGCCGCTTCGGTCGGTGGCTGGCAACTGGATGTCGCAACCGGACAGTTCCGCTGGACCGCGGAGATGTATCGCATCCACGAGATCGCGCCGGAGGACTACACGCCTGCTCTCGACACCACGCTCGATTTCTTCGGGCCCGAGGCGCGTGCGACACTGCGCGATGCCGTGGAGTCATCGATCCATCGGGGCAGGTCGTGGGATCTGGAACTCGAACTGATCACCGCCACCGGCCGGAAGCTCTGGACCCACGCCACGGGTACCGCGAAGTGCGCTGCCAATGGCCGCGCGACAAGCGTATCCGGTTCATTGCAGGATATCAGCGAGCGGCGCGCGTCCGAAGAACGAATCCGGCGCATGGCGCACCACGACGAGTTGACCGGACTCGCCAACCGGGCCCTGTTCGGGATTCAACTGAACCGTGGCCTGGTCCGCGCCGAGCGCTACGACCGCAAGCTTGCCGTCCTGTTCGTCGACCTCGACCGCTTCAAGCACATCAACGACACCTACGGTCACGGCGTGGGAGACGACGTGTTGATCGCACTCGGCCAGCGTCTCGTGGACTCGGTGCGTGCCGCGGATCTCGTGGCGCGCCTCGGAGGTGACGAGTTCGTGATCCTGATCGAGGAGCTCGACGCACCCGAAGCGATGGCCGAGCTCGCGCGCAAGCTGCTGCGGGTGATCGAGCAACCCGTCGTCGCCTGCCCGCATGAACTTCTGCTTTCCGCCAGCATCGGAATCGCCACGTATCCGGCCGACGGACTGGACGCGCAGGCCCTGCTGAAGCATGCGGACATCGCCATGTACCGCGCCAAGGAGCAGGGCCGCGACACCTTCGAGTTCTTTTCCCCCCATCTGGAATCGGCGACGGACGACGTGCTGTCGCTCGAAGCGTGCCTGCGTCGCGCAGTCATGGAGCTGCGCCAGTTCGTCCTGCACTATCAACCCAGGATCTCGACCACGAACGGCCGCATGACCGGGGTCGAAGCGCTGGTGCGCTGGTCGACGCCGGAGGCACTCGTGTTGCCGGAGGAGTTCATCGGCCTCGCCGAAGAGACCGGGCTCATCGGCACGCTCGGCTCCTGGGTGCTGGGTAGCGCCTGCGCCCAGGCCTCGGGGTAACGGCGCAAGGGGCTGCCACCCGTGCAAGTCGCAGTGAACCTGTCCGCCCGCCAGTTCTACGGCGCGCACCTGCTGGAGGAAGTCGCCGAAGTCATCCAGGTCACCGGCATAGCCCCGGCGTGCCTGGAGCTGGAGGTGACCGAGACGCTCCTGATGCAGGACATCGAGCACGCCGCAAAACTGCTGCGACGCCTGAAGGAGATCGGCGTCGGTATTTCCGTCGACAATTTCGGCACCGGTTACTCCTCGCTGTCGAACCTCAGGCGACTGCCCATCGACCGTCTCAAGATCGATCGTTCGTTCGTCCGCAACGCCCTCGCCGACGTGGACGACGCCGCGATCACCCGTGCCATCGTGGCGCTCGCGCACAACCTGCGCATCCGGGTCGTGGCCACAGGCGTGGAGCAATGGGAGCAGTTCGATCTCCTGCGGTCCCTCGGCTGTGAAGAGGTGCAGGGGTTCCTGTTCAGCCGCGCGGTCGTGGCCAGCGAGATCGAGGATCTGGCGCGGCGCGACGCCCGCTTCGAGATCCGCCCCGCGCGGGCATCGGCCTAAGGCCTGTCCTGCCGAGCGGCAATTCGCCCCGCAATCGAGGTCGACCAAGTGCGGTACGATCGTTTCCGGCTTCGTCGTCACGACCCTCGAACAGTCCTCATGGAGAATGCGATGCTTCAGCTCAGACCGAATTGCGAATGCTGCGACAGGGATCTGCCGCCCGAATCCGCGGACGCTCGCATCTGCTCATTCGAGTGCACGTTCTGCAGCGACTGTTCCGAGAATGTGCTGAAGGGAATCTGTCCGAACTGTGGCGGCGAACTGCTGGTCCGGCCCCGCCGCCCGGCCCACAAACTGGCCGCAAATCCCGCTTCGACCGCGCGCGTCCACAAACCGGCGGGCTGCGGCAGGACCGCCTGAGCCGTGGTCGAGGTCATCGGCATCGACCACGTCTACGTCGCTGTAGCCGATCTCGCGCGATCGGAAGCGTTCTACGATCGCGTCATGACCTTGCTCGGTTTCAGAAAGAACGGCTTCGCGCTCGCGGGCGAGCCGCACTTGCAGTACTTCAATCGACACTTCGGCTTCGTGTTGCGTCCGGCCCGTTCGACGCCGCGGCACGATCGATACGCCCCGGGACTGCACCACTTCTGTTTTCGCGTCGACACCCAGGATGACGTCGTCACCATCGCTGACGCGCTGCGCGCGGCCGGCGTCGACGCCTCGCCTGCGGAACTGCATCCCGGCTACGCGCCCGACTACTGGGCCACCTTTCTCGACGATCCGGACGGCATCCGCCTCGAGATCACCAACTACCGGCAGGAGCGGCGCGCACGCCACGACCGGTGGAACGACGCGCCGGGATAGCAGCCCGACGCGGAGCGCATCAAACCCGCGGCTCGCCGCCTCCCGCTCCCGAATCCCCACAGCAAGGTCTACTTCATGACACCCATCGCCTCGGCCCTCGCACCCCGCAAGCGCATCGCCCTGGTCGCCCACGACAACAAGAAGCAGGATCTCCTGGAATGGGCCGGCTACAACCGCGAGCTGCTCGCGAAGCACGATCTGCTCGCGACCGGCACCACCGGCACTCTGCTGGCGGAGGCGCTTTCGCTCCCGGTCGTGAAGCTTCAGAGCGGCCCGCTCGGCGGCGACCTCCAGATCGGCGCCATGGTCGCTGAGGGAACCGTCGATTTCATCATCTTCTTCTGGGATCCGCTGGAACCGCAGCCGCACGATCCCGACGTCAAAGCCCTGCTGAGGATCGCAGTGGTCTGGAACATTCCCGTCGCCTGCAATCGTGCGTCGGCCGACTTCATGTTCTCGTCGCCCTTGATGTCGTCGGCCTACGAGCGGCGCCTGCCGGACTATGCGAGCTACCGTGGCCGGCTCCGTAGCGCCCTCGATCGGATCGACGCACCAGGCTAGCTGTGTCGGTCTCCGGGTTCGTCCGACCGTGCGGCACGCACCACGGCGCCCCTGGCACACGCCTCGAAGGAGCAGCTCTCAGATCGCGCCGTCGGCGGCGAGCTGGTCGGCAAAGGCGGCATCGAAGCCCAGTTCTCGCAGTATCCGCCGTGTATCCCGACCCACGGCCGGGATCGGGTCCATGCACGGCTCGACACCCTGCATGGTCACCGGCGGGATCAGCGCTGCGATGTCGCCCTGCGGCGTGCCGACCGTACGCCAGCGATTGCGCGCCTGCAGTTGCGGGTGTTCGAAGAACTCATCCATGGTGTTCAGGCGGGCATTCGCGATCTGCGCCTCGTCCAGTCGCCGCACCACTTCCACGGCGGTGAGGTCCGCGAACACCGCGACGAGGATCGCCGTCAACGCGGCGCGATTGCCCTGGCGATGGCTGTTGCTGTCGAACCGTGGATCATTCGCAAGAGATGGCTGCTGCAGGACGGTCGCACAGAAGCTCGCCCACTCGCGTTCGTTCTGGATGCCGAAAAACACCGTGTGTCCATCCCCGGCCGGGAATGGTCCATAGGGATGGATCGTCGCGTGGGCGGCACCCGACCGCGGCGGCGGGGACCCGCCGTAGTGCGAGAAGTACATGGGATAGCCCATCCACTCGCCGAGCGCTTCGAGCATGGAGACGTCGAAGACGGTTCCCTTGCCGGTGCGGGTGCGCTGGAACAGCGCCGTGAGAATGCCGGTGTAGCCGTACATGCCGGCCGCGATGTCGGCGATGGAGATTCCGGCCTTGCTCGGCTCCTCGGGGGTGCCGCTGATCGACACCATGCCCGATTCGCACTGGATCAGCAGGTCGTACGCCTTCTTGAGGGCGTAGGGACCGTCCGGTCCGTAACCCGAGATGCTGCAGGCGATGAGGCGCGGAAATTTCGCGCTCAGCGCCTCGGCGCCGAGGCCCAGGCGGGCGGCAGCGCCGGGCACCAGGTTCTGCACGAATACGTCCGCTTTTTCGAGTAGCCGCGCGAGGATCTCCGGCGCGGCGGCGTGCTTCACGTCGAGCGTGAAGCTTTCCTTCGAACGGTTCAGCCAGACGAAATGTGAAGACTGGCCGAGCACGGTACGGTCGTAGCCCCGCGCAAAATCGCCGGCGCCGGGCCGTTCGATCTTGATCACCCGGGCTCCGAGATCGGCCAACTGGCGCGTCGTGAACGGTGCGGCGACGGCCTGCTCGAGCGAGACCACGGTGATGCCTTCGAGCGGCAGCATGTTCGTCACTTCAGTGCCTCGCCGCCGTCAGGCGCACGAGGAGCACCACCACCCCGTCCATCGTCAGACGGCACGTGGGCGCCCGGCGTCCGTATGGCGGCCGCGCGGAAATGATCCTCATGGTAGTGGTCGTGACCGTTCATGGCGCCTCCAGCCAGATCCTCCGATGATAGCGGTCCTCGCGCGGAACCGTCACGCACGCGGACCAGCTCAAGCCCGCGACTCTCGCGCCGATATCCTCCATGCGGTCGATAAGCCGTCCAGCGCCGCGGCGCTTCGACTCTTCGATCCGACTCCGTTGGGGCACCCAACTGAGCAAGCACTCACCTCGCCTATCGAAAAGGCGGCACACATCGGACTTCCTTCAGGTATGCCCACATGAACGACCTCTCTCCCGCCTTGGAATCGATCGAGGATATCGCGACCATGACCCGACTGCTGGCCCTCAACGCCGCCTTTGAAGCGGCAAGAGCCGGCGAACAAGGGCGCGAATTCGCCAGCATTGCCGACTCGATCCGCACGCTCGCCGGGCGCTCGACGCAGGCGGTGCCGGTATTCCCCGCTGCTGCGCACGTACTCGAAGCCCCCGCGTCAGCCAAGCCCTGACCCGGCCGGCTGTCGTTGTCAGTACGTCCTCGGCATGCCGAGGACGTGTTCGCCGACGTACGCAAGGATCAGGTTGGTGGAGATGGGGGCCACCTGATAGAGGCGCGTCTCGCGAAACTTGCGCTCGATGTCGTACTCCGCGGCGAAGCCGAAGCCGCCATGGGTCTGCAGGCAGGCATTCGCCGCTTCCCAGGAGGCGTCGGCAGCCAGCAACTTCGCCATGTTCGCCTCCGCGCCACAAGGCTCGCCCGCATCGAACCTGTGCGCCGCACGGAAGCGCATCAGATCGGCCGCTTCCACGTTCACATGGGCGCGCGCGATGGGAAACTGGATCCCCTGGTTGCGACCGATGGGCCGGTCGAACACGATGCGCTCGCCGGCGTATTTCACCGCGCGCTCGATGAACCAGTGACCGTCGCCGACGCATTCCGCCGCGATGAGGATGCGCTCGGCGTTCATGCCGTCCAGGATGTAGCGGAAGCCCTGACCCTCGACGCCGATCAAGTTTTCCGCCGGCACCTCGAGGCCGTCGAAGAAGACTTCATTGGTCTCATGATTGGGCATGTTGCGGATCGGTCGCACGGTCATCCCCCGGCCGAGGCTCGTGCGCAGATCCACGAGGAAGACGGAGAGTCCTTCCGACTTCTTCTTGACCTGATCGAGCGCGGTGGTGCGCGCCAGCAACAGCATCAGGTCGGAATGCTGCACGCGGGAGGTCCAGACCTTCTGGCCGGTCACCAGATAGCGGTCGCCCTGGCGCACTGCGACCGTCTTGAGCCGCGTGGTGTCCGACCCGGTCGTAGGCTCGGTGACGGCGAACGATTGCAGGCGCAGCCTGCCCTCGGCAATGTCCGGGAGGTAGCGGCGCTTCTGCGCATCGGAGCCGTGGCGCAGCAAAGTCCCCATCACGTACATCTGCGCGTGACAGGCGCCCGAGTTGCCGCCGGAATGATTCACCTCCTCGAGGATCACCGACGCCTCGGTGACCCCCAGTCCGGACCCGCCGAACTCCTCGGGGATCAGTGCGGAGAGCCAGCCCGCTTCCGTCAGCGCACTTACGAAGGCTTCCGGGTACTCCCGTTTCTCGTCCCGCTCGCGCCAGTAGGCCCCGTCGAAGCGGGAACACAAATCCCGCACCGCCTCGCGCAGCGCCTGATGCGAGAGGTCGGATCCGACCGTCATCGCGGCAATCGAAAAAACAAACGGGCCGGCGTGGCGCCGGCCCGTCGCGCAGAAGTGATCGAGGTCACTTCCCGAACAGCTTCTGCAGCTCTCCGCTCTGATACATCTCGCGCATGATGTCTGCGCCGCCTACGAATTCACCCTTCACGTAGAGCTGTGGCACCGTGGGCCAGCTGGAGAATTCCTTGATGCCCTGTCGAACGTCGGCGTCTTCCAGCACGTTCACCGTGGCCACCTCCTCGATGCCGCAAGCCTCCAGGATCTGCACCGCAGCGGCCGAAAAGCCGCACATCGGGGCGTCCGGCGTGCCTTTCATGTAGAGGACGACTGGGTTGTCCGCGAGCTGTTTCTGAATGCGTTCCTTGGTTTCCATGCGTTTTTTCCTCGTTGATCCGGCGGGGGGTCGATCGACACCCATACCGCTGAGACAGGCGCCAATGTTAGCCGGTTCGCCCATGGCGCAACAACCACACGGCCATCAGGCGTAATGACCGCTCATCACCCGGGCCCGCCCGCCCAGATCGTCGTAGCCGGCGACGTCCCGGAAGCCAGCGCCGCGGAACAGCGCAGCGAGGGCGTCGCGCTGATCGTAGCCGTGTTCCACCAGGAGCGTGCCGCCGGTTTGCAGATGGGCCCCGGCCTCGGCGACGATCAGGCGTATGGCGTCCAGGCCGTCTGCCCCGCCGACGAGGGCCCCCCGCGGTTCGTGCGCGAGTTGGGCCAGATGCGCGTCCGATTGCGCGATGTAGGGCGGATTCGACACGATCAGATCGAAACGCAGGTTCGCCAGCCCGCCATACCAGTCCGATTCGACGAACCGCGCATTGCCCGCGCCGAGGCGACCGGCATTGTCCCGGGCCACGGCCAGCGCTGCCGGGCTGGAGTCCACGCAGACCACGCTGGCCGCGGGACGTTCCAGCGCGATCGAGATGCCGACACAACCGCTGCCGGTTCCCAGGTCGGCGACTCGAACCGGCCGGTCTGCGGGGAGAGTCGCCAGCGCGCGGTCCACCAGCACTTCGGTATCCGGACGTGGAATCAGCACCTCGGGCGTCACCCGAAACAGGTGATTGCGAAACGCCTCCTCCCCGATCACATACGCGATGGGCACCCCGGTCCGCACGCGGTCGAGGGCCAGCGCATAGCCCGTCAGATCGAAGGCGCTCGCGCGGTCCGCTTCGCGCAGGATGCGCTGGGCCGGGGAGAGTCCAAGGGTGTGCCGGGCAATTCGATCGACGGCACGCGCAGCAGCATCGAAGCCGATTCCGGACACCGCGGCGAGCGCCTGAGCGTCGCCGCGCAACACTGCTCCGAGCGTTTGCTGATTGCTCATCGGGGTCGTTGCGCCGCCGTCGCTCCCCGACACCCGCCCTGGGCGCCCCAGCTGCGCTGGGCGCTGGGCTGACGCGGTCTCCGCGGGCCCACCAACCTCTGCGCTCCCCGACAGACGCCCCGGGCGCCCCAGCTGCGCTGGGCGCTGGGCTGACGTGGTCTCCGCGGGCCCACCAACCTCTGCGCTCCCCGACAGACGCCCCGGGCGCCCCAGCTACGCTGAGCGCTGGGCTGACGCGGTCTCGGCGAGCTCACCCACCTCTGCGCTCCCCGACAGACGCCCTGGGCGCCCCAGCTACGCTGGGCGCTGGGCTGACGCGGTCTCGGCGAGCTCACCCCTCAGCCAGCGCGGCGAGTTGTTCGGCCTGGTGTTCGGCCAGCAGCGCGCCGGTCAGCTCGTCGAGATCTCCATCCATCACCGCGTCGATCTTGTAGAGCGTCAGGTTGATGCGATGGTCGGTCACGCGCCCCTGCGGGAAATTGTAGGTCCGGATGCGCTCCGAGCGGTCGCCGGTGCCGACCAGCGACTTTCGCGTCGCGGCGGTCTTCGCCGTCTGTTCACGCATCTGCTGGTCCTTGATGCGTGCCGCCAGCACCGACAACGCCTGGGCCTTGTTCTTGTGCTGCGAGCGGTCGTCCTGGCATTCGACCACGATGCCGGTCGGGACATGCGTCACGCGCACCGCCGAATCGGTCTTGTTGATGTGCTGGCCGCCCGCACCCGAGGCGCGAAACGTGTCGATCCGGAGGTCGGCCGGATTGATCACGACGTCGGCAACTTCGTCGACCTCCGCCAGCACGGCAACCGTGCAAGCCGACGTATGGATGCGGCCCTGGGTCTCGGTCACCGGCACACGCTGAACGCGATGGGCGCCCGATTCGAACTTGAGTTTCGAGTAGGCTCCCGGGCCGACGATCTTGGCGATGATCTCGCGATAGCCGCCGATTTCCGAAGCGCTCTGGGAGATGATCTCGACGCGCCATCGCATGCGTTCCGCATAGCGCGAATACATCCGGAACAGATCGCCCGCGAACAGCGCCGATTCGTCACCGCCGGTGCCGGCGCGAATCTCCAGGAAGAGATTGCGATCGTCGTTCGGATCCTTCGGCAGCAGTTCGTGCTGCAGCGCCGCCTCGAGCCGGGTGAGCCGGTCGCGGGTGCTGCGGATCTCGCTCTCGGCAAACTCCCGCAACTCGGGTTCCTGCGTCATCTCCTGCGCCGTGTCGAGATCGTGGAGTCCGCGCTCGTGCTCCTGGTGGAGCGCCACCACCGGTTCGATCTCGGCGTGCTCCCGGGTCAGCTTGCGATAGTTGTCCAGGTCGGCCGTGGCGCCCTCGGAAGCGAGCAGTCGATTGATCTCCTCCAGCCGCGCCGAGAGTTGCGCGAGCTTCGCCCGGATGCTCGGCTTCATTCCTCGCGCGGGATCGAATACAGGCGGTTGAGCAGCGCCTCGAGCCGCTCCCGCTCTTCACTGTCGGCGCCGTGCAGCGCGGCCGTCGGGGCGTGAAGAAACTTGTTGGTGATGCCATGCGAGAGAGCCTCCAGCACCGCGCCCGGATCGTCGCCGCGCGCCAGCGCTTTCGCGGCCCGCTCCACCTCGTGCCGGCGCAGCCGCTCCGCGTGGTCGCGCAGGGCCCGGATCGTCGGGACGCTCTTGCGCGTCTGGAGCCACTGCATGAAGTCGTTCACACCTTCGGTGATGATCGCCTCGGCCTGGGTCACGGCCGACTGCCGGTTCTCGACGCCTTCCTGCACGATCCGTCCGAGATCGTCCACGGTGTAGAGGAACACGTCCCCGAGACTGCCCACTTCCGCTTCCACGTCGCGCGGAACAGCGAGATCCACGATCAGGATGGGTCGATGCCGGCGCAGCTTCAATGCGCGCTCGATGAGTCCCTTGCCCACGATCGGCAGCGGGCTCGCCGTACAGGTGACGATTATGTCGTGCAGCGCAACGAGTTGCGGCAGCTCGGCGAGCGCGACGCTGCGCGCCGAGAATCGATCCGCCAGGTCGGCGGCGCGCTCGGTGGTCCGGTTGGCGAAGGTGACGCTGCGCGGATTGCGCGCGCAGAAATGCGTCGCGCACAGCTCGATCATCTCGCCGGCACCGATGAACAGGAGCGACTGGTCGGCGATGTCCGGGTAGATGCGCTCCGCTATGCGAACCGCCGCGGCCGCGAGCGACACCGAACTGGCGCCGATGTCGGTGCGGGTGCGCACTTCCTTCGCGACCGAAAAAGTGTGCTGGAACAGCTTGTGCAGGACGGTGCCGAGCGTGCCGGCCTCGTTCGCTTCGCGAATGGCCTGCTTCATCTGCCCGAGGATCTGGGCCTCGCCGATCACCATGGAATCGAGTCCGCTCGCGACGCGGAACGCGTGGCTCACGGCCTGCTCGCTCGGCAATTCATAGAGGAAAGGGTCGAGCCGGTCGGTGGCAAGACTGTGGTATTGCGCGAGCCACTGTTTCACGTGCAGCGGATCGGCGGTCGAGCAGTACACCTCCGTACGGTTGCAGGTGGAGATGATGGCTGCCTCCCGCACCGGATTGTGCTCGACCAGATTGCGCAGGGCTGGTCCCAGGTGCTCGGCCGGAAACGCCACCTGCTCGCGAATGGCGAGTGGGGCGGTCTGGTGATTCACTCCGAAGGCGATGAGCTGCATGAGTTGTCGCGAGGGCCGCGTGCCGCAGCCCCGGCTGCGGACTAACGGCCTGAATTATAGGGCAAGCCTCCCGCTTCGCCCCGGTCTCATGCGCGCGCCGGGGATGCTAGCGGCGCGCGAATGTCCGAGACAGGACCCGCAGCAGTTCCCGACCGGGCAGCGCGACCCGCGCGGCGTCGGCCTTGTCGTCCACCGCAGCGAGTCGATCGCTCAGATCGCGCGCCCAGGCTGAGTTCATCCACGCCGACGCGGCAGCGGCGGCAGGCTCGGCGACCGGCGCTACGAAGGGCGGCAAGCCGACCGATGCAAAACTGCCCGACCAGTCGACCGTACCGGTCGCGGGCGCCGGGAGCATGAGGCCCGGCACGCCGTCCTCGGCGGGTGCGACACCGGGCGGGACCGCTTCCGGCGCGGGAGGAGGACTGGTCGTGAGAGCGAGCAACGACAGCGTAGCGACGGGGAGCTGCGGGATCAGCGGGAATTCCGGCAGGCCCGATCCGGCAGGATTGGCGCGACTCAGGGCGACCTGCTGCTGCAGCCGCAGGATGTCGCGCACGTTCAGGCCGGCAGTGGGGGTGACATCCCCGACGATCGTCGGGTCCGTCAGCGCCCATGCGCCGAAGCCGGAATCGCGCCCGGCCAGCACGTACTGCAGCAGGAACGGATCGCGCGCGTTGTAGGCCTGATTGCCGTCCGTGTCTCCCAGGAAGCCGACGGCGTGCACCGCATCGTCATCGATCCCGGCGCGCATCGACCCATTGCCCAGGGTCACCACGACCTGGCCCAGATCGAGCACGTGCTGCGCGCCATAGGGCGCGGTCGCGGGTACGTGGGAACGGATGTTGGCCACCGCCCGCGCGCCAGCGCCCACGATCGGAGCGGCAAACTCGAGCGTCACCTGCAATGCGCCGTCGATCCCCGCGGTCGTGATCGTGACCGCCGGACCGCCCGGCACCGCCTCGATCGCATCGATCGCGAGCAGGGTCGCGTCATACGCCAGATCGAACGTGATGCTGCGCGCACCGTCCGCATTGGCCAGGCTGAGCGGCAGGGCCATGCCACCGGCACTGTCGTTGGGCACGCGCACGTCCTGCCCGGGCCCGCGGATGAAGTCAGGCAGCGAAAGTATCGGGCCCGAGGAATCCGCGGCGGTGCGTACGAACGTGGCCGTGAAATCGCCGCCCGCGACGCCGTTGCGATCGCCATCCAGCGCGCGGCCGGCCGTATCGATCCAGCCGTCGACGCGACCGGCGAGCGTGACGGTGTAAGTCCCCGGCGTGAACACACCGCCGGTGCGTACGAACCGGAACCCCTGGGAGTCCGCGTCCATGACGATGGAACCGCGCACCGCGGTGGCTCCGTTGCCGAGGATCACCCTCACGTCGGCGACCCCGCCCTGCAGCGGATCGCTGTCCGCGCCGGCGTACAGGTTGAGGGTGGTCTCGTCCACGGCCTGGCTGAAACGCACGTTGAAGCCGCTCGCATCGGCATTGAAGCTGGTCACTTCGAGCAGGTTCGGGACCACCGTCACCGACAGGCCATCCGGCGCGTCCCACGTGCCGTCTTCATCGGTCGCCGCCACATGGATCTCGAATACGCCGGTGGCTGCGATATATGTGTGCTGCACGGCGAGCGCGGCGCCGCCGGCGAAGGTCTCTACGAGGCCATCACCCCAGTCCACTTCCCACTCGACGACTGTGTCCTGCCCGGGATCGGCCGCGCCCAGCGTGAGCAGGTAGGGGGTGCCTTGCTGGACGGTATTGGCACCGACCAGGCCGATGGCGGGAGGGGCGTTCCCGACGCCCACCGAGAAGGTCGCATCGGCGACGGCGTCGTGCACGTCGCGCACGCGAACGGTGAACGTGTAGTTCGCGTCCCCGTCGGTGGCCTGCCACTGGAACAGTCCCGAGGCTGCGTCGATCGATGCACCCTGCGGAGCGCCGACCAGTTCGAACATGACGGCATCGCCGTCCGGATCGCTCGCGTCGACGCTGAAGCTGACGACATCGCCCTCGACTGCGGCGCGGCCCTCGATCGGTGCGATCACGGGGGCCCGATTGTCGGGGGCGAGCACGTTGATCGTCACGACGGCGGTGTCCGTGGCCCCGAGGGCATCCCGGACGGAGTAGGTGAAGCGGTCGGTGCCGGTGTAGCCGGCGTCCGGGGTATACGTGAAGGCGCCGTCCGCCAGCAGATCGAGCGTTCCGTGGTCGACGTCATCCGTGACCGCATCCACCATGAGCGCTGTGTCGTCGACGTCGGTGTCGTTGATGAGGACCCCGGCCGCGGCGTCGATCGCCAGCGTCTGGCCGGCGCCGACGGCGTAGGCGTCGTCCGCGGCCACCGGATCGTCGTTCACCGCGGTCACTTCGATGGTGACGGTGACGGGCAGGCTCGTGTCGGGGCCGTCCGGCATGAAGCCGCTCGGTTCGAGCGGGCAGCCGCAATCGAGTTCGTTGTCGCCCGTGTCGGTGACGGTGAACACGAAGCTCACCACGCCGAAGAAATTCGCCGCCGGATCGTAGGTGAAGGTTCCATCGGGATTGAGCGTGAGCGCGCCGCTCGCGGGCCCGCTCACCAGGTTGAACGTGAGCGCGTCCGGCGTCTCCACGTCGGTGCCGGTCAACTGACCGCTCAGGGCGGTATCTTCCGCGGTGGTGAAGGATGCTGCATCAGCGACCGGGACATCGTTGACCGGACGAATCTTCAGCGTGATCGTGCCGACCGCCGAAGCGAGCCCGTCGCTCGCGCGGAACGTGAAGCTGTCGTTGCCGCGGAGGTTGGCGGCGGGCGTGAATGTCACCTGACGTGTCACCGGGTCGATCGACGACAGCGTGCCGAACGCCGGCGCGCCCTCGATCGAGTAGATCAGCGGATCGCCGTTGACGTCGGTGGCGTTGAGCGTGATGACGGTCGGGGTATCCTCGTCGAGGAACACGGTCTGCGATTGAGGCACCGGGGCAGTATTGGGCGCGACCACCGATACGTTGAGCGTGTTGGACGCGAACGCGCCATCCTCGTCGGTACCGGTCGCGGTGATGCCATACGTCGTGCCGCCCGCGAAGTAGGTGTGCTGCACCGTCGTGGCCGCGCCGGCTACGGATTCGACCTGACCGTCGCCCCAGTTGATCTCCCAGCTCGCCAGCGTGTCGGCGCCTGGATCGGTTCTGCCGAGCGTAAGGGTGAAGGGCGTTCCCTGATCGACGCCCGCAGCGCCGCTCAGGGTGAGCGTGGGAGGCACGTTCTGCACGGTGACGCCGAAAGTGATGGTCGAGAAGGCTGCCGGAGTACCGGCGTCCGTCGCGCGCGCCGTGACCGACGCGGTGGCGGCACCATCGGCCGGCACCCAGGTGATGACGCCGGTGGTGTCGTCGATGATCATGCCGTCGGGCGCAACGTCGAGGCTCCAGGTGAGTGCCTGGCCTTCGACGTCGCTCGCGTCCAGATCCACCAGCAAGGTCGACCCTTCGAGCACGACCTGGCCGTCGACCGCTACGATCACCGGCGCATCGTTGACCGCAACGATGTCGAGACTGACGGTGGCCGGCGCCGAGGTGAGCGCGTTGGCCGGGGTGCCGTCGGGGTCGCCCCGATCGCGCACGGTCCAGGTGAACGAATCGGTCCCGGTATAGTTGGCGTCCGGCGTGTAGGTCCACCCGCCGGCGGCGCCCTGGCTCAAGGTCCCGTGCGTCGGCGCCGTACCCACGACGAAGCTCAACTGGGCTCGGGGGGTCTCGGTGTCGGAAGCGTCGAGCACGATGAGACGCGGCGTGTCTTCGTCGAGCGAGACCGACTGGTCGCGGGCCTCCGGCGCATCGTTGACCGGCAGTACGTTGATGCTGACGGTTGCGGTGTCGACCCCGGCCTTGCCGTCGTCGACCCGGAACTGGAATCCGTCGGGCCCGGTGTAGCCGGCAATCGGCGTGTAACGCACCGTCCTGGCGGCCGCATCGAACTCGCTCAAGGTCCCGTGCGCCGGGTCGCCCAGCAGGGCGTAGACGAGCGCATCCCCGTTGGCATCGCTCGCCGACAGCGTGACGAGGACGGAACCGTCCTCGTTGACATTGAGCGACTGGTCGTTCGCGACCGGGGCGACGTTGCTGGTGCGGTCGATGGTGAAGAAACGGATGTAGTCGTCCCCGCCGGTGCCGTCCGCGTTGCCGTCGAGCGGATTGCCGGAAAGATCGTAGATCGCCTTGGTGCCCGAAAGCGTGAGCCGGTATTGCCCGTCCTGCAGGATGCCCGCGGTGCCGTTCGGCCCGGTCAGGAAGTCGAGCGTCAGCGCCGTCTCGGGATAGGAGTACGCCGGACGCACGCCGATGATGACATCGTCGTTGGTGTCGAACTGGTTGTCGACACCGGCCTCGCGCAGGTCGTAGTTCGCCGGGCTCTTCGCGCTGATGCTGTTCAGCGCCTCGGAAGTCGAAACCTGGATGGAGGTGAAAGCCAGCGCGGTGGCGCCGTTGTTCGCCGGCAGGGTGCCGATTCCGGTCACGGTGGGTGGCGTCTGGTCGCCGGAGTTGCCGAGGAACTCGTAGGCACCAATGTCGAAATAGGTGAGGCCCGGCGTCTTGGTGAACAGCACGGAGGGCGCGTTGGCGAGATTGGTCTGGCCGTTGTAGGCCGACGTGACGAAGGTGAATCCGTTGCCGGCGGACAGGCCGATGGTGGGGGTGAGTGACTGATTGCCGTCACCGTAGTCGAAGCGGATGTTGCCGTTCGCGAACAGGGTCACCGAGAAGTTCACGTCGCCGCCACCCACGTCCTGGCGGGTGCCCGCCCAGCGGATCGTGATCTGGTTCGTCACGGTGCTGTCGACGAAGATGTTGCCGACGGTCGAACCGGACGCCGCCGACTGCGTCTGGTCGGTTCGCAGGTTGTCCCACAGCGGCGCGATGCGAACGTTGCGCAGCAATTCGTCCAGCGTGTTGTTGTCGCCGCCGTTGGCGCTGTCCAGCCCGGAGAACTGCAGGAATCCGTTGACGGAGGCCTGCACGGACGTGTAGGTCTTGCCGTAGAAGCTGAAGGCGAACGGCAGCGTGATGGTCGTGGCACCGCTGGTCGTGCGATAGGGTACCGCGGTGCCGGTCTCCGCATAGCTGCTGCCGCCGGGCGTCGATTCCACGAAGAGATCCCAGCCCGTTCCCGTGTCGACGGTGGACGGATCGTCATGCCGCGCCCGACCTTCGATGTCGAGCAGCGCGGCGTCGTGCGGATAGTTGGCAACCGGTTTCGCCGCTTCGTAGGCGTTGGCCGAATCGATCGCGGTCGAGCCGGCGTCCAGGCTGAAGTTGTCGTCGTAGCCGTCGCCCGTGGTGACGTCCTGGTCGCCAAGCACGTTGTCGGCTCCGTTGATGTCGAGGAACCGGGGATCGCCGAGCTTGCTCGACGCATCGTGATTCGCCGAGATCGATTGCCAGTCCGTCAGGGTGAGGCGCTCGGTGGCACCCCATCGACCCGTCTTCGCAGCAGCGGTGCGCAGGTCGAACAGGTTCGAATCGGAACTGAAGTTGCCCTGACCGTCCGCGGCGACATTGATGGCGTAGCCGTTGCCGACGGAGAGGATGTTGTTGCGGATGCGGATGTTGGCGGTGCCGGACACGACGATCGCGTCGCCGGTGTCCTGCCACACGGTGTTGTTGTAGACGGAGCGATCACCGGCCACGTGCGAATAGGTGATCGCTATGCCGATGTTCGTGTTGGCGTATACGAGATTGTCGAAGATCTCCGAATAGCCGCCATCGGAAATGCCGGTCGAATTGGAATAGACGAAATTGCGCGAGATGTTGTCGGAATAGTAAGTGGCGATCCCGACCACGTTGTCGAACGACCGGTTGCCCATGATCCAGCCCTGGTAGCCGGTCTGGATGCCCGTGGTGTTGTTGTAGGCGTCGTTGTCCTCCACCCGAGATGTGCTGTTGTAGCTGTAGATGCCGATGTCACCCGAGCCGTTCTGGTTGTACACGCGGTTCTTGCTGGCCGTGACGTAGCTGCTGACGTCGATGCCGACCGAACCGTTGTCGTGCACGTCGTTGCCGGTCACGAACGAGCGATTCGCCTCGGAACTTCCGGACACGCCGAGGCCCCGGTTGCCGTTGCCGTAGACCTCGTTGTCTTCGATGAGCAGGTGGTCGACGCCGGACGCTGTAACGCCGTACTGGAGATTGTTGTGGATGGCGCTGTCGCGGATGAGCCAATCCGAATGGCCATTGGAAATCTGGACCCCGTTGGTCGAGTTGTTGTAGATATCCATGAACTGCAGGGTGATGCGGTCGTTGCCCGTCGTGCCGACGGCCTGGATACCGTCCTGCCCGCCGGTGACGTTGAGCCATTCGAGCGTGACGTCCGACGCGCCCTCGAACGAGAACACGCGTTGATTCGAATTCGTGTTGCCCCGGTCGAGCACGGCATCGTGCGTCGGCAATACCGGCCCGCGGATCGTGACGCCGGAATCCTCGGCGCTCAGGACGATATTGGTCGACAGGTTGTACACGCCGGTATCGACATAGATCGTGTCGCCGACATCGAGGTCATAAGCACGCAGAAGCGCTGCCAGCGACGCCATCGGCGTCGCGGCCGTCTTGCCGTCGTTGGCGTTGTTGCCCGGAGCGGTGGTGTACTCGTTGCCCGCGAGCGATGCATCATTGACGTAGTACGCGGTGCCGGCGTTGGCGATCTGGAACGGCGCGTCGGACACGTCGGTGACGGCGAGCGCACCGGCATGGCCGGTGGCACGAATCAGCGCGCTCGTGGCGACCGGTCCGGCTGCCCAGGTGAAGCTGCCGCGCCCGTCGGCGTCGAGGCTGACGCCGCCCGCCACCGGGATCCATGAAGCGCCGCTGTCGGTGGACACTTCGAGATCGACCGTCGGATTGGCGACGCCGGCCGCATTGATGCGGCGCAGTTCGATGCCCGCGATCAGGCTGCCGTAGTTGTTGGTGATGTTGGTGAGGTCGACGGAAATGCCCTGCCCGCCGGTCGCCGTTACGTCGTAGGCGAGCACCACCGCCCGGTTGGCCGCACCCGCCAGGGCGCGGCGGTCGATCGAGGACGCCACCTCGGTGCCCTGCAATGCGAGGCTGAACCGGTTCGCACCGACCGCCTCGCCCTGCGAGAACGTATGCAGGAGGATCTGGTATGTCCCGTCCGCCGCGGGGATCTGATAGGACAGCGTCTGACCCGCACCGTATGCGGCATAGGCATAGCTCGAGTAGACCGATGTCGGCGCCGCGTCGACCACGTCCGTCACGGAGATCGCGGCGCCATTGGTGGTGGCCGAGCCGCCCACCCGATAGCGGTCGGAAGCCCAACCGTCCACGACGGTCGTCGCGCTACCGCTGTTCAGCTGCAGCATCGTGTCGTACGGCGTCAGCCCGGCACTGCGGAAATCGATCTGCACGGTCTGGCCGAGTTCGAATTTCTCCAGGCCGTTGGGATTCAGCACCTGGACCAGTTGCGCGGCACTCTGGGTCGCCTTGACGGTGTTGCCGTAGGCGCCGAGGTCGACCCGGCCGCCGTTGTTCGCCGGCTCGGCGACGAACAGCGAGTTCGGATCGCCGTGGTCGACGCCGGGACTGCTCACGCTCAGCCGGAAATCGTCGTCCGCGCCGCCGTTGATGTCGCCCGCGAATCCGAGGATCCCGTCGGCGCCGTCGATGTCCACGAACTGCGGATTGCCGACCGCGCTTTCGCCGTCGTTGCCGGTCTCGAAGAACCAGTCGGACAAGGTGACGAAGTCGCGCCCTTCCCAGAACGCGAGCTTGCCGGTGCCGAAGGTCTGGAACAGGTTGTAGTTGCTCGCGAAACCGATCTGCGTGTCATCGCCCACGCGCAGCGCGTAGCCGGCCCCCGCCACGAGGATGTTGTCGCGGATGGAGGTGTTGGTGCCGCCGCCCGTCGCCCAGACCGCGTCCCCGATCAGCTGATAGATCGTGTTGCCGAACAATCCGTTGTCGCTGCCCTGGTAGCCGCTCATGCGCACACCGCGCACGGTGTTGCCGTAGATCAGGTTGTTGCGCACCGTGCTGCTGCTGTCGAGATAGACGCCGGTCGCGTTGTTGTAGACCTGATTGCCGGAGACCGTTCCGGAGCGGACGTAGATGCCGATGCCGCTGTTCGTGCCGTCGCCGACATTCCCGTAAACGACGTTGTCGATGGCCGAGGCACCGTTGGAAATCGAGATGCCGCCCGCATTGGCGTATACCGTGTTGCCTCGGATCAATGGGCTCTGATCGGCGGAGATCCCGGTCCCGGCGTTGTGGTGAACCGTGTTGTTCTCGATCGTGACCGCATAGCTGGCGCTGATGCCGTAGGTGTTGTTGCGCACCTCGTTGCCGCTGACGAATACGCCATCGGCGCGGACGTTGCCCTGGAGGCCGGCGACGATCCCGGTACCGTTGTCGCGGACGAGATTGTTCTGGATCAGCCCGTGGGCGCTACCGAGCTGGATTCCGACGCTCGAATTGCTGTAGATCTCGCTGTTGCGGATGGTCACCGTGTCGTTGGTGCTGCCAACGTAGACACCGTACCTGTTGCCGTAGATCGATACATGATTCAGCGTGATCCGATCGGAGTCGACGTCGGTGCCGCCATAGACGGCGTATTGACCGCCGGTCAGCGCGAGGTACTCGATGGTCACGTCGTCGGCGCCGGCGAACTGGAATACCGATTGCCCGGTATTGCCGCGATTCAGCACGGCCGCATGACCGACTCCCTGCGGACCGCGGATCGTGACCCCGGAATCCTGGGCTTCGAGCAGGATGTTGGTGGCGAGGTCGTACACGCCCGTGTCCATGTGGATCACGTCGTTGGCGTCGAGATCGTAGGCGCGCAGGAGCGCTGCGAGGCTGGCCATGGGCGTGGCCGCCGACTTGCCGTCGTTGGCGTTGTCCCCGATCTGCGTGGTGATCTCGTCGCCCGCCGTCGACCCGTCGTTCACGTAGTAGTCGACGCCCGCGTTCGCGATCTGGAACGGAACATCGGAGGTGTCCGATACCGGTGCGACGCCCGACGCGGAGCGCGCGCGGATCAGTGCGTTCGCTGCGAGCGGTCCTGCCGTCCAGTCGAAACTGCCACGGCCCAGACGATCCAGGGTGAGGCCGCCCGCGCCTGCGATCGGTGTCCAGGTGGCGCCGTTGTCGATGGAGATATCGAGGTCGACGGTCGGATTCGCCACCCCACCCGGATTGACGCGTCGGATCTCGATACCCGCGACGATCGCCGCGGAGTTGTTCGTGAGGTTCGTGAGATCCAGCGTGAGACCTTGCCCGCCGGTCGCCGTGACGTCGTAGGACAGCACCAGCGCCTTGTTGGTCCCGCCGGCGAGCGCCCTGCGATCGATCGATGCCGCCACCTCGTCCCCTTGCAGGGCGAGACTGAAGCGGTTGGCCCCGACCGCTTCGGTACCCGAGAAGGTATGCAGCAGAATCGTGTACGTGCCGTCCGCGATCGGCACGGAATAGGAGAGTTTGTTGCCGGTGCCGGAATCGGCGTACGCATACGACTGGTAGACCGGGAGCGGCGCCGCATCGCTCACGCCGGTCGTGTCGAAGGCGGTGCCCACGCTCGTGACCCTGCCACTGAGCCGGTAGAGCTCCGTGGCCCAGTCCTGTACCGGTGCCCCGGCGTTGCCGGCATTCATCAGCAGTTCGATATCGTACGGGGTGAGTCCCGCGCTGCGGAATTCGATCGTCACGCTCTGGCCGACCTCGACCTTTTCCAGTCCGTTCGGATCGAGCACCTGCACGAGCTGCGGGGCGCTCTGCGTCGCGGACGCCGTATTGCCGTAGGCGCCGAGATCCACCCGTGCGCCGTTGTTCGTGGGCTCGGCCAGGTAAACGGAACGGGGATCGCCACGGTCCACCGCCGGCGAAGTGGTCGCTAGCCGGAAGTTGTCGTCGACCCCGTGATTGCCTGCGATGCGCTGGATGCGCACGGCGTCGGCGACGATCCGGTTCGTCGCGCCGCTGCCCGCGTTGGAGAGTTCCACGACCATGCGGCCGTTGCGGATGTCCACCGTTTCCATCCGCTCCCAGGTGGTGCCGTCGGCAGAGAAATCGTTCGGCGCCGCACTCTGCTGCAGCGTTGCGATCCCGACGACGTTGGCCACGCCGACTGCGCCATCGTAGATGCGATAGCGGCCCTGGTTCGAAACCAGCCCGGAGCCCGACGGCCAATGGACGCTCACCTCGTAGGTGCCGTCCTCGAGACCCTCGAACGCCCAGCGCGCAGTCGACTGCCCGTCGCCCGCGCCGGGAATCTGGGCGATGTCGTTGCCGTAGGCAGTGGCGTAGATCGTCTTCTCGAGCGTCGTGGCGGTGTAGGGCGGCGGACCGACCTCGTTGACGCGACCCACGACCGTGGTCCAGGTTCCGGTGGTGGAAAAACCGGCATCGCCGTCGTCGACGATGATGCCACCGCCGATCGGCGTGGTGCTGTAGCCACGGATGTCGTCGGCGCCATCCGCGTCGATGAACTGCGGGACGGCAGCGAGGCTGTCCACGTCGAAGCCGGTCTCGTAGAGCCAGTCGGACAGGGTCAGGAAATCCCGGTCCTCCCAGAAGGCCACCTTGCCCGTACCGGTGAGGCGGAACAGGTTCCAGTCGGACATGAAACCACTTTGCGAAGTGGACGGGACGCTGATCGCGTACCCGGCGCCGACTTCCAGGATGTTGTCGCGGATGCGGAGGTTGTAGCCGTTGACGTTCTCGCGGATGGCATTGCCGGTGGGCTGGACGATGGTGTTGTTGTAGATACCGCGATAGCTGTCGTCGACCCCATAGGCGACGATGCCGTCGGTCGTGTTGTCGTAGATCAGGTTGTTGGCGACGCGCGACTGGCTCTCGGAGATGCCGATCGCATTGTCGTAGACGATGTTGTATTCGGCCACGGCCCCGCCACCGCCGCCCAGTTCCATGCCGATGCCGCTATTCGCGTACACCCGATTGGCGCGACCGACCGCACCGACGCTGAGGCTGATGCCGCCCGCGTTGCGATAGACCTCGTTGTCGGAAACGAGCGCGTCGCCGCTGCCGCTGTAGGCGGAAATGCCGTAGCGGCCGTTGCCGTAGCTGGTATTGCCGAAGATCAATACCCGGTACTGGCCGGAGATGCCGTCGGCGCTGTTGTCGTGGGTGACGTTGCCCTGCACTTCGATACGATCGACGCTCGATCCCCCAGAGCTGACCCAGATCCCGTAGGCATTGCCCCAGGCGTGATTGCCGACCACGCGTCCGCCGCCGCCCTCGACCTGGATGCCGGTATTGCCATTGGCATACGCCTCGTTGTCGGAGAAGAGCGCATCGAAGTTGCCGGCGGCGATGTAGGCGCCGTCCTGCGAATTGCCGGTCAGTTCGGAGCGCTCCACCAGCAGTCGGTCACTGCCGCTCCCATTGGCTGCGTAGATACCGTAGTAGGCTCCGGTGATCGTCAGGTTACGCAGCGTGATGTCGTCGGCGTTGGTCAACTGGAACGCGTAACTCGTGCTGCTCGTGTTGCCCCGGTTGATGACGGCCCGGCCACCGGCCCAGTTCGGGCCTTCGATGGCCACGCCGGAATCATCGGCGAGGATGGTGATGTTGGTGGTGAGGTCGTACTGCCCGTTGTCTACGCGGATGATGTCGCCGGCATCGAGATCGTAGGTCTCGAGGATCGCGCGGATCGACGCCTTCGGCGTGGCCGCCGTGAGACCGTCGTTGCCGTCGTTGCCGATGGCCGACGTGTACTGGTCACCGACCGTGGAACCGTCGTTGACGTAGTAGATGCTGATCGGCGCGGTGATCGCAAACAGGTTGTCCGACACGTCGAAGATCGAGGGAGTCGCGACGGAGCGCACCCGGATCCGGTAGTCGTTGTCGATCGGGAAGGTGGCGGGGTCCACGGTCCAGGTGAAGACGCCGTCGTTGGCTTCGTCGGCACTCAACACGCTCCAGGTGGTGCCGCCGTCGTCGGACCAGTCGAGATTCACATTGCCGGCAAACCCGGTGGAACGCCAGCGGACGTCGAAACTCGATTCCTGCGGAACGGCTTCGTTGCCGTTCGGATTGGTTACCAGCACGTAGGTCGACGGGCTTCTGGAGGCCTGCACGGTATTGCCGTACGCGCCGATGTTCACGTAGCCGCCGTTGTTGACAGGCTCGTTCGCAAACGGGTCCGTGGGTGCGCCGCGATCGATGCCGGGCGAGGTCGCGCCGTCCAAGGTAAGGGTCGTGCTCAGGAATACCGGCAGGCCGGTGCCGGCACCGCCCGCCACCGGCGCGAGCGCGCCACCGTGGAAGCTGCCGTACTGGCTGCGCACGTGGAAGTCGTCGTCGCGACCGTCCACTGCTGCGCTCTGGAAACCGAGGATGCCATCGGCCCCATCGACGTCGACGAACAGCGGATCACCGAACAGGCTGTTCTTGTCGCCGAAGGTCGCCGTCTGCCAGCTCAACAGGGATGTCCGATCGGCGCCTTGCCAGGATCCAACCGCGCCCGCGCCAGTGGTGTAGAAGAGATTGAAATCGGACGTGAATCCACTCTGCGAATCGGCGGCGACGGCGATGCCGTCGCCGCCCCCGGTCCAGATGACATTGTTGCGCACGCGCGTGTTGTTCGCGTTCTGCTGGATCCTGATCACATCGCCGACGGCAGCGTAGATCGTGTTGTTCAGCAGCACGGTGCCGGAGGTGCCGCCGACAAAGATGCCGTAGGTCTCGCTGTCGTAGAGCAGGTTGTTCGCGACCTGCATGTTGCTCGACACGCGCATGTTGGTCGGATTGGAATACACCACGTTGGCGTTGAATCCATTGGACGCATAGCCGTCGATGCCGACATAGCTGTTGCCATAGACCCGGTTCTCGGTGACGTCGCCGCCGCTGGAGACGGAGATGCCGGTGTAGTTGCCGAACACGACGTTGCGCTGTGCGGAACTGCCGCCGAACAGGCTGATTCCGGTCGCGTACTGGGACGTCTGGTTGCGGACCGTGTTGCCTGCGACCCGGGTGTTGTACGCAGCGGTGATGCCCACCGAGACATTGCCGTAAACGAGATTGCCGCGACCCGAAGCGAGATCGAGGGTGCCCACGATGGTCTGGGCGCCATTGCCCGAGCTGTAGACCAGCATGCCCTGACTATTGGCGTAGGCGACGTTGGCCTCCACCCGCGAACCGACCGCGAGGCTCGCAAGGTTGATCCCCACGCCACCGTTGTCGTGGGCAACGGAGTCCGACACGACGGCGGACGCACCGTCGATCTGGATGCCGTTGGTCGTGTTGTTGTAGGCGAGTCCGTTGGTGAAACCGGCGATCGGGCCGTCGATCCAGATGCCGCGCCCGGTGTTGCCGAATGCCGTGAGGTGATCGAAGGTCGAGAACGGCGCATTGGTGTCCACGCGCATGCCGTCCTGGGCATGGCCGCTCACGGTGATGTACGACAGCGCCAGGCCGTCGCTGCCGTTGCGCACGTCGAGGCCGCGCAGTGCGTCGCGCAACGTGAGGCCCGTGAGCGTCATGTTGTCGGCATCGTCCAGCTCGATGACCGGCCGGGTGCGATCGCCCGCGATCGCGGGGAACAGTGCGGCGACCTTGGATACGTCCGACGGGCCCCGCACGGTGAAGCCCTCGTCCAGCCCGAGGCCGAGATCGGTGGAGCCGGAGATCGACACCGGATCGATCATCGAATACTCGCCGGTGTCGATGTTGAGCACCGCCGCCGCGTTGAGGTCGTACACCCGCAGCAGGTTGGTCGCGTAGGGCTTCGGTGCCGTCGCGAGCTTGCCGGTGTGACGGTTGTCGCCGACGCCGCCCAGCGTGTACTGGTCGTTCACGTTCGAGGAGTCGTCGACCCAGTAGGTGGTGCCGCCTTCGGGAACGGTGAAGCTCTCCTGCGCCCGGTCGATGACGATCGGAACGGTGACCAGGGAGACCTGGATGCGCAAGCCATAGGTGCCGAAATCGAGTCCGCTCGAGGACGGGATCCAGATGAGCTCGCCGTCGTCGGCCGTGGCGGCCGCGATCGTCGTGCGCTGCGCCGGGCCGTTCGGACCGTCCTGCCAGAGTTCGACCCGCACCGGCGATTCGCTCGCGTTGCCGAAGGTCTCCCATCGGATCGTGAGCGGCTTGTCTTTCTCCAGGTCGGCGTAGAGATCCGGAAAGCGCAGCTCGATGCGCGGCGTCCCTGGACGCGGCGCGTCCAGGGAGGTGTTGCCGTACGCACCGAGATCGGTACCTTGCGCTTCCTGGCGCACGTACGCAAAGGCGCCATCGAGATAGGCGTCTGCCGTTCCCGAGGTCTGCTCGCGATCGGCGATGAAGCGGTAGACGGCCTTGCGCGCGCCCACGGGGATATCGATCCGGCCACCCACGAGTTCCCAGCGGGTGCTCGTGTTGGTCGCATCCACCCGGGTCGCCGTGCCGATCACGGCATTGCCCGCATCGAGGAACCTGATTTCGATGGCGCCGCGATCGCGCGGAGTCTCCGCGGCAACACGGATGCGCGCGCCGAAGACGAGTTCGAGATCCTGGCCATCGATGGCGGCAGCGGTGACAGTGGGGCCGAGCAGGTCGACGACCTGTTCGATGTAGCCCTCCTCGGTCGTGCCGGGCTTGAAATACCGGGTACCTTCGTGGGCACCCGGCGCGGCGGTGACCGCCGTGCCGTTGATGTTGACCTGGGTCCAGCCCGCCAGATCGGATTCGAATCCCGGGTTGGTCAACAGATTGACGTAGTCCGCTGGCACGCCCTGGTCTGCGCGCGCATCGCCGTCGTCGATGCCGGGACTGGTGAAGCGCAGTCCGGCCGCCACAGGCAGCAGCCGGAAGTCGTCCTGCCCGCGATTCATGAACCGCGGTTCCGCCCATTGCGGATTGACGGCGGTGCGTCCGATCGAATGCAGGTCGAAGCGCGCGATGTCCGCCTGCCAGTCGAGCACATCGTTGAAATCGCGCGTCCAGTAGCCGATCTTGCCGGTACCGGAGCTGTAGAGGTCGTTGTAGTCGGAGAAGAAGCCGACCTGCGAATCGTTGGCCACGAAGATGTCGTAGCCGTCCTCCGTCCACAGCACGTTGTTGCGCAAGTCGACGTTGGACGCGCCGCCGGTCAATCGAACCAGGTCGCCCGACGCCGTGTACATGGTGTTGTTGTAGATGCGCACGTCCGTGGCGCCGGCAATGCGCACACCCGCTTCCGTATTGCGGTAGATCAGGTTGTGCTGGATGCGATCGCCGGTGGCCGCCGCGATGCCCACGTCGTTGCCCGCGATGCGGTTGAACTGAACCGTTCCGGTGAAGGCACCGATACCGATCGCGTTGCCTTCGATCCGGTTCGCGACATCGAGCGATTCGCCGCCGACCACGCCACTGCCGGACACTCCCGTCGCGTTGTCGTGGACGAGCTGGTTGCGCACGGTCGCGGCGACGAGCTGGACCCCGGTGGCATTGTCGTGGATGTCGTTGGGCGTCGCTGCGCCGACGAATCCCAGTGCACTGCTGCCGGCGACGGTGCTGAGTACACCCGTGCCGTTGCCGAAGATGCGGTTGCCGACCAGTTCGGCGGCCGCGTTGTAGCCGACGCCCGTGGCGTTGCCGGTGATGTCGTTGTCGCGGATCGGTCCGGTGAAGGCGGCATCGATCTGCAGACCCGTGGTGCCTCCCGACAGCGTGTTGTGCGCGATGGTGCCGGCCGCGGCTGTCGAGATGCGCAGCGTGGCGCCGGTGTTGAAAACGTTATGGACGATCTGGACGTCGCTTCCGCCTGCGACGTCGAGCCCCCCGCCTCCAGCGACGACACTGTCGGTGACGGTGAGCGCGCCGGCATCGTTGATCTGGACGCCGCCTTCGAAGCGCAGCCTCTGCAACGTGCCGGCGATGCCGGCGTTCACGGTCACTGCGGATGTGAACGTCGCATCCTGGGTCGGGGCACCGAGGATGGTGACGCCGCTGTCATTGCCACCGAGCGTGAACCCGGGCTGGCTGCCGGCCTCGACGAAGATCACGTCTCCGGTACCGAGATCGAAATTGTCCAGGATGCTCTGGACCGTGTTCGATCCATTTGCAGTGAAGACGCGCGACGCCGCGGTCAGGTTGCCCGCCAGGTAGACCTCGGGCGAGCCGCTGCGAGCGTCGTTCCAGGCGATGAACGGGCGACCCGAGGAGTCGACCGCCGCGGACAATGTCGTCACGATGCCGCGCGTCGGACTGACGCCGCGATTCGAGGCGTCGCCCGGCATCTGTTCGACGAAGCCGGTGCCGCTCACATAGCTCTCGACATAGAAGGCAACGGAATTGTCCGGGCGTTCCTGGACGCTGTCGTCACCCCAGATCAGGTAGAGCTTGCCACCACCCGATTGGAGTTTCGGCGAGAAAGCGCGCCCGGTCGTGGCGGAGACACCGGTTCCGGTGTCGGAACCGGGCTGCGTATCGGACCAGGTACCGCTCGCGTAGCGCTGGACGTAGATCTCCTCGCGGCCCGACGTCTGATCCCGCCAGGCTGCGAACAGCGCGCCATCGAAGTAGGCGATCGATGGTGTGCGGCTCGGGCCGGCATTGCTGCTGGCGTCTGCGAGCTGGCTCCAGGCGCCTCCGGAGAATTCGCGCACGCGTATTTCGGCGGCATCGCCGGCGCCCTGCACCCACGCGACCGCGACCCTGGTGCCGTCCGTCGCTGCCGCGACTTCGGTCACGCCCTGTGCGAAGCTCGTGACGGCCACGCTCGCGCCAAGCGCAACCCAGCTCGAAGTGGCGCTGTCGAACCGGCGCGCGTGCACCTGCGGCGTGCCGGTGGTCCGGTCGGTCCAGACTGCGACGACCCCGGTGGCGGTCACCAGCAGCTGGACGTTGTCGGCCGTACCGGTATTGCTGATTCCATCGGCATCGAGCGATTCGCCCATGGCCACCCAGGCCGAACCATCCCACCTTGCAATCTTGATGTTCGACTCTCCGTTGGCCGCGATCTCGGTCCATGCCACGACCGGCGCCCCGCCCTGTTCGACGATGCCGGGACGGCGCGATTGGCTCAACGTGCCGCTGACCCCACCGAACGAAGCGCTGCTGCCGAGCTGTTCCCAGACACCGTTCGACTGGCGTGCGACGTAGATCTCGGTATTGCCGTTGCGCGTGTCGGACCAGGCCGTGTAGCGCACGTTGGCGCCCACCGCGAGCGCGGATTCGAGCGCTACGCCGCCGTTCCCGCTGACGCCGGTTCCGCTCGCGGACCCGGAGAACTCACCCCACCAGCCGCGATAGTCCGGACCGGCCGGCAGTGTGGCCACGGCCTGCGGATCGCTGTTGGAACCGATCACGGCCGGGGCCGGCGTCGCCGGCGGCGTGACGAAGTCCGACGCGGTGGCGTCCTCGCCGCTACCGTAGTTGACGACGTTCGAGTTGCCCGCGCCCGCGTCGATGAAATCGTCGCCGCCTTCGCCGAACAGGATGTCGTTGCCCCCCTGGCCGAACAGGCGGTCGCGACCGGAACCGGCCTCTCCCAGGTCGGTGCCGAAATCGCCGTAGAGCCAGTCGACGGCGCCGTCGTCGCCGGCACCGGATTCGCTATGCCCGTAGAGGCGGTCGTGCTGCGCGCCGCCGATCAGGACATCGCTGCCGGCTCCGCCCTCGATCAGGTCATCGCCCGCGCCGCCGTCGAGGATGTCATCACCGGTGCCGCCACGCATCACGTCGTTGCCGCCGTTCCCGTACAGGATGTCGCGGCCGGCATCGCCCGCCATGACGTCCGCGCCATCGTCGGAACCACGCAGGATGTCCTCGCCATCGCCGCCGCCGAGATCGTCCCCGGCACCGCCACCGCCGATCAGTTCGTCGTTGCCCGCTTCGCCACGCAGCAGATCGACACCGACGCCTCCATCGAGCGTGTCGTCACCATCGCCGCCGAAGATCGTATCGTTGCCGAAGCTGCCGAACAGCCAGTCGTCGCCGTCCTGACCGAAGATGAGATCGCCGAAGCTGCCACCGTCAATGGAGTCATTGCCGCTGCCGCCCTCGATATAGTCGGCGCCGCCGAGCCCTTCGATGGTGTCGTCGCCGGCGCCGCCGTAGATGCGATCGCCGAACCAGATGGCGTCATTGAAGTTCGCGTCCTCGCCGCCATCGTCGGTGCCGATGATGTGGTCGTCCCCTTCGTCGCCGTAGAGCTGTTTGCCGACACCGGCCCCGCCGAGCAGCAGGTCGTTGTCCGCTCCGCCGTGCAAGACATCGAGTCCGGTGCCGGCGTCCAGCAGGTCGTCGCCTGCATTGCCGAACAGCAGGTCGTCGCCGGCTTCGCCGTAGAGGGCGTCATCGCCCACGCCGCCGAACAGCTGATCCGCGCCTTCGGACCCGTAGATGCGATCGCGCCCGGCGCCGCCCCAGGCGATGTCGTTGCCCAGTCCGCCGACGATGACGTCATCGCCGAGATCGCCGGAGAGCTGGTCGTCCCCCGCCTCGCCGAAGATCTGATCGTCGCCTTCCTGGCCGCGGACGATGTCGTTGCCGCTGCCCGCCAGAATCGTGTCGTCGTCCGCGCCCCCGCGGATGGTGTCATCACCCTCGTTGCCCCAGATGAGGTCCGCGCCCTGATCACCGGAAATGTCATCGGCGCCCAGACCGCCGAAGATCAGGTCCGCGCCCGTGCCACCGGTGATCGTGTCGTCGCCCGCCTCGCCGTAGATGGTGTCCGCATCGGCACCACCGGAGATGTAGTCGTCGCCGTTGCCGCCCCGCAGGGTGTCCTGTCCTGCTTCCCCGAAAAGGTCGTCATCCCCGCCTTGTCCGTAGAGTGTGTCGTTACCGGCGTCGCCATCGGCGCCGCCCACCGCCGCGTAGTCGGTACCGAACGCGAAATCGCCCCACAACTGGTCGCGCGTGTTGTCGTCACCGGCGCCGCTCACGCTGAATCCGTAGAGGGCGTCATCTCCCGCACCACCGATCAAGGCATCGCTGCCCGCACCGCCCTCGAGAATATCGCTGCCCAGCTGGCCATAGAGGATGTCCGCGCCCGCGCCGCCGCGCAGCGTATCGTTGCCGCTGCCGCCGAGCAGGGTGTCGTCGCCTGCGCCGCCGTCGATCGTGTCATCGCCGCCTTCGCCCTCGATCTGGTCGGCACCGCCCTGGCCGTAGATCTGGTCGTTGCCGCCGCGCCCGTAGATGAAGTCACCGCCGTCCTGGGGCGCAGAGTCGTTGCCCATGAAACCGCCGTAGATCACGTCGACACCGCTGCCGCCGTAGATCTTGTCGGAGCCGTTGCCGCCCTGGAGGAGGGCACCGCCGCTGCCGCCCGCGATCAGGATGTCGTCGCCGACCGCGTCGGTGAGCGGATTGCCGGTGGACGTCTTGAAATCTCCGCCCAGCTCGACCGGGATATCGACGTTTTCCTTGATCGTGATGGAATCGTTGCCACGGCCGCCGTAACCCACGATCCTGGTGACGTCCGGTCCGAGTTCACCGGTCTCTTCGTCCACGTTCGAAAAACGCCCGTAGAGCTGCGAGTAGCCGAAGGCCTCGACCATGACCGTGCCCTGGCCGACCTGCTTGACGGAGAACGACTCGTCGCCGTCGTCGAGATCGCCGTGCAGGCGCAATGCCGAGCGCGCGCCCATGTTGAGCTGCAGCTCGCCCGTATTCGCATCGAGCGTCGCAAGCACTGGCGGCGGTTCGTCGCAGTTCACGGAGAATTCGATCAGCGTGATGCGCGCGATCTCGACATCGAACGACAGGCAGAATGGGCAGAACCCCACCTCCGCGAACACCGACAGGAACGCACCCATCTCCCCGCGGTAGTCGAAGGCGCAGAGGAACCCGTTCTGGATCACTTCGAACAACTCACGACCGCGCAGCTTGCCGTCGTCGTTCGGGTCGTTGATGTTCATGTACACGTCGGCGAAGATGCCGCCCTTGGCACCGATCTCGGCGATGCCGACGTCGGCCTTGGCGCCGGCGTAGATCTGGCTTCGCAGGACCATCTCGTCGATATCCTTGCCGTTCGCGTCGTGGTCCGCGACGAAGAAGCCGTTGAAGAAATCGATCGGGTTCTTCGATTTGGCGTAGTCGAACATGCCCTGGGTGTCGTAGCCGAAGGTGAACTGTCCTTCGAGCGAAGCACCGCCGCCGAAGATGACGAAGATCGGCACGCCCAGCACCACGGCAACGGGACCGAACTCGAGTTCGAAATCGAACCCGAACTCGAACTTGGGCGTCGTGTAGGTAAGCAGGTCGACGTTCTGGCCGAGGATCAGCTTGAACGCGGACAGTGGATCTTCCAGCAACGGGATCTTGAAGCCACCGGCGTCATTGCCCTTGATCTGGTCTTTCTTCGATTTGAATCGCGGCGCCACGCTCTCCAGCTGCTGGGCGATCGCCGTGGCCGGCCCCGTGGTGTGACCGTTCAGTACGTTGGTGTTCTGGAGTTGGGCGTTGCTCGACTGATCGCGCAGGTTGATGCCGTTCAGGTTGAAGCTGCCGAAGTCGATGAATACCCCGTCGCCCGCGGTCGAGGAAATGATGCTGGCGAGGTCGAGCAGATCGCCGACCGCCTGCACGAAGTCGGCCGTCGACTGCGGAATGAAGCCGAAGTCCGCGGCCAGGTCGAGCAACGTGTAGTCGTGGCCGGCGATGTCCGAGATCACCGGCAGCGGCTCGGTCACGGCGTCGATGATGGGCTTCAACGGATCGAAGATGCCGGTGATGTTGTCGACGATCGGACCGAGGAAGCTGTCGAGGAACTCGCCGAAGTTCAATCGAACGTTGTCGAACGACACGTTCTGCAGCGAGCCCGTGAGGGTCGTGTCGTTGAGGAAGTTCCAGGTCAGGTTGAAGTCGGCCGTGAGCGACGGGAACTGGTCGTTCAGGAAGTTGGCGGCATTCGGATCGGTGACACCGAAATCGCCCGGCACGCCGAGCGTCAGGTCGAGATTGATGGTGGCCCCACCGGTGAGAGACACGCCCACGATCTGGCTGAAACTCAGGCTGCCGCCAGCCAGTTCGTTGTAGGTGAGGCGATTGCCCCCACCCACCGGATCCTTCAGGTCGATGGCGAAGGTGGCATGCAGCAGGCTCGGCGCCTGGTTGTCGCCATCGCCCTCGGTCTCGTCCTGGATCTTCAGCCGCAGGATGCCCAGCGTGCCGCCCATCGCGAAATTCTTGAGCCGGGCGTCGGCGGTCACGGCGACTTCGTTCAACACCGAGGTATCGAGATACACGCCGTCGTTGCGACTGACACCGATGCCGAGATTGAACGTGAAGCCCAGCCCCAGCTCTACGTTGGAATTGTCGGCCACGGCGAGCCCGAGGCCCGGCAAGCCAAGATCGAAGCCGATCGGCGCGCCGATGGTCACGTCCTTGCCGAGAATCAGGTTGAACTTGACGTCATCGATCTTGCCGTCATTGTTCGAGTCGACCGTGATTAGTCCGATATCGTTGGCCGAGACATCGCTGCCCGCGTCGTTCCCGTCCTTCAGCAGGTTGAGTCCGGGTGCACCGAAGGCTTCGTACAGAATCTGCTTGACCTGATTGGTGGACTGCGTGCCACCGGACAACGCGTCGTTCAGGCGCTGCACGACGTCCACGCGCAGTTGTTCGATGAACTGGGCGCCATCCTTCAGGCCATGACCGACAAAGGGCAGATTGACGCCGAATACCTGGCCGTCCAGCGCGTCCTGGACCGTGGCGAGAATGAGGTCGATGCCGTCGACGAAACTGTTCAGATTGCCGAACAGGTCGATGCTGCCGATCTCCGCAGCGATGTTCGGCGCCGTGAGCGTGGTGGTCCCCGAGATGTTCGCCAGGTTGCCGATGTTGAGCTGGATGTTGTTGGCGCCGGCGCCGCCGAGCGGATTGGCCGCTGTCGGGAAGAACACGGGCAGCGTCGCGGACGCCGATCCCGCCAGCGAAACGTCGAGGGCGCTCGTGTTCCACTGATTGGAGTAGTAACGATCGCCCGCCACGGGTTTGAACGCGACCCCGAAGGTTGCGGGGGCGACACCGCCGTTGCCAAGTTGGACCGAACCACCGCGGATGAAGATGCCGAGCGGTCCGACCGCCGCGTCGAAATTGAGATTGGACCCGACGGCGCGAGCAGTCAGGGCGATGTTGGAATCGTCGCGGATGTAGGCCCGCGGGGTCGCGACGTTGGTCAGGTCGAAACCGAAGATCAGGTTCAGCGCCGCGCTTGCGCTGACCGAGAATTCGCCGGTGCCGCCCACGTCGATCAGGTCGCCGATGCCGTTGAGATTGGTGCCGTCGGTGTTGGTGAATCCGGCCAGCTGCCCGAGATTTAGATTGAGCGGGAGGGTGTCCGAGAAGGCACTCGCCAGGTTGAGATTGAATTCGAGCGACTGGTTCGCAAAGATGACCGACAGCGCGCTCGGGGCGATGCCGAAGGCTTGCTCGAGCTGCTGCTCCAGCGCCTGGATGGTCTGCGCGCCCGAAGCCTGCAGGGCGGACTTGGCATCGCCGAATCTGGCGACGAAGCTGACCAGGTCCGACACGCTCTTGTCGATGATCGGCAGGTCCAGGTTCAGGAACGAGAAGCCGTCGATCGAGGACAGGTAAGTGGTGAGTTGCCCGAATGCCGTGAGCACGTCGCCGAAATCGAGATTCTGGTAGTTGACCAGCGGCTGCAGGTCGGGGAACGTGACCACAACGGTGTTCGGCTGGAACACGTTGGTCATGGATACCTGGACGCGCGGCGAGCCGGACAGGGCGATCACGTTGCCGGTCACGGCGATGGGCAGCGTGGCGCTCATCGTTCCGGTGGACGCGATGCTCGTCCATTGCGGGATGTTGTTGAGCCCGTCGAACAGATCGGCGAGCTTCATCGGGATCGAGTTGTTGCCGCTCTTGCGGAACTGCACGTCGACCGTGGCACTGACCGTTGCCGTGCCGTTGTTGATGCCGACGCCAAAGAAACCGAAGTTCGCGGCGGCGTCGACATCGCTCGCGGCGGCCGTCACGTTGCCGGTGACGCGCACGTCGCGCAGGAACGCCTTCTTCGAGAGCGAATCGACCGCGGTGTTGCTGGCCTTCAGCCGGAGTTCGGTCGCTGCGGTGTTGGTCGCCACGTTCGGCACGAGGATGTTGATGAACGCGCCGGTGAATCCACCCGCATAGGTGAGCCGGAGTCGATTCGCGTCGAGCGACGCGGTGAGGCCGGTGATTCCGGCGGCAACGAACGCCGCGTTGATGTCGGTGATCAGGGCCGAGCGCGAGTTGTTGGTCACGTCTCGGGCGATGGTCACGTCAACATAAGCAGCGCCGCCGAGGGAGACCTTGATCGTCGCATCCTGCGACAGCACGCCGGTCGCCGGGAGCACGTCGTCCGCAACCAGGACCGCTGCATACGGCGAGAGATCGAATCCGAGCACGAACTGGGCGCTGCCGTTGGCGTCGATCGATAGCACGCTGGACGAACTGATGCCGCCGAGCGGCGCGAGGTTGAGGTCGAACTTGATCGGGTCGCTCGATGCGGCAAACCCGCTCTGCAGCCGCATGAAGAACGTCAGCTGGTTCGTGCTCGGGTTGTAGGACGCGTTGATCGCGTTGGCAGGCAGCCCGAGCAGATCGGACAGGCGCTGCGCGAAGGTCTGCGCCGTGCTGAAGGTCGCGATGCCGTCCGCATCCTTCAGCTGGTCGATAAGTCCGGAGGTAAAGCTTTCCGCGAAACGGAGCACTTCACCGAAAGTTCGCCCGCTCGCGAGCGGAATGACGCCATCAAAGGCATCCGAGCCGCGCAGTCCGTTGAGCCACGAGGCCACCTGGTTCAGCACCTGGAGCACGCCTTCGGGTTGAGCGCGCCCGAAATTCAGGATGTCTTCGGCACCGGCGCCGGTGACCGTGATCGTCGGCGCGCCGCTGAACGGATTGCCGGAGAGGGCAACCGCCGCGTTGCCGGCAGTGTAGGCGCCGAGCGCCTGGACCGACATGGGCAGGTTACCGGTGAGCGTTGCCGTCACGGCGCTCGGATCGATCAAGCCCTCGATCGTGGTTCCAAGGAGCTCGGACAGAGTGATGTGCCCCTTGGCGTCGGCATCGGGATTGGCGACGGCTACATCCACGAGGGTATCGAGATCGAAACTGCCACCCTGGATCTGCGCCCCGAGAAATCCCACGGCGAGACCGAAGTTCATGTCCGTCGCGTGCGCGACGCCACCGACCTTGAAGTCGGCGATCTTGATGAAGAAGCGCTCTTCCGGGGCGAGGCCGTCAGACAGGTCGACGCCGAAGGAAAGCGAGAGATCCAGGTCGACCTGGAAATCGACGGTACCGGACGCATCCGCGGTAAGCCCGATGCCGGAACTTGTCGCGCCCACGACGAACGGCTGGTTCTGGAGGTTCCTGGTCTCGTCCAGCACGAGGTCGAAACGGATCTCGCCGGCATCCGTGTACGCGGACACGTGGTCCGCACCGATCACGTTGGCGAGGGCCGCCACGATGCCGTCCGACGTCTGCACCCCACCTTGTGCAAGATAGCTCTGCACCGGTGCCACGATCTTGGATTGCAGCAGTTGGGCGATGTCGAGGGCTGCACCGAGATTGGTGTTCACGCCCGGCAGGTTCTGCGCGAGTTCGCCGATCGCGCCGATACCCTGCGACCAGGCCTCGAGTTGCTGTAATCCGTTCGTCAGCAGGGCTTCGCTGGATGGATTCAGATCGGCCGAGAGCAGCAGGCGAGCCTCGAGCGGTTCGAACAAGGCCGGCCTGCGGCGAAAGGGAGGGCTTGCGGGATCTCTCGACCTGCCCTCGCGGCTGAAGAGTCGACCCAGAACGTTGCGCTTGCTCATTCACTTCTCCCGGGCCGCGCGGACACGACCATTGTTCCGATTCGGAAAGCGACCGAATGCGCAAGCCGCTCAGGCGGTTCCCGGAACGGGCGGGAATCCTCGAGACCGCGTGTTCAATGCATCCCTGGTCGGTCGTACTTCCTGCGTGGCCCATTGCGGCTTCCGAGGAACATACGCCCAGCAGACTTCTTGGCGAAACGTCGTCCCGTCGGCACGCGCGAAACAGCGCACGTGCGCCCGAGACAGAATCTTTGTGTGGTTGGCCGGGGACTTTCCGGCGTTCGATCTTCGGGCGGAAAGCAGTCCTGCGGTGTCCCTGAATCGACCCAGAAAATACTCTCGAACGTGAGATTTGTCCAGATTTTCAGAGGGCTCGCTGGTTACCGAAGTCATTAATATTTTCAATCCATTACAGGGACTCATCCGACTCGTCGGGGATACCCCGATTGCCCGAAAACCTCCCGCATGCAACGTGTTTTCCAGCGCTCGCACGGGATCTGTAATCGGGTGGATCTGCCCCCCACCCGTGCCGCTTTCGGCGCGGGGCAGGCGCAAAAAAAAGGCGCCCGAAGGCGCCGCAGTTGCACATCGCTCGCGTCTTTGTTGTGTGTGCTTCAGGCGCGTTTCGAATCCTTGCGAAGGACCAGCCCACCCGCGACGAGTGCCGCCACAGCCAACCACAGCGACGTGGTCGAGTGGTCGCCCGATAGGGCAAGCGCTGCCGCGCGGGTCGGCAGCGCATACGCTGCCATGACTGCAGTCAGAACGAATTGTGTGGAACAGGTCACCAGACGCTCACTGAAACTGACATTTTGTCACCTTCTACCCATTGAGCAATCTGCGCACCACCCCCTTACTTAATTGTTTTGCATAATTATTTCCGGCCGCGACCCCTGCCTCTGTCAGGGATGTCGACGGTCGGAACATCGGGTCGCAGTGGTTGAAGGTCGCTCTGGAGCCGCTTCGGATCGTCCAGCAACTCGCGCGATCGCGATCGTCGGGCCGCTACCTCTCGCCCATCCTCTGCTTGCGCCGGAAAGCAGTTGAAGGCGGTGCCGCCAGAGAGCCGACTACGATTGCGCCCTCCTTCGGATGGATTGCGCCGCTCAAACGGCTCGCTGATGATGGTTCGGCCGCCAACGCAGCAAGTGGGACTCGCACATCGAGACCAATCCGTCGAGTGCCACTGCGCACACGGTCAGGACCACGACGCCTGCGAGAACCGCGTCGATGTCGAAAGTCCCTTCAGCCTGCAGGATCAGATACCCGATACCCCGGGCGGACCCGAGATACTCACCGACGACAGCGCCCACGAACGCCATACCCACTGCGGTATGAAGGCTCGCAAACGCCCAGGAGAGAGCGCTCGGCAGGTAGACGTGACGCAACAGGCCACGACGCGTCGCACCGAGCATGCGCGCATTGGCGACGATCACCGGACTGACGTCACGCACGCCGTGAAAGACGCTGAAAAACACGACGAAGAAAACCAACGTTATTCCGAGAACGATCTTGCCGGTCATGCCCAGGCCGAACCAGACGGCAAAGATCGGGGCCAATATCACGCGCGGCATTGCATTGAGCCCCTTGATGTAGGGATCGAGTACTCGTGCGGCAAACGGGGAAATCCCCAACCACAGTCCAACGGCGACGCCGGCTGCGGTGCCGATGAAGAATGCCGCCACCGTCTCGACCAGGGTCACCGCAAGATGCGACCAGATCTCCCCCCCTACGAACCAGGTCACGATGCGCCGGCCAACCGCCAGCGGTTCACCGAAAAAGAAGCGCGGCAGCCAATCGACGCGGACGAGAACGTGCCAAAGGCCGATCAAGGCCGCAAGAATCGCGAACTGGACGGCGCGCAATCGCATCACGCGACCTTCGCGAATGCGGCGTAGGCTCGCAAGACCTCCGCGCGAAGGCATTCCCAGATGCGCCGGCGTATCTCGAGGAACTCGGGGGCGAGACGGGCTTCCGCGACGTCACGCGGGCGCGGCAACCTGATATCGAACTCCGCCACCGGACTGGACGCAGGGCCTGCCGAGAACACGATGACCCGGTCGGACAAGGCGATGGCTTCCTCGAGATCGTGAGTCACGAACAGGACCGATTTGCGATCCAACTGCCACAGGGCGAGAAGTTCGTTCTCCATCAGACTGCGAGTCTGTACGTCGAGCGCGGAGAAGGGCTCGTCCATCAGCAGCACCTTCGGGTCGAGAATCAAGGTCTGCGCGAGCGCCACGCGTTTGCGCATTCCGCCGGACAGTTCGTGCGGATAGCGATCAGCAAAACCGTGCAGACCCACCCGTGCGAGCCATTCGCGAGCTCGCGAGCGCGCGTTGGTCGGCGCAATTCCACGCAACTCAAGGCCCACCGCGACATTGTCCAGCGCCGTCTTCCACGGCATCAGCGCGTCGGCTTGAAACAGGTAACCGGCTTCGCGATTCACGCCTTCGAGCGGCTCGCCGCGCACCAGCACCCGACCCGCTGCGGGGACGAGCAGCCCTGCAGCCGCATTGAGCAGGGTTGTCTTGCCGCAACCGGTGGGTCCGACCACGCTGACGAACTCATGCTCACCGACGACGAGGGAGGTCTCCCGCACCGCCTCGTAGTGGGAGCCGTTCCGTCCCAAGAATGCGCAAGTGATGCGCTCGAGCCGCAGCGCCTCGGCAGAAGGCGGCGTCACGGATACTTCTTCAAAGCCTGTTCGACGAACTTGTTGGTGTAGGTCTGCCCGAGCCAAAGCACCGGGGCCCGGCGTACGGCCGCGTTGTGCTGGCGCAACACCTCGTAGCTGTTCCTGACCAAGTTCTTCGATATGCGACCATCCTTGGAATAGGTGTTCCTGAGCTTCTGATATGCCGAAAGGTAGAGCGTGCGATCGCCGAACAGGTACTCGGGTGGCACCGTGTCGGCGATCTCGTCGGGTGTCGCGTTCTGGAGCCACTTGAGGGCCCGCACCATGGCATTGGTCAACGCCTGCACGATCGCGGGATGCTCCTCCACGAAGGAGGTTTTCGTATACAGCGTAGCCGCCGGCAGCGGTCCGCCGAAGACCGCACGCACACCCGCGTCGGTTGTCGTCTCCACCACCACTTTCAGATCCCCGGAATGCTCGAGCAGGGACATGACCGGTTCGGCGCCCGACAAGGCATCGATACGCCCCGTGCGCATAGCAGCGACCGCCGTCGAGCCGGTGCCCACCCCGACCCACGACACGTCATCGGCGGTGAGCCCGACCGAAGACAAGAGGTGATTCACCAGCATCTGCGTACTGGACCCGGGCGCGCTGATGCCTATCGTCATCCCTTTTAGGTCCTTCGGCCACGTGTAGTCGGCCGCCTTCGCTCGCGAAATTCCCAGGGAGATTCCCGGATTCGTGTTCTGCAGGACAAAGGCTTCCACTTTCTGCCCCAGGGTCTGCATCGTGATGGTGTGCTCGAAGGCACCCGAGACGACATCCGCGCTGCCCCCGATCATCGCCTGCAGCGCCTTCGCCCCGCCGGGAAAATCGTTGATCTCGACGTCCAGGCCTTCGTCCTGGAAGTAACCGAGACGATCGGCTATTGCGAGAGGCAGGTAGTACAGGGTGGTTTTGCCGCCCACCGCAAGAACGACGCGGGTCCCGGCAGATGCGGCCTGGGACGATATTGCCAACCCAACGAACAACGCGAGCAGAAGCCGGAGGAAAGTGCGCATGGACGAATCGTACCGTGCCTTGGGTCTGAGAGAACACATCCGGGTCCAAGCGAACGAGCGCCCGAGCAGCGTTGGATCGTCCTGTTCGAGGCGCTCGTTCTCTCGGTGCCGGTGGCAAATCTCGTCGCTAGTGGACTGTAACGTTTGAATAGGAAGTATCATTACACCTGCGGAGGGTGCAATGAACTTGACCGAAACCGAAGTCATGGAACTGCAGCGGCGAGCCAGCGCAAGGACGGAGAGAGCGGATTCGGCCCGCCATGCTCGG
>JBBQHP010000002.1:0-217414 GCA_038324085.1 Burkholderiales bacterium
CGGCTGGCTGTAGAGTCCGGGGCGCTGGTCAACGAGCTGGGGGCGCGCATCGAGAGCACGGTGGGCGCGGGCGGGCCGCGCACGCTGAGCGCGCAACTGGACAACCGCGGCACGCTCGCCATCGACCAGTCGCTGACGATCAACAATCCCGGGAGGACGTTTCGCAACACCGGCACGCTGGACGTCGCGGCCGGCCAATTGTTCAACGTCATCGGCGGCACATTCGCCAGCGCGAGCAGCGGCGTGCTTACCGAAGGTATCTATCATCTCGCCGGCGCCTTCCGCGCCGATACCGGTGCGCTCTCGACACTGGCGGCCGCGGTCACGCTCGACGGCGCAGGCGGCGCAATCCTGACCGCCAACGGGACCGACGCACTGGCCGGTCTCGCGAACATCGCCGGCGGCGGCGCATTGCTGCTGCGCGCGGGCCGCGACCTGTCCCTGACAAACGCACTCAGCAACGCAGGGGTTCTGGATCTCGGTCCGGGCAGCGTACTCGCCGCGGGCAGCTTCACCCAGACGGCGACCGGATCGCTCGCTATCGTCATCGTGCCCGACCCGCAGCCGGGGCTGGAAACCAGCGCGATCACGGCAACCGCCCTTGCCGCGCTGGGTGGTGCGCTCGTCGTGAGCCTCGATCCCGGCGGACTGCCGGCCGAAGGCGATGCCTTCCCGGTACTGGGCTTCAGCACACGCGCCGGCGAGTTCGCGGCGATCGGCGGACTGGATCTCGGCAACGGACTGCGACTGGAAGCGGTTTATGGTGTGGCCGGATTGGTTCTCACCACACGCAGCGCGCCGCTCAATCGCTTGCCGATCGCGGTGGACGATGCCGGTACGTTGCTCGAGGATGGCGCGTTCACCTTCGATGCGCGGGCGAACGACAGCGATCCGGATGGCGATTCGATCGTGGTCGCGTCGTTCACGCAGCCGGCGCATGGCCTGCTCGGCCTGGGCGACAGCGGAGAGTTCACTTACACGCCCGACGCCGATTTCAACGGGACGGACGGCTTCCAATACACCATCCGCGACGGACGCGGCGGCGTTGCCACCGCCTCGGTGCAACTCACGATCACGGCGGTTGCCGACGCACCGATCGCGCGGGACGACATGTTCACGCTCGCCGAGGACGCGACGCTGGAGCTTTCGCTGCTCGCGAACGACACCGATCCCGACGGTGGCACCCTGCGCGTCGCGGAGCTCGGCACGCCCGGGCATGGCTTCATCGAGACCCGCGGAGATGGTGGACTCGTCTACCATCCCGACCAGGATTTCTTCGGCACCGATCGCTTCACCTACACCATCGAGAATGCCACCGCCCGAGCCACGGGCAACGTGACGATCCAGGTCGCGGCGGTAAATGATCTGCCGCAGGCACTCGATGACACTGCCGCCACTAACGTCGGTGTACCGGCAACCATCGCCGCGACCGCCAACGACACCGACGCGGACGGCGATTTCCTGACGATCTCGGCGCTCGACCTGACGGATACGGCGGGCAGTGTGGTGATCGACGCGGGTTCGCGCACGGTGACGTACACGCCGGCACCCCAGTTCCAGGGGGTCGACGTGTTCCGCTACACCGTCAGCGATGGTCATGGCGGCAGCGATACCGCCGCCGTGTCGGTCACCGTCACGAGGGTCGAGACCGTCGATCTCACAGTCTCGAACCTGAGCGTGGATCCGCCGGTAGGCTGGGCTGCGGGTCAGTCCGTGACCGTGCGCTGGCAGGATCGAAATCTCGGAGACAGCGTCCCCGTGCAGGGGTGGGACGAGATCGTGCGGGTGCGCAATCTGTCGACGGGCCAGACCCTGTTTTCGCAGACCCTGGCGCGCAGCGTGCCGGGTGATGGCGCAATCGATTCCGCGCTGCCGGTCGACCGGAGCCTCGCTTTCGCCTGGCCCGTGGGCGTGGGCGGCGATGGCCTGATCGAATTCTCGGTGACCGTGGACAGCGGAGGCGCGATCCAGGAAGTGTCCAACGGGGTTTCCGGCGAAGCCAACAACGTGGCCACGCTGCAGAGCGCGTCCGCGCCGGACCTGCGGGTGCAGGGCCTGCGGATCGACAATGCCGGTGTTTTCCCGGGGAACACGGTCACGGTCCGCTGGAACGACGTGAACACGGGTACGCGCCCGGTGATCGTCAACTGGACCGACCGGATCGTCGTCACCAACCAGACCACGGGGGAGGTGCTCCTGGACAGCACCGTCCTGCACGATTCCGGGCACAACGTGGACGGACCTCTGGAGGTCGGGGGCGCGCACGCCCGTTTGACGAATTTCACGCTGCCGGACGGCCTGCGGGGGACCGGAGTGATCGCCGTCGTGGTCACGACGGACAGCGGCGCCGCTTCCGGCGCGAGTGCCGTGCTCGAAGCCAACGACACGGGGAGCGCCGAGAACAACAATGCCGCTGCCATTGCTTTCACCGCCCAGGCCCGCACCTACGCCGACCTTGGCGCCGTCGTAACCCGGGCGCCCGCCTCCGCGCGAGGCGGCGATACGGCCACCGTGTCCTGGCGAGTGACCAATCTGGAACCGGTGGCGGCCTCGGGCACGTGGACCGACGCGATCGTGCTCTCGCGCGATGCGGTTCTGGGCAATGCCGACGATCAGGTCGTGGCCACGCGCGTGCACGACGGCGGACTCGCCGGTGGAGCCTTCTACGATCAGAGCGCCGTCTTCACGCTGCCGCTGGCGTTCACCGGTACGCTGCGGGCCTATGTGGTGACCGATCGCGATGCGGTCGTGGTCGAACCGGACACTCTTCAGAACAACACCTCCGCGCCCGTCGCGATCACACTGACGGCGCCTTATGCCGACCTGAGCATCGACGTCGTCACGACTGCGGCGGCGGCGCTGGCCGGGGATGCGCTCGACGTGGTGTGGCGCGTGCGCAATCAGGGCGACAGCGTCGCGGGCGGCGTCTGGACCGATCGCCTGTATCTGTCCGATGACGACACCCTGGATGCTTCCGACACGGCGCTCATCAGCGTCCAGCACACGGGCCCCGTGGCGTCTGGCCAGAGCTATACGGCGACGGCATCGGTGAACCTCCCCGTAGGTGTCGCGGGATCGTTCCGCATCCTGGTGCGGGCCGACGTCGGCGGCAACGTGTTCGAGAACGGCCTGACCGCCAACAACACCCGGGCCAGTATCGCACCCGTGGTCGTGGCGCTCCCGCCGGCAGCGGATCTGGCGGTGCTCGCGGTCACCGGACCCGCCCTCGGGCTGCCGACCCAGAGCGTCACGGTCGCCTGGGAGGTGCGCAATGACGGCGAAGCCGAAGCCAGGGCGCCGTGGGTCGACCGCATCTATTTCTCCGTCGACGGCACCCTGAACGGCGCGATCCAGATCGGACAGGTGAGCCATGCGGCGCCGCTCGCGGTCGGTGCGTCGTACCGGGAAAGCACGGCGGTGCTGTTGCCCGACAGTGTCGACGGCGCGTTCCACATACTGGTGCGTGCCGATGCCGCCGGCGAAGTGTTCGAGCAGGGGCGCGAAGCCAACAACACGATGACGTCGGACGCCGTACTCGACATCGTGCATCCCGATCTCACCGTCACGGTTGTCGCGGCGCCCGTGTCCGGCGTTTCGGGCGACGACGTCGCGGTACGCTGGACGGTGCGCAACGGAGGCAGCGGTGCCGCCACGGGTGCCTGGACCGACCGGGTCTATCTGTCGCGCGATACGGTGCTCGATGGCACCGACCGCCTGGTGGGCAGTCAGAGCCACGACGGCACGCTGGCGTCCGGAGCGCAATACGACGCTGCCACGAGCGTATCGCTGCCGATCGACGTCTCGGGAGACTGGTTCGTGCTGGTGGCTGCGGACGCCGCCAACGACGTACGCGAACGGGCTTCGGAGGGCAACAACACCGCGACCGGTGCCATCGCGATCACCCTGTCGCCCTACGCCGACCTGATCGTCTCGGACGTCACTGCGCCCACACAGACGGTCGACGATCCGGCCAGGATCACCGTCGGCTGGACGGTCACGAACAGCGGCACCGGCGCGGGCGGTACGAGCCAATGGACCGATGCGATCGTCGCCTCGCGCAACGCGGTGGCCGGCGATGCCGACGACATCGTGCTCGGCACGTTCGTGCACGACGGCGCCCTCGCCGTCGGAGCCAACTACGTGCGGGCGGAATCGATCTTCCTGCCGGCCGGATTCACCGGGCGCTATACGTTGTTCGTGCGCGCCGACAGCGGCAATGCCGTGTTCGAGAACGCGCTGGAGGCGAACAATGCCGCTGCCGCGCCGGGTGCGTTCGACGTCATGCCGATCCCTTATGCCGATCTGGTCGTGGCGGAACTGGATGTGCCGACCACGGCCCAGTCCGGTGGTCCGCTGCGCGTGCAATGGGTCGTGACCAACGAGGGTATCGGACCGACCGACAGCGCGGCCTGGACCGATTCCATCGTGCTCTCGCGCAACCCCGATGGCAGCGACGTCGTGGCGAGCTTCGGGGCCAACCATATCGGCGTGCTGGCCGAAGGGGGCAGCTACGTACGGGTCGCCGAGCTCACCGTTCCCAACGGGCTCACGGGCACTTTCTACGTGCGCGTTCGCACCGGCGGGCCGTTCGAATTCATCCACACCGACAACAACGAGCGCGTCTCCGGCCCGGTCGCCATCGCGCTCTCGCCCACCGCCGACCTGGTCGTGAAGGACATCCTCGCCCCGGTCGCGGCTACGGAGGGTGCGACGGTCGAGATCACTTGGCGCGTCCGCAACGAAGGCGCGGCCACGGCGCCGGGCGGCTGGACCGATACGGTGACTTTGCGCAAGCCGGGGGATCCGAACGCGCCCGCGATCACCCTCGGCAGCTTCAGCTACGGCGACGATCTCGGCGCAGGCCTGAGCTACACGCGCACCGAACGCTTCCGCCTTCCCGCCCGGATCGAGGGCGCGTGGCAGGTGACGGTGACGACGAATGCCAACGCCGCCGTGTACGAACAATCGCCCGCTGGCGGCAACAACGCGCTGGCCGACGACTCGGTGATCCTGTTGTCGCTCAACGCCCGCCCGGACCTCCAGGTTCAGACCATCACCGCGCCCGATCGGGTCCAGGCCGGCGCCACCGCGGCGGTGAGCTTCGTCATCGTCAATCGGGGCACGGTGGCGACGGCGGGACGGTGGACGGACAACGTTTACCTCTCGCTCGACGACAAGGTCGGCGGCGATGACATCCTCATCGCGAGCCTCGCCAACGGTCAGGCGCTCGATCCCGGCGCTTCCTACAGCAGCGAGACCGGCACGGTGATCATTCCCGAGCGCTTCCGCGGCCAGGGGCACTTCATCGTCCGGGCCGACGCGAGCGGGAGCATCGACGAGTATCCGCAGCAGAACGAAACCAACAACAGCATCGCGAAGGGCGTGTTCGTCGAACCGCAACCGCTGTCCGATCTGGTGGTCGGCAATGTCGTGGTCCCGGTCCAGGGCATCTATGGCGGTGAGGTCGAGGTTCGTTTCACGGTGACCAACATGGGCTCCGCGCCGACCGACGCCGCGGCCTGGACCGACACGCTCTGGCTCGCGCGCGACAAGACCCGTCCTACACCCGGCGGCAATGGCGGCATCCTGCTCGGTTCCATCGCGCATCAGGGCCGGCTCGAAGTGGGCGAGAGCTATGAACAGACGCTCAAGGTGCGCATCCCGGCGCAGATCGACTCGGGCACCTACTACCTGACGCCGTGGAGCGATGCCTACGATGCGGTGTTCGAGGACCTGCTCGCGACCAACCTGAATCCCGACGATCCGAACGAATTCGACAACAACAACTACAAGGCGCGCGCCATCGACATCATCGGCACGCCGGTGCCGCCCTTGCCGGACCTGCAGGTGGTGGCGCTCAGCGTCGATGCCACGGGCTCGGCCGATGCACCCTTCACCGTGACCTGGACCGTGCGCAACACCGGTGAGGGCGATGCCGGCAACGACTGGATCGACACCGTCTACCTGCACGACAAGCCCGGACTGAACGATCCCGGCGGGAAGGTCTGGGAACTCGGCTCGTTCCAGCGGGCGAACACGCTCGCCTCGCTGGCCGAGTACACGATGACGCGCAGTTTCGATCTCTCGCCTTCCGCGGCCGACTTCTACGTGACCCTCTACACGGACACCGCGTTCCAGCCGAGCCAGCCGGAGACCGACGAGCACAACAACAGCCGCACCACCGGCACGTTGGTGGCTACGCCGCCGGCAGACCTGCGAGTGGTCTCCATCGAAGCGCTGCCCGAGAACTATTCCGGCGAAAAGACCACGATCCGCTGGACAGTCGAGAACGCGGGCGGCGCGGTGTGGGACGGCACGCGGCTGTGGAGCAATCAGGTCTGGATCTCCGCCGACCCGACCTTCATTGCCTCGCGGGCGGTCGCGCTCGGCTCGTTCGTCCATGCCAATACGGGCGGACTCGCCGCGGGCGCGAGCTACACGGCATCGGCCGAGGTCGTCCTGCCGCGCGGCTACGGTGGTCAGTATTTCCTGTACGTATTCCCCGACTACGACGCGAGAAGCGGCTTCGACACGCAGGAACCGCTGGCGGGGCGCAATGCGCAGGTGCGCGAGTTCTACGGTACCCACGTGTGGGAAGACGGGAACGGCAACAACCTGAAGCGCGGCGATATCGACGTGATCTATCGCGAACCCGACCTGCAGGTGACTGCATTGACCCTGCCGGATGCCCCGCTCGGTTCGGGGCAGATCGTCAGCGCGAGCCTGGTGGTCGAGAACGTCGGCACGCGCGCGACGCGCGAAGGGTCCTGGATCGACCGGGTCTACCTGTCGCGCGACCCATCGCTGGATCAGAATGACCTGCAGGTCGCCGAGTTCAAGCACCTGGGCGCATTGGAGATCGACCAGAGCTACACGCAGAACTTCAGTTTCGCGCTGCCCGACGGCGCCGAAGGCCGCTTCTACCTGATCGCGTTCACCGATTCCGACGTGTTCGGCGTGTCCGGTGGGGGTGCCGTGCCGACCGAGGTCGGGCAGGTGCGGCTGACCAGGGACGCGGTCCCGGAGTTTCTCGACGAAGGCAACAACACGACGGTACGAGCCATGGACGTGGTGCTGACGCCGGCGCCCGACCTCGAGGTGACCGATGTCACGGTGCCGGAGCGGATCATCCACGGCGAGACGCTGTCGCTGAGCTATACGGTGACCAACACCGGCAGCGCGGCCGTACCCGCGGTGCAGTCGCAGTGGATCGACCGGATCTACCTGTCCGCCGATCCATTCCTCGACCCCACGGCGGACCGGTACGTGGACCAGGTGATCCACACCGGCGGGCTGGCCGCGGGCGCGACCTATTCGGTGACTCGCGAGCTGCTGCTGCCGCGCGATCTCGTTGGTTCCTACTACGTCTTCGTCTCGACCGACGTGCCCGGCATCGGCGCCGACCCCGGTCGCCGCGGGGCAGTGTTCGAGGGCGCCGGCGAGCGCAACAACGTGAGCCCGTCGCCGGACCCGGTGCTGATCGAATTGCCACCCCCGGCCGACCTGGTGGTGCAGTCCATCGACCTTCCGAACGGCGCGACCTCGGGCGACACGGTCACCCTGAGCTTCACCGTGGCCAACGTCGCAGCCGCGCAGGCCGCCGGCAACTGGGCCGACGCCGTGTACCTGTCCGCCGATTCGCAGTGGGACCTGTCCGATCGCCTGCTCGGCCGCGTGGAGTTCTCCGGCACGCTGGAAGCAGGCGGGACGTACACGGGCCACCTCACCGCGACATTGCCGGTTGCGATGCCGGGTGAGTACCGGATCCTGGTGCGCACGGACATCTTCAACGACGTCTACGAAGGTGCGGACGAGCGCAACAACACCACGGCGTCGGCCGATGCCCTCGCAGTGGCGGTAACGGAACTGCATCTCGGCGTTGCCTTCGATACTACGCTCTCCCCGACGCAGGCCAGGCTCTACCGCGTGGTGGTCGGGGCCGGCGAGACCCTGCGGGTGAGCCTCGATTCGGTCGAAGCCGCCGCCGCGAACGAACTGTACGTGCGCTACGCCGCGCTGCCGAGCGGGGCCGCGTTCGACGCCTCCTCCGAGGATCCGCTCGCCGCCGACCAACGGGCGCTCGTGCCGACGACCAAGGCGGGCGAGTACTACATACTCGTGCAGGGACGTTCCGGTCCGCGTTCCGATGTTCCGGTCACGCTCGTGGCCGAGTTGCTCCCGTTCCAGATCACCGACGTGAGCCAGGACCAGGGTGGCGACAGCCGCTGGGTGACGATGACGGTGCGCGGCGCCGCGTTCAAGCCGGACGCGCTGCTGAAGCTCGTGCGCCCCGACATCGCGGAGCTGGCCCCGGCGCGCTACGAGGTCATCGACGCGACGACGATCATCGCGATCTTCGATTTCCGCGAGGCACCGCACGGTCTGTACGACCTGAAGGTCATCAATCCCGACGGCGACGAGGCGATCGTGCCTTACCGCTATCTGGTGGAGCGGGCGCTGGAGCCGGATGTGACCATCGGTCTCGGCGGGCCGCGCGTGGTGCCCGCGGGACAGAGCGGCCTGTACGGGATCTCGCTCCAGAGTCTTACCAACGTCGACACGCCGTACGTGTACTTCGAGTTCGGCGCACCGGACATCGGCGAGAACGGCGAGATCTTCGACCTGCCCTTCGTCACCTTCAATTCCAACGTGCGCGGCGCCCCCGACGGACAGCGCACCGAAGTGCCCTGGATCAGTCTCGATTCCGAGACCAATACCACGGGATTCATGAATGCGTCGGGCTATGCGTTCGACGTGGCCGCCGGCGGCTACGTGGGCATGAGTTTCAACGTGCTGACCTACCCGGGGCTCAAAGAGATCGCGGCCCGGGATTTCGAAGGGTTCAAGCGCGCCGTGTACGACGCCCGCCCCGCGTGGGACGCGGAGGGCAAGTACGACACCCTGGACAAGGTCGGCTCGCTCCTGCAGCGCATCTTCACCGACCCCGACCAGGCGATCCTCGACGATTGCGACCCGCTCTACATTCCGTTCCGCTTCAATGTGTACGCCACCGCCACGCCGATGACGCGGGCGGAATTCGTGCAGCGACAGAGCGATGACGCCGCCAGCCTGCGTTCGGCAATCCTCGCCGACGCGGGTGCCAATGCCGCCCTGGTGAATCTCGCGGCCGATCCGGAAGCGTGGCGCTTGTCCTACCTGGCCGCGCTGGAGGACAGCGGACTGTTGCGCCCGGAGGATGAAGCCCCGCCGATCCGCCTCGATCCCAAGGTCATGAGCACGCTCGCCGTGCTCGCCACCGGCGTACTGGTCGGGCCGGCGGGTGCGCAGATCGCCAGTCCGTCGAGCCTCAGCGCGTTCTTCGACCAGGTGCACCGCTGGTATGGCGATCAGCCGCAGAAGCTGGCGCCCATCGACCACTACGACACGCGCGAATCCGACGAGTGCCCGCCGTACGACATTCCGGTGCCGGCATTGCCCTTGTTCGCCGACTACGATCTCGGCCTGTCGCAACAGACCTATTTCCAGACCTTCAACGTTTTCTCGCCGTGGCTGGGCTTCAGTCCCAGCGGCGCGCTGCCGGACTTCGCATCCGTGGCTGCATCCGACCAGATCGATGCGCTGGACCTGCAGAGCCTGTACGAAGCGGTCGCTGCGGAGACCTCCGCCGCGACCATCAGCGGACCCGAGGGTGTCGGCCTCGAGGGCTTCGTGCCGGCGAACACGACGCTGCCCTACACGGTGCGGTTCCAGAATCCGCCGGACGCCACGACGGTGGCGAACGAGATCCGCGTCGTCACCACGCTCGACGATTCGGTCAACGTGCGCACTTTCCGACTGGGCGATCTCAAGATCGGCGACGTCAACATACACATGCCCGTCGATCGCGCGAGTTTTCAGAGCGACTTCGATTTCACCCAATCGAAGGGCTATGTGCTCCGCGTCAGCGCCGGAATCGACATCACCACGCGCACCGCGAGCTGGGTGCTGCAGGCCATCGACCCGGAAACCGGCGAAGTGCTTGCGGACGCCACGCGCGGCCTGCTGCCGCCGAACTCCGCGGCCGGTCCGGGCGAAGGGTTCGTCACGTACAGCGTGCAGGGCGCATTCGGCGCTGCGACCGGGGCGGACATCAAGGCCAGCGCCCGGGTCATCCTCAATACGCAGGCGCCGTACGACACCAACGAGGTCACCCATACGCTGGACGGTGCCGCTCCGGTCACCACGACCACGGCAACGCGCATCGGCACCCAGGGTGCGGACTACGACGTGCGCTGGAACGTGGCGGACGAAGCCGGTGGTTCCGGCATCAAGCACACCACGGTCTACGTCTCCGAGGACGGCGGCGACTGGAAGATCTGGCAGCGCCAGACCGGGGAGACCTCGGGCATCTACCAGGGGAGCGCAGGACACACCTATCAGTTCCTCGCGCTGTCGACCGACAACGCCGGCAATCGCGAACGCCCACCGCCCGGCGCCACCGCACCCGACGACGGATCGCGACCCAATGTGGGCGGCGCCCCGACCGTGGGGTCCACCACGCAGGACGTCGGCCAGCCACCCGCCCCGAGCGCCGCGCCATCGACCAACCCGCTGTTCACGCAGGCCGAACTGAAGATTCCCGCGAGCCCGCCCGACCAGCCATCGGAATTCAGTCAGGTGCTGGCGCCGTTCGTGGGGGCGCAGTTCGGTATCGGGGTCGCGCAGAGCCACGCGCACATCGGGCCGCTCGCGCTGCTGGTCGAGGCGGACGGCAAGGTGATCGCGAGCGGCGGCGCGAATCGGGGCTCGCTCTATCGGTTCGAGCAGGACGGCGGACGCGTCTTGAACCCGTTCCAGACGCTGTCCGATCCGGTCTTCGATCTTGCCTACGATCGCAGCGGCCAATTGTGGGCGACCAGCGGCGGCGGCCAGCTGCTCCTGCTCGATGCGGCCACCGGCGCGATCCTCGAGCGCTTCGGCGACAGTCTCACGCAATCGCTGGTGGCGAAGACCGGAACGGACGATCTGTATGTATCGTCCGGCGACGGCATCGAATTGTTCGACACCGTGACGCGCACGTTCCGGCATTTCAGCGATACGCGCGTGGATGATCTCGCGCTGGACGGCGCCGGAGCGCTGTGGGCGACCAGCTGGCCGAAACGCGGCACGGTGCTCAAGTTCGATACGCGCGGCCGTGCCCAGGCGATGGCCGTGTTCGATGCCGAGGTCGATTCGCTCGCCTTCGGGCGCAGCGGGACGCAGCTCGACGGGTTGCTGTTCGTCTCCGCCAAGGCGTGGCCGGGGGATGCGGCCGGCGCGAGCCTGTTCATGATCGATACGGTGACGCTGCGGCGCGTGGCGCTCGCCACCGGCGGTCCGGGCGCGGAGCAGCTCGCCGCCACCGCCGACGGCCGATTGCTCGTCGCGAACGCCGATCGCATCGACGTGATCGCGCCGCTGGTGGCGCCGAAGGTGGTGCGGACCAATCCACCGGACGGCGTCGTCGTGCCGCTGCCGATGCAGGCCATCGCGGTCACCTTCAGCGAGCGGATGTTCGAGGGCGACGTGGACGATCCCAGGTCCGTGCTGAATCCACAGAACTACCTTCTCACCGTGGACGGCGACGATTTGGCGCTCGATCGCGTCGAGTTCGACGCCGCCACCCGCACTGCGCGACTGTTCGCCGGCACCCTGAGACCCGGTCAGTACGAACTGCACGTGGGGCCCGATGTCCAGAGCAACGGCGGGCTGCCCCTGTCGCTGCCGTACGTCACCAGCTTCGTGGCGGTCGAGGACTTCTCGGCGCTGGTCGGGTTGTCGTTCGAACAGACCCGATCGGACCGGGAACACGGAACCGTCTCATTCGAGGTCCGGGTCACCAATACCGGGGCGTACGATCTGCAGGCCCCGTTGATGCTGATGCTCGATCCGGGCCGCTACTTCGCCGGCCGGCCGGGCGCGCCCGGCTTCGCGACGACCAGCGGCTACTGGCTGCTCGATCTCAGCCAGACGCTGACCGACGGTCGGCTGCAGCCAGGCGCATCGACCGTGGTGCAGACGGTCACCATCGAGAATCCGGCCAACCAGCGCGCGCTGATCGGTGCCGGAATATACGCGCTTCCGTACCCGAATCAGTCGCCGTACTTCGATTCGGAGCCGGAGACATTCGCCGCGATCGGCACACCGTATGCCTACACCGCCCACGCCGCCGATCCCGATGGCGAGCGTCTCGAGTACGTCCTGCTGCGCAGCCCCGAGGGCATGGCGATCGATGCGCAATCGGGCGAGATCACGTGGGAGCCGGACGACGCGGCGGAAGCGAATTCGCGGGTGACGATTCGTGCCTACGATCCGCGCGGTGCCTACGCGACGCAGGATTTCACCGTGATCACCGCCGGGGCCAACCGGCCGCCCGAGCTCGATGAGCTTCCGGACGAGATCCTGTTGCACGAAGGCCTGCTCTTCGTGCTGCCGATCGGAATCACCGATCCGGATGGCGACCATGCCACCGTCGTGGTGGATGGCCTGCCACCAGGCGCGGTGTTCGATGTGGAGCAGGGCCTGCTGCGTTGGACCCCGAGTTTCGGCAGCGCCGGCGTCTATGACGGCGTCACGGTCATCGGGTCCGACGGTCGCGGGAGCGTGATGCACGTGCTCAAGGTGGTCGTGGCGCCGGGGAACGCGGCCCCGATCCTCAAGCCGGTCCCGGAGCGGGAGGTGCGTGAAGGGGATCCAATACGCATCCGATTCGATGCCTCGGACCCGCAAGGGGACGCGATCGCATTCACCTCCGCGACCCTGCCGCCGGGTGCGTTCCTCGATCCGGGAAGCGGCGTATTCGAATGGACGCCCGGTTACGATCAGGCCGGCGCCTACGAGATCGACATCATCGCGAGTGACGGCCGGCTCCACTCGAACACCTTGCTGAAGCTGAACGTCGCGAACGCGAATGCGGCGCCACAGTTCGATCCGGTCACGGGGTTGCGGTCGTTGGAAGGCCAGCCGCTCAGCTTCCGGGCGTTCGCCCGCGACCCCGACAATCCCGGCTACGTGCCGCCGGAACGACTGCCCGACGGAACGCTCGGCGACTTCGAGGGAACACCGCCATCGGTGCAGGTGGAGGTGAGCGGACTGCCGCAAGGCGCGCTCTTCGATGCAGCCACTGGAATCTTCAGCTGGTCGCCGTCCTTCGCGCAGGCGGGGAACTACGAAGTGCACTTTTCCGCGATCGACGATGGAGACGGAACCGGCAATCCGCTCTCGGCAACGATGGACGTCTCGATCGTCGTGCTCAACGCCAACCGGCCACCGGTACTCCCGGAGCTCGGCACGATCCATGTCGCCAAGGGTCAGGTGCTCGATGTGCCGGTCACCGCCACCGATCCGGATGGCAATGCGCTCACCTATGCCGTTGCCAATCTGCCGCGCTTTGCGACCCTGATCGTCGACGCCGACGCTAAGGCGAGACTGCGGCTCGCGCCCGGGGAGAACGATCGCGGCGATTCGGTGGTGACGCTGACTGCGACGGACGACGGCGATGGGGACGGCCCGAAGGCGCGCCAGTCCGCCGCGCGCACCTTCGTGATTTCTTCCGATTCGCCGGCGGAACCCCCGGTGCTGGAAATCATCGGTGACAAGGTGGCGGTCATCGGGCAGACGCTTGCGTTCACGGTGCGAGCCGACGATCTCGACCAGGACCCGTTGATGTTCGATGCGGATGCGTTGCCGACGGGCGCGAAACTGACGCCGGGCGTCGCATATGGGATGGCGGTGTTCACATGGACGCCGACGCCAGCGGACCTCGGCACCAGGCAGGTCACGATCGGCGTGCACGACAACGGCAACAATGGAGCCGGCGCCGTCGGTGCCGATCACCAGAGCTTCGCGCTCGTGGTGCGCGCCACCAACAGCGCGCCGCTGCTGCTGCCGGTGGCCGAGCAGACGGTCCAGGAAGGCGACAGCCTGCACCTGGAAATGCAGGTGCTCGACGGCGACAACGACGCGATCACGTTCTCGTCCGCCTCCCTGCCCCCCGGCGCGGCGCTGGACGCCCGGAGCGGAATTCTGTCGTGGACGCCGAACCTGTTCCAGGCGGGTCGCTACGACGTCACGGTGACGGCCAGCGACGGGACCGCGTCGTCGAGCGACACATTCTCGATCCGCGTCGCGCAAACCAACCAGGCACCGCTGCTGGCGCGCATCCCGCCATTGGGTGGGCAGGAGCAGCGCGTCGTCAGATTCACGCTGGTCGGGACCGACCCGGACGCCGACGCGCTGACCTACCGGGCGGTCACGGCGCTGCCGCGCGGCAGCTTCTTCGACACCGCCACCGGCACGTTCGAATGGACGCCGGACTACGACCAGGCGGGTGCCTACACGCTGCGATTCGAAGCCCGCGATCCGAGCGGCGCCGCCGATTCGCTCGACGTGCAGCTGACGATCGCCGACGTCAATCGCGCGCCGGCGCTCGAATTCACCAATCACGCGGTGGTGCTCGGCCAGAGCCTGGCGTTCCGGATCGGAGCCAGCGATCCAGACTCGGCGGAAACGCTCACGTTCTCGGTGGACGAGTTGCCTGCCGGCGCCAGCCTCGACGCCGCGAGCGGCGAGTTCCGCTGGACGCCCGGACCGGGCCAGGTGGGGGATCAACTTGTCCTGGTGCACGTCACGGACGGCAAAGTCACGACGACCGAGGGCCTGGTGCTGCGGGTCCTGCAGACCGCGATACCGCCCGATGCGAGCATCGAACTGACGCCGGGATTTCCCGTGGTGCCGGGACAACCGGTCACGGTGAGCGTGCTGGGGGATGCCTTCTCCGGCATCGCCGGGAAGTCGCTCTCGGTCGACGGGCTCGCCGTGCAGCTCGACGCCCAGGGCCGCGCGGTGTTGACTCCAGACCGGCTCGGGCTGATCCGCCTCCGGGCAACCGTCACGGATCTCGACGGGTTCTCGAACACCATCGAGAAGACGCTCAAGGTGCGCGATCCGGCCGACGTAGCCGTACCCGCCGTCGCTTTCGACGCGACCCTGCCGGGCCGCTACGTAACAGAGACCACGGCGCTGGTCGGTTCGATCGACGACAGCAATCTCGATAGCTGGGTCCTCGAGATTGCCCGCTTCGGCTCCGATCGATTCGTCACCCTGGCGAGCGGCACCACGGCTATGGACCAGGCTGTTTTGTTCGATCTCGATCCGACGGGCTGGGAAAACGGCCCTTATCGGCTGCGACTCGGCGCCACCGACATCGCCGGTCGGCGCGCTGAAGCCGAGACGCTGATCTACGTCGATTCCAACGCGACCAGATCCGGATACCGTCGGCAGGAGACCGATTTCTCCTGGGAAATCGCCGGCCGATCCCTCGACTTCGTCCGTGTCTACGATTCTCTGACCGCAGACATCGAAGGCACCTTCGGGCGCGGCTGGTCGCTGCCCTGGCGCGACGTGCGACTGGTCACCGACATCCCGAGCACCGGAACTGCGGCCGATGTCCTGCGCGCCGGCGCCCTGGCCTACGTGACCTTGCCGACCGGCGAGCGGGTCGCGTTCAGTTTCCAGCCGCTGGAACAACGCGGGCAGGCCTATTCCTGGTGGGCGCCGCGCTGGGTGACGCAAGGTGATTCCCACGGCTGGCAACTCCGTTCCGTGGACGCGAATCTCCAGCGCGGTGCGGATCGGTTCTACGACCTCGAGGCGGGTACCCCCTACAACCCGGTTACCGACGCATCCACGCGCGCCCAATTCACGCTGCAGTCCCCGGACGGCACCGAATACGAGCTCACTGCGCGGGGTGGAGTCACGGCGATCCGGTTCACGGACGGCCAGCGCGTCACCATCGCGGACAGCGGCATGGTGGCGTCCGACGGCAGCTTCCTGCGTTTCCAGCAGGACGCAAAAGGACGCCTGGTCGAGGTGATGGATTCGGCGGGTCGCACGTTCCAGTACGCCTTCGACGCCGACGGCAATCTCACGGTCGTGCGCGATCTCGCTCAGGCGCGATCGATCCGATATGCGTACGACGCGGCAGCGCCGCAACGCCTCACGCTCGTCGCCGAAACGGGCGAAGGTTCTTCGATCCGGTACACGAACGATGGGGCAGGGGTCGATCCCGTCGCCGATGCCGGACCGCTCCAGGCGTTGCTGGGGCAGGGACTCACAGGACACCTGGACGCGGGCGAAGTGGATCGGTTCGCGCTCGTCATCCAGGCGAGCGAGGTTCGGTCGAGCGCAGGCGGCGCGCTACTGCTCGGCGTGGAGGTCGCCGCGACGCCCGGCGCCGCACTGGTGCCCGACACCCCGACGATCGCGGGCCTCACCCCGATCGTGACCGGCAGTGCCAACGGCCGGGCCTTCGCGCTGTTCTCCATCACCCGCGCCGACCTCCTGCAACTGGAATTCAAGGGCGCGGGCAGCGGGGATTACACCGCTCGCGTGTTTGCGGCCGGCGACGTCGATGCTAATGGCCTGGTGGACGGCGCGGACGCCGCCGCGCTCGACTCGTTGCTGACCGCCGGGCACTACCTGGCACAGGCGGATTCCAACCGCGACGGGGTGCTCGATGGCACCGATCGCGCTTTGCTGTTCGCCAATCTGGGCTTCGCGCCGAACCGGCCACCACAGTTCGATGTCCAGCCGCTCAAGACCTACGCGAACCTGCCGCGCGCGTTCGACCTGACCAGCCTCGTGCACGATCCCGAGGGGGATCGCGTGAGCCTCAGGATCGAGAGTGTGCAGGGGGGGGGCGCCGCAATCGGCGGCGACGGAAGCAGCATCCTGTTCGCGCCGGACGCGGGTTTCGTCGGCCAGGCAAGCTTCACCGTGGTCGCGGACGACGGCCATTCGGTCTCCGCGCCGAAGAGTTTCGCCGTCACCGTCTCGGATGCCCGGCTGGTGTCGCTCGACCTGGTGTCGCGGCAACCGCACGTCATGATCGGTCGATCGCTTGCGCTCGCGGTGGTCGGTCGCTTCGCGGACGGCGACCAGGTCGCGGTGCCGCTTTCGTTCGTGGACGTCGCCTCGTCCGACGAGTCGGTCGCGGCGATCGATCCGCGCGGATTCGTCGTGGGCCATGCGCAGGGCACGTCGATTCTCCAACTGACGCGCGACGGCGTCCACGCGGCGACCGTCATCACGGTCGACCAACCGGTTCCGTCCGATTCGGTCGACGGCTCCCCGACGGAATTGCCGCCGCTCGAGGTGTACCCCGGCGCGGTCGCTCTGCTGCCGAGGGAGAGTCGCCGGCTGCTGGTCGGTCGCGGCACTTTGGAGCAGGGCATGCAGGAGGACGTTTTCTACATTTCCAGCCGGCCCGACGTCATTGCGGTCGATGCCGACGGGCGCCTGCAGGCGCTGGCGTTCGGCACCGCGGAAATCACCGTGATCTCGGGCGGCGAAGAGGTTCGCATCGCGGCTTCCGTCGTTCAGGCTGCCACCGGTTCGGCAAGCGTCGGTCCGGACGGCGCGGTCATCGCGGCCGATGCGACGACTTCGCTGTCCATCGCTCCGGGCGCCGTGGACGTCGGTACCACGGTCGCGGTGCACTCGGTCGCGCCGGATGCGCTGCCGGATGCCGTTCCTCAGGGTTTCGGTTTTCTCGGTGCGTTCACCCTCGACACCGGCGGCAAGGCACTGAAGGTCGGCGCCCGGATCTCGCTCGCTACGAACGGCGTGGCGCCGGGAACCGAGATCGCCGTGTTCCGGGCCGGGACGTTGCCGGACGAGAACGGCGTGCCGCAGAAGATCTGGTGGTACGTGGAAGACGGCGTCGTCGACGAGGCCGGCATCGCGCACACCAACTCGCCGCCGTCGCCGGGCATCAACGACGCTGGCCTATACATGATCACCGAGCAACTTCCGGGGCAGGTGGGACGCATCCGGGGCAAGATCCTGGTGTCGGTGCCGCTGGGTCTCGACCCGCTCACCGCCATGGCGCTGGTCGCCTTTTCGCCCGTCGGCGGCGCTGCGGTGGGCATGCTTACCGGGCTCGGTGGTCTGTTCACAATGGTGTTCCAGGTCGGTGTCATCCAGACCAAGGTGATCCAGTTGTCGCCGGATGCGCTCCCGGTCACGCTCGCGGCGACCAACGTCGACGTGAACCCGGACACGGTCGCACAGATGACCGGGCAGGTCACGCTGAGGGATACGGCGACCGAAGCGAGCGCACCGCCATTTCTCGACAGCGTCTCCCTGAACCTCTTCGGCGGCAACGACGGCTTCACGCCGGAACTCACGCTGAGCGGCAGCCGCCTGTTGTGGCCCGACGCTCCCGCGAACGAGCAAGGCCAGCGGCTAGGCACCGCGGTTTCGGATCTCAACGTGAAGTTCACCTACGGCAAGGTGGTGAAGATCGTCGACACCGGCATCACCGGGACCATCGCGCCCAACGGGACCGGGACATTGAAAGTGACGGTCCCCGTGGAGGTCGCCATCGGTGCGACCGACATCCAGGTGATCCGTCCGAACTACCGCGTGGTCACGTCGGTGGACGGCAACCAGAGTTCCACCGTCGAATCGCGCGAGAGCAACATCATTCGCCTCAAGCCGAACGCGGCCTACGTGCTGGGCGCCCTGTCGGTCGAACAGAAGGTCGCTTTCATCAACGCCAATTCCGCGGAACTGGTGGCGCGCGTGCCGGTGCCGGGCAATCCCCGATCCATCGCCGTGACGCCGGATCTCAGCCGGGCCTACGTCGCGCTGCGCAACTCGAACAAGATCGCCGTGATCGATACCGTGGGAATCCACACCATCGATATCGATGGAAGCACGGCGGCGATCGACGCCATCACGCTCAGGTCGCCCGGCGCTTCGGCCTATTGGGTGGTCGCCGACGCCGCAGGCAAATTCCTGTACGTGATCGACGAGGTCGCGCCTGTGGTGCGGATCGTCGACATCGATCCCGCGTCGAGGCACTACAACGAGGAAGTGGCGCAGATCAAGCTCCAGGACGACCCCATCCTGCAGCGCGGGGCGGCGTTGAACGCGGACGGCACGAGGCTGTATGTCGCCGCGCCGGGTTCGGTGACCTTCGGCAGCAATCAGCGGGGCGACGCGGGCAAGGTCTTCGTGATCGACCTCGTATCGAGCAGTGCCACCTATCGCAAGGTACTGAAAGCTGTCGACATCGACGGCGAGCCCTACGCGCTCGCCGCGACCGACGATGCCAATCGCATGATGCTGGCCAATCGCCGTCCCGATGCGACCGGCGTCCAGTTCATCAAGGAGTCGGGCAGCAGCGCGCACCCGAGCTTCGACGTTGGGGGGTCGCTCGGCATGGTCCTGGGACCCTCCAACGACTACTTCGACGTCAACAACATCGTCGGCATCGCGTTCACCGCGGACTTCCGGTACGCATTCGTGACCGGCTTCAACACCTTCGTGCAGGGCATCCCCTCGCAGGATCCGGACTACGACCCGTTCAAGCCGGCGGGTGGCAACGTCGGAATCATCAAGGATCCGCTCGGGCCGTCGCCGCAACTGGTTGCCGCAACGCGCCCCACGCCGCTGTCTTTTCCCGACAACCTGGTGCTCTCCGCGGACGGCAAGATCCTCTATGCCGCGTATCGCGGCGTCAACGCCGTCTTCGCGTTCAATGCCACCGAGATCGTGCGCGCGCTCGACGCGGCCACGGCCGATGAACTCGATCGGCTGCAACGTCGACCGATCAACGACCTGTTCCCCAGCGTCGATCTGAAGTCCGACATGCAGGTCGTGATCGAGGGCAATCGCCCGGTGTTCCGCGTTCCCGACGGTTCGACGATGGCCCCGATCGGGGCCGGCGCCTCGCCGCAAGGGCTGGTGGCGCAGCGGCCGCCGGCATCGGCGGAAGGATCGCTGGACGTGCGTTACGGCGACGTCGCCAAGATCGACTTCCGCAAGATCATCGAGGTCAACCATGGCGCGGCCGAAGCCCAGGCAGCCCACGACTTCGTGGTCATGTCCGCCACCGGCGGGCAGGTGGTGAAATTCAAGGACGAATACGTCCAGCAGGACATGAAGTCCGACGGCGCCCTCGCGAGCAAGGTGAAGGACACGGGGATCGCCTATTTCGCACCGACCATCAATGACCATGCGGTCGACCTGATCCTCAAGGGCAAGGCGTTGCCGGCGGGGCAGGGCTCGCTCACCTTCGGCTATGTCGATGGCAACGGAGATCTGGTGTCCGTGGTGGTCGATCTCGCGATCAAGGACGGCTACACGGCTTTCGAGATGGAGGGTGCATCGGTCGGGGCGCTCGATCCGCAGGTCCTGGAGACGGCGCAGAACATGCCGCTGGACGTCTATCGCGTGCAACAGCGCCTGCGCTTCCTCGGTTATCGCACTTTCGATGGCACGCCGCTCGACGTGAACGGCGACTGGCAGTTGCAGCAGGTCACCGGCATCGACGGGGTCACGAAGACGGCGGATACGACCGCGGACGAGGGCTACCCGTACGAGTGGGAGAAGATCGGCAGCCAGTACAAGATCATCCAGGCGAACGCGATGACCGCGTTCGAATCGGCGATCCGGTTGTTCGAGGGGTCGACCAAGCCCGGCGCGAACACCCGGATCGTCCCGATCGCCACCAAGCCGGACGAGCCCGCCATCGTGACGCCCGGGCGCATCGAGAAATCCGCGATCAATTCGGCGAACCCGACCTCGTTCGCATGGCTCAATGCGAAGAATGCGCCGCACTGGGTCGAACTGGTCGACGATGCCAGCGCGGGCGCGTTCGACATCATGCTGACCGCCGCCGAGGCCGGGAACTGGCAGGCGCAAGCCACCATGGAAGAGCGCTACACGACGTCATGGACTCTGGATGTCATCCGCCGTGCCACGGACGACGCGAATCCGATCTCGGTCGAGTTCGCGTTCCCCGAGTACGACAGCGCGGATCTCTACAACAGCTGGGGATCGACCGTGGCGCTGCGGGCCATCCAAAACACGACGCAGGCGATCAACGGTCTGACGACGCTCCACCTCGACTACACGCACGCGGGCAAAGGCGGGCACTGGGCCGGCACCGATATCGACGTGCGCGTGCGCTACGAACGCATCGACGGGCTGATCGATGCCCCCTTCTTCGGTTCGCCGACCACCAAGGCAAAGGATCGCAGCGACGTGGGAGCCGGGACCTATTCCGAAACCGGTACCTGGAGCGATGATCCGGCGGGATTCGGCGCAGCGGCGGGCACCGCGCAGACCGCGATTGCGGCCGCGCGCTATGCGGTGCCCGGCAGCAGTGCCCAGGCCCAGTGGGCCTACAACGGGCTCGCCGCGGATACCGACTACGAAATCTGGACTACCTGGGCGGCGCAAGCGAACCGCGCCAAATCCGTGGAGTACGCCATCGATCCAGGCACCGGCGTTACCAGCACGGTCACAGTGAACCAGCGACTGTCGCCGCGCGCGCAAGCCGACCTCCCCGGTGACGTCATCGCCGCTGACAACGGGACCGGAAACTGGGTGCGACTGGGCGTGGTGCACGTGGGCGCGAGCGGCACGCTCAGCATCAAGCTCGACGCGGCGCAGGCGTCCAACGGTCAGCGAGTCGTCGCCGACGCGATGCTGGTGCGCCCGGCCCTGAAGGTGCCGCCGTCGCCCATCGTGCTGAACGACACCGGCAACGACGTGCATGTCGGAAAATACGTCGAGACCGGCGGGCAGGTTTGGAGCAACGACGGCGGTGGCTACGGCGGGCGCAACCGCGTTGCCTCGCCGAAAGTCGGGCGGACCGCGGAGTGGACCTTCAACGACGTCGTGGTCGGCGGGAGCTACGATGTGTACGCGACCTGGGACAGCGCGAAAGTGACGGTCGGCGGGACCCAGTTCCAGAAGACCGCAGCCGCCACGTACACGGTGGATGACAATTCGACCACGGCGGGAGCGCTTGCCACCGCGACGGTCGACCAGTCCATGGCGTCATCGCAGGACCAGAATGGCGGCGCGAACCCCACCGAGACCATCAACGGCACGCAGTGGGTCCGCATCGGCTCGGTCACGTCCGCGGGCACCAAGCTGGCGGTCACCCTCGCTTCCACCGATGCCACTCCCGGCAAGAAAATGTCGGCCGATGCGGTCATGATCCGCCGGACGGGTGTGACGCCGCCGCCGAATTTCGATACGCAGGACGAGCGACTGGCGTATTTCCTGAGCACCGATACGTCGGGCCAAATTCAATCGGGTCTGCAGGAATGGGAAGCGGTCGTCGTGCGCGACATCTATCTGTTCAAGCAGGCCGCAGACGTCCAGGATCAATGGGTGAATGCCTGGATCGGAGGCGATCCGACCGCCAATCAACCCGATCACTGGCGCATCCGCGCGGCGCTCGACGTCATCAGCGACGGTATCCTGGGCAACGCCTCTTACGAAAGCGCCAGCGTCAAGCCGATCGTCGCGACGCCGCTGAATCCGCATCATCACCACTTTCATGCGGTCGTGGGTCGGCCGACGTTTCAGGCCTTGCCTGCTCCGCTCACGCTCGCTTCCGTATCCGTGAGCGCGGCCGCGCCAGCCGCGACCCTTGCTCCCGACGAGCTCGGTGCAACGTTCGCGGCGGCTCTTTCGAGGTGGGGCGATGCGGGGCTGGGCCAGGCGCAACTCGATTCCGCAGCCGGAATCGAACTCGCGATCGATGATCTCGATCCCGGGCAATTGGCGGCGCTGACCGTCAGCGCCGATCCGGATGCCCCGGCACGCCTGGTCGTCGACCGCGATGCGGCTGGCGCAGGCTGGTTCATTGACACGACCCCGATGGTCAATGAGGAGTTCCAGACGGAATCGGATGGAACCCTGTCCCTGTCCCTGTCCCCGGACGCCGGCGGCGGCGTGGACCTGCTCTCCGCGGTGGCGCACGAACTCGGACACTGGTTCGGTCTCGGGCACGATGACGGCGCGAATACGCTCATGGCGGCGTCCATCCCGCCCGGCGTACGCCTGTTGCCTCAGCAAGCGGATGTTGCGTCCATGCCGACGCCGGTCGTGGCGGCTGATCCGCTATTCGCGGTGCTGGCCGGGGCGCTTGCACCAGCATCGGGAGTGCCGCTTGCCGGTCCGAGCGCGGAGATCTCGGCGTTCGTCGCGGCAACCGCCGACGCATGGCAGCTCCGCGGAGGCGCAACCGAGGACGCGGGGCGGATCGTGCTGTCGGAGGACGCCTCGGTCACGACCGGTGCCGCCCGGACGTTCAACGTTCCCCTCGGCGCGCAGGCGTTGCGCTTCGCCCTTACCGGCGCGCAATTCGATCCACGCGGCGATCTGCCTCCGGATGCGTTCGAAGTGGCGCTTCTCGATGCCAGCACCGGGCTTCCCGTGGCAGGTACCGCGACGCTGTCCCGCACCGATGCCTTGCTCAACATCCAGGCCGGCGGCGCGATCTTCAAGAGCGCTGCGGTCACCTTGAGCGGACTCGACGGTGCCACGTTGCCCGTCGATCTCGCCGCGCCCATCGAAGTGACCATCGACCTGACGGGCGTCGCCGCGCCGGACGGCGTGACCGTCTACTTCGACCTTCTCGGTTTTGGGGAAGCGGGCTCTCGGGTGAGCATTGCGGACGTGCACTTCATCGGGTCGGGTGGTGGGAACACCGCGCCGGTGGCGGTGAACGACGCGGCGAGCCTGCAGGAGGACGGCAGCGTGGTGCTCGACGTGCTGGCCAACGACCACGATGCCGAAGGCGACGCGCTGAGCGCGATCGTCCAGCAAGGTCCGGCGCACGGCGCACTCGTGGTCAACGGCGACGGCACCCTGACCTACACCCCGGTTGCCGACTACAACGGCCCCGACCGCTTCAGCTACGTTGCGAGCGACGGCAGCCTCATCTCCGGCCTCGCGACCGTCAGCCTGAGCATCAGCCCCGTCAACGACGCCCCGGTGGCCCAGGCCGACAGCATCGACGTCCTGGAAGGCCGCAGCGTCGTGCTCGACCTGCTCGCCAACGACAGCGACATCGACGGCGACGCCCTGTCCGCCGTCATCATCGATGCGCCCCTGCACGGGGGCCTGAGTCTGGACGCCCAAGGCGTGCTCCACTACACCCCCGATGCCGGCTACCTCGGTGGCGACCAGCTCACCTACCGCGCGAGCGACGGTCAGGCCCGATCCGCCCTCACCGACGTCGAACTCCACATCATTGCCGCGCCGCTGCTCGTCAGCGCCTTCAACGTCCAGGCCGACGGCTTCGCCGTGCGCTTCAACCACGCCATCGACCCGAGTGTCATCGATCTCGCCGTGGGACCTGGTCAGGCGCCCGCCGCCACCGACGTCCAGATCAGCGGTGAGCTGGTCGGAGCATTGACCGGCAGCCTCACCCTGGATGGCGATGCCCAGGGCTTCACCTTCATCCGCACCGGAGCCCCACTCCAGTACGACCACTACAGCCTCACCCTGCGCAGCGGCGCGGCCGGCTTCCACGACGCCGGCGGTGGCGCCCTCGACGGCAACGCCGACGGCATCGTGGGCGACGACTACCAGGGCGGCTTCACCGTGCAAGGCAGCGGCAGCGGCGAGTTCGCATTGCCCGACTTCATGCGCGGTCCCGGCCAGCAGGTCAACGTTCCCGCGCCCGGGCAGGGCCTGCCGCTGAGCCTCGACAGCCCCGGGGGCATCAAGACCCTCCAGTTCCACCTCGACTACGACCCGAGCCTGCTGCGGATCAGCGGTGTGCAAGCCGGCTCCGGCCTGCCGGCTGGCGCCGAAGTGCGCTTCACCACCGAAGCCCTCGCCGGCGGCCTTGCCCGGGCCGGCATCACGCTGCTGAGCGACACCCCCCTGGCGGGCGGGCGGATCACCTTGCTCAGTCTCGACGCCCGTGTTCCCGATGACGCACCCTATGCCCGCAAACAGACCCTGGCGATGGGCATCGACGCCATCAACGGCGACACTGCCGCCAGCGCCACCACGCGCGCCGCCTTGCACGTCGTAGGCTACGTGGGCGACGCCGATGGCGATGCCCGGCTCACCACCCTCGACGTCCAGCGCGTCGCGCGCATCGTCAGCGGATCCGACAGCGGCTTCAGCGCCTGGCCCGAGGTGAGCCCGCTGCTGGTGGCCGACCTCAACGGCGACGGCAGATTCACCGCGGTCGACGCCAGCTACCTGCTGCAGAAAGTGCGCGGCCTCGCGCGTCCCGAAATCCCCGACATCCCGCTCGACATCACCATTAACCTCGGCGGTCCCGACCCCCTGGTCGACGTCCCGCGCGAGCTCGCGGCGCGGGTGGGCGACATCCTCACCGTCCCGGTGCGCCTGGACACCACCGAAGGACTCGAAGGCGTCGAACTCCAGCTCGGCTACGACCCCGGCGTGCTCGAACTGCTGCAGGTGCGCCGCGGCAGCGCCACCGCCGACTTCGACTTCTACGTCGAGCAGCAAGGCGCGGGTAGCGTGCGCATCGACACCGCGCGCATGAACCCGCTGGGTGCCGGCAGCGGCAGCCTGCTCGAGCTCGACCTGCGCATCAAGGCCGCGCCCGCCGAGGGCACCGTGATCGACCTGCAATCCGTGCGACTGAACGGCGGTCGGCTCACCCTCACCTTCGAACCGCACATCGGCGCCGACCCCACCGACGGCCACATCGCCCTGTCCGCGCGGCTCGATGTGCCCATGGACGCGACGTCCCAGCGGCAACGCGAACAGACCCAGCAACTCGCCTGGTTCGCAGCCCGCAGCGAGGGTGCGCGTGCCACCGGCGTCGACTGGAGCGCCGCCTACCCCGACTTTGCGCTGCGCCCGGCGACCCCCGACGCGCGCCCGCTGGCCGACTGGAAACGCGCTCCGTGGGCGCAGGACCTCGCTGCGCGACTGGGCGCCGGACACATCGTCGACACCCCCGACAGCGGCGCCGGCAGCAGCAGTGACGAGCGCATCGGTGCAAGCCTGCTCAAGCGCGCCCTGCGCCTCGCACCCCGGCTGTGGAGCTGAGTGCAGGGGGGGCGCATCGGCGCAGCACAATGTCATGCGCCTACCCTGCGCGTGCCCTGAACATGGCAGCGCGCGCGTGGAACGGAGCTTGCGCAGCATCGCTGTTGAACGCCCGAACGCAGACCAAACGTAAGGTTCTTCGACAGCGCTGCGCCAAGTCCCGAACGACTACGTGCGCGTGCCATGGCGGCGCACCCCAAGACAAGGAGAACCCGAGATGAACTGGCTACCGAGAGTCTGCACCGTTGCGCTGCTGGGCGTGTTGCTGGCGCGCTCGCCGCTGGGCAACGCTTATGTTCTCAGTGCCGATCCGGTGGCGCCCACCGTGGGCGATCCCGTGAGCGTGACGCTCACGGGGGACCTGAGCGCCATCGCCTTCCTGATGGTGCGGGTGGGCTACGACGCGGGCCTGCTCGGGGCGCAACTACCGGCCGATGCGCTCACGGCACTCGATGATGGGGTCGCAGGCAAGCCGGATGCCTTCGCCTTCTACGACAACGTGGCGGCGGGGGCCTTCGACTACCTCGTGGTGGCGGGGGCGAGCGATCTGGGCGTGACCAACGCAGCGATCCTGTCGATCCCGTTCGCCACGCTGGGGGTGGGCACGGCGCTGGTGACCGTGAGCACCTGCGCGGCGACGGCGCTGGAGAGCTGCGACCCGACGACACCGGAGTTTGCGGGCAGCTTCGCCAACGAATTGCGCATCCAGATCGGCCCGCGCGTCGGGCCCACGGTGCCCGAGCCCGGGAGCCTGCCGCTCGCGCTGGCGAGCCTCGCCATCGTCGCCGCCATGCTGCGTCGCGCACGCGGAACCGACGCTGCGTCCTAGATAGGCAACGCGTCGCACGGCGGTTGACAGGCCCTGGGCGGCGGTAGCCCCGGGCATTTCGATCTCCCGCCGGCCGCAGCGCGCGGCCACTACGTGCTCGCCGGCTGCTCCGCTGCTGCCGGTAGAATGCGGCACCTCCACGCCGCTCCGCGTCCATGGCCGAACGCTCCGCTGCGCCGCGCCCCGTAAGCGCGAGCGTCATCCTGCTGCGCAGTCACGAATACGCGCGGAAGCCCGTCGCCGAACAGGCGCGAGTCAAGGGGCAACTCGAAGCACTCGTGGCGATCGCCGTGTCTCCGTTGCCGCCGGGGCGCTGGCTGGTTCTCGATGCGCCCGAGGGGCTCGCCGTGGTCGTGCTCGAAGGCGTCGAACCGGCGCTGGATGCTGCCGAACGCGCGTTGGTGGCAGCGGCCGATCTGCCCCTGGCGATCGGCCTGAATCACGGACCGATCCTCGCCGAAACGCGCGCGAGCGGCGATACGTTGCTCGCGGGCGATGGCATCGAAACCGCGACGGTCGTGGCCGGCTTCGCGAGCCCGGGACAATTGCTGGTGACACGCAGCGTTCGCGAGGCCATCGCCGAACAATCGCCCGAGCGCGCGGAAGATCTCCGTTCCGCCGGGGTCTTCACCGACGCCAGAGTCCGTGCGCATGAACTGTTCGCGCCCGATGCACACGCGGCGAGTCGCCGTCGTCGCCGGCTCGCCGCGCTCGGGGCCATCGGTTTTTGCGGCATCCTTGCGCTCGGGTTCGCTGCGCGGGCGGCCCGTCAACGACGCGCCTCCAGTGGTCGCGCGACGATCGAATTCGAGATCGCGCCGCGCGGCGACGTGTTCATCGATGGCGCCGCGAAGGGGCGCAGCCCGCCCCTGACCAGCATCGAAATCGCCCCGGGAACGCATGTGATCGAGGTCCGGAGCTCGCAGAATGCCCCGCTTCGGCTCAGGGCAAACCTGCAGCGTGGCGAGACCATGGCGATCCGACACAGCTTCGGCGCGCCCGCCGCCGACGGGTCCACCGAGCCGAAGGTTCCCAAGCGCAAGCCGGGGAGGTAATGGCCGACGACACGCCGCAGCGCTTCGGCCGCTATCTCGTGGAATGCGAACTCGGGCGCGGTGCCATGGGTGTCGTCTACCGCGCGCTCGATCCGATGCTCGATCGGACCGTGGCGGTGAAGACCATCTCGCTGTCCGCCGATCCGCTCGAGCGCGAACGATCGCAGGGGCGGTTCTACCAGGAGGCCAAGGCCGCAGGCGGGCTCAATCACCGTGCCATCGTCACCATCTACGACGTCGGTCGCGAAGACGGGCTGGTCTGGATGGCCATGGAATTGATCGAAGGCATCGAGCTGCGCGATCAACTGGCGCGGGGCAGGATCAGCATCGAACGCGCCGTGGACATCGCTGCGCAGGTGGCTGACGGGCTTGCGTTCGCCCACGAGCGCGGCGTGATCCATCGCGACATCAAGCCCGCCAACATCATGCTGGTGAGCGACGGCCAGGTGAAGATCATGGACTTCGGCATCGCGCGGCTGTGGATCTCGGATGTGAAGACCCAGACCGGCATGCTGCTCGGCTCGCCGAAGTACATGTCGCCCGAGCAGGCCGTGGGCAGCGCCGTGGACCGGCGCTCGGACCTTTTCTCCCTCGGTGTGGTCCTCTACGAGATGCTGACCGGTGTTGCGCCGTTCGCCGGGCGCGACGTGACGCAATTGCTCTACAACGTTGCCACGGAGATCGTCGGGCCGCCCAGCACCGCGAACCGATCGGTGCCCGAGATGCTCGACCTGATCGTCGCCAAGGCCCTGGCGAAGGACGCGGCGGACCGATATCCCGATGCTCGCGCGCTGCACGAGGATCTGGTCGCTTGTGCCCGACTCCTGGCGGTTGCCGCGCTGGTCGAGCCGGCCACGACGGCGGCACCGGCGCCTGCACCCCGATTTCCCGAGACGGCCACGAGCCTCCCCGACGGTGCCACCTTCGCGGGTACCGACGCGGCCATGCGCCTGCCGGTGTCGCGCCGCTTCGATGCGACTGCGACGCTGGCGTACCTGCGGCAACTGGCGGTGGGGGGCGATTTCGGCGATGGCAGCGCGACCCTCGCAGCGCGCGCGGTCACCCTGGCCCGGACCACGCGCCGGCGCATCGACCGCGTGCAGCGCAAGACCGATGCCTTGCTGCTCGCTGCCGCACTCGCAGTGGCGATCGTGATCGCGGTGCTGATCGTGTACGTTTGAGGACGGGATACCGCAATTCCATCACCTCGGGTATCGTCATCGACGGGCAAGGCGCAACGGAGCGAAAGCATGCTGAGATGGGTCGTAGTGGCCGTGCTGGCGGTGGGTTTCGAAGGGGCTGCGGCGAGCGCCATCGCGCAGAACTGGGTGCGCGTCGGCGGCGACGGCGAAACCGAGCATTACGTGGACGACGGGTCGCTCGTACGCGACGGCGACGTGGTACGAGCCACGAAGCGGGCCGTCTATCGCGAGCCGCAGCCGATCGGCGGCACCGCAGGAATGCCGCTCATCCGCGAATCGGTCGGCATCGTCGAAGACGACTGCAAACGGATGCAGCACCGCGTCGTGTCGATCAAGCTCATTTCCGACCACGATCAGGTGATGTGGTCCTCCGGCGACATGAGGCGGGTCTGGGAAAGCATCGAGCCCGGCTCGGCCGGAGCGTCGACGCTCGAGTTCGTCTGTGCCCGCACGGCACCCTGAAGGCGTGGACATTCGATGATGCGCGTTCCCGGCTGGCTGCCGGCATGGCTGATCGTTCCGGTGCTGCTCGGCTGCGCCCACGCCTTTGCGGACGACGCGGCGGTTGAACTGTTCTCGCCCCAGGGCGAAGTGAAGGGTGTGCGCCAGGTGGTCGCGCGCTTCGCTTCCGCGATGGTGCCGTTCGGCGACCCGCGTCCCGCGACCCCGTTCGACATCGATTGTGCCGAGCCCGGCGTGGCCCGCTGGATCGATTCGCGCAACTGGGTGTTCGACTTCGACCGGGATCTGCCGGCCGGCGTGCGCTGCACATTCATGCTCAAGCCCGGGACGGTCGATCTCGGCGGGCAGGCGGTGGCGGCCGCGAGCTTCGCATTCACCACCGGTGGCCCGGCCATTCTCGAAACCATGCCCTGGGAAGGATCGACCGCGATCGACGAGAACCAGGTGTTCATTCTGGGTCTCGACGCCCGTGCGACCGCCGCCTCCGTGCAGCAGCATGCCTATTGCGACGTGACGGGCCGTGCGGAACGCATCCCGGTTCGCATCGTCACCGGCGGGGAACGCAAGGCGATCCTCGAGCGGCGCCAGGATTTTCTCGATCGCTGGGGGCGATCCTTCGCGCGCGGTTCGCGCTTCGCCACGCTGCTCGGCGCGAAAGACTACGATGCGTTGCCGCTCGTCCTGCTCGCGTGCCGCGCGCGGTTGCCGGCCGAGACCGACGTGCGCCTCGTCTGGGGCAAAGGCATCGAGACCGACTCGGGGATCGCGACCGCCGCGGATCAGGTGCTGGCCTTCACGGTGCGCCCGGCCTTCACCGCGAAATTCTCCTGCGAACGCGTGAACGCGAATGCCCCGTGCATTCCGGTGCTGCCGATGAGCCTCGCGTTTACCGCGCCGATCGAGACCGGCCTGGCCGAACGCATTTTCCTGAAAGGTGATCACGGCGAAGTGGTGCGGCCGAAGCTCGCGGAGGATGCCAGGCGGTCCGGTTTCGTGGACGACGTGAGTTTTCCGGCCCCGTTCCCGGAGCGTGCCACCTTCCAACTGGTGCTGCCCGACGGATTGAAGGACGACGCCGGGCGGGCCCTGACCAACGCGAGGCGTTTCCCGCTCACGGTTGCGACCGATGCGGCGCCGCCGCTCGCCAAGTTCGCGGCCCGCTTCGGCATCATCGAGCCCAATGCAGAGCCGGCGCTGCCGATCACGCTGCGCAACGTGGAGAAAGCGTTGGCCGGGGCCCGGATGACCCTCCCCGGGAATGCCGCCCAGCAGCCGAAAGCCCTGGCCGGGCGGATGCTGCGAGTGCAGTCGCCGACGGAAATCCTCACCTGGTTGCGGCGGCTCGACGCCGCCGAGGCACGGTGGGAACGGGACGAGGACGAAGGGGAGGGCGGCGCTCGCGGCGGCTACGTGTCCGCCAGCGTGTTCGACGGCGTCACGGGCGCGACGCCGTTCACCTTGCCGAAGCCCGGCGCCGAGCGTGAATTCGAGGTCGTCGGTATTCCGCTCGCCGGCGCGGGCCTGCACGTCGTCGAAGTGGTCAGCCCCAGGCTCGGTCAGGCACTGCTGAAGGACGGCGCGCCCTACTACGTCTCGGCGGCGGCACTGGTGACGAATCTGGCCGTTCACTTCAAGTGGGGACGCGAATCCTCGCTGGTCTGGGTGACGACGCTCGATCGCGGCGAGGCGGCGGCAAACGCTGACGTGCTGGTGCAGGATTGCGCCGGACGGCTGCTGTTCCGGGGCAGGACCGACGCCTCGGGCATCGCGCGGGTCAGGAAGCCGCTGCCGGCACGCGAATCCCTGCCGGGTTGCCGCAACGAATGGAACCGCGAACTGTTCGTCACGGCGCGGCTCGGTGCCGACGTGAGCTTCGCGTTCTCCGACTGGAACGAGGGCATCGCGCCGTGGCGTTTCAATCTGCGCACTTACGCCCCGGCCGGACCGCGGATCATGACGACGGTGCTGGACCGCACGCTGGTGCGGGCCGGCGATACGGTCGGCATGAAACACTTCGCGCGCGAGCACACGGGCGCGGGATTCGCGCTGATTCGTGCGAAGGATCTGCCGGTGCGGGCGGTGATCGCACACCAAGGGTCGGATGAACGCTGGGAGCTGCCGCTCAAATGGGACGGCGGTGCCGGCGTGGCCGAATCCAGTTTCGCGCTGCCCAAGGACGCCAAGACCGGCACCTATACGATCACGCTCGCCGCCGCAAGATCCGGCGGTGAACGCGAGAACTACGTGCGGGGCGTCGTGTCCGGTTCGTTCCGCGTGGAAGAGTTTCGCGTGCCCGTGTTGCGCGCCCTGGTGCAGACGCCAGCGGCGACGCTGGTGAACGTACGCGCGGCCGATGTCGGTTTGCAGCTCAACTATCTCGCCGGCGGCGGAGCCGGCTATCAGCGCGTGAAGTTGCGCTCCCTCCTGCAACCGAAGGCGGTCGCGTTCCCGGATTTCGACGGGGTGGCCTTCGCCAACGGTGACGTGAAGGAAGGGCAGGCCGAGGACGTGCCTCGCTGGCAGTCGGGGCTCCCCGACAGCGGGGACGAAAGCGACGGGCCCGCGCCCGGAACGAATCCGAACGTGCGCCCGCTCAGGACCCAGGTGCTGACGCTGGATGCGGGCGGGGCGGCGAAGGCGCGCATCGAAGCTCTGCCGTCCGCGGACGTGCCGCTCGACCTGGTTGCGGAGATGGAATACAACGATCCCAACGGCGAGGTCCTCACGCGATCGGCGCGGATCGCGCTCTGGCCTTCGGCCGTGCTGCTCGGGGTAAAGCCGGACGGCTGGGCGTTGTCGAAGGACAAGGTGCGGATCCAGGTGATCGCGGTGGCGACCAGCGGCGCGCCACTCGCGGACGTGGCGGTCGACGTCGACCTGTTCGAGCGCCTCCAGTTCTCGCACCGGAAACGGTTGATCGGCGGGTTCTACGCTTACGAATACGGGGCCGAAGTGAAGCGGGTTGGCGAATTCTGCGCCGGTCGCACGGATGCCCGGGGCCGGTTGTTCTGCGAGGCGCCGGTGACGCGATCCGGCAACCTGATTCTGCGTGCGCGCGCCCGCGATGATCAAGGTAACGCCGCCGTCGCCAATGCCGAAGCCTGGGTCGCGGGGGACGGCGAGTGGTGGTTCGACGTCGCCAACGACGATCGCATGGACGTGATCCCGGAGCAGAAGCGTTATCAGCCGGGCGACACCGCCGTGTTCCAGGTGCGGGCACCGTTCCGGGAAGCCACCGCGCTCGTGACGGTGGAGCGGGAAGGCGTGATCGATGGCTTCGTCGTGCCGTTGTCGGGCAAGTCGCCGGTGGTCGAGGTCCCGCTCAAGGGCAACTACGCGCCCAACGTGTTCGTGTCCGTTCTGGCGGTCCGGGGCCGCGTCGCCGACGTGCAGCCGACGGCGCTGGTGGACCTGGGCAAGCCCGCGTTCCGAATGGGCGTGGCCGAGATCAACGTCGGCTGGCGCGCGCACGAACTCGCGGTCAAGGTGACACCGGAGCGCGCCACGTTCAAGGTGCGCGAACGCGCCAAGGTCGTGATCGAGGTATCCCGCCGCGACGGCGCGGCGCTCGGCAAGGGTGCCGAAGTGGCCGTCGCGGCGGTCGATGAAGCGCTGCTGGAATTGCTGCCGAACGAATCGTGGCAGTTGCTCGAGACCATGATGCAGCCGCGTCCGATCGAAGTGACCACGGCCACCGCCGCGATGCAGGTGATCGGGCGCCGGCACTTCGGGCGCAAGGCGCTGCTCTCTGGTGGCGGAGGCGGGCGCCAGACCTCGCGCGAACTGTTCGACACCCTGCTCGTGTGGCATGCGCGGGTGAAACTGGACGAGGCCGGTCGTGCCGAAGTGGAGATACCGCTCAACGATTCGCTGACCGCGTTTCGCGTCGTGGCAGTGGCGAGCAGCGGTGCCGGGCTGTTCGGCACCGGGCGCGCGACGATTCGCGCCACCCAGGACGTGATGGTGCTCTCCGGCCTGCCGCCGCTCGTTCGCGAGCAGGACCGTTTCGGGGCGACGTTCACGGTGCGCAATGCGTCCGATCATGAGCTCGATCTGGGCGTCGATGCGACGCTTGCGGCGGGTCTTGGTGAACCGGTTCGACTGGAATCGAGGAACGCGCGGCTCGCCGCCGGAGAGGCGCGCGACATCACCTGGCAGACGCAGGTGCCGGTGAACGTCGAGAAACTGCAGTGGACGGTGACGGCCCGAGCCTCCGGTGGTGCCGGCGACAGCCTCAAGGTGACGCAACGGGTTGTCGCGGCAGTGCCGGTGCGCACCTTCCAGGCAACGCTGCTGCAGCTCGATGGTGCCGCGGCCATTCCGGTGGCGCGGCCGGAGGATGCGATCCCTGGCCGTGGCGGCGTGACCGTGCATCTGCGCAGCCGGCTCGCTGACGAGCTGTCCGGCGTGCGCGAATACATGGAACGCTATCCGTATTCGTGTCTCGAACAACGTGTGTCCGTCGCGGTTGCATTGCGCGATCCAGTGCGCTGGAAAACGTTGATTGCCGCGCTGCCTGCCTATCTGGATGGCGACGGTCTGGCGAAGTACTTCCCGGTGCTGCGCGAAGGCAGCGACGTGCTGACGGCCTATGTCCTCGCGGTGGCGCACGAGTCTGGCTGGGAGATCCCCGAAGCGACGCGCCGGCGCATGCTCGATGGGCTCACCGGTTTCGTGGGTGGTTCCGTGGTGCGCCACTCCGCGTTGCCCACCGCGGATCTGGCGATCCGCAAGGTCGCGGCGCTGGATGCGATCACGCGCTACGACCCCCAGGCCGATGCCGCGCTCGCGGGTTCGTTCGGCATCGAACCGGATCTCTGGCCAACCTCCGCGGTGATCGACTGGCTGCTGGTGGCCCAGCGGTGGGCGGCGCTGCCGGACCGCGAAGCCCGGGCGGCGAAGGCCGAACAGGTCCTGCGGTCGCGGTTGAGCTTCCAGGGCACGACGATGGGATTCTCCACGGAGCGGTCGGATTTCCTCTGGTGGCTCATGGTCTCGCCCGACGTGAACGCCAACCGCGCGCTGCTCGCGTTCATGGACAATCCCCGCTGGCGCGAGGACCTGCCCCGAATGCTTCGCGGCGACATCGGCAGGCAGCAGGGCGGACGGTGGAACACGACGGTGGCCAATGCGTGGGGCGCGCTCGCGCTCGAGAAATTCGCCGCCGCGTTCGAGGCGACTTCCGTGGACGGGAGCACGCGCGCCGCGCTCGCCGGAACGGCGAAGCATTTCGACTGGAGCCGCGCCGAGCGCGGTGGCAGCGTCGAGTTCGCCTGGCCACGCGCCCGCGACGCACTCGAACTCGCGCACGACGGCAGCGGCAGGCCCTGGGTGACGGTGCAGAGCCGCGCCGCGATCCCGCTCAAAGCGCCGTTGTCGAGCGGGTACCGGATCGTGAAGAACGTCGCGCGGGTCGGTGCGGACGGCAACGGTTGGCACCGTGGCGACGTGCTCCGGATACGGCTCGAGATCGAGGCCGCGAGCGACATGACGTGGGTGGTCGTGAGCGATCCGATTCCGGCCGGCGCATCGATTCTCGGCACCGGACTCGGCAGTGATTCGCAGACCTTGACCCTGGGCGAGAAACAGGAAGGCTGGGTCTGGCCTGCCTTCGAGGAGCGCACGTTCGAGGCGTTCCGTGCGTACTATCGACTGGTGCCGAAGGGCAAATGGAGCGTCGAGTACACGGTGCGTCTGAACAGCACGGGCAGCTTCGCCTTGCCGCCCACGCGCGTGGAGGCGATGTACTCGCCGGAGATGTTCGGTGAACTGCCGAACCCCACGCTGACCGTCGCGCCGTGACGCCGCGCGCGGCGCTCGTCGCCGGCTTGATCATTCCGGCCCTCGGCTTCGCCGCCACGCCCGGGTTCGAGGAGGCGAAGCGCACGCATCTGCCGAGCGATGCCGTACTGTTCGATCGGCACGGCGAGACCCTGTACGAGCTGCGCGTGGACGATCGCGTGCGACGGCTGCCCTGGGTTGCGCTGGACCGGATCTCGCCTGCGCTGGTGGACGCCGTCGTGCGGGCCGAAGACAAGCGCTTTTTCGAGCATGCCGGTGTGGACTGGCGCGCGCTCGGCGACGCGGCGCTGGACACGGTGGTGCGCGGCTCGCCGCGGGGGGCCAGCACGCTCTCGATGCAGCTTGCCGCGATGCTGGAGCCGCGCCTCAAACCCGCCGGGACGCGTCGCACCGTTGCGCAGAAATGGGATCAGATCAGGGCCGCCGGCGAGCTCGAACGGCGCTGGACCAAGCGCCAGATCCTGGAGGGCTACCTCAACCTGTCGACGTTCCGCGGCGAGATCTCCGGTGTCGGCGCCGCCGCGCGCGGCTTGTTCGACAAGGATGCATCGGGCCTCGACGACCAGGAGAGCGCCATCCTCGCCGCGCTGCTGCGGGGCCCGAACGCGAGTCCCACCGTGGTCGCCCGCCGCGCCTGCCTCGTTGCCGCCGCGAAGCGCTGCGAACCCTTCGAGCGGCTCGCCGCGACGCGACTCGGCGGTGCTCCCCGGATCGCCGCCCGCGTCGTGCTGGCGCCACAGCTCGCGCACGAACTGCTGTCGCGCGATGCGCGGCGCGTGCAGACGACGCTCGACGCGCGTCTCCAGAGCGTGGCGCTGGAGACGTTGCAGCGGCAGATCGCCCAGCTGACGGGCAGCGGCGTGCGCGATGCCGCAGCCCTGGTGCTGGACAATGCGACCGGCGAAGTGCTCGCCTATGTCGGCAACTCGGGGACGGGATCGAGCGCCCCCTTCGTCGACGGGGTGCGGGCGCCGCGGCAGGCAGGCTCGACGCTGAAACCGTTCCTCTACACGCTGGCGATAGAGGAACACCTGCTCACCGGCGCCTCCCTGCTCGACGATTCGCCGGTCAACCTCGTGACCCCGTCCGGGTTGTATGTCCCGCAGAACTATGACCGCGAGTTCCGCGGCATCGCGAGCGTGCGCACGAGCCTGTCAGGCTCCCTCAACGTGCCCGCGGTGCGCACCCTGATGCTGGTGGGTACGGAACGCTTCGCCGACCGCCTGCACGAAACCGGCTTCGAAGGGGTGGTGGAGTCCGGCGACTACTACGGCTATTCGCTCGCACTGGGGTCGGCCGACGTGACCTTGTGGCAACTGGTGAACGCCTACCGCGCGCTGGCCAATGGGGGGGCCTGGAGCCGGCCGCGGCTGCTGCCGGCGCCGCCGGGACGGAGCTATCAGGTGATGGATGCCGGCGCAGCCTACATCGTTGCCGACATTCTTTCGGACCGCAGCGCGCGCAGCGTCACCTTCGGCCTCGAGAATCCCCTTGCGACGCGCTTCTGGAGCGCAGTGAAGACCGGTACCAGCAAGGACATGCGCGACAACTGGTGCGTGGGGTTCTCGCGCCGCTATACGGTCGGCGTCTGGGTCGGCAACTTCGACGGCAGCCCCATGCGCGACGTGTCCGGAATCTCCGGCGCCGCACCCGCGTGGCTCGACATCATGAATGCGCTGCATCGGGGCGAAGCCCGTGCCCCGGCCCCGCCGCGCCCGGCGGACGTGGTCGCGCGCCACGTCCGTTTCGTCCCCGGGATCGAAGCCGAGCGTGACGAGCTGTTCCTGAAGGGCACCGAAGTGGACGAGGTGGCGCTCAAACCCGTGCTGCCCGCTGCGGTACGGATCCTCTATCCGGGCGAAGGCACCATCATCGCGCTGGACCCGGACATCCCGTTCGAGGCCCAGCGGGTCCGTTTCGAGACATCGCAAGCCAGCTTCGACGTGGCATGGCGGCTGGACGGAGCCCCGTTGGATCCGCCAATGGCCGATTCGATGTGGCATCCGCGCGCCGGGCACCATGAGCTGGCGCTGATCGACTCCGACGGCAAGGAACTCGACCGGGTCCGCTTCGAGGTACGCGGCGCGGAACGGACGCCCTGAGTCCGCATCGACCGGGCTCAGCAGGTGCCGATGGGTGCCTCGCCGACCGCTTTGGCAGGCGGAGCCAGGAGTTCGGTCATCCCGCGGGAGTTGCACAGCGCGATCACGTCCGCCTTGTTCAGGCGCGCGGTGAACAACGAGAACGTCCCTTCCTGCAGCTCCAGGCGGTTGCGCGCCGTCGCGGCGAAAGTGCGCGCGCCGGATTCGTCCCGGAAGAAGCTGAAGCCCGATCCCGGTCGGTCGGTCGGCTCGGCACGCCAGACGTCGACGAGGTCCGGCAACTGATCGAATGCCGCGCCCTCGGAATTGGTCATGAAACGGCGCCGGGACGGCCGATCCGCGCCGATGGCCCGGCTCCAGCGGGCTGCTTCATCGTCGAACCAGGGCAGTTCGCGCCGGAATAGGGAAGCCAGCAGCTCCCACCAGGTGCCGTGATCCATGCGTGTGCCGCGCTCGAGCAGGACGCCGAGCTGATGAGTACGGGAGTGCATCTCGAGCCAGCGATCGTAGGCGCGGGATTCGAGCAGGGCGTCGGCCCGCTTCGAGAGCGAGTCGTACAGACCGTTCACGTAGCTTGCTAGCGGGGGAATGTAAGGCGCCTGCACGATCAGCGGATGCTCGAGCGACGGCAGGCGCCCGGGTCTGCGCACCAGGTAGGCGGCGAGGTCCGGATGCAACGGCTCCGGCTCGGGCAGGCCGGCAAGGCGGCGGGTCGCGGTGGTGGCGTCGTTCATCATGGTCGAGAGTCCGGCGGATGCGGCAGTGGTTGGCGATTAAGCGAGTTATGTTCCCGGCCGCCCGGCGATGATGACAGAACCGGCCGGAGCAGGGCCGATGCGCCGGCGCAGGTGCCGTCAATCCTCACAATTTGAACAGGGTCGACCGAGTAAACCAGTAATTGCGCGAATCGTAGCCAACGCCCCTGGCGGTCCCTACAATGCCGTCACCCGCGCGCCCGGGCAGTGTTCCGGCACGACGAGGAAAACACAACCACAGGGGAGGCGCTCAATTGGCCACGAACGCAGTTTCACCGGAATTCGAGAACGCAACCTTCGCCAAGGTCTCGGCGCGCCTGATCCCGTTCCTTTTCATCTGTTACATCGTCGCCTTCCTCGACAGAGTGAACGTGGGCTTCGCGAAGCTCCAGATGTCGGGCGACCTCGGTTTCAGCGATACCGTCTACAGTTTCGGCGCCGGCATCTTCTTCATCGGCTACTTCATCTTCGAGGTGCCGAGCAACGTCATCCTGGAGAAGGTGGGTGCCAAGATCTGGATCGCCCGCATCATGATCACCTGGGGCATCATCTCCGGCGCGTTCATGTTCGTGAACTCGGAATTCTGGTTCTACACGCTGCGCTTCTTGCTCGGGGTCGCCGAGGCCGGATTCTTCCCGGGCATCATCCTGTACCTGACCTACTGGTTTCCGGGCAAGCGGCGGACCAAGGCCGTGGCCTTGTTCATGACCGCGATTGCGATCGCCAACGTGGTCGGCTCCCCGATCTCGGGCGGGATCATGCAGTTCATGGACGGGGTGCACGGGATGCGGGGCTGGCAATGGTTGTTCCTGCTGGAAGGCATCCCCTCGGTCATCGTCGGGATTCTGGTGCTGATCCTGCTGGACGATGGGCCGCAGAAGGCCAAGTGGCTGACTCAGGAGGAGCGCGACTTCGTGACCAAGACGGTGGCCGATGACAACGCCAGCAAGCACGACGTCGGTGCCAAGCACCATATGCTGGATGCGTTCAAGGACATGCGGGTCTGGGCGCTGGCCTTCGTTTATTTCTCCGGCGTCGTCGGCTTCTACGCGGTCAATTTCTGGATGCCCACGATCGTCCAGGAGCTCGGAATCGACAAGCATGACTATCTGAAGGTCGGCCTGCTCAGCATGATCCCCTGGGGCATCGCGTCGATCGCCATGGTGGTGGTGGGTGCGCATTCGGACCGGACCGGCGAGCGGACCTGGCACGCCTCGGGCTCGCTGCTGGTGGGCGCGGCCGGCTTGCTGATGCTCGTGATGGTCGGGCATGCGCCGGTGCCGTCGATCATCGCGCTGACCCTGGTGACGAGCGGAATCCTGGCGTGGGTCGCGACTTTCTGGTCGCTGCCGACGGCTTTCCTGTCGGGTACCGCGGCGGCCGCGGGCATCGCGTTGATCAATTCCGTGGGCAATCTGGGCGGCTATTTCGGGCCCGAGATCATCGGCCACATCCGCAAGGCGACCAATTCGTCCGAGGGCGCGTTCATCGCCCTTGCGGTGATAGCGATCGCCGGTGTCGTGGTGACGCTGATCCTCGCCCAGACGCAGAAGCGTCGCCTCATGGCCGGCGGGGTCGCGGCGACGCGGCAGGTCTGATCGCCGGCACGGGTGCCGGGCACTCGTCCCTTCGACGAGGTGTCGGCACCCGCCGACACCTCGTCGGGACGATGGGCATGCCGCCCGCGTATCGCGACTGACCGGAGGCCCCTCACCCAGTACAATGGGGTGCTTCGTCGTCCCGTCCAGCCAAAGGTTCCGAATCCGCTCCATGAAGCTGTTGCGCCGCGCCCTGTTGTTACTGCTGGCGATACTCCTGGCGGCCCTGCTCGGATTTCTCTACTACAAGACACAGGGTGTCGATTTCGGCCGGCAGGTCCGCGTGAACGAACATCTGCGCAATCTGAAGGTGATCGACGCCAAGTGGAACGAATCGATCCTGCGTTCCCGTAGCGAACTGCTGGGTGGCGACGAACTCAGTACGCTGACGGACGCGGCCATGGGGCGCGAGATGCAGGGCCTCGGCAGAGAGGCCAGGGCGCTCGATGATCCGGTCCTGGTGGCGAGCGTGGCGTCGCTGGCGACGCAGTTCGACCGCAAGCTGAAGCTGATGGCGCAGTACCGGACGCAATCGGCGGCTTTCAAGGCGGGATTGCGGGAAGTGCTCAACATGGTCCCGATCACCCAATCCCGGGTGCGGGACCTGCGCGGGGAAGCGCCCCAGCGGGCGACGATCGACGACGTGCGCGCACGGCTCGATCGGCTGGCCGCCGCGGCGCTCGAGTACAGCTCGTTGTCGGCACCCGAACCGGCCAGCGAGATCGCGTCCACGCGCGAGTCGCTGCTCGCCGTGGCCGGGGTGCTACCGGAGGAAGCGCGCGAGTCGTTGCTCAAGACCGCCGCCGCGCTGGAGGCCCTGGTGACGGCAAAGCCGCCGCGAGACGAGATGTTCGACCGGTTGTACTACTTCCCGACTGCCCCCCGCACCGACAGCGTCGGCGCTGCCTTCGCGCAGTCGTTTCAATACCAGCTCGACGAGCGTGAACTCTATCGCGTCTACCTGATCGCCTATTCCGCGGCCCTGCTGATCTTCCTCGCCTATTTCGGCATGCAACTGTTCCGCAGCTACCGGGTGATCAACGATGTCAACGCGCAGCTCAAGAGCGCGAACGAGACGCTCGAACACAAGGTCAGCGCACGCACGCGCGAGCTGTCCGACGCGCTGACCCACCTGAAGGAATCGGAAGCGATGCTGGTGCAGTCCGAGAAGATGTCCTCCCTCGGCCAGATGGTGGCCGGGGTCGCCCATGAGATCAACACGCCGCTCGCGTACGTGAAGTCGAGTCTGGAATCGGTCACGGCGCAATTGCCGGAGCTGACCACGCTGTTGGGCGATACCGAAGCGCTGCTGCAGATGTTGCAGACCGGGGATGCGACCGAATCGCAGGTTGGCACCCAGTTCGCGCGCGTCACTGCGATGGCGCAGGACATGCGTCAGCACGAAGTGCTGGACATGCTGCAGCGCCTGGTCACCGACGGCCTCTACGGCATCAACCAGATATCCGAACTGGTCTCGAACCTGAAGAATTTCAGCCGCCTCGACCGTAACAAGGTAGCCCGGTTCGATCTCAAGGAAGGGCTGGAGAACACGCTGCAGATTGCCCGCAATCTGGTGAAATTCAAGGACATTCGGCGCCACTACGAGGACATTCCGCAGGTGTCGTGTTCGCCCTCGCAGATCAACCAGGTGTTCCTCAACCTGGTGACCAATGCGGCGCAGGCGACCCCGGAGACCGGCGGGGTGATCAGGATCGTCACCCGTCGCGTCGGCAAGGACCAGGTCGCCGTCGACGTGGAGGACAACGGGCATGGCATCCCGCCGGAGGTGCTGCCCAAGATCTTCGACCCGTTCTTCACCACCAAGGACATCGGCAAGGGCACCGGACTCGGCTTGTCCATCGCCTACAAGATCATCCAGCAGCACGGCGGGCGCATAAGCGTCGCCTCCGAGGTGGGCAAGGGCACGCGCTTCACGGTGCAGTTGCCGGTCGAATCCGTCGTCCAGCCTGCGGTCGAGGCCGCCTGAACGCCATGCCAGCGCTACCCGGACATGTCGGCAAATACGCCATCCGCTCGCAACTTGGTTCGGGCGCGATGGCCGTGGTCTACCAGGCCTACGATCCGGTGATCGAGCGCACGCTCGCGGTCAAGGTGGTGGACAAATCGCGCCTCGATGCAGCCGAGTCCGAGACCATCCTGTCGCGCTTTCGCGTCGAGGCACGGGCGGCCGGCCGGCTGCAGCACCAGAACATCGTCGCGGTCTACGATTTCGGCGAGGACGGCAATCTCGTCTACATCGCGATGGAGTGCGTGTTCGGACGTTCGCTGACGGTCTACCTGCAATCGGAGGATTTTCGCTCGGAGCCGGAAAAGGTCTGCGACATCATGCTGCAGATGTTGTCGGCCCTGCAGTACTCCCACGCGCAAGGTGTCGTGCACCGCGACATCAAGCCGGCCAACATCATGATCAGCCGGGAAGGCGTCATCAAGATCGCCGATTTCGGGGTGGCGCGGATCGAATCCTCGATGCTCACCCAGACGGGCGATCTGATCGGAACGCCTTCGTACATGTCGCCTGAACAATTTGCGGGCGAGACCGCTGGTCCCAGGAGCGACCTGTACGCAGCTGCCGTCGTGTTCTACGAGCTGCTGACCCTGAAGCGCCCGTTCGACGGCAGCAACAACGCGGTGATCATGCACCGCGTCTTCACCGAGATCCCGACCGCGCCTTCCATCGTCAATCCGATGCTCTCCGACGCGTTGGACGCGGTGGTGTTGCGGGGGATGGCGAAGGACGCCGAGGATCGATTCGCGAGCGCGCACGATTTCGCGGCTGCAGTGCGCGAAGCGATGACATCCGGACTGCTCAAGACCGCCGTGCCAGTCGCCGAAGCGGCGCCCAGGATCGCACCGAATCTGCTCAAGGCGGTTCGCGCCGGGACCGGGACGCAGACCAGGGATCACTCCCTTTCGGGGACGTCCAGGCCCACTGCAGCGCCAGCGGTTGCCCTGCCGTCGGCCAGCAACAAACCGACGATCCTGTTCGTCGATGACGAGGCGCGGATCCTGACCGCGTTGCATTCGTTGTTCCGCCAGAAATACAACGTCTACACGGCGGATGATCCGATCCAGGCGGTGGAGATGATCAAGCGCCTGCAAGTACATGTGCTGGTGTCCGATCAGCGCATGCCGGGCATGCTCGGTGTCGAGTTGCTGCGCCAGGCAAAGGAGATCTCGCCCAAGACCGTGCGCATCCTGCTCACCGGGTATTCGGACCTCGCGTCGATCGTGGGTTCGATCAACGACGGCGAGGTCTGGCGTTTCATCAACAAGCCCTGGGACACCCAGGACGTGCAACGGATCCTCGCCGACGCCGTGGGTATCGCGACCGAACTTCCCGAGGTGCCCGCCTGGCGGTTGCCCTCGCAGCCGCGATTCGAGGAATCGATCCTGTCGCTCGACCCGTCCAGCACGGTCACCCCGACTCTGCTGCGCGAATATGGAGAGCGCCATTGGGTCGCGCAGGCGCGCGACATGGATGAGGCCGTGACCCTGCTGCAGGAACGCGAAGTGGCCGTGATGGTGGCCGACATGGACGGCGACGCACAGGAGGTGAAGGCGCTCCTGCACCTGCTGAAACTCGAATATCCGCAGATTCTCACCATTGCGGTCACCCAGACTGTCGATGCAGAGATGCTGATCGAGCTGATCAACGAGGCCCAGGTGCACCGCTTCATCAGCAAGCCGGTCAATCCGGCGCAGTTGCGCCAGCACGTGGACGCGGCGCTCATCCGCTATCACACCTTCAAGTCGACGCCCGACCTCGCGAAAGCCCAGCAGAAGGTCGAGGAACCCAAGCCCTCGGCGCCGCCCTTGCGTCCGGGGCTGCTCGCGCGCCTGCGCTCCATCGCGCGCTTCGGCGCTCGCTAGGTTCGCGCTCCGCAGCGCGGGGCGCCGGTTGATCTGGGTCAAGCCGGCCCTTTCCCGTCCGGCGTAGCATGTGCGTTGCTTCCGATCGGGTGGCCCCGCCGCGACATGCGGCGAGGCGCGCCGGGAGGCCCCGGACACATCGTGATGACCCAAGCAAACGCCCTGCATTCCCAGGCCGCATCGGCTGAGCGCCCGGCATGCTTCCACTGTGGCCTGCCGATCATGGAGCCGGGGCGCTACAGGGCAACCATCGAAGGCCGCGGGCAGGACGTGTGCTGCGCCGGATGCGCCGCGGTCGCCGAGACGATCGCAGGCAGCGGACTCGGTGCGTTCTATCGCGACCGTGAACGAATGCCCGCACCGGACGCCGCACCGGGGCTGCACGAGCGCTCCGCACCCGGCGTCCACGAAATCTACGACCGCCCCGAGGTCCAGCTCGGGTTCGTCACCGTTGCCCCGGACGGTACGTCTGAAGCCACCCTGTTGCTCGAGGGCATCACCTGCGCGGCCTGCGTCTGGCTGAACGAGCAGCATCTCGTGCGCCAGCCCGGCGTGCGCGCGGTGGACATCAACTACGCCACGGGCCGCGCGCGCGTTCGCTGGGATCCGGTGCAGACGAAGCTGTCCGCGCTGCTCGCTGCCGTAGAAGCCATCGGCTATCGCGCCTGGCCGGACGACGATGCGGCCCGGGCTGCGGTCGAGCAGCGCGAGCGCCGCCAGGCCCTGTGGCGCCTGATGGTGGCGGCATTCGGCATGATGCAGGTGATGATGTACGCCTATCCGGCCTACATCGCGCGCGCGGGTGACCTGACACCGGATATCGCGCTGCTGCTGCGGCTGGCGAGTCTCGTGTTGACCGCTCCGGTCGTGCTGTACTCGGCGGCCCCGTTCTTCCGCGGGGCACTGCGCGACCTGCGCCTGCGCCGACTGGGCATGGACGTGCCCGTGGCCCTGGGGGTCGGCGCCGGGTTCCTCGGCAGCTGCTGGTCCACCTTGACCGGTGGCGCGCAGGTGTATTTCGATTCGGTCACGATGTTCGTGTTCTTCCTGCTTTGCGGGCGCTTCCTCGAGCGCATGGTGAGGGAGCGGTCGGCGCGCACCCTGCGGCAGCTGATGCATGGGGTGCCAGCGCGTGCGACGCGGCTCGGAACCGGCGCGAACGATGGCCAATCGGAGATCATCCCCGCAGCGCTGCTTGCGCCGGGCGACCGGGTGCTGGTGGCGCCGGGAGAATCGTTTCCGGCCGATGGCGTGGTGCAATCCGGCGAAACCCGCGTGGACGAATCGCTGCTGACCGGGGAGAGCCTACCCCTGCCGCGCTGCCCCGGCGACGAGATCACCGGCGGTGCCATCAACCTGTCGCAGCCGGTCGTCGTGCGCGTGGAGCGCGCGGGGGCGGACACTCGTCTGGCTGCCATCGTGCGCCTGGTCCTGCGGGCGCAGTCGTCGCGACCTCCGCTTGCCGTGATGGCGGACCGTGTCGCCTCCTGGTTCGTGCTCGCGATCCTCGCCATCGCAGCCACCGCGGCGATCGTCTGGTGGACGATCGATCCGGGGCGCGCCTGGCCCGTTGCCATCGCCGTGCTGGTGGTCACTTGTCCCTGCGCGCTATCGCTGGCCACCCCCGCGGCCTTGTCGGCGGCCACCGGAGCCTTCGCCCGGCTCGGTGCGGTCATCGCCAGGAGCGGCGCCATCGAGACCTTCGCCCGGATCACCCATGTGGTGTTCGACAAGACCGGCACCCTGACCGAAGGGCGCTTGACGCTCCTCGAGACGAAGGTGTTGGGCACTGTCGACGCCCGGCGCTGCCGGAGCCTCGCCGCCGTTCTGGAGCAGGGATCGGCGCATCCGGTGGCCATGGCCATCGCAGCAGGCGTTGCGGATCGGCGCAAGCCGGTTGCCCCGGAACACGTGCCCGGGGCCGGTATCGAAGCGGAAGTCGACGGCCGCCGCCTGCGCATCGGCAGCAGGGCGTTCGTCGCCGAGTGGACGGGCAGAGCGCTGCCCGTGGCAGCGGACGCCACGAGGTCCGAGGTCTGGCTGGCCGAGCGCGCGGGTCCGTTGGCCGTGTTCTATCTCGGGGACCGCGTTCGCACCGATGCGGCGGCGGTCGTCGCGCGGTTGCGTGCCGCAGGTGTGAGCGTCCTGCTCGCAAGCGGTGACCATGCCGGCCCGGTCGCGGAGGTCGCAAGGCAGGTCGGCATCGAGCAGTGGCACGCCGCCATGTCGCCCGAGGACAAGCAGGCGCTGATCGCGGGATTGCAGCGCCGCGGCGCGCGCGTGGCGATGGTGGGTGACGGAGTCAACGATGCGCCGGTGCTGGCGCAGGCCGATTGCGCGATTGCAATGGGAAGCGGCGCAGTGCTGGCGCAGACCGCGTCCGACTTCGTGATCACGTCGCCCCGACTGGAGACCGTGGCCGACGCCTTCGAACTCGCCCGCAGGACGCTCGCGATCATCCGCGAGAATCTCGTCTGGGCTTTCGCCTACAACGTCGTCGCGGTCCCGCTCGCGGTATTCGGTCTGATCGCGCCCTGGGTGGCGGCGCTCGGCATGTCGGCCAGTTCGCTGATCGTCGTCGCCAATGCGCTGCGTTTGCGCAATCGCACTGCGCCGGTACCGGAGCGCGCAGCTCGCCCGGCACTGTCGCGCGCCCCCGCCTGAGGCCATGGACATCCTGTTTCTGCTGATCCCGGTGAGCGTGGTGCTCGTGTTCATCGTCGGGGCGTTGCTCTGGTGGTCGGTCGGCAGCGGCCAGTTCGATGATCTCGAGGGCCCCGCGCATCGGATACTGCAGGACGACGATAGCGTGCCGCGCGATGACAAGGCGCCCTGACGCCTGAACGCCCGAAGGTTTGATCTGGGTCAATCGGCGCTCCGGAACCATTGCTAGGATGCTGCATCGCAACGTGGAGGGCATGATGCATACGGAATCGACCTACAACTACCGCGTGGTGCGGCAGTTCTCGATCATGACCGTCGTCTGGGGCATCGTGGGCATGCTGGTCGGGGTCATCCTTGCGGCCCAGTTGCTGTGGCCCGACATGACGGCCGGCATTCCGTGGCTCTCCTACGGCCGGCTGCGACCGTTGCACACGAACGCGGTGATCTTCGCATTCGGCGGTTGCGCTCTTTTCGCCACGTCCTACTACGTGGTCCAGCGCACCTCGCACGTGCGCCTGTTCGGCGAGAAGCTCGCGGCATTCACGTTCTGGGGTTGGCAGGCGGTCATCGTGCTGGCCGCGGTCACGCTGCCGCTGGGTTACACCAGCGGCAAGGAGTACGCCGAACTCGAGTGGCCGATCGATATCCTGATCACGCTGGTATGGGTGTCCTACGCGATCGTGTTCTTCGGCACGATCATGAAGCGCAAGGTCGCTCACATCTACGTGGCCAACTGGTTCTTCGGTGGCTTCATCCTCACGGTGGCGCTGCTGCACATCGTGAACAGCGCGGAGGTTCCCGTCACCCTGTGGAAGTCATATCCGGTCTACGCCGGTACCCAGGACGCGATGGTGCAATGGTGGTACGGACACAACGCGGTCGGGTTCTTCCTCACCGCCGGGTTCCTCGGGATGATGTACTACTTCGTGCCGAAGCAGGCCGGCCGCCCGGTCTATTCGTACCGGCTCTCGGTCGTGCACTTCTGGGCGCTGATCTTCACCTACATGTGGGCGGGCCCGCACCACCTCCACTACACCGCATTGCCCGACTGGGCGCAGTCGATCGGCATGGTGTTCTCGCTGATCCTGCTCGCGCCGTCGTGGGGCGGCATGATCAACGGCATCATGACGCTGTCGGGAGCCTGGCACAAACTGCGCACCGACCCGATCCTGAAGTTCCTCTTCACCTCGCTCTCGTTCTACGGAATGTCGACGTTCGAGGGACCGATGATGTCCATCAAGACGGTCAATTCGCTCTCGCACTACACCGACTGGACCATCGGTCATGTCCACTCCGGTGCGCTCGGCTGGGTCGCGATGATCTCGATCGGCAGCCTCTACTACATGATCCCGCGTTTGTTCGGGCGCGAGGCGATGTACAGCGTGCGCCTGATCACCGTGCACTTCTGGATCGCGACCACGGGCGTCGTGCTCTACATCGCGGCAATGTGGATCGCCGGCGTCATGCAGGGCCTCATGTGGCGCGCGGTGAATGCCGATGGCACGCTCACCTACACCTTCGTCGAAAGCGTCAAGGCGACGGCGCCGTTCTACGCCATCCGCCTGCTCGGCGGCCTCATGTTCCTGGGAGGGATGCTGCTCATGGCCTGGAACACGTGGAAGACAGTCGTCGGAGCGAAAGCCTACGACGCGCCGATCCTGCGGCCCGCGGCCGCGCACTGAGCGGGAAGCGACTCATGCGTTTCAGTCACGAATTTCTCGAGAAGAACATCATCTGGATGATCGTCCTGGTCATCCTCACCGTGAGCGTCGGCGGACTGGTGGAGATCGTGCCGCTGTTCTTCCAGCGCTCGACCACGGAGCCGGTCGCCGGCCTGAAACCCTATTCCGCGCTCAGGCTCACCGGCCGCGACATCTACATCCGCGAGGGCTGCTACAACTGCCATTCGCAGATGGTTCGTCCGTTCCGCGCCGAGACCGAACGCTACGGACACTATTCGGTGGCCGGTGAATACGTGTATGACCACCCGTTCCAATGGGGCAGCAAGCGCACCGGGCCCGATCTGCACCGCGTGGGTGGGCGCTACAGCGACGAATGGCACCGCCTGCACCTCCACAATCCGCGCGACGTGGTGCCGGAATCGAACATGCCTTCGTACTCGTGGCTCAGCGAGGCACCGGCCGACGCTGATTCGATCGAGGCCAAGATGCGCGGGCTGCGTTCGGTCGGCGTGCCTTACACCGATGAGGACATCGCCGGCGCGAAGGCGCAACTGGCCGATCGCACCGAGCAGGATGCGCTGATCGCGTACCTGCAGGGTCTCGGTACCGAACTGAAGGACGTCAAATAGCCATGGCCTTCTCGCTCGACGATGCCAGGGCCGGCCTCACCCTGATCTCCTTCCTGGTCTTCCTGGGGATCGTGTGGTGGGCGTGGAGCGCCCGACGCAAGGATCAATTCGACGAAGCGGCGCGCCTCGCCCTCGACGACGATCCCTTGCCCGGTCAGGGACGGCAGGTTGCCAACGAATCGGATGGACAGCGAAGATGAGCGATTTCACCAGCGATTTCTGGAGTGTCTACGTCGCGGTCATGACGATGGCGAGCATCCTCGCCTGCGGCATCCTGCTCAAGACGATGTCCGGCAAGCGGGTGCCCGGCAGCGCGGCGCAACCGATGGGGCACGTCTGGGACGGCGACCTGCAGGAGCTGAACAACCCGCTGCCACGGTGGTGGATGTGGCTCTTCTACATCACGCTGGTCTTCGGCGTGATCTACATCATTCTCTATCCGGGCCTCGGCAGCTACGCCGGCCTCTACAAGTGGACATCGCGGGGTCAGTGGGACAGCGAGCAGAAGAAGGCTGCCGAACGATTCGGTCCGCTTTTCGACAAGTACGCCGCCATGGACCTGAAACAGGTCGCCGCGGATCCGGCGGCCCGGGAGATCGGCCAGCGTCTCTACCTCAACTACTGCTCGCAATGCCACGCCTCCGATGCCCAGGGCAGCCGCGGCTTCCCGAATCTGACCGACGCCGACTGGCTCTACGGCGGGGAACCCCAGACCATCCAGACCACCATCACGGAGGGTCGCAACGGGATGATGCCGCCCCTCGGTGCGTCCATCGGAGAGGCGGGCACCAAGAACGTGGCCCACTATGTCCTCTCGCTCTCGGACCTGACCCACGATGCGTTGCGCGCGGCAAAGGGCAAGGAGATATTCGCGCAGAATTGCGCGGCCTGCCACGGCCCGGAAGGCAAAGGCAATCCGGCGCTCGGAGCGCCCAACCTGACCGATCGCACCTGGCTCTACGGCGGGGGCGAATCGACCATCATCGAAACGATCACGCGCGGCCGCAACGGCCACATGCCGGCCTGGAAGGACTTCCTCGGAGAGGCCAAGATTCACCTGCTGGCCGCTTACGTCTGGAGCCTTTCGAACCGGGCCTCTGCGCAATGAGCGCAGCGCCGGCGGCGAGTCCATGGAAGCCCGTGTGAACGTAATCGCAAAGTCGGCATCGGCGACCGAGACCGCGGAGCAGTCGCTCTACGAGATCCGCAAGAAGATCTATCCGCGTGCGGTCAGCGGCAAGTTCGCCACTGCGCGCTGGGCGCTGGTGTTCCTCACGCAGTTCGTGTTCTACGGGCTGGCGTGGTTCAGCTGGAACGGGCGCCAGGCGGTGCTGTTCGACATTGCATCGCGGAAGTTCTACATCTTCGGCCTCGTGCTCTGGCCGCAGGACATAGTCTACCTGACGGTGCTCCTCATCATCTCGGCCTACTCGCTGTTCCTGTTCACCGCGGTGGCCGGCCGGCTGTGGTGCGGTTACGCCTGTCCGCAGACCGTCTATACCGAGATCTTCCTGTGGATCGAACGCATGGTCGAAGGCGAGCGCCTCGCGCGCATGAAGCTCGATCGCGAACCGATGAGCGCGCGGCGGTTTCGCCTCAAGGCCACCAAGCATGCGCTCTGGATCGCATTGTCGCTGTGGACAGGCTTCACGTTCGTCGGCTATTTCACGCCTATCCGCGACCTGTTCGGTGCCGTGACCAGCCTGGCGGCGGGGCCCTGGGAGACGTTCTGGATGTTGTTCTACGGCTTGGCGACCTACGGCAACGCCGGATGGATGCGCGAGCAGGTGTGCAAGTACATGTGTCCCTATGCTCGCTTCCAGGGCGTCATGTTCGATCCGGACACGCTCGTCATCACCTACGATCCGGAGCGCGGCGAACCGCGTGGTGGCCGAGCCAGAAGCGTCGATCGCGCCACGGCCGGGCTGGGCGATTGCGTGGATTGCGGAATTTGCGTGCAGGTGTGTCCCACCGGAATCGACATCCGCGATGGTCTCCAGTACGAATGCATCGGCTGCGCGGCCTGCATCGACGGGTGCGACCAGGTCATGGACAAGATGGGCTACGAGCGCGGCCTCATCAGGTACTCCACCGAGAATGCCGTGAAGCACCCGAAAGACGGCGCCGGCATCATCCGGCGCGCATTCCGGCCACGCGTGCTCATCTATACGGCGATCCTCGGCATGATCGTCGTGGCGGCTGCCGCCATGCTGTGGCGGCGCGAACCGGTCAAGCTCGACGTCATCCGCGACCGCGTCGCCATGGCCGCGGACACCGGCGATGGCGCGGTGCAGAACGTCTATCGCCTGCAGATCATGAACACCGACGAGACACGGCGCACGTTCACGATCACCGCCAGCGGCCTGCCCGAACTGGAACTGACCACCCGCGAAAATCCGATCGAACTGCAGGGAGGGTCGTCGCAGATGGTGCCGGTGCGCATCAAGGCGCAGGCGCCGAGCCGCGGTTCGCTGCCGATCGAATTCAGGATCGAAGGTCGGGCTGCCAACGACCCCGCGGCGGCGCCGGTGGTGATCGTCGAACGGTCACGATTCATCGTGCCGTAGGCAACTGGAACACCTTCTCAGGAGAACGAGTCGATGAACGCCGGCGGCAGCGAGAACGTTGTACCGTGGTATCGCGAGCGTTGGCCCTGGCTGCTCATGGCCGGTCCTGCCATCGTCGTCGTGGCGGGCCTTGCGACCGCGTGGATTGCCGTCGTGCACCAGGATCCGCTCGTGGTGGACGACTACTACAAGCAGGGGCTCGCGATCAATCGGACCCTCGCCCGGCAGGAGGCCGCGGCGCGACTCGGCATCGTTGCCGAACTGCAGTTCTCCGACCGTGGCGACAGCATCCGCGCGCTGTTGAAGAGCGATGCCGGCGCGCCCGATACGCTCGTGCTGCATCTCGCGCACGGCACGCGGGCAGAGCTCGACCAGACCGTGACGCTGGAGCACGTAAGCGGGGGTTGGTACGAAGCGAAGCTCGCGCCCATCGTCTCCGGTGGCTGGACCCTGATCCTCGAAGATCCGGCGAACAGCTGGCGCGTCGCCGGATCGTGGTATCCCGCGACGGAGCGTTCGATCCGGCTCGAGCCGGCAGTTCGGTAAAGGAGTCGATGGCCATGGACGCAAGGCGTGTGATCAATATTGTCTGGCCGGCATTCATCATCGGCGGTATCGCCAACGTCGTGTTTTTCACCATGTTCGATCCGCTCGATCTCAACCTGTACGGCCGACAGCTCGCCGGGAGCCGGCTGGCTGTCTATACCGTGGGCTTCTTCTGCTTCTGGGCAATGGCCGCCGCGTCCAGTGCACTCACGTGCTTCTTCCAGCGTTCGGTGGGCCAGATCAATCGCTGAGCGCTCGAGCCACGGGATCGACCGCAGGGCAGCCCCCAGGCGCGAGGATCCGCAGGCCAACTTCGGCTGAGCGCGGGGCGTGCGGCGGCAAGCCTCCGCGACACGGAAATCGCAGTGAACGTGATCCAGGTCACTGAACACGTCTGATCGGCGGCGCAGCATTGGATGCATAGCCGGTGCTCACGCGGATGGAGGCCCGGTGCGTATCGCGAGGACGGAACACTCATGGATCGCTCATCACGGAAGAAGCGGACGAGCAGCGCATCAGCGCTCACGGTCATTGGCGCGCTCGCCCTGGTCGTGGCGTCCATCGCCAGAGCGGACGAACGGCCGCTGGAGACGGCCCTGGTGCAGTTTCGCGAGGTGGATCTGACCTATGCCGCCGAGGCGGTCGTGGAAGCGACCCGGCAGTCGACCGTGTCGGCGCAGGTGACGGGGCGCATCATCGAGTTGCGCTACGACGTCGGCGACTTCGTCGAGAAGGGGCAGGTCATCGCCCGGATCGACCAGACGGAAGCCGGGCAGGTGCTGGCGGGGAGCAGGGCCCAGGTCGCGCAGGCGCAGGCGGCGTTCGACAACGCACGCGTGGAACTGGAGCGCACGCGCGAGCTTGCGCGCCAGAAATTCGTGAGCCAGGCCGCGTTGGACAAGGCCGAGGCCCAGTTCCGGGTGACCGCAGCACAACTCGAAACGGCGCGCGCAGGTGCCGGCCAGGCCACCACGACGAAGGGGTACACCACCGTGGTCGCACCCTACAGCGGTGTCGTGTCAGCGCGCCATGTGGAACTCGGCGAGATGGCTGCGCCCGGGAAACCGCTGCTGACCGGATTCGATCCGACGGACCTGCGGGTGGTCGCGACGGTGCCTCAATACAAGGTTGCAGCAGTAAAGGCCGCGAGCAAGGCGCTGGTCGAGATTCCCTCGACCGGCAAGTGGATCCAGGCCGTCGGTATCACGGTCCTGCCGTCCGCCGACGCGCAAACCCATTCCACCCGCGTGCGGCTGGACCTGCCGCGCGATGTGCGCGACGTGTACCCGGGGGTATATGCGCGGGCGCATTTTGCGACCGGGCGGGCGCGCAAGCTCCTGGTCCCGGCCGCAGCCGTGGTCCGTCGCAGCGAGGTGACGGGTGCCTACACTGTGGACGAGCAGGGTCGAATCCTGTTTCGGCAACTGCGACTGGGTGATGCCATCGGCGATCAGGGGGTGGAAGTCCTGGCAGGGCTCGTGGCCGGCCAGAAAGTAGCGCTCGATCCGGTGCAAGCCGGAATGCGGGCCGCACGCCAACCGGCGCAGTGACCAAGCCAACAGCGGAGGAGAACAGACCATGGCGCACATCCTGATAATCGGCGCGGGCATCGGCGGAATGCCGATGGCGTACGAAATGAAGAAACTGGCGCGGCCGAGCGACCGTGTGACCGTGGTGTCGAACACCGCCACCTTCCATTTCGTGCCTTCCAACCCCTGGGTCGCCGTCAACTGGCGCAAGCGCGGAGACATCGAGTTTCCGGCGACGGATTATCTGGCCCGCAAGGGAATCGAATTCAACGCGACGGGCGTGAAGCGCGTGCATCCGGAACGCAATCAGGTCGAACTGGGCGACGGCAGCGTCATGGATTACGACTTCCTGGTGATCGCAACCGGACCCAGGCTCGCCTTCGAAGAGGTCGAGGGGCTCGGTCCGTCCGGGCACACGCATTCGGTCTGCCATGTGGACCATGCCGAGGACGCGGCGCGCGCCTGGGACTCATTCGTCGATCAGCCGGGGCCGGTCGTGGTCGGCGCGGTGCAGGGCGCGTCATGCTACGGCCCTGCCTACGAGTTCGCGTTCATCATGGAGACCGACCTGCGCCGGCGGAAGATCCGCGATCGTGTACCGATGACCTTCGTCACCCCCGAGCCCTACATCGGGCACCTCGGCCTCGGCGGCGTCGGCGATTCCAAGGGCCTGCTCGAAGCGGCCATGCGCGAGCGCAACATCAAGTGGATCTGCAATGCGAAGACCACCAAGGTCGAAGCCGGCAAGATGCACGTCACCGAATACGACGACCTCGGCAAGGAAAAGCGCAGCCACGAACTGCCGTTCGCGTATTCGATGATGCTGCCGGCCTTCAAGGGCGTCGATGCGGTGTTCGGCATCGAGGGTCTCACCAATCCGCGCGGCTTCATCCTGATCGATGAGCATCAGCGCAATCCGAAGTACCCGAACATCTATGCCGTCGGTGTCTGCGTCGCCATCCCGCCGGTCGAGGCGACGCCGGTACCCACCGGGGCACCCAAGACCGGTTACATGATCGAGTCGATGGTCACGGCCACGGCGCACAATATCCGCGCCGAACTCGAGGGCAAGGCGCCGCAGGAGAAGGCGACGTGGAACGCGCTGTGCCTCGCCGACTTCGGCGACACGGGCGTCGCCTTCGTCGCGTTGCCGCAGAACCCGCCGCGCAACGTCAACTGGTTCGCCGAGGGCAAGTGGGTACATCTCGCGAAGATTGCTTTCGAGCGCTACTTCATCCGCAAGATGAAGCAAGGCACTTCCGAACCGCTGTACGAAAAGCTCGTGCTGCGGGCGCTCGGCATCCGGAAACTCAAGCACTGACGCGATGGGTGTGTCGGGTCGCATCGCGCAGTACTTTCTCGGCTCACGGCTGACGCCGCTGATCGCGCTGGTGGCCCTGCTGCTGGGCGTCTTCGCGGTCATCGTCACGCCGCGCGAGGAAGAGCCGCAGATCGACGTGACCATGGCGAACGTGTTCATTCCGTTCCCGGGCGCCTCGGCGCAGGACGTGGAGAATCTGGTGGCCACGCCGGCCGAGCAGGTGCTCTCGCGCATTGCCGGAATCGACCATGTGTTCTCGGTCTCGCGTCCGGGGATGGCGATCCTCACGGTGCAATACCGGGTGGGCGAAGATTCCATCGCAGCACTGGTGCATCTGCACGATACGCTGGAATCCCACCGCGACTGGATCTCGCCGCAACTCGGTGTGGGCGAGCCCGTGGTCAAGCCGATGGGCATCGACGACGTGCCGATCGTCGCGCTTACCCTGTGGACCGCCGATCCCGAACGCGGCGCGTTCGAGCTCGAGCGCGTGGCGCACGCGATGGAGGTCGAACTGAAGGCAGTGCCCGGGACGCGCGACGTCCGTACCCTCGGCGGCCCCGGTCACGTCGTGCGCGTCCTCATGGAAGCCGAGCGCCTGAACGCCTACCGCATCACGCCTCAGGACGTGCGCGCGGCCCTGCTGCTGTCGAACGCTTCGGCGCCCTCGGGGACGCTGGTGAAAGATAATCAGGAAGTGCTGGTGCAGACCGGCGCGTGGTTCGCGAGCGCGGGCGACGTGAAGCAGTTGATCGTCGGGGTGCATGCGGGCCGTCCGGTCTTTCTGTCCGATGTGGCGCGAGTCGTGGACGGGCCGAACCAGCCGGCGCGCTATGCGTGGTACGGCACGGGGCCGGCTGCGGGCGGCGTCGCTTCGGGCAGCGAACATCCGGCCGTGACCATCGCCGTATCCAAGAAGCCGGGAGAGAACGCCGTGCGCGTGGCCGAGCGCGTCATCGCCCGTGCCCATGCGCTGCAAGGCCAGATCGTTCCCGCCGGCGTGCACATCGAGGTGACACGCGACTACGGCGCGACCGCGAACGACAAGGCGATGAAGCTGATCCAGAAGCTCGTCTTCGCGACCTTGTCCGTCGTCGTGCTGGTCTGGCTCGCGCTCGGTTGGCGCGAAGCGTTGATCGTCGGCATCGCCGTCTCGCTCACGCTGGCGGCGACATTGTTCGCGTCCTGGGCGTGGGGCTTCACCTTGAATCGCGTGTCGCTGTTCGCGCTGATCTTCTCGATCGGGATCCTGGTCGACGACGCGATCGTGGTGGTCGAGAACATCCATCGCCGCGGTGCGCTGTCCGATGCGCCGCTGCACGAAGTCATTCCGGCCGCCGTCGACGAGGTGGGGGGACCGACGATCCTTGCGACGTTCACGGTGATCGCGGCGCTGCTGCCGATGGCGTTCGTGAGCGGACTGATGGGGCCTTACATGAGCCCGATACCGATCAACGCGAGCCTGGGGATGGCGATATCGCTCGCCATAGCGTTCGTCGTGACGCCGTGGCTCGCATGGAAGCTGCTGCGTCCCGCCGGCCACGCGGCCGGTGCGCACCAGGAAGGGCGCCTGGAGCGGCTGTTCGGGCGCATGCGCCCATTCCTGAACCGGGCCCAGGGTCGGCGCAACAGGGTGCTGCTGTTCGCCGGCGTCGGCGTCGCCATCGTGCTGGCGGTGGGCCTCGCCGCGGTCAAGTTGGTCGTGCTGAAGATGCTGCCGTTCGACAACAAATCGGAGTTCCAGGTGGTGGTTGACATGCCGGTCGGCACCCCCCTGGAGACCACTGCAGGGGTACTGCGGGAACTGTCGGCGGCCATCGCGCAGGTGCCGGAAGTTCGCGACTACCAGGCCTATGCGGGCGCGGCGAGCCCGATCAACTTCAATGGGCTCGTGCGCCAGTACTACCTGCGCGATCTCGCCTCGCAAGGCGACATCCAGGTGAACCTCGCCGACAAGCACCGGCGCCAGCACAAGTCGCATGAGATCGCGCAGGCGCTGCGCCCGACGCTCGAAAAGCTTGCGCTGGCGCATGGGGCGAAGCTCAAGGTGGTGGAAGTGCCGCCGGGTCCACCGGTGCTCGCGCCGATCGTGGCCGAGATCTACGGGCCGGACTACGCCGGTCAGATGACTCTGGCGAGGAAGGTAAGCGGTGCGTTCGCTGCGACCCCCGACATCGTTGCGATCGATGACAGTGTGGACGCCAGTGCGCCGAAGCTGCTGGTGCGCATCGCGCAGAACAAGGCAGCGCTCGCCGGCGTCGCCGCCAGGGACATCGTCGAGACGATGCGCATGGGTCTCGGCGGGGAGAGCGTGACCCCGATTCACGGCACCGGTGCCAAGTACGAAGTGCCAGTGCGGCTCGAGTTGCCGCCGGAACATCAGGATTCACTGGAAGAGGTCCTGAAACTCACCGTCCGCAGCCGCGACGGACTGCTGGTGCCGTTGTCGGAACTCACCGATGTCGTCCCGACATTGCGCGAGCAGACCATCTACCACAAGGACCTGTTGCCGGTGGTCTACGTGCTCGGCGACATGGGCGGCGCGCTGGACAGCCCGCTGTACGGCATGTTCGACATTCGCACGCGTCTGCAATCCGCGATGTCGCCGGGGACTCCGCCAGCGGAATACTTCATCGCACCCCCGGAGGACCACTGGAGCGCATACAGCATCAAGTGGGATGGCGAATGGCAGATCACCTACGAGACGTTCCGCGACATGGGACTCGCTTACGCGGTAGGCCTCGTGCTGATCTACCTGCTGGTCGTCGCCCAGTTCGGCTCATACCTGGTGCCGCTGGTCATCATGGCACCGATCCCGCTCACCATCATCGGCGTCCTGCCGGGTCACGCGCTGCTCGGCGCACAATTCACCGCGACGTCCATGATCGGCATGATTGCGCTCGCCGGCATCATCGTGCGCAATTCGATCCTGCTGGTCGATTTCGTCGAATTGCAAGTACGCGAAGGTGTCGCCCTCGAACGCGCGGTGATCCACGCCGCCGCAGCCCGCGCGAAGCCCATCGTGCTGACCGGCCTTGCCGCCATGCTCGGAGCGCTGTTCATCCTGGACGACCCGATCTTCAACGGCCTTGCGATCAGCCTGCTGTTCGGCATCCTCGTGTCCACGCTGCTGACCCTCGTGGTCATTCCGGTGCTGTACTACGCGGCGATGTTCAGGAAAGTTCCGTGACTCCGGTCACAGTCGGGCCCGCTGGGTTGGCCTATCGTCGAACCGTTGCGCCTGTGAGGCGCTTGCGTGAATCAAGAGGAGCAGGATCATGACTGTAAATCGCATCGTTCGCATCGTCGCGGGCTTCTTCGTGCTGGTATCGCTCGCGCTCGGTGCGCCCGGCAGCCCGCTCTACGTGAGCAGCCATTGGCTCTGGTTCACCGCGTTCGTCGGGGCGAACCTGTTCCAGAGCGGGTTTACCACCTTCTGTCCGCTGGACATCATCCTGAAGCGTCTGGGCGTGCGCACGGGCGAAGCCGGAGCCTGAGCGGACCGGCGCACCCGCGAGCTGTCTGGGTCGGCGCCGATCGTTCCTCTAGCAGGGGCGCTGCGCCACCAGATGACGCAGTCGAGGGATGTCGATGATCCGCACGTGCTTGTGCTGGACAGTGATCAGGCCTTCGGCCTGGAACTTCGAGAAAACCCGGCTCACGGTCTCGAGTTTCAATCCCAGGTAGCTGCCGATTTCCTCGCGGGTCATCCGCAGATAAAACTCCGAGGCCGAGTAGCCGCGCGCAGTGAAGCGTTGCGACAGGTTGCTCAGGAACGCGGCGAGTCGTTCCTCGGCGCGCATGCTCCCGAGCAGCATCATCACGCCGTGGTCGCGCACGATTTCGCGACTCATCACCTTGTGGAAATGGCTTTGCAGGCTGGGCAGTTCCCGCGACATCTCCTCCAGTCGCGCGAACGGGATCACGCACAACTCGCTGTCTTCGAGCGCGACCGCGTCGCAGGTATGCGTATCGGTGCCGATGCCGTCCATCCCCAGCAGCTCCCCCGCCATGGAGAAGCCGGTCACCTGGTCGCGACCATCCTCCAGCAGTACGGAGGTCTTGAAGAACCCGATCCGCACGGTGTAGAGCGCTTCGAACGGATCGCCGGCGCGATAGGCCGTCATCCCCTTGCGAAACGGACGTCGCAGGGACACCAGCGAATCCAGCCTAGAGACCTCCTCGTTGGTGAGGCCCAGCGGCAGGCACAGCTCCTTGAGCCCGCACGTGGAACAGGCCACGCGAAGGTTGTCGATGCTGATCGGATGAATCGCGATGTTCTCGGACATGTGCCTCCCGATTGCCGGGAGCTGGAGCCTGACTGCCCCCGTACCGCTTGATCCACATCAATTCGCTACGCCGACACTCGCCTATCCTTGGCCTACGCACCTCGATGTCCCCAGGCAAGTATCACATGATAGCGCAGGGTTCACCCGTGGCAGACCCGGAGTTGCTGCGTCGCTATGACGTAAGCGGCCCTCGCTATACGTCGTATCCGACGGCGGACCGCTTCGTCGAGGCGTTTGACCAGCACGCCTATCGCAGTGCGCTGCAACGCCGGGAGATCGGCGGTCTGGCGCGGCCGCTGTCGCTCTACGTGCATGTTCCGTTCTGCAGCAACATCTGCTTCTACTGCGGCTGCAACAAGATCGTCACCCGGGATCACGGTCGCTCCGCGAAGTACCTGCGCTATCTCGAAAAGGAAGCGAACCTGCTGGCCGACGCCGTCGGGCGCGGGTCGCGACTCGGCCAGGTGCATCTCGGCGGAGGCACGCCGACGTTTCTCGCCCCGGATGAATTGCGCACTCTGGTCGGGATCATCGGGCGCCACTTCGATCTCGACGCCGACGGCGAGCACTCGATCGAGATCGACCCCCGCAGCATCGAGCCTGGCACCGTCACGCTGCTGGCCGAACTCGGCTTCAACCGCATGAGCCTCGGCGTGCAGGACTTCGACGTCGACGTGCAGGAGGCAATCAACCGGATTCAGCCCGAGGCTCTCACGCGCACGGCGATGGCGGAAGCGCGCGGGGCCGGCGTGCGCTCGATCAATCTGGACCTAATCTATGGCCTGCCGAGGCAGACGTTGATGTCATTCAACCGGACGCTCGGACAAGTGATCGAACTCGATCCGGACCGGGTCGCTCTCTATGGCTATGCGCACCTGCCGCAGATGTTCAAGCCGCAGCGGCGCATCGCCTGTGCCGATCTGCCCTCGGCTGAAACGCGGATCGACATGATGACGTTGGCCATCCGCCGGCTGACGGATGCCGGCTATGCATATATCGGCATGGACCATTTCGCCAAACCGCAAGACGAACTGGCATTGGCCCAGCATCGCGGACGGTTGCATCGCAATTTCCAGGGCTATTCGACGCACGCGGAGTGCGACCTTGTCGCCATGGGCGTGACCGCCATCGGCAGTGTCGGCGCCTGTTACGTGCAGAACCATCGCACGCTGGCCGAGTACTATGGCGACCTCGATGGCGCCGAACTGCCGGTGATGCGCGGACTGGAACTGTCGCCGGATGATCTGCTGCGGCGGTCGATTATTCAGTCGTTGATGTGCCACGGCACCGTGTCCATCGAAGCGATCGAGATTGCGCATCTGATCGATTTCGAGCCGTATTTCGTCGAGGAACTGGCGGACCTGGAGGTTTTCGTGCGCGATGAGCTGGTCGAGATCGATCACGAATGGCTCGCCCTGACCGGGAAGGGGCGGCTGCTGGTCCGTTCCGTGTGCATGGTCTTCGATCGCTACCTGCGAGCGCGGCGCAGGAATGCGAGCTATTCGAAGGTGATCTGAGATGCTTCCCGTGCTCGCGGCCGGCGCGTTCCTCGTGGGCCTGCTGGGTGGCGTCCATTGCATCGGCATGTGCGGAGGGATCGCCACCTCGCTCACCCGCGCCAAAGGTGGGGGAATTCTGGCGTGGCAGGTCCAGGCCGGCTACAACGTGGGTCGGGTCGCGAGTTATGGGGTGGCCGGTGCGGTGGCGGGCTCGATCGGTGGCGCCGGCCTGCTCCTCGACCGGGTATTGCCGATCCAGGTCGTCTTCTACGTGATGGCAAACATACTGCTGGTCGGGCTCGGCTTGTACCTGGGCGGCTGGTCCCGTCTGGTGGCGCGACTCGAAGCCCCCGGACGCTGGCTCTGGCGGGCGATCCAGCCGCTCATCGCGCGCATGCTGCCAGTCGACAGCCTGCCCCGGGCCCTGGCCGTCGGGGCATTGTGGGGCTGGCTGCCGTGCGGACTGGTCTACAGCCTGCTCGCGACGGCATTGCTCGCGGGCAGTGCCGCAGGTGGCGCGGCGGTCATGCTGGCCTTCGGGGCCGGCACGCTCCCCAACCTGCTGGCCGCGGGCCTGCTGCTCGAAGCCTCCCGCAAGCGGTTCCAGAACAGGATGCTGCGCCAGGCTGTCGGGGCGATCGTGGCAGGCTTCGGCGTGGTCGGCCTGGCTCGCGCCATGGATCTGGGTGAACAGGTTCGCCGAGGGCTGCTGTGCATCCTGTGACCGGGCTGCCAGCCTCCGGCCGACGCAATAACCCACTTTCCAGCTTGAGCCCGATTCGCGAAATAGACTAAAATTCAAAGTTATCCCGACCCCGACTGGCTTTTCATGTGGCCGCGGGGGCGGGAAATTCGCACACCCGCAGGAGAAGTTCGTCGGAGGTGCCCGGCTTTCGGCCGGGTTCTGGCGGCACCTGGCGCTCGCGTCAGGTCGGGCGGGTGGAGGCTCAACCGCAGTACAGGAGGGAAGTCATGTCCGTGACCATGCGTCAGATGCTGGAGGCCGGCGTCCATTTCGGCCACCAGACGCGGTACTGGAACCCGAAGATGGCACCGTACATCTTCGGCCACCGCAACAAGATTCACATCATCCATCTGGAAAAGACCCTGGCGATGTACCAGGACGCGATGAAGTACATCCGTCAGCTGGCCGCCAACAAGGGCACCATCATGTTCGTGGGTACCAAGCGCCAGGCCCGCGAGATCGTTCGTGAAGAAGCCGTGCGCGCAGGTTGTCCGTTCGTCGACCATCGCTGGCTCGGCGGCATGCTGACCAACTTCAAGACCGTGAAGGGCTCCATCAAGCGCCTGCGCGAGATGGAAGGCATGGTCCAGGACGGTTCGATGGAGAAGCTGGTCAAGAAGGAAGCGCTCATGTTCCAGCGCGAACTCGAGAAGCTCGATCGCAGCCTGGGCGGCATCAAGGACATGAACGGCCTGCCCGATGCCTTGTTCGTGATCGACGTCGGCTATCACAAGATCGCCGTCACCGAAGCTGCGAAGCTGGGCATCCCGGTGGTCGGCGTGGTCGACTCGAATCATTCGCCGGACGGGGTCAACTACGTGATCCCCGGCAACGATGATTCCAGTCGAGCGATCCGTCTCTATGCCCGTGGCGCGGCCGATGCCGTGCTCGAAGGGCGCAGCCAGATTGTCCGGGAGATCGTCGGGGGCGATGAGTTCGTCGAGGTCGAGACCACCGAGGAGCAGGCTGCTTCGTGATCTACTGCCCCGGCGCGATGCCGGGGCTTTTCATTGTCGCCGCTCGCCGCGCGCTCGTGCGCGGTGGAGCGAATACAGGAGCGAACATGGCGGAAATCACCGCGTCCATGGTGAAGGAACTGCGCGAGAAGACCGACGCGCCGATGATGGAGTGCAAGAAGGCCTTGACCGAAGCCGACGGCGACATGGCCAAGGCCGAGGAGATTCTGCGGGTCAAGCTTGGCAACAAGGCGGCCAAGGCGTCGGCCCGGGTCGCCGCCGAAGGGATAGTCGGAACCTGGATTTCCGGTGACGGCAAGCTCGCGAGCATCGTCGAAGTCAATTGCGAAACCGATTTCGTGGCCAAGAACGCAGATTTCCTGGCTTTCGCTGCCACGCTCGCGGAGCTGGTCGCGGCGAAGAATCCCGCCGATGTGGCCGCCTTGTCGGCGCTGTCGATCGGCGACAAGACGGTCGAGCAGACACGCACCGAACTGGTCGGCCGGATCGGTGAAAATCTCTCGATCCGCCGTTTCGTGCGGATCCAGGCAAAGGGCCGCGTTGCGCAATATGTACACGGCGGAGCCAAGATCGGCGTGCTGGTGGACGTGGTTGGCGGTGACGAGACGCTCGGCAAGGATCTCGCGATGCACATCGCGGCGGCGAAGCCGGTGGCGCTCTCGAAGGAACAGGTGGCACCCGAGCTGATCGAGAAAGAGCGCAGCATCGCGGCAGCCAAGGCAGCCGAATCGGGCAAGCCGGCCGATATCGTCGGCAAGATGGTCGAGGGCAGCGTGCAGAAGTACCTGAAGGAAGTCACGCTGTTCGGCCAGCCGTTCGTGAAGGACGACAAGCAGACCATCGAGCAATTGCTCAAGGCGAAGGGCGCATCGGTGCCGGTCTTCACGCTCTACATCGTAGGCGAGGGCATCGAGAAGAAGTCCACCGACTTCGCGGCCGAAGTGGCTGCGCAGGCCGCGGCCGCGGCAGCTCGCTGAGGCAAGCCGGCGCGCATGCCCAAGGCTGCCTTCAAGCGCATTCTGCTCAAGCTGTCCGGTGAAGCCCTCATGGGCGAGGACAGCTACGGCATCAACCGTGGCGTGATCGAACGGATCTGTGCCGAGATCGCCGAAGTCGTCAATCTGGGTGTCGAGGTGGGGGTGGTGATCGGCGGCGGGAACATCTTCCGTGGCGTCGCCCCCGGGGCGGCCGGCATGGATCGCGCCACGGCCGACTACATGGGCATGCTGGCAACCGTCATGAACGCGCTCGCCCTCCAGGACGCCATGCGCCAGCTCGGCCTCCAGGGGCGGGTGCAATCGGCACTGAACATCGAACAGGTGGTCGAGCCCTACATCCGCGGCAAGGCGATGCGCTATCTGGAAGAAGGCAAGGTCGTCATATTCGCGGCCGGGACCGGCAACCCATTCTTCACGACCGACACCGCTGCGGCGCTGCGGGGGATGGAGATGAACGTGGAGATCGTCCTGAAAGCCACCAAGGTGGACGGGGTCTACACGGAAGATCCGAAAACCAACCCCGATGCGATGCGCTACCAGCACCTCACGTTCGATGAAGCGATCGTGAAGAACCTCAAGGTCATGGATGCCACCGCGCTCACCCTGTGCCGGGACCAGAAGCTGCCGATATGCGTATTCAGCATTTTCAAGGCGGGTGCACTGCGACGCGTGGTGATGGGAGAGGACGAAGGCACTCGTGTACACGCCTGAGCCGCTCCGCGAGTTTTTCCCGAACGAGGCGTCGGGGACCAGCCAGTGGCGTGCATGCGGAGACGAACTCGGAAGGGAAATCCGTCGGATGACCGCCCGGGAGCGCGAACTGGAACGGCCGCAAGGAAGGGAGAACGGTTCAAATGATCGCTGACGTCAAGAAAAGCACCGAGCAGAAGATGCAGAAGTCGCTCGAAACGCTGAAGGCGGACCTGGGCAAGGTCCGCACGGGCCGTGCCCACGCGGGCTTGCTGGACCACGTCAAGGTGGACTACTACGGCAATCCGACACCGCTGAACCAGGTTGCGAACGTCACCCTGATCGACGCGCGCACCATTGGCGTTTCGCCCTTCGAGAAGAAGATGGGCCAGGTGATCGAGAAGGCCATCCGCGACGCCGACCTGGGGCTCAATCCGTCGTCCATGGGCGACCTGGTGCGTGTGCCCATGCCCGCGCTTACCGAGGAACGCCGACGCGACCTGATCAAGGTCGTCAGGAGCGAATCGGAAGACGCCAGGGTGGCGATTCGCAACGTCCGTCGCGAAGGCAACGAGCACCTCAAGAAGCTGCTGAAGGACAAGGCGATCTCCGAGGACGACGAACGCCGGGCGCAGGACGACATCCAGAAGCTGACCGATCGCTACATCGCCGAGATCGACAAGCTACTGGCGGTCAAGGAAGCGGAACTGCTGGCGGTCTGACGTTGAGCAAGACGCCCAGCTCGACCCTGGAAATTCCCGTCGTGGGCTCGATCCCGCGGCACGTCGCCATCATCATGGACGGCAACGGCCGCTGGGCGAAGCAGCGCTTCCTGCCGCGCGTCGCGGGCCACAAGCGGGGGGTCGAGGCGGTACGGGAAGTGGTGCGAGCCTGCGGACGGATCGGGATCGACTACCTGACCTTGTTCGCGTTCTCCAGCGAGAACTGGCGGCGCCCCGCGGAAGAAGTCTCGTTCCTGATGCAGTTGTTCGTGCGCGCGCTCGAGCAGGAAGTCGCGCGCCTGCACGACAATGGCGTGCGCCTCAGGATCGTCGGTGATCTGTCCGCTTTCGAGCCACGTCTCACCCGGTTGATCGTGGAGGCCGAGAAACTGACAGCCGGAAACAGCGGACTCACCCTCACGATCGCGGCCAACTACGGCGGACGCTGGGACATTCTCCAGGCGACGAACCGGCTTTGTGCGGCCGCGCCGGAGCGGGCGGGACACTTCACCGAGCAGGACCTCGCACCCTTCCTGGCCATGAGCTACGCACCGGAGCCGGATCTTTTCATCCGGACCGGCGGGGAACAGCGCATCAGCAATTTCATGCTTTGGCACCTCGCCTACTCGGAGCTGTACTTCACCGATACTCTGTGGCCGGATTTCGACGACACCGCCCTCAGGCGCGCGATCGATTCCTATCAGCTCCGCGAGCGCCGTTTCGGACGCACCAGCGAGCAGCTCGTCGGAAGCCAGGGCGCGGAGGCGGCGCCGCGTCGCGCCGCATCGGACGCCAGCGGCCGTTGACGTCGTTCCGCGACCCCCATGCTGAGGCAGCGAATCCTGACCGCAGCGGTACTGTTGCCGCTCGCCCTCGGCGCATTGTTCCTGCTGCCGAACGCCTTGTGGTCCGTGGTGATCGCGATCGTCATGGCTCTCGGGGGTTGGGAATGGGGACGGTTGTCCGGCTGGGGCACGAGGGGGCGCATCGCGTTCGCCTGCTTCATCGCGGCGAGTTGCCTGGCCGTGTACATGGCACTCGCCTCCGGGTTGTCCGGGGCTGCAAAACAGCGCGTCGAACTGGTCCTTCTGATCGGCGCGATGGTGTTCTGGCTTGGCGTGGCCGTGCCCTGGTTCGGTCTGCGCTGGCATGTGCGAGCGCCGTTGCCGCTCGCCCTGGCAGGCTGGTGGGTGCTGGTTCCCGCAGGGTTTGCCGCGGCTCGACTGCAGCACACGCCGGCGCTGCTGCTGGCGCTGCTGATCGTGATCTGGGTCGCGGATACGGCTGCCTATTTCGCCGGGCGCCGCTTCGGGCGCAACAAGCTGGCCCCGCATGTGAGCCCCGGCAAGACCTGGGAGGGTGTCGCCGGCGCCTTTCTTGGCGTCCTGCTCTATTTCATGGTGCTCGCCGCGGCGCGACTGCCGGTTCTGCCGACATTGATGCATTGGCCTGTGGTCGCGGTATTCTTCGCCATGACTGCACTGGGCATCGTGGGCGATCTGTTCGAATCCTGGATGAAGCGGGAGGCCGGTGTGAAGGACAGCGGCACTTTGCTGCCGGGGCACGGCGGCGTGCTCGACCGCATCGACGCACTGACGGCGAGTCTGCCTCTAGCGGCGCTTGCCGCGGTGACGGTGATGACGCCGTGAACGGGGCCTGATGCGATGCGCGGCGTAGCGATCCTGGGTTCCACCGGCAGCATCGGCCGCAATACGCTGGACGTGATCGCCCGTCATCCGGCGCGTTTCCGTGCGGTGGCCTTGTCGGCGCACAGCCAGTTCGATCTCCTGTTCGAGCAGTGCCTCGCCCACTGCCCGCGCGTAGTTGCGGTGGCGAACGAAGCGGCGGCGCGTGATCTGCGGCTGCGGTTGCGCGAAGCGGGGCTGGCCTGCACCGTGCTGGCCGGCGCCGAGGGGCTCGAAGCGGTCGCGACCGAGGAGACCGCCGACTCGGTGATGGCCGCGATCGTCGGCGCGGCAGGGCTGCGTCCGACGCTGGCGGCGGCGCGGGCGGGCAAGCGCATCCTCCTTGCCAACAAGGAAGCGCTGGTGATGGCCGGCGCCGTGTTCGTCGAAGCGGTCCGACAAGGTGGGGCGACGCTGCTGCCCATCGACAGCGAGCACAACGCGGTGTTCCAGGCGTTGCCGCCGAACTTCCGGGGCGACCTGGGCAGTGCAGGGGTCCGGCGCATCCTGCTCACGGCTTCGGGCGGACCGTTTCGCACGCTGCCGCTGGAGCGCTTCGCCGACGTGACGCCCGAACAGGCCTGCGCGCATCCCAACTGGGTGATGGGACGCAAGATCTCGGTGGACTCGGCAACGATGATGACCAAGGGCCTCGAGGTGATCGAGGCGCGGTGGCTGTTCAACGCCCCCGCTGCGCTGATCGAGATCGTGATCCATCCCCAGAGCGTCGTGCATTCGCTGGTGGAATACGTGGACGGCTCCGTGATCGCGCAGCTGGGCAACCCGGACATGCGCACGCCGATCGCGCATGCGCTGGCCTATCCCGAGCGCATCGAATCGGGTTCCAGGCCGCTCGATCTGGCGGCCGTGTCGGCGCTCGGTTTCGAAGCACCGGACCCGCAGCGTTTCCCCTGCATCGGGCTGGCCTACGAGGCGCTCGCACAAGGTGGGGCGGCGTCGGTCGCGCTGAATGCTGCGAACGAAGTAGCCGTAGACCGGTTCCTCGAAGGCGCCTTGGCATTCGACCGGATCCCCGTCCTCATCGAATCGGTGCTCTCGCGCACGTCCGCAATGAACGTATCCAGCCTCGACGATGTCTTGGAAGCCGACGAGATCGCGCGCAACCAGGCGATGACGTGGCTGGGCTCGCGCCCATCGGCGCGCCAGGCGCCGCTGGCGCGTACCGAAAGCTGAAGGAGGTCCTGCATGACATTTCTCTCGACATTGGCGGCGTTCGTGGTTGCACTGGGCTCGCTGATCGTATTTCACGAATTCGGGCACTACACGATCGCGCGCTTGTGCGGCGTGAAAGTGCTGCGCTTCTCCGTGGGCTTCGGCAAGCCTGTCTGGAAACGCACGCTGGGCAAGGACGCGACCGAATGGGCCATCGGCGCATTCCCGTTCGGTGGCTACGTGAAGATGCTCGACGAACGCGAAGCGCCGGTGGCCGCGCACGAGCTCCATCGCGCTTTCAATCGTCAGTCGGTCTGGCGGCGCGTGGCCATCGTCGCGGCGGGACCGATCGCCAACTTCATCCTCGCCGTCCTGCTCTATTGGGTGCTGTTCGTGCACGGGCTTCCGGGTATTCGTCCCGTGGTGGCCGCCCCGCCGGCAGCCTCGGCGGCGGCGAGCGCCCGGTTCGAGGCCGGCGACGCGATCACGCAGGTGGGCGACGAGCCGGTCAAGACCTGGCAGGACCTGCGCTGGCAATTGCTCAAGCATGCCGTGCGCCGCGACGCAGTGTCGATCGAGGTCGAGAATCTGGGCGGCGAACCGCACACGCGGCGCCTCGATTTTGCGGGCCTGAAGGCCGACGATCTCGATGCCGATTTCCTGAAGGCGGTAGGACTGGAGCGTTTCCAGCCGCCGCTGCAGCCGATCGTAGGGAAGGTGTTGCCGGGCAGCGCGGCCGAGCGTGCGGGGTTGAAGGAAGGCGACGAAGTCATCTCGGCGGGCGGTCAGGACATCCGGCGCTGGGACGAAATGGTGGAGGTCATCCGTCATCATCCCGAGGTGCCGGTCGCGCTCCTGGTGAGGCGCGGCGGCGACGAACTGGAAATCTCCGTGACCCCGGCGTCCGAACCGGAAGGCGATCTGGAGGTGGGCAAGATCGGCATCGGCCCGCGCATCGACCCCGGCATGTTGCAACGCTACGTCACCGAAGTGAGCTATGGCCCGGTGGACGCAATCGGTCAGGCAATTCGCAAGACCTGGGACGCCACCGCCTTCACCTTCCAGATGCTCTGGAAGATGGTCGCCGGGGAAGTTTCGCTCAAGAACCTGAGCGGGCCGATCACGATCGCGGACTACGCGGGCCAGTCGGCGCAGATGGGCTGGCTCGCGTATCTGAGCTTTCTCGCGCTGATTTCCATCAGCCTCGGCGTGCTCAACCTGTTGCCCGTGCCGTTATTGGACGGGGGGCACTTGATGTACTATGCAGTGGAGATCATCAAGGGCAGTCCGGTGTCGGAGCGAACGCTCGAAATGGGGCAGCGCGTAGGGATGATCGTCCTGTTCAGCCTCATGGCATTCGCCATTTACAACGACATACACCGTCTGTTCGGCGGTTCCTAGCGGATGAAGCGTTCCCTCCTCGCGGTACTGATCGCACTCGCATACGCCCCCACCGCCCAAGGCTTCGAACCCTTCCAGATCCGCGATATCCGCGTCGAAGGCATCCAGCGCACCGACGCTGGTACCGTGTTCAGTTACCTGCCCGTCAAGGTTGGAGACACCATGACGGACGACAAGGCCACGCAATCGGTGCGCCTGCTGTTCCAGACCGGATTCTTCAAGGACGTACAGGTCGAGGCGGACGATGGCGTGCTCGTGATTTCCGTCCAGGAGCGGCCGGCGATCGCGTCGATCGACGTGCGCGGCTCCAAGGAATTCGACAAGAAGAAACTCCTCGAGATCCTGCGCCAGGCCGGCCTGCAGGAAGGTCGCATCTTCGACCGCTCGATACTCGAGCGCGCGAAGCAGGATCTCAAGAACCAGTACATCGCGCGCGGCAAGTACGGCGTCGACGTGCAGACCACCGTCAATCCCCTGGAGCGTAACCGCGTCGCGGTCAACTTCAACATCTCCGAGGGTGAGGTCGCGAAGATCCGCGGCATCAATATCGTCGGCAACCGGTTGTTCAAGGACAAGGAACTGATCGATCTGATCGTGCTGCGTACGCCGGGCTTCATGACCTGGTACACGAAGAACGACCAGTACTCGAAGCAGAAGCTGTCTGCCGACCTGGAGACGATGCGTTCGTTCTATCTGAATCAGGGCTATCTGGAGTTCAACATTGACTCCACGCAGGTCTCGATCAGTCCCGACAAGCGCGACGTGTTCATCACGATCAACGTCTCCGAGGGCCAGAAGTACCGGATCTCGGACGTGCGGCTCGCCGGGGACCTGCTGCTGCCCGAGGCGGAGTTGCGCAAGCTGGTGAAGGTCAAGAAGGGCGACGTGTTCTCGCGCGAACGGCTGACCGAATCGACCAAGCTGATCACCGACCGGCTCGGCAATGACGGCTACGCTTTCGCACAGGTCAATGCGGTGCCCGAAGTGGATCGCGAGAAACGTGAAGTCGCCTTCACCCTGTACGTCGATCCGGGGCGGCGCGTGTACGTGCGGCGCATCAACATCGCGGGCAATACCGCCACCAAGGATGAAGTGATCCGGCGCGAATTCCGCCAGATGGAGGGTGCCTGGTTCTCGCAGGAGAAGATCAACCGATCGAAGGTGCGCGCCGACCGGCTCGGCTATTTCTCCGAGGTCAACGTCGATACGCCCGCGGTCCCCGGCACCAACGATCAGGTCGACGTGAACATGACCGTCAAGGAGCGGCCGACCGGCAGTGTCACCTTCGGCGCGGGGGTCTCGAGCGCGGAGCGCATCATCCTGTCGGGTTCGATCTCGCAGCAGAACGCATTCGGAACCGGAAACTCGCTCGCACTTTCGCTCCAGACCGGGCGCATCAACCGCATCGTTTCGCTGTCGTACACCAATCCCTACTGGACCGACGACGGTGTGAGCCGCGGCTTCGACCTGTATTCCCGGCGCTTCAATCCATCGGTGCTGAACGCCGCGAGCTACATCACCAACACCGATGGCGGCGGCGTGCGCTTCGGGGTTCCCATCTCCGAACTCGACACCGTGAACTACGGCTTCGCGCTCGAGAACACCGACATCCAGATCTTCGGCAATACTGCGCAGCGCATCCGGGACTTCGTCGACACGTTCGGCTCGACCAACCTGGCCGTGATCGGCACCGTCGGCTGGGCCCGTGACGGCCGCGACAGCACGATCGCCCCGACGCGCGGGCAATTGCAGCGAGCGACCCTCGAGGCCGGACTGCCCGGTGGCGACCTGAAATATTACAAGCTCGGCTACAAGGCCCAGAAATACTGGCCCATTTCACGCGACACCACGCTGCAGGTCGGTGGCGAGATCGGCTACGCGGGAGGATTCGGCGGCCTCCCGCTGCCGTTCTACAAGAACTACTACGCCGGCGGCGTGAACAGCGTGCGCGGCTACGCGACGTATTCGCTGGGCCCGCGCGACGAGTTCGGTTTCGCGATCGGCGGCAACCGGCTGCTGCTCGGCAACGTGGAGTACTACTTCCCGTTTCCCGGCGCCGGCAAGGACAACACCTTGCGGCTGTCGACTTTTTTCGATGCCGGTATGGTGGATAATAGCTATAGCAGTCAATACCTGCGCTATTCGGTCGGTGTGTCGCTCAACTGGTTCTCGCCGGTCGGCCCGCTCAAGTTGAGCTTCGGGTTCCCGATCCGCACCAAGCCCGAGGACCGGATCCAGAGAATCCAGTTCACGCTCGGGACCATCTTCTGATGGCGCGCAGGGCAACGACGGAAAAGGCAACCACAAAAAGCATGATGGAGAACCCAAAGTGAAATTCATTGCACCTATCTTCTGCACCCTGGCGCTGGGGCTGGCGATCGGTTCCGCCAATGCCGATGCCAATGACATCAAGGACTTCAAGATCGGATTCGTCAGCATCGAACGAATCCTCAAGGATTCCCCGCCGGCGGTGAAGGCCAACAAGAAACTCGAAAAGGAATTCCAGGCGCGCGGTCAGGAGATCGAGAAGATGGCCAAGCAGGCGAAGGACCTGCAAGTGGTGCTGGAGAAGGAAAGCGTCACGATGTCCGAGAGCGACCGGCGCAACAAGGAGGCCGAGCTCGGGCGCGTCAATCGCGACCTTCAGCGGCTGCAGCGCGAGTTCCGCGAAGACCTCAATCTCCGGCGCAACGAGGAATTCCAGCAGATCATCGAGCGGGCGAACAAGGTCGTGCAGCAGATCGCCGAGGCGGAGAAGTACGACCTGATCCTCCAGGAGGCGGTGTACCGGAGCGCGCGCATCGACATCACCGAGAAAGTCCTGAAAGCGCTCACCGAAAAGTGACGGGTCGGCCGGCGACTGTTCCGTCTCGCCGGTCCGCCCATCCGACGGTGCGATCCGCGGACCCGACCATGACCGCAAGCCGCCCGGTGGGTTGTTACAGCCTCGAGGAGATCGTGGCGCGATTCGGAGGCGAACTGATCGGGCCGGGCTCCGTGACGGTGCGTCAAGTCGCGCCGCTCGACACCGCCGAGCCGGATGAGCTGTCGTTCCTGACGGGCGGGAAGTATCGCCGGCTCCTGGAATCGACGCGCGCAGGTGCCGTGATCCTGGGGCGCGCCGACCGCGACAGTACCGAGCATCCGAGGATAGTCAGTGACAATCCGTACGCCTACCTGGCGCGGGTATCGACCCTGTTCAATCCGGGTGATCCGGTGGCGCCGGGCATCGACCGGGCGGCGTGCGTCCATCCGTCCGCGACGATCGCGGCGAGCGCCGCGATCGGCCCCTGCGCGACGGTGGAAGCCGGTGCCTCGATCGGTGAACGGTGCGTCATCGGTGCCGGCAGCGCCATCGGCGGAAACGCCGTCATCGGCGACGACACGCGTCTGTACGCGCACGTCGTGATCTATCGGGAGTGTCGGGTGGGCGCGCGCTGCATCCTGCATTCCGGCGTCGTGATCGGCGCCGACGGCTTCGGCATCGCGGAAGAAGACGGCCGCTGGATCAAGGTCCCGCAGATCGGGCGCACCTTGATCGGTGACGACGTCGAGATCGGCGCCAACTCGACTGTCGATCGGGGCGCGCTCGGCGACACGGTGATCGAGGAGGGGGTCAAGCTGGACAACTTGATCCAGATCGCACACAACGTCGTGATCGGTGCTCACACGGCCATCGCAGCCTGCGCCGGTATTGCCGGGTCGGCCCGCATCGGCCGCGGCTGCCGCATCGGCGGAGCGGCGATGATCCACGGTCACATCGAGATTTGCGATGGCGCAGTGGTGGGTGCCGGGACAATGGTGCGCAAGAACATCAGGGAGCCCGGGGTCTACGACGGTTTCTTTCCCTCCTTGCCGCATCGGGAATGGATGAAGAACCTGGCACATTTCAATCGCCTGCACGAACTGGCCGACACCGTGCGGGAATTGCAGGCCAGGATAGCGGCGATGGAGGGCAAGTCGAAGTGAACGCGATGGATATCCACCAGATCCTGCAGTACCTGCCGCATCGATATCCGTTCCTGATGGTGGACCGGGTCCTGTCGTGCGATCCGGGCAAGCAAATCACGGCACTGAAGAACGTCACCATCAACGAGCCTTTCTTCGTCGGGCATTTTCCAGCCTACAAGGTGATGCCCGGCGTGCTGATCGTCGAAGCGATGGCGCAGGCTGCGGCAATACTGTCCTTCAAGACGGTCAACGCCAAGGCGGACGCGAACTCGGTCTATTACTTCGTCGGCATCGACCGCGCGCGCTTCAAGAAGCCCGTGAGTGCCGGCGACCAGATGATCATGAAGGTGCACCTGGATCGACAACTGCGCGGCATCTGGAAATTCACTGCGCAGGCGCGAGTGGACGACGCGCTGGTGGCCGAGGCCCAGCTGATGTGCACCATGCGCGACGTTTCGGCAATCTTGGGCGAATGATCCACCCGAGCGCCCTGGTGCATCCTGCGGCGCGCCTTGCCGAGGGCGTGTCCGTGGGCCCGTTTGCGGTCATCGGGGAACACGTCGAGATCGGTACGGGCTCGAGCATCGGCGCGCATGCGGTGATCACCGGACGCACGCGGATCGGCGCCGACAACCGCATCTTCCAGTTCGCCTCGATCGGCGATGAACCGCAGGACAAGAAATACGCGGGTGAGCCGACGCGGCTCGAGATCGGCGACCGCAACACCATCCGCGAGTTCTGCACCGTGAACTGCGGCACCGTCCAGGACGTGGGCGTGACCCGGGTGGGCAACGACAACTGGATCATGGCCTACGTCCACATCGCGCACGATTGCGTGGTCGGCGACCACGTCATCATGGCCAACTGCACGCAGCTCGCCGGCCACGTCCATGTGGGCGATTGGGTCATCCTCGGCGGGTTTTCCGGTGCGCATCAGTTCTGCCATATCGGCGCGCACGCAATGACGGCGATCGCGACGATACTGGTGCACGACCTCCCGCCCTTTGTCATGGCGAAGGGCGACACCGCCAGCGCGCATGGCATCAATTCGGAAGGTCTCAAGCGTCGCGGCTTCAGCGCCGAGGCGATCGCGGGAATCCGTAAGGCCTACAAGACCCTGTACCGTACCGGTCTCACGCTCGAGGAAGCGCGCAAGGCGCTGGCGGAGCAGGTGGCCGAGTGCCCGGAGGTCGGGGTGCTGGTGGAGTTCCTCGAGCGGACCACGCGCGGCATCGTGCGCTAGCGCGTCCGGGACAATGGGCATGGACCGACAAGTGCGGATGGCGATGGTCGCGGGCGAGGCCTCCGGGGATCAGCTCGCCGCACCCGTCATCGCCGAATTTAAGTCCCGTCTTCCAACGGCCCGGTTCTTCGGAATCGGCGGTCCGAAGATGCAGTCGCAGGGCTTCGACAGCTGGTTCGACATGGAAACGCTGGCGGTGCGCGGCTACGCCGAGGCGATTCGCAGCGTCCCGCGGATCCTGTCCATCCGGCGCCGCCTGCGCGCACGCCTGCTGGCTGATCCGCCGGACCTGTTCATGGGTATCGACGCGCCCGACTTCAACCTGGGGCTGGCGCACGATCTGCGCCGCGCCGGCATTCCGACGGTGCAGTACGTGGGTCCGTCGCTGTGGGCATGGCGCGGCGAGCGCATCCACAAGATCAAGCACGCGGTCGACAAGATTCTCGCGCTGTTTCCGTTCGAACCGGCGATCTACGAGAAGGCCGGGATTCCCGTTGCGTTCGTCGGGCATCCACTCGCCGATGAAGTGCCGGATCACCCCGATCGCGACGCTGCCCGCGAACAGTTTCGACTGCCTTCGAACGTGCCGGTGTTCGCACTGCTACCCGGTAGCCGCCAGGGTGAACTCGCGCAGCATGCCGGGCTGTTCGTCGAAACTGCCAAATTGATCCACCAGCAGATTCCCGATGCGCAGTTCCTCGTGCCGCTCACGAGCCGCCAGACGCGCACGCAGTTCGAAGTGGCGCAATACGAGCATGCCGGCCAGGATCTGCCGCTCACCATCCTGTTCGGGCATGCGCAACTGGCCATGATCGCCGCCGACGTCGTGCTGGTCGCTTCCGGCACTGCGACCCTCGAGGCTTCGTTGCTGCGGCGACCGATGGTCATCACCTACCGGGTGCCGAAGCTCACCTACCGGATCATGTGGCCCAAGCGCTACTTGCCCTGGGTTGGCTTGCCCAACGTACTGGCCAATCGATTCGTCGTCCCCGAGATCCTGCAGAACGACGCGACGCCCGCCAATCTGGCGCAGGCGCTGCTCAATCAGTTGCGGGACAAGGTCGTGCGCAGCCGACAGGAACATCAGTTCGATGAGATCTATCGCATCCTGCGGCAGGGTGCGGCCGGCAAGGTCGTCGACGCCATCGTGCCCATGCTCGACTCGCGACGGGGCGCGCCGGCGCAGGTTCCGCTCGCGATCCAGGAGGGTTCGTAGCGGTGCGTCGCCTCGTGTTGATCGCGGGCGTCGACGAGGCCGGACGCGGACCCCTCGCCGGGCCCGTGGTTGCCGCCTGCGTGCTCCTCGATCCGCTGCGCCCGATTCCGGGCCTCGCCGATTCCAAGGTGCTGTCACCCTCGCGGCGCGAGGACCTGGCGGCACGAATCCGGGAGCGTGCCCGGGCCTGGGCCGTGGCCGAGGCCACGGTGGCGGAGATCGACACGCTCAACATCCTGCGGGCCACCTTGCTCGCGATGTCCCGCGCGGTGGATGCCCTGGGCCTGGATCCGGATGAGATCCTGGTCGACGGGCTCCACTGCCCCGCGGTGCGCTGTCGCGCGCGGGCCATCGTGAAAGGCGACGCGTCGGAACCCTCGATCAGCGCTGCCTCGATCCTCGCGAAGACCGTCCGCGATGCCGCCATGGTCCGGCTGCACGCGAGTCTTCCGGACTACGGATTCGATCGGCACAAAGGTTATTCCACCGCGGAGCATTGCGCAGCATTGCTCCGTTTCGGCCCGAGTTCCGCTCATCGCAGGAGTTTCGCGCCCGTGCGCGAGGCGTTCGAACGCGCGAGTCGCTGAAGGTAAACGTCACCATGGATATCGCCCGCTGGTTGCATGTTCTCGGGGTCACCGTCTGGGTCGGGGGCATGTTCTTCGCGTATGTGGCATTGCGCCCCGCGGCCGCGCAGGTTCTGGAGCCACCGCCGCGCCTCAGGCTGTGGTCGGAGACGTTCGCCCGCTTCTTCCTGTGGGTCTGGATCTCGGTCGCGCTGATCCTGATCTCGGGACTGCACATGATGGTCGCGCTGGGCGGGGCCCGAGCACCGATGTATGCGTGGGTGATGGTCGTGATCGGCGTCACGATGATGCTGATCTATGCGCACGTCTACTTCGCGGCGTATGCGCGCCTCAAGCGGGCGGTGGCTGCGGGCGACTGGCCGGCGGGCGGCAACGCGTTGGGCCAGATCCGCCGGCTGGTGGGCCTCAACCTGATCCTGGGGCTCGTAACGATCACCGTAGCCACCGCGGGCCGGGTGTTCTAGAAGCTGTGCCGTTGCAGCTGGCCCTGGTGGACGATGGTGGCGGCCAGCTCTTCGATGGAACGGTTGGTCGCATCGAGAAAGGGAATGCCCTGTTCGCGCATCAGCATCTCGGCACGGTCGATCTCGAACTGGCAATTCTCGATCTGGGCGTATTTGCTGTTGGGCCTGCGTTCGTTGCGGATGTGGGCGAGCCGAGGCGCCTGGATAGTGAGTCCGAACAACTTGCGCCGGAACTTCTGCAATCGCGCCGGCATCTTCATGTCTTCGAAGTCTTCCGGGATGAGCGGGTAGTTCGCGGCCCGGATGCCGTATTGCAGGCCCATGTACAGGCAGGTGGGTGTCTTGCCGGAGCGCGACACGCCCACGAGGATCACGTCGGCGTCGTGCAGTTCCTTGATCGAGACGCCGTCGTCGTGGGCCAGGCAGAAGTTCACCGCTTCGATGCGCGAGTGATAGCCGATGGTGTTGCGCACGCGGTGAGAGCGGCCGATCTCGAGGCTGTGCCGAACACCCAGCTCCTGCTCCATCGGCGAGATGAACACCTGGAAGCAATCGAGATAGAGCGCATCGGCGCTCGCGATCACCGCGCTGATCTGGGGATCGACCAGGGTACTGAACACGATCGGGCGACGGCCATTGTCCAGCGCGGCTTCATTGATCTGGCGCAGCGCTCCGTTGGCCCGCTCGACCGTGTCGACGAAGGGCAGGGTGGTCTCCTTGAACTGCAACTCGTCGAACTGGGCGAGCAGGCTGTGGCCCAGCATTTCCGCGGTGATGGCGGTACGGTCGGATACGAAGAAAGCGTTGCGAAACTGCGAGTCGGGCATGGCTGTGCTGCGCCGCAAAACGATGTTGGGTACCATAGCAGTTTTTGTCCGGCGAGACCAAACCGCCGGCTGAAGGAGATCGGACATGACTAGTGCCGCGCCCTACGTCCTCGCGTTCGAGGAATTGCGCATGAGCGATGTGGAACGGGTCGGCGGCAAGAACGCCTCGCTCGGTGAGATGATCAGCCAGCTCGCGCGCGCCGGGGTGCGGGTTCCCGGTGGTTTCGCCACGACCGCCGATGCGTTTCGCGATTTCCTCGCGGCCGATGGCCTGGACGAGCGGATCGGGAAGGAGATGCACGGTCTCGACATCGAGGACGTGACGGCACTGGCGACGACGGGCAAGCGCATCCGCGAATGGATCGCGGCGGCCGAGTTGCCGACGCGTCTGCGCGATGACATCGCCACAGCCTACGCGGGTCTCTCCGCGGGTGAACCGGCTGCCGTTGCGGTGCGCTCGTCCGCGACGGCGGAGGACTTGCCCGACGCGTCGTTTGCCGGACAGCAGGAAACCTTCCTCAACATTCGCGGCCTCGACAACGTCATCGACGCGGTGCGCCACACCTTCGCCTCGCTCTACATCGACCGCGCCATCGCCTACCGGGTGCACAAGGGCTTCGTCCACGCCGAGGTCGCGCTCTCCTGCGGCATCCAGCGCATGGTGCGCTCCGACCTCGGTGCGAGCGGGGTCCTGTTCACCATAGACACCGAATCGGGATTCGACGGCGTCGTGTTCATCACCGCAGCCTATGGTCTGGGCGAGACGGTGGTGCAGGGTGCGGTCAACCCCGACGAATTCTATGTCTGGAAGACCGGCCTCGAAGCCGGTCGTCCCGCGATCCTGCGCCGCGGGCTCGGCGCCAAGGCCATCAAGATGGTCTTCACCGAGCGCGAGGAAGCGGGTCATTCCGTGACGACGGTGGCGGTACCCGAGGCCGACCGCCGCCGCTTTGCGATCACCGACGCCGAGGTCGAGGAACTGGCGCGCTATGCGGTCACGATCGAGAAACACTACGGCCGCGCCATGGACGTCGAATGGGGCCGGGACGGCGTGGACGGCAAGATCTACATCCTGCAGGCGCGCCCGGAAACGGTGAAGTCGAACGCGACGCACGAGACCCAGAAGAGCTTCCGCCTGAAGAGCCGTTCCGAGATCCTCTCCACGGGCCGGGCCATCGGCAATCGGGTGGGCCTGGGCGTCGTGCGCATGATCCGCAGTCCCGACGAGATGGACCGTGTCCAGCCGGGCGACGTGCTCGTCACCGACATGACCGATCCCGATTGGGAACCCGTCATGAAGCGCGCCGCCGCCATCGTGACCAACCGCGGTGGTCGCACCTGCCACGCCGCGATCATCGCCCGCGAACTGGGGATTCCCGCCGTGGTGGGCTGTGGCGACGCGACGCAGGTCCTGCGCGACGGACTTGAAGTCACCGTCTCGTGCACCGAGGGCGATACCGGATTCGTCTATCGTGGCCGCTTGGAAGTGGAGGTCACCGACCTTTCGGTGCAGGCGATGCCCGAGTCGCCGGTCAAGATCTACATGAACGTAGGCAATCCCGAATTGGCCTTCGAGTTCTCCCGCCTGCCGAACGGCGGCGTCGGACTGGCGCGACTGGAATTCATCATCGCCCGGATGATAGGCGTCCACCCGAAGGCGGTGCTGGCGTATCCGGACGTGCCGATCGACGTCAGGCATGTGATCGAATCCCACGCTGCCGCCTACGGCGATCCGGTGAGCTTCTACGTGGAAAAGCTGACCGAGGGCATCGCCACGCTGGCGGCGGCGTTCTATCCGAAACCCGTCATCGTGCGCCTCTCCGACTTCAAGTCGAACGAGTACTCGAGCCTCGTGGGCGGCAAGAAATACGAACCGGAAGAAGAGAACCCCATGCTCGGGTTCCGCGGCGCATCGCGCTACATCTCCTCCAGCTTCCGCGAGTGCTTCCGCATGGAATGCCGGGCGCTGCGCAAGGTGCGCGACGAGATGGGCCTCACCAATGTCGAAGTGATGGTGCCGTTCGTGCGCAACGTGAGCGAGGCGGCGCAGGTGGTGTCGCTGCTGGCGGACAACGGACTCAAACGGGGAGAGAACGGACTGAAGCTGATCATGATGTGCGAGATCCCGTCCAACGCGCTGCTGGCCGAGGAGTTCCTGGAACATTTCGATGGTTTCTCCATCGGCTCCAACGACCTGACCCAACTCACCCTGGGGCTCGACCGCGATTCCGGCATCATCGCGGACGCCTTCGACGAACGTGATCCTGCCGTGAAGAAGCTGCTCGCCATGGCGATCGAGGCGTGCCGCAAGAAGGGAAAGTACGTGGGCATCTGCGGGCAGGGCCCGTCCGATCATCCCGATCTGGCGCAATGGCTGGTGGAGCAGGGTATCGACACGATCTCGCTCAATCCCGACACCGTCATCAGCACCTGGCTGTTCCTCGCCAACGCCCCGAAGTCGACATCGAAGCGTCATGCATGAACGCTCACCGCTGCGCTCGCGGCGCGTGAATTCGAGTATCATGAATCCTGTTGCGACGGCGATATGCCCATGACCAAATTCGTGTTTGTCACAGGCGGCGTGGTCTCCTCCCTGGGCAAAGGCATCGCTGCCGCTTCCCTCGCCGCGATTCTCGAATCGCGCGGCATCAAGCTGACCATGCTCAAGCTTGATCCCTACATCAACGTCGATCCCGGCACCATGAGCCCGTTCCAGCACGGCGAGGTGTTCGTCACGGACGACGGCGCCGAGACCGATCTGGACCTGGGGCACTACGAGCGCTTCGTGAAGGCGCGGATGTCGAAGCGCAACAATTTCACCTCGGGCCAGATCTACGAGAGCGTCATCAAGAAGGAGCGACGCGGGGACTATCTCGGCGGCACCGTGCAGGTCATTCCCCACATCACCGACGAGATCAAGAACTTCATCCGCGCCGGCGCGGGTGATGCCGATGTCGCGATCGTCGAGATCGGCGGCACGGTCGGCGACATCGAATCCCTGCCCTTCCTCGAGGCGATCCGGCAGATGAGCCTGCAGGAGGGTCGCAACAACGCCTGCTTCATCCACCTCACCCTGGTGCCATTCATCGCGTCGGCAGGCGAGATCAAGACCAAGCCCACGCAGCACTCGGTCAAGGAACTGCGCGAGATCGGTATCCAGCCCGACGTCGTGCTGTGCCGCGCCGATCGCTGGCTGCCCGACGACGAGCGCCGCAAGATCGCGCTGTTCACGAACGTCGAGGAACGGGCCGTCATCTCGGCCATCGACGTCGACTGCATCTACAAGATCCCACGCAACCTGTATTCGCAGGGCCTGGACGACATCGTGCTGAAGAAGCTCGAGATCGTGGCCCCGCCCGCGGACCTCTCCGCCTGGGACCGGCTCGTGTACGCGCTGGAGCATCCGACGCGCTCGGTCGAGATCGCGCTCGTGGGCAAGTACGTCGACCTGACCGAATCCTACAAATCCCTGTCGGAGGCCCTGACACATGCGGGCATCCACACCGGAACGAAGATCAACATCCACTACATCGACTCCGAGAAGATCGTGGACGATGCCACGGGCCTGCTTGAGGGGATGGATGCGATCCTCGTTCCGGGCGGTTTCGGCAAACGCGGCGTGGAGGGCAAGATCCGCGCGATCCGCTTCGCCCGGGAACGGGGCGTCCCTTACCTGGGAATCTGCCTGGGCATGCAACTCGCCGTCATCGAATATGCGCGGCATGTGGCCGGCATGCCGGGTGCGCACAGCACGGAGTTCGATCCCGCGACCGATTTCCCCGTGGTCGCCCTGATTCACGAATGGGTCAATCGCGACGGCCAGGTCGAGCAGCGCGACGAGAATTCCGATCTCGGCGGCACGATGCGGCTCGGCGGGCAGGACGCCGAACTGCTGAGCGGCACCCTGGCCCGTCAGGTCTACGGCGAGGCGCGTATCTTCGAGCGCCACCGTCACCGCTATGAGGTCAACAACCATTACGTCCCGCGGTTGCAGCAGGCCGGACTGCGCTTCAGCGGCCTGTCCATGGATACCGAGCGCCTCACGGAAATGATCGAGTTGCCGGGCCATCCCTGGTTCGTCGGCTGCCAGTTCCACCCGGAGTTCACCTCGACGCCGCGCACGGGCCATCCCCTGTTCAACGCCTTCATCGAAGCCGCAGGGCGCTATGCGGCGAAGAAGGACCCGGCCACGCTCCTCACTGCGCCCGCGGGCGAGAAGGTCGTGCCGTGAAGCTCTGCGGGTTCGACGTCGGCCTCCAGCATCCCCTGTTCCTGATCGCCGGGCCCTGCGTGGTTGAATCGCGCGAGCTCGTGATGGACGTGGCGGGGCAGCTCAAGTCGTTGTGCGCGGAACTCGAGGTGCCATTCATCTTCAAGGCCTCCTACGACAAGGCCAATCGCAGTTCCGGCGGGTCGTTTCGCGGTCTCGGGGTCGACAAAGGGCTGGAGATCCTCGCCGACGTGCGCAAGACCATCGGCGTACCCGTGCTGACCGACGTGCACGAAGTCGATGAACTAGCCGCGGCGGCGGCGGCAGTGGATATGCTGCAGACCCCGGCTTTCCTGTGCCGTCAGACCGATTTCATCCGTGCCGCGGCATCCGCCGGCCGGCCCGTGAATATCAAGAAGGGCCAGTTCCTGTCGCCGTGGGAGATGAAGAACGTAGTTGCGAAGGCGCGGGCCGCGAGCGGCACCGACAACGTGCTCGTGTGCGAACGCGGATTCGCCTTCGGCTACAACAATCTCGTCTCCGACATGCGCAGCCTGATGGTCATGCGCGACACCGGTTGCCCGGTGGTCTTCGATGCCACCCACTCGGTGCAACTGCCCGGTGGTCAGGGCAGCGCCAGCGGCGGCCAACGTGAATTCGTTCCCGTGCTGGCACGGGCAGCGGTGGCGTCGGGAGTCGCCGGGGTATTCATGGAAACGCACCCGAATCCGGCCAAGGCGCTTTCGGACGGACCAAATGCCTGGCCTCTCCGCCACATGCGTGCCCTGCTGGGCACGCTCAAGGAACTCGACGAACTCGTGAAACGCCGCGGGTTCGCCGAGGATCTCATCACCTCGCCCGCGGTGCCGGATCCGGCCGCCGCTGCGGCGACCTGACCGAGGCATCACACTCATGAGTTCAATCGTCGACATCGTCGCGCGGGAAATTCTCGATTCGCGGGGCAACCCGACCGTGGAAGCAGACGTCCTGCTCGAATCCGGCGTCAGCGGCAGGGCCGCGGTGCCCTCCGGCGCCTCCACCGGCACCCGCGAGGCCATCGAGCTTCGTGACGGTGACAAGGCCCGCTACGGCGGCAAGGGGGTGCTGAAAGCCGTCGAGAACATCAACACCGAGATCTGCGAAGCGATCATCGGTCTCGACGCCTCCGAGCAGTCCTTCATCGACGAGACCCTGATCGGGCTCGACGGCACCGAGAACAAGGCACGCCTCGGCGCGAACGCGATGCTCGCCGTGTCGCTCGCGGTCGCCAAGGCGGCGGCCGAAGAATCCGGGCTGCCCCTGTATCGCTACCTCGGCGGCTCCGGTCGCATGCAGTTGCCGGTGCCGATGATGAATGTGATCAACGGCGGTGCGCACGCCAACAATAGCCTCGACCTGCAGGAATTCATGGTGATTCCGCTGGGACTGCCCACGTTCCGCGAGGCACTGCGCTGCGGCGCCGAGATCTTCCAGACGCTCAAGAAGCTGATCGACGCGCGCGGCATGCCCACGACCGTCGGCGACGAAGGCGGGTTCGCCCCGAGCCTCAAGCGCAACGAAGAGGCGCTGGAGCTGATCATGGAAGCGATCGGGACGGCAGGGTACACGCCCGGCGATCAGGTCGTGATCGGTCTCGACTGCGCCGCGTCCGAGTTCCATCGCAATGGCCGCTATCACATCGAGGCCGAAGGCCTGCAACTCACCGCCGCGGAGTTCGTCGACTACCTCGCCGCGTGGACGAAGAAATACCCGATCCTCAGCATCGAGGACGGCATGGCGGAAGACGACTGGGATGGCTGGAAGCTCCTGACCGAACGCCTCGGGCGCAGCATCCAGCTGGTCGGCGACGATGTGTTCGTCACCAACACCAAGATCCTGAAGGAAGGCATCCGGCGCGGCATTGCCAATTCGATCCTGATCAAGATCAACCAGATCGGCACTCTCACCGAGACCTTCGCCGCGATCGAGATGGCGAAGCGCGCCGGGTACACCTCCGTCGTGTCGCATCGCTCGGGCGAGACCGAAGACACGGTGATCGCGGACATCGCGGTTGCGACCAATGCGCTGCAGATCAAGACCGGGTCCCTGTCGCGCTCGGACCGGTTGGCCAAGTACAACCAGCTGCTGCGCATCGAGGAAGACCTCGGCGACTCGGCGAGCTACGCGGGGCGAGACGCGTTCTATCATCTGTCCTGAGCGATGCGCGTCCTGACCATCGCGCTGGTCATGCTGGTGGTATTGCTCCAGAACCCGTTGTGGTTCGGCAAGGGCGGCTGGTTGAAGGTGCACGAGCTGGGCGGCGAGGTGGCCAGCCAGAGGGCGAGGAACGACGCGTTGCGCGTGCGCAACGCCGCTCTCGATGCCGAGGTCCGCGACCTGAAGCAGGGCTACGACGCGATCGAAGAGCGGGCGCGTTCCGAGCTGGGCATGATCCGCGAAGATGAACTTTTCTTCCAGGTCCTGAGCGCTGCGCCGGCGGCCAGGCCGGTGCCGGGTGGCTCGCGCTAGCGACCTCAGCTACCACGACGAAGTTCGAGCAACCTCGTTTCTGTCGCCGCCAGCGCTCGCCTGGCCGTCGATCCCCGCCCCTGCGGGGCAGGGCCCCTCGCCGGGTGGCTCGCGCCAGGCTTCAGGGCCGAGCCGCAATCCGCGCGAGATCCGCGGCCGTGTTAATGTTCTCGAACGCCGAAGGATCGTCGTCGAAAGGCACGTGGGTGGCTCGCAGCGATGCATGCCAGGCATCCACCTTGCGACCCCCGGCCGCGAGGAACGCGTTCAGGCTCGGCAGGAGCGACCTGGCGCACAGGCTGAACACGGGCTGCGTACGCCCCCCCGTGGTTGCAACGGCAATGTCCGTATCGTTGGCCATATTCGCCTGCAACAGTCTCGCCACCAGATCGCGCGGCAGGAAAGGTACATCGCATGGCGCGGTCACGACCCAGGGACGAATCGATTCGTCCAACGCGCGCTGCAGGCCGGCCAAAGGCCCGGGGAAGCCTTCGGTTGCGTCGGCGATGACGCGCGGGCCGAAACGGCGATAGGCATCGAGATTCCGGTTGGCGTTGATCAGGACCTCGTCCACCTGGGGGGCAATCCGCTCGAGCACATGCGCGACCAGGGGGCGCCCGGCCAGCAACTGCAGGCCCTTGTCCTGGCCTCCGAACCGGGACCCGCGACCACCCGCGAGGATGACCGCCGTGATGCCGTCGGAATGGCGTGAATCCTGGGAATCCTGGCCGGGTGCAGCGCCGGTCACCGGCATTTTTTCTCCTGTTTCCAAGGGTCTGACCGCGCTCCCCCGCGGTGATTCCGTCTTGTTGTGCCGCTACCTTACCCGGTATCATCCGGCGCGGCTTGGAGGCCGACGTACCTCGCAGTGGCGCCCACGACGTGGGCTCGACGCCGACAGGCGGTCGACGATACCGACAGATGATCGGTGGGGCACTGAGTAGTCGTCGCGATAAAAAACTACACAAGAGGGAGGAGCCCTGCTCATGTCCGGATTACTCGACAAGGAGCGGACGATCGCCCGCCCCGGCTTCAACCGGTGGCTCGTACCGCCCGCGGCTTTGTGCATCCACCTGTGCATCGGAATGGCCTACGGCTTTTCCGTGTTCTGGCTCCCGCTCACCAAGGCGCTCGGTGTCACCAAATCGATCGAGTGTCCGCCGGACATGGCGTGGTACGCCAAGCTCTTCGTCACGTCCTGCGATTGGGACAAGCCGATACTCGGCTGGATGTACACGCTGTTCTTCGTGTTCCTCGGTTCCAGTGCAGCCCTGTTCGGTGGCTGGCTCGAGCGCGCCGGGCCGCGCCGCGCGGGCGTGGCCGCCGCGATCTGCTGGTGCGGGGGGTTCGTGCTCTCGGCGATCGGTATCTGGTCCCACCAACTCTGGCTCATGTGGCTGGGCTCCGGCGTGATCGGCGGGATCGGCCTGGGACTGGGCTACATCTCGCCCGTGTCGACGCTGATCAAATGGTTTCCTGATCGGCGCGGGATGGCGACCGGCATGGCGATCATGGGTTTCGGCGGCGGCGCGATGATCGGGTCGCCGCTCGCGGACATGCTGATGCGGCACTTCGCCAGTCCGACATCGGTGGGCGCTGCCCAGGCCTTCCTCACGCTGGGCGTGATCTACTTCGTGTTCATGCTCGTCGGCGCGTTCGCGTACCGCGTGCCGCCAACCGGCTGGAGCCCGGAGGGATGGACGCCTCCCGCCTCGCAGACGGACAACGCCATGATCACGCAGCGTCACGTGCATTTGAACAAGGCGACGCGCACCCCACAATTCTGGCTGCTCTGGAGCCTGCTGACGCTCAATGTGTCCGCGGGCATCGGCGTCATCGGCATGGCCTCGCCGATGCTGCAGGAGATCTTCGCCGGCAAGCTGATCGGGCTGAACCTGCGGTTCGACCAGCTCGACAAGGGTCAGCTGGCGCAGGTGGCCGCCATCGCCGCCGGGTTCACCGGCCTGCTGAGCCTGTTCAACATCGGCGGGCGGTTCGTCTGGGCCACGGCGTCGGATTACATCGGCCGCAAGAACACGTACTTCGTGTTCTTCGTGCTCGGCTTCTTCCTCTATGCGTACGCGCCCACCGCGGGTCATGCCGGCAACGTCGCCGTCTTCGCGGCGATCTTCTGCATCATCCTGACCATGTACGGCGGCGGATTCGCGACCATTCCCGCCTATCTCGCCGACATGTTCGGCACCCAGATGGTCGGGGCGATCCACGGGCGGCTGCTCACGGCCTGGTCGGCTGCGGGGATTCTCGGGCCGGTGCTGATCAACTACATCAACGACGCGCAGATCCGATCGGGTGTGCCGAAGTCGCAGGCGTACGACACTACCATGTACCTGCTGGCCGGCCTGCTGGTCGGCGGCTTCCTGTGCAATCTCTTCGTGCGCCCCGTGGCCGAGAAATGGTTCATGACCGACGAGGAACTTGCCAAGGAGCGCGCCCTGGCGCACGACAAGGCGCTATCGAACGCGAGTAGCGGGACGGGCACGGCCGAGCTGACCGCCCACCCGACCAGCCCGCTGCTGGTGGCCGCGTTCTGGGCGTTCGTGAGCATTCCCATTGCATGGGGCGTGTGGGTATCGCTGTCGAAAGCCTGGTCGCTGTTCCACTGAACTTCCGGACGCGCGCGCGGGTGCCATGACGCTGCGGTCGATGGCACCGCGCTTCGCCCCGGAAGCGGCGCGCATTGCGGTGGCGGACTTCGACCTTGCGGCGCTGCCACAGGGCTTCTACGACAATCCCTATCCCTGGTACCACGCGTTGCGCGAGCACGCGCCCGTCCGGGTCATGCCGGACGGATCGGTGTTCGTCACCCGTTATGACGACCTGATCGCCGTCTACAAGGACACGCGCGTGTTCAGTTCGGACAAGCGGCGCGAATTCACACCGAAGTACGGGGCAGCGACCCCGTTGTTCGAACATCACACCACCAGCCTCGTGTTCAATGATCCGCCCTACCACACGCGGGTCCGGCGGCTGATGGCCGGCGCGCTGACGCCACGCCAGGTCGCCGCCATGGAACCGGGCCTCGTCACCCTGGTCGAGGGACTGCTCGACGAACTGCAGGCGACGCCCGAGCCGGACCTGATCGAACGCTTCGCCGCCGCGATCCCGGTCGAGATCATCGGCAATCTGCTGGCCGTACCGCACGCCGAGCGCGGGCCGCTGCGCGCATGGTCGCTCGCGATTCTGGGAGCGCTCGAACCCATGGTGACGCCGGCTGCGGAGGCGCGGGGCAATGCCGCCGTGACCGAGATGTCCGCTTATATCGAGGGCCTGGTGGCGGCGCGACGGCGCCAGCCGGGCGATCCGGACATCGATGTGCTCACGCGGTTGATCGCCGGCGAAGAGGGCGGCCAGCGCCTGAGCGCAGCCGAGCTCAACCACAACTGCATCTTCCTGCTCAATGCGGGTCATGAAACCACCACGAACCTCATCGGTAACGCGCTGCACGCGCTGCTGCAATGGCCCGGGGAGAAAGCGCGGCTCATCCAGCGCCCGGAGCTGATCCGCGTCGCAGTGGAGGAATTTCTGCGCTTCGAGAGTTCGAACCAGCTCGGCAACCGGATCAGCACAGCACCATCGAGGATCGGCGGCGTGGAGATCGCGGAGGGAACGCGAGTCACCCTCTGCATCGGTGCGGCCAATCGCGATCCTGCCCAGTTCGCGGACCCGGATCGTCTCGACCTGTCACGTGCGCCCAATCGGCATCTCGCTTTCGGCTCGGGAGCGCATCAGTGCGTCGGAATGCAGGTCGCCCGGCTCGAGGGTCGTGTGGCGATCGAGCGCTTCCTCGCGCGGTTTCCGGGTTATGCCGCGGCCGGCGAGGCGGTCCGGGCTGGCCGCGCCCGTTTTGCGGGCTGTCGCGTTTCCCTGTTCGCCTCCATTCGGGCTAAGCTGCAATCAAAAAACGGATCTCACTGGAGGCGGGGCGATGCTCGGAGGGGTACGACGGATCTTGCTGGCGGCGAGCGGGCTCGCGCTGGCCTTCGTGTTTTCGGGCGCCTGGGGGCAGCAGCCGATCCGGATCGGCTCGTTCCTGTCGACGACCGGGCCCGCGGCCTTTCTCGGCGACCCCGAGATCAAGACGCTCAAGCTCTACGTCGAGAAGCTCAACGCACAGGGCGGGGTGCTCGGGCGCAGACTCGAGCTGGTCGTCTACGACGACGGCGGCGACGCCGGCAAGGCCAACGGATTCGCCAAGCGGCTGATCGAGTCGGACAAGGTGGACCTGATCATCGGCGGCACGACCACGGGCGCGACGATGGCGGCGATGCCGGTGATCGAACGCGCGGGCATCCCGTTCATTTCACTGGCTGGCGGCATCGTCGTCATCGAGCCGGTGCGCAAGTGGGTGTTCAAGACGCCGGGTACGGACCGTCAATGCATCCAGCGCATCTTCGGCGACATGAAGGGCCGCGGGATCGCGAAGGTAGGCCTGCTCTCCGAAACCTCGGGACTGGGCCAGTCGAGCCGCGCGGAAGCGCTCAAGCTCGCCCCGGGCTATGGCATCAGCCTCGTGGCGGACGAGACGTACGCCCAGAAAGATACCGACATGACGCCGCAGCTCACGCGTATCCGCGCGGCCGCCGGCGTGCAGGCCGTGCTCGTCGTCGGCGTAGGTCAGGGCCCTGCCATGGCCACGCGCAACTACGACCAGCTCGGGGTCAGGCTGCCGCTCTATCACACGCACGGTGTGGCTGCGCGGGACTTCATCGAGCTCACGGGAAAATCGTCCGAAGGTGTGCGGCTCGCTTCCCCCGCGCTCATCGTTGCCGACGACCTGTCCGACAACGATGCGCAGAAGCCGGTGCTGCTCGCGTATCGCAAGGCGTTCCGCGACCGCTATCACGAAGAATCCGCGACGTTCGGCGGCTATGCCCTCGACGCGCTCACCCTCGTGGCGGAGGCCATCAAGCGCGCCGGTGGCACCGACCGCGACCAGGTCCGTGCAGCGCTGGAGAGTATCCGCGAGCACGTGGGAACCGCGGGTGTATTCAATCTCTCGCCGACCGACCACATGGGTCTGGACCTCTCGAGCTTTCGCATGGTCGAGATCCGCGGCGGCGAATTCCATCTCTCGAAATAGAAAAGGGGCTCCGACATGATGAGCGAACGCCAGCGCCTGTTCCGCGAGGACTACCAGGCGCAGATCAGTCCCGCCTACAACGGCCTGGTGCACATCGGCGTGATGTACGCTGCCGGCGTCGCGGCCATTGCCTGGTCCGTGAGCCGCATGCAGGACGCGAGCTGGGAATGGCTGCTGGTCATCCCGATCTTCGCCTTCTCGAACTGGTTCGAGTGGTGGTTCCACAAGAACGTGATGCACCGGTTGGTCGATGTCTGGGCGCTGCGCGCCGTGTACGAACGGCACACCAGGCAGCATCACCAGTATTTCACCGAGAACGTGATGACGGTGGATTCGACCCGGGAATTCCGGATCATCTTCTTCCCCTGGCGGGCGCTCGCGACCTTCATCGCGATGGGTGCGCCGTTCGCACTGCTGCTGGGATGGGCGATCAATCCGAATGCCGGGTACGTGCTGATGGTCACGATCGTCGGTCAGTACCTGATCTACGAGACATTCCATTTCTGCTGCCACGTCCACGAGAACTGGTTCGTGCGCAACATCCCGTTCGTCAACACGATCCGGCGTCATCACACTGCCCATCACAACCAGGGACTCATGATGGAGCGGAACATGAATCTCACGTTCCCCATCGCGGACTGGTACATGGGCACGAGCGACCTGGATCGCGGCATGCTCGGCCATGTATTCAACGGCTACAGTGAGAAATACCTGAAACCCGAACTCAAGGCCGCGGCCGAGCGTTTCCGCCGCCCGGGGACAAGACCCGCCTAGCGCGCTGCGCAGCGCAGAACTACAGGACGCCGTCGAAGGGCTGCACGTCGACGGCCGCGCCGGTGTCGAGACTCCCCGTGGTGTCCGACAACACGACGAAGCAGTTCGCCCGGCTCATGGAAGAGAGGATGCCGGAGCCCTGGTCGCCGGTGACGCGCACTGTCCAGTGGCCATCCGCACCGGGTGACAAAATGCCGCGCTGGAATTCGGTCCGGCCCGGCGCCTTCTTGAGCGGCGCGGTGAGCACGGCCTTGAACGACGGCATCGGCGGCACGACGCTCTGACCCATCAGGATCAGCAGCGCCTCGCGGACGAATTGATAGAACGTGACCATCACCGCCACCGGATTGCCCGGCAGTCCGAAGAAATGCGCCGCGCCAATCCTGCCGAAAGCGAGCGGCCGGCCGGGCTTCATCGCGATCTTCCAGAACAGCACCTGGCCGAGCCGGTCGAGCATCTGCTTGACGTAGTCCGCGTCACCGACGGACACGCCGCCGCTGGTCATCACCACGTCCGCGGCGGCCGCGGCAGACGCGAACGCGGTCTCCACGGCTTCGGGTGTGTCGCGAATGACGCCCATGTCGATGACCTCGCAGCCGAGGCGGGTCAACATGCCGTGGAGCGTGTAGCGGTTCGAATCGAAGATCTGGCCCGGCGCGAGCGTGCCGCCGATCGCCACCAGCTCGTCGCCGGTGGAAAAGAACGCCACGCGCAGCCGGCGGTAGATAGACACCTCGCCGATGCCGAGGGAGGCGACGAGGCCGAGTTCCGCCGGGCGCATGGGTTGTCCGCGCTCGAGCGCGACCTGTCCGACTTTGAGGTCTTCGCCGGCATAGCGCGCGTTCTGCCCCTTCTTCACACCGGCGCCCAAGGTGACGTTGCCAGCGCCGAGCGTCGCCCGCTCGTGCGGGATCACGGTGTCGCATTCGGGCGGGATGACCGCTCCGGTCATGATGCGCACCGCATCGCCGGGCACCAGGGAGCCGGCGTAGGGCTTGCCGGCGAACGAAGTGCCCACCACCCGCAGCGTCACGTCCGCATCCGCCTCGAGATCCGCATGGCGCACGGCAAACCCGTCCATGGCGGAATTGTCGTGGCCCGGCACGTTGATCGGAGACACGATGTCCTCCGCGAGAATCCGGCCGAGCGCGCTGCGCACTTGCACCCGCTCGATCGTCGTGACCGGCGTGAGGAACGCGCGGATGTGTTCGCGTGCCTTGGCCACCGGCATCGAGTTCGGATCGTAGTCGTCGGCGACGGTCACGTCGCGCAGGGTCCTGGGGGCGTGGTTCATGTTTCGATCCAGTGGTGGGAGAGCCTTCGGCCCGGCGCCCGGGTGAGCCCACCAGCAGGGCGCGGTCCCATGATCTCGGAGCGCCCGGTCACCCGCCGATATAGGACATCTCCACCTTGCGCGTCTGCGCGGTTTCCTCGGTGCGGATCTCGGAGTATCGATCAGCGCGCACGCGCCACACCCTGGCGATGGCTTCGGCGACCTCCTCGTCGGAAGCGTCGGCGCGGAGCAATGCCCGCAGGTCGGTCCCGTGCGTCGCGAACAGGCAGGTGAAGAGCTGCCCCTCCGCCGACAGTCGCGCCCGAGTGCAATCCTTGCAGAAGGCCTGCGTCACCGAAGAGATGAACCCCACTTCCCCGGAGCCGTCCCGGTAGCGCCATCTTTCCGCGACCTCGCCCACGTAGTTGGGATCGACCGGTTCGATCGGGAATTCGCGATCGATCATGGCGACGAGTTCGCGCGAGGGCACGACGTGCTTCATCTGCCAGCCGTTGGTGTAGCCCACGTCCATGAATTCGATGAAGCGCACGATGTGACCCGTGCCCTTGAAGTGGCGCGCCATCGCCACGACGGCGTGTTCGTTGACGCCGCGCTTCACCACCGTGTTGATCTTGACGGGTGCGAGGCCCACCCGGGCGGCCTCCTCGATTCCCTCGAGCACCTTGCCCACGGGAAAATCGACGTCGTTCATGGCCATGAAGGTCGGGTCGTCGAGCGCGTCGAGGCTCACGGTCACGCGATTCAGGCCGGCATTCCGGAGGTCCTGCGCTTTCTGTTTCAGCAGCGAGCCGTTGGTCGTGAGCGTCAGGTCGAGATCGCCGTGGTAGGCCAGCATCTCGATGAGTCGCTCCAGCTTGCGCCGGACCAGCGGTTCGCCGCCGGTGATGCGCACCTTCTCGATGCCGTGGTCGCGGAAAATGCGCACCAGGCGATTGATCTCGCCGAACGACAGGAGCTGTTCGCGTTCGAGGAACTGGAAGTCGCGACCGTAGATCTCCTTCGGCATGCAATACGTGCAGCGGAAATTGCACCGGTCGGTGACGGAAATGCGCAGGTCGCGCAGCGGCCGCTTGCGGGTGTCGAGCAAGGCAGGTCGTTCGTTCGATGCGGTCGTTCCCGGTAGGACGGACATGAGCGTAGGGGTCTCCAGCGGGCCGTGGCGTCCTGTCGGACCCCCGGCCAGGGTAGCGAGATGGTCATTATAGCCGTCCCGATACGGCGCTCGCGCCGTGTCGAGCACGGGCCTTGCCGTCAAACGTAAGCGATCATCCGTCCGCAGGCGACGACCGAGATCCACAGCAGCACGGAAAGCGCGGCATGCAGCTTCGGGCGCAGCGGCGCCGGAACGCCGTCCTGCAGCCCCCGCAGCACGCCCGAGGCGTGGAGGGCGATGGCGTTGCTTGCCGCCAGCGTGAGCAACAGGAGCTTCAGGCGGAACGCGGGATTGGTCAGCAATGCGGTCGACTCCGAGGCGAACAGCACGAGGCCGGCCGGAACCGCGATGAGGAGCCCCACCAGCGACCACGGCAGCAGCACGCGCGCGAGATCACGGATATTTCCCGCAGAGGTGAGGCCGAGCAGGCGGAAATCAAACGCCAGCACCGGGCCCACCACGAGCACGATGCCGACTACGTGAGCGACATTGGCCGCCGGGTAGATCCACGAGCTGGCGTTGATCGCGTGCGCGATCGCCTCGCCGGGCGTGGGACCGGTCATCGCAGTTCGGTGGTGGTGCCACCGAGGGTGATGCGCTCGGCGCGCAATTCATCGGTCACGGTCCTGTGCGGAAAGCCCGTGACCGTGGCCGTTGCGCCCGGTTTGAGCGCTTCGCGGCCCAGCCCCCGATTCTGCATGCGGGTCGGCGGCGCGAGGACCACCGTCCAGAGTCCGTCCGCGGTCTTCAACCGGACGGTGCCGTGGGGAAACTCGTAGCTCGACTCGACGATCGTCCCGGTGAGGGTGAGCGGCCGGTCGATGTCGTACCCGCTCCAGCCATGATGGGCCAGCGCGGGCCAGGCCAGCAGGGCAGCCAGTGATCCGAGTGCGATGCGTCGATTCATGAGATGTCCTTTGCAGCGTTGCGAGCGGCGCCGCAAGAATGATAGCCGTCGCGGCGGTCGGTCCACAGGGCACGCTGCGCCGCCCGCGCTCTCCATGCAGCACGACCCTGATCTCCGCGTGGCGATTCTTCAGTGCGTTTGACCTCGACGCGCCCACGTCGATCCGTGCGCACGGCACTTTTTGTCGGGACGGTTCCGGTCATGCTCCGACGCAGACCCGTTCCGTGACCGGGTCGCCAGGGCCTAGAATCGGCGAACGACTTACCGCGACCACAGGCCGGACAGCTCATCCATGCTCATCAATTGCGCCGCATACCAGGACGGCAAGCGCATTGCCGAACCCTCGATCGAGCAGATCAGCGACTACCTCGACCGGCCTGGGTGTTTCATCTGGGTGGCGCTGCGCGACTCTTCCCCGGAGGAACTCGAAGACATGCGCCGCGAATTCCACCTGCACGATCTGGCAGTGGAAGACGCCCGGCACGGGCATCAGCGTCCCAAGATCGAGGAATACGGGAGCTCACTGTTCGTCGTGCTGCACCTGATCGAGCTGGTCGACGGGGATTTCAACGTGGGTGAAGTGGCGATCTTCGCGGGACCGAACTACGTGCTCTCGGTGCGCAATCGCAGCACCCAGCACTTCCTCGGGGTGCGCGAACGCTGCGAGAGCGAACCGCACCTGTTGCGACAGGGTTCCGGCTTCGTGATGTACGCGCTGATGGATGCCGTGGTCGATCGCTACTTTCCGATCATCGACCTGCTCGAGACCGAACTGGACAGCATCGAGGAGCGCATCTTCGCGAAGGGCGAAGCGCGCAACAGCATCGAACGCCTGTACGCGCTCAAGGGCAAGGTGACCGTCCTGCACCACGCCGTGGCGCCGCTGCTCGAATACGTCGGCAAGCTGTACGGCGGGCGCACCCCGCCGCTGTGTGCGCACACGCAGGAGTATTTTCGCGACGTGGCCGATCACCTGGCACGCATCCATGCCTCCGTCGACACCATCCGCGACACGATCGGTACCGCGATCACGGCCAACCTGTCGATGGCCACGATCGAGGAGAGCGAGGTCACCAAGCGGCTCGCGGCGTGGGCCGGCATCTTCGCGGTCGCAACTGCGTTCGCCGGCATCTGGGGAATGAACTTCGAACACATGCCGGAACTGAGGCTGGCCTGGGGCTATCCCGCTGCGCTGGGCGTGATCGTCATCGCCTGCGCCCTGGTCTGGTGGGCGTTCAAGCGGGCAAAATGGTTGTGACACTGCCGGACCCGCGGCCGGATCCGGAACTGCTTCTCGAACGAATCTGCGGTGAACCCGGACGCTTGCTTGCCCACGACGGTGGCGTGGAGGTCTCGCCCGCGCGGGCCGAAGCTCCGAACTGGATGCGGACCGGTCGCGACGCCCGGGCTCGACATGGGTCCGGTGCCGCGGGGCACGGAAAGCGGCCCCGGAGGTTCTCGACGGCTCGGCGTCGACGGCGCCGGAAGCTGTACAACGATCCTGCGCAGCCGGAAAGTCCTCACCGGGACGGGAGTGGGCAATCGGCCGACGGCCGGCGAGTTTCCTCGCTGCAGGGCGCGGGAGGCCGATGCTAAACTCGCAGCCGTAACGGCGCTTTTCGCCGGCGCGGGTCGCCACCGGCTCGTTGCCGATGCGACTGGCCGCTGCAGCCCGGAATCCCTGAGCGAGACGACAATGCTGAACGTGCTGTACTTCGCCCGCCTGCGCGAGACGCTGGGGCGCGATGCCGAGAAGATCGAACTGCCACCCCAGGTCGCCGATGTTGCGGGCCTCACGGCGTGGCTCCGTGCGCGCGGGGACGCCTGGGAGCGCGAACTCGCCCCGGGTCGCAGCTGGCGGGTCGCCGTGAACCAGGACATGGCACGCGCCGATTCGCCGGTAAGGGATGGCGACGAGGTCGCGTTCTTTCCGCCGGTGACAGGGGGGTGAGCGCGTGAACGACCTCGTTCGCCCCGACGGCCCGGCGGCCGGCGTCACTTCCGTCCGCGTGCAGACCGAGGATTTCGACGTCGGTGCAGAGATCGCGCGCCTGCGCGCGGGCAATCCCGACATCGGGGCGATCGCGAGCTTCATCGGCGTCTGCCGCGATCGCAACGACGGCGCAAGCGTCGGCGAAATGACGCTCGAACACTATCCGGGGATGACCGAGAAAGCCCTGCAGGCGATCGCGAGCGAGGCACGGACGCGCTGGTCGCTGATCGATCTGGTGATCGTGCATCGCGTGGGTACGTTGCGGCCCACCGACCAGATCGTGCTGGTGATCGTGAGCGGGGGCCATCGCGGCGAAGCCTTCGCCGCGTGCGAGTTCCTGATGGACTATCTCAAGACGAAAGCGCCGTTCTGGAAGAAGGAAAGCACTCCCGGGGGCGAGCGCTGGGTGGATTCCCGGGCATCCGACGACCTGGCGGCGGATCGCTGGAAGTGAGCGAAACCGCCGTCAGGTCGCGCAAGCGCACGATGCCGGCCCGGACGGCGAAGTCGCCGAAAGCGCCGAAGCCGCAGATCCGCATCCTGTTCCGCAAGGCGATCGCCATGGGACCGGGCAAGGCCTCGCTGCTGGAGGCAATCGATCGCACCGGCTCGATCTCGGCCGCCGCGCGCGATCTCGAGATGTCCTATCGCCGGGCGTGGCTGCTCGTCGACACCATGAACCAGTGCTTTCGCCAGCCGCTGGTGTCCACCGAGACCGGCGGGCAGAAAGGGGGCGGCGCCTACGTCACCGAATTCGGTCACGACGTGTTGCGGCGCTACCTCGAGATGGAGGCAAAGGCGGCCGCGTCGGTGGAAGGTGAAATGGCCCGGTTCGTGAAACTGATGGCGAAGGCACCGCCCGACTGAGTCCGGGCGGATCGGGGTGCCGTTCTGCGCGCCACCGGCGGGCGCCGGCACCTGGACGGGCCCGACGTTCTACCGGTTCTTAGGCTCCGCCCCCCCGATCGAGCGACGGCCTTCCGTCTCTTGCCGGCGGGGCCCCCGGCGATGACAGATCCGCCGTGCGGTACTTCCGGGGCGCCGTGGGCGCGCACCACGGCCTTTTTCCTGTTGACGGCACTCGGGGTGCCGACTACGCTGCAGCGCCATATCCAATTCGATACGACGCGCCCCGCCAGCGGGTGTCTCGCCAGCACCCTTGCAGTTCTCCCCGGATGTGCTCGTTCCCCTCGCCCTGACGCTCAAGGTCGCCGGGTCGGCTACGTTGCTCGTATTCATCGTGGGGGTAGCGGTCGCGTGGATCATGGCCCGGCACGACTTTCCCGGCCGGGAGATCGTCGATGCGATGATGACATTGCCGTTGGTGATGCCGCCCACGGTGCTGGGCTACTACCTCATCGTGCTGTTCGGCCGGCGCGGCTGGCTCGGCGCCTGGATCTACGACACTTTCGGCTGGACGCTCATGTTCACGTGGCAAGGGGCGGTGGTGGCCGCCGCTGTGGTGGCCTATCCGCTCGTCTACAAGGCGGCGCGCGCGGCGTTCGAAGGCGTGTCGGCGAAGTACGAGAATGCGGCACGGACCCTGGGAGCAAGCGAGTGGCGGGTGTTCGCCCAGGTGACGGTGCCGCTCGCGTGGCGCGGCATCCTTGCCGGCACCATGCTCGCCTTCGCCCGGGCCATGGGCGAGTTCGGCGCCACGCTGATGATCGCAGGGAGCATCCCGGGGAAGACCCAGACCCTGTCCATCGCGGTCTACGAGGCCGTGCAATCCGGAAAGGATTCCATGGCCAACTTCCTCGTCGTGGTGACCTCTACGGTGTGCATTCTCATACTCGCCGGCTCGGGGAAGCTGCTCCGAGCCCGTCAGGACGGCGCATGAGCGCGCGACTGTCGGTCGCCATCACCAAGCACCTGCAAAGCCGCGGACGCAGCTTCGTGCTGGACGTGACCTTCGATGCGCCGGACGAGATCCTCGTGATATTCGGGCCTTCGGGCTCCGGCAAGAGCCTGACGCTGCAATGCGTGGCCGGACTGGTCCGACCGGACACGGGGGTGATTCGCGCCGGCGACCGCTCGATGTTCGATGCGGCCGCGGGTGTGGACGTGCCGGCGCGCTATCGCCGCATCGGCTATCTGTTCCAGGACTATGCGCTGTTCCCGCACCTGAACGTCATGCAGAACATCGGCTTCTCGTTCGCGCAACGCTGGCCGGCAGGGCTCGACGAACAGGCGCGGGCGAAAGTCGCCTCGATGCTCGAACTGTTCGAGCTCGAAGGGCTGGCCCGCAGCTATCCGGGACAACTCTCGGGCGGCCAGCGGCAGCGGGTCGGGCTCGCGCGGGCACTCATCCGGGAGCCGGCGCTGCTGCTGCTGGACGAACCCTTCAACGCGCTCGATCCGCTGTTGCGCGATCGCATGCGCCGGGAGCTCGTCGAGTTCGGGCGGCGCTTCGCAGTGCCGATGGTCGTCATCACGCACGACCCCGACGACGTGGGCGCGCTGGCGCACGAGGTGATCGTGATGAAGGAGGGCAGGGTTGCGAAGCATCTGGGCGTGGCTGACCTGCCTTCAGCGGCCGATTACGCCCCCGGGTATCGGCGGGCCGTGCGCGCGATTCTGGAAGACGCTACCGGCTGAGCCGCCGAAGTCGGAGGACGGCGATGTCGCATCGAGCTTGAGTCGTGCGCCGGGAACACGTATCGTTATGCTCTGTTGAATACGACGCACTCTGTTGAGCGCGACGCAAACTGCAACCGCACGCCAACCGCAGATGGACGATCGATCCCGTGGATCGGGCACCGTCAGCCAACGGGAACGCAAAGCGCATGAGATCAGACATGACCCTTCCGCTTGCCGGAAGGAAACGAACCGCGGCCCGCTGCTCCGTGCTGCTGACCGGCCTGTTGACGGCGGGTACCGGATTCGCCGCAGATGACGCCATCGAGGCGCGCATCCGTCAGCTGGAGGAAACGCTCGAATCGGCGACGCGCGAACTGCGCGAACTGAAAAAGTCGTTGCCCCCCCGGGTGCCGGTGTCGGCTCCAGCGGCAGCGGCCGGCCCCGAGGTGCCGCCCGCTGCCGCCGCCGCGGCCGGCTCGGCGACGCCGGCGTCCGCAGTCACCCCCGTTGCTGCCCCCGCCGCGGCGGCTCCGGTTGCAGCGTCCGGGAATCGCGGCGACAGCCCGGCCACCGTGCGTCAGGTGGAGGAACTGCGAAAGGAGATTGCGGACGTCAAGTACCAGGCCGATACGACCGAAAGCCGCGTCGATCAGGTCGGTGTTCGTGCCTATCTCGGCCCCGGCCTCGTGTTCGAGGATCCTCGCGGTCGCTGGCGCCTGCAGGTGAGCGGCCGGGCCCAGCTGGACTATCGAACGTTTTCGCCGTCGTTCGCGGACGTCAATACCTTCACCATCCGCCGCGCGCGCATCGGCGTCAGCGCCACGGTGCTCGACGACTACTTCGTTTTCGTCGAAGAGGAATTCGCGAACCAGGCCACCAGTCCGGCGCCGAGCAACGCGCCCATCATGACCTTCGCGTACTTCGACCTGCAGTGGTTCCGGCCCGGCCTGCGTTTCCGGCTCGGCCAGTTCAAGCCGTTCATGGGTCTCGACAACACCCAGCTCGACATGCAGACCGATTTCCTGGAACGGGCTCTGACGCAAAGCATGTATCAGAACTCCCTGTACGACCGCGGGATCATGACGTTCGGCGAACCGATCCGGGGCCTGGTCTACAGCGTGGCGGTCACCAACGGCTCCGGCCAGAACGTGGACGAACCGCAGGCAAACCTGCAGGAAGCCACTGCGGACGGAAAAGACATCACGGTGCGCACGGTCGCGAATTTCGCCCGGTTTCTCGGTCTCAAGGACACCGTCATCCACTTCGGCGGCAGCTACAAGCGCGGCACAATCGCCAACAGCGCGACGAACCCGTTCCGGGCGGCCACGGTGCAGACCGAGTCGCGCGGGCTCACGTTCTTCATCCCGGCGCCGTTCAACGCCCTCGGGTCGAGCGTCAGCAATATCAGGCGCACGATCTACGACGTGGAAGCGGCCCTGGCGTTCGGTCCGTACAAGGTGCAGAGCGACTATATCCAGGCGACCTACGCCGGCACGACCGAAGGCGTCACGCCGCTGGACTTCCAGCGATCGCTGAAGGCCGCCTACGTCACGTTCGGGTGGATGCTGACGGGCGAGAACTATTCCGACATCTATCGCGAAGGCACATTCACCCGGCCCAGGCCCAACAACAACTTTCAATGGGGGCAGCCCGGGGCGAACGGATTATGGGAGCTCAACATGCGCTACAGCTGGTTCGACGGCAGCGACTTCAACACGTCGAACCCGGCCAATACCGGCAGGCCGGGAACCAGCGCGAGTTTTCCGAACATCACCACCGGGACAAACGGGGCAACAGCCTGGACGCTGGGCCTGAAATGGCAACCCAACCTGTATCTGCGGGTCGCGTTGAACCTGATTCGCACGGACTTCGATACACCCGTGACCGTGAATGGACATCAGACCTCTTCCGAGCGCGCCGTGACCATGCGGGCGCAGATGGATTTCTAGCCCGGCGCGTGCATGCGGCCGGCACGAGCGCAAGTCCGTTCTAAGTGTTGACAGGCCCTAATCCAAAGCGGAGCACGACTTCATGACCCGGCATTTCCTTCTCGCATTGAGCCTGATGATCGGCCTCGCCTCGGCTCCCCCGTCCAATGCAACGACCTTGACGGTGAGCGCGGCCGCGAGCCTGCGGGATGCATTCACGGAGATCGGCGCCGAATTCGAGAAAGCGAATCCGCCGCACCGTGTCCAGTTCAACTTCGGCGGCTCGGGCCAGTTATTGCAGCAGCTCAAGCGGGGCGCGCCGGTGGATGTGTTCGCTTCCGCCGACATCGCCACGATGGACGGGGCCGAGGCCGCCAATGTGATCTTCCGGGACGGCCGGGCCAATTTCGCGCGCAACCAGATGGTCCTGGTGATCCCGCCCGATTCCAGACCCGCACCGCGGACGATGGACGATCTGCGCGGGCCGGGCTACGCCCGCATCGCCATCGGCAATCCGGAATCCGTTCCGGCGGGGCACTACGCGATGATGGCGATGGTGGACGCCGGTCTGTGGGATGCGCTGAAGCCGAAGACCGTCAATACGCAGAATGTGCGCCAGACGCTCGACTACGTGGCGCGCGGCGAAGCCGATGCGGGCTTCGTCTATCTCACCGATGCCCTCACCATGCGCGACCGGGTGAAGGTCGCCTTCAACGTGCCGCTCAAGGCGCAGATTCTCTACCCGATCGCAGCGCTAAAGGGCTGGGGCAACGAGCACCTGGCGCGGAAGTTCGTAGAGTTCGTCACGGGCGAACCGGGGCAGCGGATCCTGGCGAAGTACCAGTTCGCGCGGCCCTGAAGCCTTGTCCGGAACTCCGGACCCGCACGCGCGTCGATCGATTACCTAGCCAACGATGGAGGGTAATGCCATGAAACTCAGTGCACGCAATGTGATGCGCGGTGTGATCAGCGAGGTGCGCAAGGGCGCCACGCAGTCGGTCGTCAAGGTCGAAGTGCAGAATCCTGCGATCGTGTCGGCCACGATCACCAATGAAGCTGTGGAGGATCTCGCGTTGCGCGTCGGCGAGACGGTGCAAGTCATCGTCAAATCGACGGACGTGATCGTGGGGAAGGAGTAGACCCGGGCGCGGTGCGCAGTCCGGGGACTACGCTGTCCCGCGCATTGGCGGCAACGGGCCTAAGGCAGATTCAGTCCGACCTGATCAGCCGACCTGCCGGCGAGGATGCCTGTCGACGCCCCCGCGCACGGGGCGCAACGATCACCCCCGTCGCCGCGCCTGCCAACCGATCAATCCGAGGCCGGCAGCGAGCAATGCCCAGGTCCCGGGCTCGGGTACCGCGGTGAGCACCACATTGTCGAGGCTCGTGGTTTCCACCACGCCGGCGACGTATTCGCCGCGGATCCGCAGGACGGTGAGGTCGCCGAGCACGCTTCGGAACTGGGCCTCGGTGGGTGCCGTGCCGTCCAGCGTGCCCAGGTGCCAGGCTGACTCGTTCAGCGCGAGGGAGAACGAAGTCCAGTTCGTGTCGGGATTGCTCGCTCCGCGGAACAGGAGCTGGAGGCCGTTGCCCCCCAGGATGACGTCGGGATCGTCGCGCCACTCAGGCGTCGCAGGTATCACGCGCTGATCGAAAGCGAGGCTGCCCTCGTAATAGGCGCCGAGGTTGCCAAGAAACTTTCCGGGCGCCTGGAAAAAGAACGACTGGTCGCTCGGGTCGGTTGCCGAGATGTTGCCGCCGGGATTGCCGCCATCGCCGTGAACGACGGCGTAGAGGGTGCCTGCGGCGAGGTAATCCCCGTTGTAGACGAGATCGACCGCGCTCCAGCCATCGGCGTCAGCATCGAATGTGCTGCTGACGGCGGCGTGGGACGGCGCGGCGACAAGGGCGGCGATCAGCGCAAGGCCTGCGGGGAACACATGCCGATTCATGGATTCTTCCTCCTGAAAGTTGGACCTGCGCAAACCAGGGGGTGATCCGACCTGAGGCCCCTCGACGTGACGATCAAGGCTTCCACAGGCCGCCCTGACGGTCAAGCCCGACGATGCGCTGCACGCCGGCCGTCCCGGTCTCGAACGGCATGAACAGATAGCGACCGGCATCGGGACCCGTCTCGTTGGCCGTGATCATGTCCCAGTTGCCGGAATTCGAACCCGGCAGCAGGGTGTTCTGCGTCGCGCGATCCGCGATCGTCATCTGGCTGAAGTGCGGGCTCGACAGCGTGATCGGCATCGCTTCGTTTGCCGTGGGGCCGGCCGAGGCGGCGAGCGGCGTGAACTGATCGAACACTGTGTCGGCGGCGTGGGCACCGTATCCCATGGACATCAATGCGCCGGTGACGAGCGCGGTGAGGGGCTTGCGGTTGAACATTGCGGGTCTCTCCTGTCGGGTCTTCTCGAATCGGGATCGATTCGATCGTGGGGCTGACGTACGCCTGAGCGCGTCGCCGAAGATATGTCGTCAGGATTGCGTAGGAGTGATGCAGCCGCAGGGATGGCATGGTCCGATAGGATCAAGCGGATGCGCGGGACGTATGGGGCCAATGGCTATACCCATGCGGGAGATCATCGCTGGCAGGTTTGGAGAGTTGCCTGCCCAAACCGGGAGTGCCTGGGTTCGAGGGCGGGCCGTGCGTGCGCTATATTGAAAATAGCGAATTCAAGCCAGAGGAGGCACGCAATGAATCGGCGACGGGAAAGCTGGATCGCGGGATTCGTCCTGTTGTTTCCTCTAGTCGCCAACGCTGCCGATCTGACCATCTCCGCAGCCGCAAGCTTGAAAGACGCATTCGCGGAAATAGCCACGGCCTACGAATCCGTCAACGCCCCGGACAAGGTGCTGCTGAACTTCGGCGCGTCGGGTCAGTTGCTGCAGCAGATCGTCCAGGGCGCTCCGGTGGACCTGTTCGCATCGGCGGACGAGGTCACGATGGACGCTGCGGAAAAGCAGGGGCTGATCGTCGAGGGCAGCAGGCGCGACTTTGCCCGCAATCGACTGGTGGTGATCATGCCGGCAGCGTCGTCGCTGCCGTGGCATAGGCTCACGGATCTGCTGCGGTCCGACTTGCAACGTGTCGCCATCGGCAATCCCGATTCCGTTCCTGCGGGCCGCTACGCGAAAGAGGTGCTCCAGACTGCCCGCCTGTGGACCGATCTGCAGCCCAAGCTCGTTACTGCACAGAACGTGCGGCAGGTGCTCGACTACGTCACGCGCGACGAAGTCGACGCCGGGTTCGTCTATGCGACCGATGCCATCAGGGCGGGCAACAGAGTCAAGGTGGTCGAGAGCCCGGCCACGGGCTCGCCGGTACTCTATCCGTTGGCCGTGCTGAAGGCCTCGGCAAACGTCGCGGCAGCGACCCGATTCAGCGCATTCGTGAGCGGTGCAACGGGTCGCTACATCCTCGGGAAATACGGCTTCGAGAGCCCCTGAAGTTGAAGCGCAGGGGGTTCAGCCGCGCTTGCGACGCAGTACGTCGTACTCGAGCCGGGCCCACGGCATCCGGCAGACGACGCGGCGCGCGGTCGTGCGCGGATCGTTGCGGATTTCCTGGTGTCGCCGGCAGGACAGGCCGCGTTGCGCGCCGCCGACCAGGAGGCCGGCGGGCCCTGGGTGTTTCCGCTGCCGTGACCTTCGTCGAAGCGGATCGTCTACACTCCGGACCAAGGAGGACGCACGGGTGACGGCGACGGGATTCTTTGCGGTGGGTCTGGGTGCAGCCCTGGGCGCGTGGCTGCGGTGGGTGTTGAGCTACCTGATGAACACGCTGTTCCCGCTGCTGCCGCTGGGAACGCTGTCGGCCAATCTCATCGGCGGATTTCTGATCGGTGTCGCCGTGGAGTTCTTCGGCGCGCGTGCGGCGCTGCCGCCGGAGCTGCGGTTGTTCGCCGTGACCGGCTTTCTCGGAGGGCTCACGACGTTCTCGACGTTCTCCGCGGAAGCGGTGCAGCTTGCGCAACGCGGCCCGATGACGTGGGCGATGATCCACGTCGTTTCCCATCTTGCGGGATCGCTGCTGCTCACCGTGGCCGGCATGGCGCTGGTGCGGTCGTTGTCGGCGTGACCGATTCGCGACGCTACCCGGCCGGGTAGATCGTTTCGTTCAGTACGGCGCGCGCGGCAGCGACGATTTCGGAGGCGGTCATGCCCACCGGGCCGCCGTGAGCCGCGCGAAGGCGATCGCCGGCAAGCCCGTGCAAGTGCACACCGGCCGCGAGCGCGAGCATCGGGCTGGCACCTTGCGCGATGAAGGCCGCCACGATGCCCGTGAGGACATCGCCCATCCCTGCGCTGGCCATGCCGGCATTGCCGGAGGTGTTGACGAACCACTCCCCCGATGGCGCCGCGCAGATGCTGCCCGCGCCTTTCAGCACCACGAAAGCATTGAAGCGTTCGGCAAGGTGGCGCGCACTGGCGACGCGGTCGCGCTGGATTTCGACCGTCGCCACGCCAAGAAGCCGGCCGGCTTCGGCGGGATGCGGTGTCATCACCGTTGGCACGTTGCGGCGAGCGACCGCGGCCGCGAGCCCGCTTTCGCTCGCGATGAGGTTGAGTGCGTCGGCATCGAGTACCAGCGGAAGCACCCGTGCGATGGCTTGCGCAAGTACGTTACGAGCCGGTTCGGAGCGTCCCAAACCGGGGCCGGCGACGAGTACCGACGGCGACGCCATGGCGATCAATTCCACGGCGGTCCTGAGCATGAGTTCGGGCTGCAGAATATCCACGGTCGGCGCGCCAGGATCGAGAAAGCCGACGAAGGTGCGCCCTGCGCCGAGCAGCAAGGCTGCGCGTCCCGCAAGCAGCGCGGCCCCGGTCATGCCGGTGGCTCCGCCCAGGATCGCGACGTCGCCGTAGCTGCCCTTGTGGCTGTGCGCCGCTCGCGGCGGCAATGCCGCGTGGATGACAACCGCATCGAGTACACGACCGATCGACGCGTCGGAGTGTCCGCTCGTGTCGACGGCGAGGTCGAAGACCTGGATTCGCCCGGCGTGATCCGGGCCCTGGAGCGTCAGCAGTCCGGGCTTCAGAGCGATGAACGTTGCAGTGGCCGTGGCCCGGATCGCGCTGCCGAGCACCCGGCCGCTGTCGGCGTGCAGCCCGCTCGGGATGTCGAGCGCCAGCACGCGACTGGGCAGGGCATTGATGCGGGCGATCCGGTCGGCCTCGATGCCCCGCACGTCGCGTTCGAGCCCGATGCCGAAGAGCCCGTCGACGACGAGATCGGGACGCGCATTGTCCGGCCACTCGGTCGTCGTGCTGCCGCCGGTCTCGCGCCACGCAGCCAGGGCCGCGCCGGCGTCGGTGCCTAGCTTGTCCTCGCGACCGGTGAACACGACCTCGACGTCGAACCACCACGACTTCAAGCGCCGGGCGACCACGAACGCGTCGCCGCCATTGTTGCCGGGGCCCGCCACGACCAGCGCGCGGCGCCCGTCGCCCAGAAGCTCCCGCGCCATCTCCGCGGCGGCAAGCCCGGCACGTTCCATCAACGGCGGCGGCGGAATCTGCGCGAAGGCATCGCGTTCGATCGCGCGAATCGCGGCGGTGAGGCAGACCGGGCGAAGCCGGGACAACGCGTCTTCGGACATGACGGAAGTGTAACCGTCCAAGGAAAGCGCGCGGCGTGCGAGTCGATTCGCCGTGCTCTTCGGTATAATCCGGGTTTGAAAAAGCTCTCCCGTACATGTCGCTTTTCCTGAAGTTGCGCGGGCGCGACGCGCTCTCGCCCTTTCGAGTCAGCAAGCTCCTGGCCGCGCTCCGGGCCGCGGTTCCCCAGGTGACGGCCGTGTCGGCGGAGTACTGGCACTTCGTCAAGCTCGAACGTGCGCTCGATGCAGTGGAGCGCAAGCGGCTCGACCTCGTCCTCCGGTACGGGCCGCGGCAACCCGGCCTGGCCGTCACCGGCGAGTTGGCGGTGATCGTTCCCCGCCTCGGCACCATCTCGCCCTGGTCGTCCAAGGCCACGGACATCGCGCATCATTGCGGGCTCGATGCCGTCGCGAGAATCGAACGCGGCATCGCGTTCTCGATCGCCGGCGTGCGCGGCAAGTCGCCGGCGCTGCTGGCCCCGCTGCACGACCGCATGACCGAGACCGTGCTCGATTCGCTCGAAGCCGCCGAGCGTCTGTTCCATGAAGTCGCGCCGGTTCCTCTCGCCTCCATCGATGTGCGGGCAGAGGGACGCGCGGCGCTCGACGCGGCCAACCGCGATATGGGGCTCGCATTGTCGGCGGACGAGATCGACTATCTGTTCGATGCGTTCAGCGCGGAGGGCCGCAATCCCACGGATGTGGAACTGATGATGTTCGCGCAGGCCAATTCCGAGCATTGCCGCCACAAGATCTTCAACGCCGACTGGGTCGTCGACGGCCAGCGCCAGGAACGCTCCCTGTTCGGCATGATCCGCAACACACACGCGCAGCATCCCGAACACACCGTGGTCGCGTATTCGGACAATTCGGCGATCATGGAAGGCGCGGAGGTTCCGCGCTTTCAGCCTGACGCATCGGGCGTCTATCGTCGGACCGTGGAATCCACCCACATCCTGATGAAGGTGGAAACGCACAATCACCCGACAGCGATCGCGCCTTTTCCCGGGGCGGCCACGGGCGCGGGCGGCGAGATCCGGGACGAAGGCGCCACCGGTCGGGGGGGCAAGCCGAAGGCCGGCCTGACCGGGTTCAGCACCTCGCACCTGCGGGTGCCGGGCGAGCCGCAGCCGTGGGAAGCGGAGGATTATGGCCGCCCGGGCCGGATCGCGTCCGCGCTGTCGATCATGATCGAAGGTCCGATCGGCGGCGCAGCGTTCAACAACGAGTTCGGGCGACCCAATCTCGCCGGCTATTTCCGCACGTACGAACAGATCGTCGATGGGCGTGCGCGTGGCTATCACAAGCCGATCATGCTTGCGGGCGGCCTCGGGAACATCCGGGCCGATCTGTCGCACAAGCTCGGCTTGCCGGTGGGCGCAATTGTCGTCCAGCTCGGCGGACCGGGCATGCCCATCGGCCTGGGCGGCGGGGCGGCCTCGAGCATGGACACGGGCGCCAATACGGAGAATCTCGACTTCGATTCGGTGCAGCGCGGCAACGCCGAGATGGAGCGGCGCTGCCAGGAAGTGATCGATCGGTGCGCGGCGCTCGGCCCGGGCAATCCGATCCTGTCGATCCACGACGTGGGCGCGGGGGGGCTGTCCAACGCCTTGCCCGAACTGGTCCATGGTGGCGAACGCGGCGCGCGCTTCGACCTGCGGGCGGTGCCGTCCGAAGCGCCGGGCATGTCGCCATTGCAGATCTGGTGCAACGAATCGCAGGAGCGCTACGTGCTGGCGCTCGATCCCGCAGGGCTGCGGAGGTTCGAGGCGCTCTGCGTGCGCGAGCGCTGCCCGTTTGCCCTCGTCGGGCGCGCGACGGCCGAGCAGCGGCTGGTCGTGGACGATCCGCGCTTCGACAATCGACCGGTCGAGATGGATCTCGGCGTGCTGCTGGGCAAGCCGCCCCGGATGCTGCGCACTGCCAGACGCGAGCGCGCCCGCACCGGTGCGTTCGACGCGACCGGGATCGATCCCGAAGAGGCGCTGGAGCGCGTGCTGCGCTTTCCCGCCGTGGCTGGCAAGAGCTTTCTCATCACCATCGGTGACCGGACCGTGGGCGGCATGACGGCGCGCGACCAGATGATCGGACGCTGGCAAATGCCGGTGGCGGATGTCGCGGTGACCACGATGGGGTTCGACACGGTCGTCGGCGAAGCGATGGCCATGGGCGAGCGCACGCCGATCGCCGTCATCGATGCCCCCGCTTCGGGACGCATGGCCGTCGGCGAGGCGCTCACGAACATCGCGGCCGCGCGCATCGGCGACATCGCTCGCGTCAAACTGTCGGCGAACTGGATGGCGGCCGCGGGCCGGCCGGGCGAGGACGCGGCCCTGTTCGACGCGGTGCATGCAGTGGGCATGGAATTCTGTCCCGCGCTCGGCGTGAGCATTCCGGTGGGCAAGGACAGCCTGTCGATGCGCACGGCCTGGCGCGAAGCCGGTCAGGACAGGGAAGTGACGGCTCCGCTGTCGCTGATCGTATCCGCCTTCGCACTGGTGATCGACGTGCGGGCGACACTCACGCCGGAACTGCGTCTCGACGCAGGTGCCACCAGACTGCTGCTGATCGATCTCGGCGGCGGACGCAACCGGCTGGGCGCGTCGTGCCTCGCGCAGGTCTATGGCCGGACAGGCGATGCAGCGCCCGATATCGACGATGCCGGCCGCCTCCGCAGCTTCTTCTCGACGATTCAGGCGCTCAACGAAGCAGATGTGCTGCTCGCCTATCACGATCGCTCGGACGGTGGATTGATCGTCACGCTCGCGGAGATGATGTTCGCGACGCACGTGGGACTATGGATCCGGATCGACGCGCTCGTCGGTGCGGGTGGGCCCCTGGCCGCACTGTTCAGCGAGGAACTGGGCGCCGTCGTGCAGGTGCGCACCCCGGACGTGCCGAAATTGCGCGCTGCATTCGAACACGCGGGCCTGGGCGACGCGGTGAAGGAGCTCGGCGCCATCGCGCACGACGGCCATCTGCGCATCGATTGCGGCGGGCAGGTCTTGTTGGAGAAGTCCGGCGTCGACCTGGTCCGTACCTGGTCGGCCACGAGCCACGCCGTGGCGCGACTGCGCGACAACCCGCACTGTGCCGACCAGGAATTCGCGGCTCTCGCGGATGCGGCGGATCCCGGCTTGAGCGCGGAGTACGCCTTCGACCCGGCCGAGGCGCCCATGGTCGGGACCGGCGCGCGGCCCCGGATCGCGATCCTGCGGGAGCAAGGCGTCAACGGGCAGCTCGAGATGGCGGCCGCGTTCGATCGCGCCGGCTTCGAAGCCGTGGACGTGCACATGAGCGACATCATCGACGGTCGCATGGGTCTCGACGATTTTCGAGGCTTCGCGGCCTGCGGCGGATTCTCCTATGGCGACGTGCTCGGCGCCGGGGAGGGGTGGGCCAAGTCGATCCTCTTCAACGCCCGGGCGCGCGACGAGTTCGAGCGCTTCTTCCATCGCGACGATTCGTTCGCGCTGGGTGTCTGCAACGGCTGCCAGATGATGAGCAATCTGCGCGAACTGGTGCCGGGAGCCGGCCATTGGCCGCATTTCGTCCGCAATGCCTCCGAGCAATTCGAAGCGCGCCTCGCGATGGTGGAGATTCCATCCAGCCCGTCGTTGCTGTTCGAAGGCATGGCCGGCAGCCGTCTGCCGATCGCCGTATCGCACGGCGAAGGCCGCGCCGAGTTCGTGTCCGGGGCGCAGCGCAAGGCCGCAACGGCGTTGACCGCGCTGCGGTTCGTCGACAATCGCGGACACCCGACCGAAGCCTATCCCGCCAATCCCAACGGCTCGCCGGGGGGCATGGCCGGTCTCACCACGGCGGACGGGCGCTTCACCATCGTGATGCCGCATCCGGAGCGGGTCTTCCGCACGACGCAGTTGTCCTGGCATCCGCGCGAGTGGGGCGAGGATTCGCCCTGGATGCGGATGTTCCGCAACGCCCGCCGCTGGCTTTCGTAGCGGGTCCGGGTCGACCCGGCAACAAGCGGGATTCGATGGTCGAAGCGGAAAACAAAACGCGCAGCCTCGGCTGCGCGTTTCTCGTCGTCGGGCTCGAACCCGCGGTTATTCGACCTTGGCGGCCTTGCGCAGGTCTTCGATCAGCTTGTCGCGCTGCTTCGCGAGCAGCTGCTTCGCGACGTCGTCCTTGACCTGCTCGTAGGCAGGGAAGTCGACCGATCGGACGTCGTCGAGCCGGAGGATGTGGTAGCCGTATTGCGTCTTCACGAGGGTCTTGGAGGTCTCGCCCTTGCTCATCGCCTTCATGGCATCGCCGAACGGCTTGACCAGGTTGGCGCCGTCGGTCCAGTCGAGCTCACCGCCCTTGACCTTGGAACCGGCATCGTCCGAGTACTTCTTGGCGAGCTCGTCGAACTTCGCGCCCTTCTTGAGCTGGGCGAGCAGTCCTTCGGCCTTCTTCTTGGCTGCGGCTTCCGCCTTCGCATCGGGCTTCGTCGGGGTCTTGATCAGGATGTGCCGGACCTTGTATTCCTTGGCGTTCGGATCGTACTGCTCCTTCTTGACCGCCTCGTACTCGGCCTTCAGGTCGGCTTCGGTCGGTTCGTGCGTCTTGAGGTAGTCCTCGAGGTAGGCATTGACCAGGACCTGCTGCTTCGCGAGATCCATCTGCGTCTGGTAGTCGACGCTCTTGTCTAGGCCCTTCTTGATCGCTTCCTGGGTGACGATCTCGCGCGAGATCAGCGCCTCGCGGAGCTGCTTGCGCATTTCTTCGGAATCCTTCTGGCCTTGCGCCTGCTGCATCTTGACCACGAAGTCCATGCGGGCCTGCGGGATCGGCACGCCATTCACGATGGCCACGTTCTTGTCGGTCTCCGCGGCGTTGCTCGCTGCGAAGGCAGCGACGCCGATGATGCTGACCACGGCGAGTACCGTGGGTTTGAAAAAAAACATGACGAGATCCTTCCGGGGAGGTACGAGTGAGTGTGACGACGGGAGAAGCTGTTGCGGCGAACGGTCCGGCAACTGGCGCTGCGGTCAGGTCTGGCGGGCGAGTTCTTCCGGCGCGTTGGCGACGATGGCGAGCGCGTGAATCGAGCCGGGCATCAGATCGCGGACGGCATCATACACCATGCGATGTCGCGCCAATCGGCTCTGCCCGGCGAATGCGGAGGCCACGATCACGACCTGGAAATGGCCGCCTCCGGCCTCTTTCGCGCCGGCGTGTCCGGCGTGATCGGCGCTGTCGTCGAACACCTCCAGGCTCTCGGGTTCGAAGCGCTGCAGGCGCGCCCGGATGGTATCCGTCGTGGTCATGCAGCGGTGCTCATGCCGGGAACACCTGTTTGAACGGCTTCACGCTGACCGATGCGAACACGCCTTGTGTCACGTAGGGATCAGCCTCGATCCAGCCCCGGGCGGCTTCGATCGATTCGAATTCGGCCACGATGAGGCTGCCGGCCATGCCGGCAGGGCCGGGGTCGGGGCTGTCGATGGCCGGAAACGGCCCGGCCAGAATCAGACGGCCGGCTTCCGCCAGTTCGCTGGCACGGACGAGATGGGCGGCGCGGGCGGCGGCGCGTTTAGCCTGGCTGTCGGGCACGTCCTCACCGATGATGGCGTAGAGCATCGGTCCTATTCCTCCTTCTCCGGCTCGGCATGGCGCGCGAGCAGCAGCCCTTGTCCGAGCGCGAACAGGAGCATGAGGCCCATGCCGCCGAACAGTTTGAATTTGACCCACGTGGGTTCGGAAAAGTTGAACGCCACATAGAGATTCAACGCACCCAGCACCAGGAAGAACCCCGCCCAGCTGAGGTTGACCCGGGTCCAGATCGGATCGGGCAGGGTCAGCTGCTTCGCCATCATGGCCTGTATCAGGTTCTTCCCGAAGAACACCTGGGCGCACACCAGCACCACGGCAAATGCCCAGTACAGCACCGTGGGTTTCCACATGATGAAGGTGGCGTCCCGCAGGATCAGGGTCGCGCCGCCCATCACCACGATGATGGCGAGCCCGATCCACAGCATGTTGTCGACCTTCTTCTTGCGCAGGACCAGCCACAGCACCTGGCCGATCGTGGCGATGATCGCGAGCGCGGTGGCGAGCAGGATGGGCGCCTGCTTGGCAGTGACACCCGTCCCCAGTCCGAGGTCGCCAAGGAGCGCGGAGGTGAAGGTGGCCGCGGTGTCGGGGGATTGCCCCGCGAGAAAATAGGCGGCAAAGAAGACGATGACCGGGAACAGGTCGAAGAGCAGTTTCATTGGGGGGGCTCCGGCAGGTCGCGGATTATGGCCGGGCGCACCGGGACCTGTCCACGCACGGTGCTACACTCGGATCCGGTCCGCAACGAGCGAGGGAACAGGCGCGATGGCGATGGTCAAGCTGGTCGAGTACGAGGATGCCGGTCCGGAAGTGCGGGCCGTGTTCGACGACATCATGGCGACGCGCAAGGTCGACTGGATCAACAACATCTGGAAGGCGCTGGCCAGCCACCCACCCACGCTCGCCCGCCTCTGGTCCCAGGTGAAGCAGGTCATGGGACCGGGCACGCGTCTCGATCCGCTCACCAAGGAGCTGATCTACATGGCGGTCAGCATGACCAACAACTGCGAGTACTGCATCCATTCGCACGGCGCCTCGGCGCGCAAGCAAGGCATGGACGACGAGATCTTCGGCGAACTGGCCGCCATCGTCGCCCTCGCCAACCAGACCAACCGCCTCGCAATCGCCTACCAGATCGACGTCGACGAGCCCTTCAAGCCGAAGTTCTCCTGACCGGGCCGATCTGCGCGCCATGGACGATTCACTTGGAACAGGTGCCTTCGCCGGGCTCGAGGCGCTGTTCGACGCGCGCTACAGCTGCCGCGCGTACCTGCCGCAGGCGGTGGATCGCGCGACGATCGAACGCATGCTGGTGCTGGCGCAGCGCACCCCGTCCTGGTGCAACACGCAGCCGTGGCGGGTGCACGTCGTCTCGGGCAACGCCTTGAAGCGGATCGGCGATGCGCTCGGCGCGCTCGCTGCGGCCGGGGCGCCGCCCGCACCGGATTTCGGTTTCCCCGAGGCCTATGTCGGTGTCTACCGCGAGCGGCGTAAGGTCTGCGGCGTGCAGCTCTACCAGGCTCTCGGCATCGGCCGCGAGGATCGCCTGCGGGCGCGCGAACAGTCGTTCGAGAATTTCCGCTTCTTCGGTGCGCCGCACGTCGCATTCATCACCTCGGACGCGGCGCTCGGTTTCTACGGCGGGCTCGATTGCGGGCTGTACGTGATGAGCTTCCTGCTGGCCGCGGCCGCGTCGGGACTCGCGACCACGCCCCAGGCCGCGCTCGCGTCCTATCCGGCGGTTGTCCGGGAACATCTCGGATTCGAGGCAGGACGCCTGCTCGTTTGCGGCATCGCATTCGGCCACGGTGATCACGCCGCGGCCGTGAACGGTTATCGCACGGAGCGCGCGACGCTCGCGGAAACCGTGCACTGGGTCGACTGACCCGGACAGGCCCGCGGGCATCAGCCGACCGCGGGGGACGGAGGCCACCGGACAAGATCGGTCCCGTGGCGCAATGGTCGCCCGGGCCGCGAGCCGTCGTCCACCCCCGGGCGACCCCTCTTCCACGAGGGCTTCGGTAGCGCTCGCACGCCGTGGCGGACGAGACCCGCATCAGGGTCACCGGTGTAGTACAGGGTTACTACCCGGGGGCGGGGCCCGATGCTACCGTGCCTGCATCGTCGGATGCCGCGATATTGCAGTGCGATATGTCGCGCCGCAGCGCGGGCCGGTGAATCCAGAGTTGACATCGATCGACCACCAGGAGGGGATGCGAGATGAACGATCACGATCCGAAGCCGGACGGCATGCGACCCGCACGCCGCGAATTCATCAAGAAATCGAGCGTCGCCTTGGCGGGTGGGGGCTTGGTGTCGGGCGGGGCGCTGCTTGCCGTGCCCGGCGAGAGCCTGGCCCAGGCGCCCGGTGCGCTGAATGCCGACGAGGTCAGCACGCTGCTGCGCATGACGCGCGACGTGTATCCGCACGACGGTCTGCCCGACGCCATCTACATGAAGGTCGTCGAGATGCTCGACGGTGCGGCGCAGAAGGATCCGGCGCTGGCCGCGATGCTTTCCGGCGGCGTGCAGGATCTCGATGCCGCCGCACGTCGTGCCTACCAGCGGGACTATGCCGCGGTCACGCCCGAATCGGCGCGCGTCGAGCTGTTGCGCGCGATGGAGGCGACGCCGTTCTTCCAGAAGATCCGCGGCGACATGATCACGGGCATCTACAACAATCCGGAAGTGTGGGGCAGGCTCGGCTACGAGGGCGCTTCGGCACAACTGGGCGGCTATATCAAGCGCGGCTTCGACGACATCGCCTGGCTCTGAGCCGGCATGCGTCGCAGGACACCACGCACTTCATGAGGAGGAAAGCGATATGGCTGCAAAGTACAACCTGACCGACGACCACGTGGTCGTCGTGATCGGCTCGGGCGCGGGCGGCGGCACCGTGGCGAGCGAACTGGCGGCAAAGGGCATCGACACCGTGCTGCTCGAAGCCGGCAAGCGCTGGGAGATTCCCGATTTCGAGAACGACGAATGGTCGAATTTCGTCCGGATCTCGTGGCTCGACCCCCGCACGACGTCGGGAAACTGGCGCGTCGCCAAGGATTTCTCGGGGTTGCCCGCCTGGATCGTCAAGGCGGTGGGTGGATCGACCATCCACTGGGCCGGTGCGTCGCTGCGCATCGAGGATCACGAGTTCAAGGCACGGAGCACCTATGGCGCAGTTGCCGGTGCCAACCTGCTCGACTGGCCGATCACACGCGCAGAGCTTGATCCGTTCTACGAGCGCGCCGAGAACAAGATGGGAACCACCGGAACCCACGGCATTCCGCGGCTGCCCGGCAACAACAACTACAAGGTGCTGGCGGCCGGTGCCGCCAAGCTGGGCTACAAGGATTTCCATACCGGCAACATGTCGATCAATTCGCAGCCGCGGGACGGCCGCGGTTCGTGCCAGCAGATCGGTTTCTGTTTCCAGGGCTGCAAGTCGGGTGCGAAGTGGTCGACCCTGTACGAAGCGATCCCCAAGGGCGAGGCGACCGGCAAGCTCGAAGTACGGCCCCAGTCGATGGCAGTGCGCATCGTCCACGACGCCAAGGGCAAGGTGACGGGGGTCGAGTACGCCGACCAGGACGGCAAGATGCAGCTCCAGAAAGCGCGCGTCGTGTGCGTGGCGGGCAACTCGATCGAGTCGCCGCGACTGTTGCTCAATTCGGCATCGGGCATGTTCAAGGACGGTCTCGCCAATTCCTCCGGACAGGTCGGCCGCAACTACATGCGCCACATGACCGGGTCGGTGTATGCGGTGTTCGAGCGCGAAGTCCACATGTACCGCGGCACGACCATGGCCGGCATCGTCAAGGACGAATCCCGGCACGATCCGTCGCGAGGCTTCGCCGGCGGCTACGAACTGGAAACGCTGTCGCTCGGCATGCCGTTCATGGCGGCCTTCCTCGAGCCCGGCATGTGGGGCCGCGACTTCACCTGGGCGATGGACCGCTACGCGAACATGGCGGGCATGTGGCTGGTGGGTGAAGACATGCCGCAGGAAACGAACCGCGTCACGTTGAACACGAACGTGAAGGACGCCAACGGCATGCCGGTGGCGAACGTCCACTACGACGATCACCCGAACGATCTGGCCATGCGTGCGCACGCCTACCAGCAAGGTTCCGCGTTGTACGAATCGGTCGGTGCGCTCAAGACCTACCACACGCCGCCCTACCCATCGACGCACAATCTGGGCACCAATCGGATGAGTGCGAAGGCGAGCGACGGGGTCGTCAACAAATGGGGCCAGGCACACGACGTGAGCAATCTGTTCGTGTCCGACGGCAGCCAGTTCACCTCAGGCGCCGCGGAGAACCCGACGCTCACGATCGTCGCACTGGCCATCCGCCAGGCGGAATACATCGCGAAGCAGATGGGTTCCCAGGAGATCTGAGCGCTTCTGCGCAGGTAGCAGGCATGGAACGAGGCCCGGGAGACCGGGCCTTGTTTCGTTTGCGCCAAGCGCGATGACCAGCGGTAGACTTGCGGTGCCGCCGAAATGATGCGGCGCCAAGCCGCGGTCCGACCGGTTCCGCGACCCCAGGCCAAGCGCGGGAGGAGGATCATGGGCACTGTGTATTCGGGGCAGGATGCCAGGCTCTACGCACGCGAAAAGCGTTCGGTGCGTCTGTCGGGGTTCGTGACCAGCATCTGTCTGGAGCGGCTGTTCTGGCGCGTACTGGATGACGCCGCTGCGAGCGAGCGACTGAGCACGCCGCGCTTCATCGCGAGGCTCTACGCGGAGATGCATTCGCGCGCGGACACCATCTCCAGTTTCGCCTCGCTGCTGCGGGTGACCTGCGCGATCTACATCAGCGAGCATCCGGACCAGCCGCTCCTGGAATACTCGCGCGAATCCGCCGCCGTCGCAGCCTAGCGAGGGCCTGCGCAATGCCGGCACCTTCCGGCGAAAGTCGGGGTCGTTCAGGCCGCGCCCGGCGCCACCGACCCTGCGCCCGGCGCGCCCGCGCCAGATCCACCCGTTCGCCTGCGAGGCGGTCGTGAACGGGCGGATCGGCCGACCGCGCGCAATCAGGCCGCGGCGATCAACTCCCGCAACACGAACGGCAGGATTCCGCCGTGCCGGTAGTAGTCGACTTCGATGGGGGTGTCGATGCGCAGCTTGAGCCTGGCATGCGTCTGCGTACCGTCCTTGCGATGGATGACCAGCGTCGCGTCCTGCTGGGGCTTGAGGTCGCTGCCCACGAGTACGTCGAACTGCTCGTCGCCGTTGATGCCGAGCGATTCGACCGAATCGGTGCCGGTGAACTGGAGCGGCAGGACGCCCATGCCCACCAGATTCGACCGGTGGATGCGCTCGAAGCTCCGGGCGACCACCGCCTTCACGCCGAGCAGCTGCGTGCCCTTGGCAGCCCAATCGCGCGACGAGCCGGTGCCGTACTCTTCGCCGCCCAGGACCACCGTCGGCACACCGTCGGCAACGTATTTCATCGCCGCGTCGTAGATCGACATCTCGGCGCCGGTCGGTTGGTGCAGCGTCACGCCGCCTTCGACCCGTGAGCCGTCGGCCTTGATCGGCAGCATCAGGTTCTTGATGCGCACGTTGGCGAAGGTACCGCGCATCATGACTTCGTGATTGCCACGGCGTGATCCGTAGCTGTTGAAATCAGCCTTGGCGACACCGTTGGCCAGCAGCCATTTGCCTGCCGGCGAAGTGTCCTTGATCGATCCGGCCGGAGAGATGTGGTCGGTCGTGATCGAATCACCGAACACGCCGAGCGCGCGCGCGCCTCGGACGCCCGCATCGCCCGCCACCGCCGGCTGCATGTCGAAGCCTTCGAAAAACGGCGGCTCGGCGATGTAGGTCGACTTCGGCCAGTTGTAGATCTGGCCATTCACGCCTTCGATCTTTTGCCACAGCGCACCCGGGTTGCTCTTCACTTTCGAATAGTTGCTCTTGAACGCGGCGGGATTCATTGCGAAGCGCATGAGCGCGTTCACTTCCTCGCTCGTCGGCCAGATGTCGCCCAGGAATACGTCCTTGCCGCCCTTGCCCTGGCCGACCGGTTCAGTCATCAGATCCCGAAGTACGGTTCCGGCGAGCGCGTAAGCGACGACCAGAGGTGGCGAGGCGAGAAAGTTCGCTTTCAGGTTGGGATGGATCCGCGCCTCGAAATTGCGGTTGCCGGACAGCACGGCCGCGCAGATGAGATCGTTCTTGATGATCGCCTCGTTGATCTCCGGCGTCAGATCCCCGGCGTTGCCGATGCAGGTGGTACAGCCGTACGCCGCGACGTTGAACCCGAGCTGCTCGAGATACGGCAGCAGGCCCGCCTTCTGGAGATACTCGGTGACGATGCGCGACCCGGGAGCGAGCGAGGTCTTGATGTGCGGCTGGACGGTGAGCCCGGCGGCCACGGCCTTCTTCGCGAGCAGCCCCGCGGCGAGCAGCACGCCGGGGTTGGAAGTGTTGGTGCAGGAGGTGATCGCAGCGATCAGGATGTCGCCGTTGTGCAGCGACAGCCCGCTCGTCGTCGGAAAGTTCTGCTCGAGCTTCGCCGCAGGCTGATTGAACCCGTTGTCGGCGGTGGACTTGCCGAAGAGCGAGGTGAACTGGCTCTTGACGTTGCCGATCTCGATGCGATCCTGCGGCCGCTTCGGGCCAGCGAGCGAAGGCGCGACCGTCGACAGGTCGAGGGCGAGCGAACTCGAGTAATCGATGTCACCGGCCATGGGGACGCCGAACAGGCCTTGCGCCTTGAAATAGGCCTCGAACGCGTCGATCTCCTGCCGGGTGCGGCCCGTGCCCGTGAAGTAGTCGAGGGTCTTCTCGTCCACCGGAAAGAAACCCATCGTCGCTCCATATTCCGGCGCCATGTTCGCGATGGTCGCGCGATCCGGTACCGCGAGGGACCGGGTGCCTTCGCCGAAGAACTCGACGAACTTGCCGACGACCTTCTCCTTGCGCAGCATCTCGGTCACGGCGAGAACCAGGTCGGTGGCGGTCACGCCTTCGCGCAGGCGGCCCTTCAATTCCACGCCCACGACATCGGGCGTGAGGAAATACACGGGTTGGCCGAGCATGCCGGCTTCCGCCTCGATGCCGCCCACGCCCCAGCCCACCACGCCGATGCCGTTGATCATCGTCGTGTGCGAATCGGTTCCCACCAGCGTATCGGGATAGAACACGCCGTCTTTCCTGTGCACGCCGCGCGCCAGATACTCGAGATTGACCTGGTGCACGATGCCGAAGCCCGGCGGCACGACGCCGAACGTGTCGAAGGCCTGCATGCCCCATTTCATGAATTCGTAGCGCTCGCGGTTGCGCGAGAACTCCAGCTTCATGTTGAGCTCCAGGGCGTCCTTGGTGCCGAAGTAGTCGATCATCACCGAGTGATCCACCACCAGGTCCACCGGTACGAGCGGCTCGATGGTCTTGGGGTTGCGGCCCATCCGGTTCGCCACGCCGCGCATCGCCGCGAGATCGGCCAGCAGCGGCACGCCGGTGAAGTCCTGCAGCACCACCCGCGCCACCACGAACGGAATCTCGTCCACCCGGTCGACCCTGGGCTTCCACGCCGCGAGTTCGCGCACGTGCGCTTCGGTGACCTTCTTGCCGTCGCAATTGCGCAGCACCGACTCGAGCACGATCCGGATCGACACGGGCAGCCGGGAGATCTTCCCGAGACCAGCCTGCTCCAGCGCGGGCAGCGAATAGAACTTGCCCTTGGCGGCGCCGATCTTGAACTCTTGCAGCGATTTGAACAGGTTGTGGCTCATCGGGGGGCTCCGTGGTTCCTGGGATCAGATCACGAACAGGTCGACGAATTCGTTGACCGGGGTTGCAGCGAGCTTCTTCGGATCGAGGCAGAGGTCGAGGATCGCCCCCTGCTGCTTCGCCGGAAAGTGCCGTGCGAGATTGGTCTTGAACTTCTCCACCAGCACCGGCATGCCTTCCTTGCGGCGGCGCTTGTGACCGATGGGATATTCGCAGATGATCTCGGCCAGTTTCTTGCCGTCGTTGAACTCGACCGTGAGGGCGTTGGCGATCGAGCGCTTGGCGGGATCGTGGTAGTCCTTGGTGAACTGCTTGTCCTCGACGCAGACGATCTTGTCGCGCAGCTTGTCGATGCGCGGGTCCTTTGCGACCGCATCCTCGTAATCCTCGGCGGTCAGGCGACCGAAGATGATCGGCACCGCTACCATGTACTGGATGCAATGGTCGCGATCGGCCGGATTGTCGAGGGGGCCCTTCTTGTCGATGATCCGGATGCAGGCCTCGTGCGTGCGGATTGTGATCTTCTTGATGTCCTCGGGTTTGCGTCCCGCCTTGTTCAGCGCGGCGTGGATCTGCATCGCGGTCTCGACCGCGGTCTGCGAATGGAATTCGGCCGGGAACGAGATCTTGAACAGCACGTTCTCCATCACGTAGCTGCCGTAGGACCGCTGGAACTTGAACGGGTTGCCCTTGAACAGCACGTCGTAGAAGCCCCAGGTCTTGGCGCTCAGCACGGAGGGGTAGCCCATTTCGCCGGTCTTCGCGATCAGCGCGAGGCGCACGGCACGCGAAGTCGCGTCACCGGCCGCCCAGCTCTTGCGCGAGCCCGTGTTCGGGCTGTGACGGTAGGTGCGCAGCGACTGACCATCGACCCAGGCGAGCGACACGGCGTTGATGATCTCGTCGCGGGACAACCTGAGCATCTGGGCGACGACGGCGGTCGAAGCGACCTTGACCAGCACGACGTGATCGAGCCCCACCTTGTTGAACGAATTCTCCAGAGCGATGCAGCCCTGGATCTCGTGCGCCTTGATCATTCCCGTCAGGACATCCTGCACCGTCAACGGCTTTTTGGCGGCTGCCACCGCGTTGCGCGAAAGCCAGTCGGCCGTGGCGAGGATCCCGCCCAGATTGTCCGAGGGATGGCCCCATTCCGCCGCGAGCCACGTGTCGTTGAAGTCGAGCCAGCGGATCATCGCGCCGATGTTGAATGCGGCCTGCACCGGATCGAGCTGGAACTGGGTGCCGGGGACCTTCGCGCCGTTCGGCACCACGGTGCCCGGAACGATCGGTCCGAGCAGCTTGGTGCAGGCGGGGTACTCGAGCGCCTCCAGGCCGCAACCCAGCGTGTCCATCAGGCAATAGCGTGCGGTTTCGTACGCCTGCTTGCTGGTGATCTTGTACTTCGTGACGTAGTCGACGATGTCGACCAGGACCTTGTCGGGCTTGGGGCGAACGTTGGAGATGTGTGCGGACATGGAAGCGCCTGTCGGGGTGAGGAATTGCGAAGGGTCTGCGATCGGTGGGTGCTACTTGCGCCGTTCCAGCGGGATCCAGGGGAGATTGTCTGGACCGGTGTAGTTGGCGCTCGGCCGGATGATCTTGCCGTCGATGCGCTGCTCGATCACGTGCGCCGACCAGCCGGCGGTCCGCGCGATCACGAACACCGGGGTGAACATGGCGGTCGGCACCCCCATCATGTGGTAGCTCACAGCACTAAACCAGTCCAGGTTGGGGAACATCTTCTTCTCCCGCCACATCACCGCCTCGAGCCGGTCCGCGATGTCGAACAGCTTCATGTTCGCGGCATCCTTAGAGAGCCTGCGCGCCACGTCCTTGATGACCTCGTTGCGCGGGTCCGCGATCGTGTAGACCGGATGGCCGAAGCCGATCACGATTTCCTTGTTGGCCACGCGCCGGACGATGTCGGCCTCGGCTTCGGCCGGATCGCCGTAGCGGCCCTGCGTGTCGAAGGCGACCTCGTTCGCGCCGCCGTGCTTGGGGCCGCGCAGCGCACCGATCGCACCCGTGATGGCGGAGTACATGTCCGAGCCCGTGCCGGCGATCACGCGGCCGGTGAAGGTCGAGGCATTGAACTCGTGCTCGGCGTAGAGATTGAGCGAAGTCTGCATCGCACGTTCCCACAGGTCGGAAGGCGGCTGGCCGTGCAGCAGGTGCAGGAAATGGCCCGCGATCGACTCGTCCTCGGTCTCGGTCTCGATGCGGCGCCCGTTGTGGCTCCAGTGATACCAGTAGAGCAGGATCGAGCCGAGGGACGCCATCAACCGGTCGGCGATGGTGCGCGCGCCGGGAACGCTGTGATCGTCCTTCTCCGGCAGCAGGGTGCCGAGCATGGACACGCCGGTACGCATCACGTCCATCGGATGCGCGGAGGCGGGGATCCATTCGAGGGCGGCCTTGAGGCTTGCGGGCAGTCCGCGCATGGACTTGAGCTGGGCGGAATAGCTCGCCAGCTCCGCCTGGTTGGGCAGTTTGTCGTGCACCAGCAGGTGGGCCACCTCCTCGAAGGTCGCGTCGTCGGCGAAATCGAGAATGTCGTAGCCACGATAGTGCAGGTCGTTGCCGGTGCGCCCGACCGTGCACAGCGCCGTGTTGCCTGCGGTCACCCCGGACAGGGCGACGGATTTCTTCGGCTTGGGGCCGGCGGTCGGGGTCTCGGGGGTTTCCTTGCTCACTGAGTCTTCTCCTTGGCGAACAGCTCGTCGAGCTTGTTTTCGTAGGCGTGGTAGTCGAGGTAATCGTAGAGGTCGGTGCGCGTCTGCATGCTGTCCACCACGTTCTTCTGCGTGCCGTCGCGGCGGATGTGCTCGTACACGTTCAGCGCCGCCTTGTTCATGGCGCGGAACGGCGACAGCGGGTAGAGCGCGATGCTCACGTTCGCGGAACGCAGCTCGTCCACGGTGAACAGGGGCGTCGACCCGAACTCGGTGATGTTCGCGAGCACGGGGACCTTCACGGCATCCGCGAACTTGCGGTACATCGACAGTTCGGTGATGGCCTCGGGAAAGATCATGTCCGCGCCGGCTTCAACGCAGCGGCAGGCGCGGTCGATGGCGGCATCGAGACCCTCGACCGCGAGCGCATCGGTGCGCGCCATGATCACGAACGACGGGTCGGTGCGGGCATCGGCCGCCGCGCTCACGCGGTCGGCCATTTCCTGGGTGGAGACCAGTTCCTTGCCCGGACGATGACCGCAGCGCTTGGCGCCGACCTGGTCTTCGATGTGCATGGCCGCGGCGCCGGACTTCACCAGCGACCGGGTCGTGCGCGCGATGTTGAACGCGCTCGCGCCGAAGCCTGTGTCCGCGTCGACCAGCAAGGGCAGAGCGCAGACATCGGTGATGCGACGCACGTCGATCAGGACGTCGTCGAGATTGCTGATGCCGAGATCGGGCAGGCCGAGCGATCCGGCAGCCACGCCGCCACCGGACAGGTAGATCGCCTTGAAGCCGCTGCGCTCCGCGAGGCGCGCATGGTAGGCGTTGATGGTGCCGATGACCTGAAGCGGCCGCTCTTCGCGGATGGCGTTGCGGAATCGGGTGCCGGGACTAGTGGTAGCGTTCATGGGTTCCTCGGAATGACTTCGGAATGCTCATGTCGCAGGCGGCGCCAGGCGGCGCGCGCGCGGCAGTGATGTGACCGGACCCGCCCGGCCCGCCGATCCGGGGATCGTACTGCAGGATCCCCGGTCGTGGTCGCCGGGACGGCATTTGTCGAATTGCTGCCGGAGGGGTCGGCCGGACAGTGACGTATTCATGCCAGGCATGTCCCCGATCGCGGTCTGTTCAGCCGAGCAGATGCTGGACGCCGTCGCGCTCCTCGAGCAATTCCTTGAGCGTCGCGTCCATCCGCGTGCGCGAGAACTCGTCGATCTCCAGCCCATTCACCAGTTCGTAGCGCCCGCCGGTGCAGATCACGGGTACCCCGTAGATGATGTCCTGCGGAATCCCGTAGCTGCCGTCGGAAGGCACGCCCATGGTCGTCCACTTGCCGTTGGTGCCGAGCACCCAGTCGCGGAGGTGGTCGATGGCGGCGTTGGCCGCGGACGCTGCGGAGGACAGGCCACGCGCTTCGATGATCGCGGCGCCGCGCTTGCCCACGGTGGGGATGTACGTTTCACGGTACCAGGCATCGTCGTTGACGAGTGCTTTCGCGGGCTTGCCTGCGACGGTCGCGAAGCGGATGTCCGGATACATGGTCGGGGAATGATTGCCCCACACCACGAGTTTCTCGATGGCGCCCACCGGTTGCGCGGTGCGCGCCGCGAGTTGCGACAGCGCGCGGTTGTGATCGAGGCGCATCATGGCGGTGAAGCTCGATTTCGGCAGGCTCGGCGCCGATTTCATCGCGATGTACGCGTTGGTATTGGCGGGATTGCCCACCACCAGCACCTTGACGGCGCGGCTCGCCGCGGCGTCGAGCGCCTTGCCCTGCGCGGTAAAGATCTGGGCGTTGGCGGCGAGCAGATCCTTGCGTTCCATGCCCGGGCCGCGCGGACGGGCGCCCACGAGCAATGCGACGTCGACATCCTTGAAGGCACCGAGGGGATCGCTGTGCGCGCTCATTCCGGCGAGCAGGGGGAAAGCGCAATCGTCCAGCTCCATCATCACGCCCTTCAAGGCCTTCTGCGCTTTCTCGTCGGGAATCTCGAGCAGCTGGAGCGTCACGGGCTGGTCCGGGCCGAGCATCTCGCCGGAGGCTATGCGGAACAGGAGGCTGTAGCCGATCTGGCCGGCGGCGCCGGTCACGGCGACGCGAACGGGGGTCTTCATTGCGGGAGGCTCCTCGTGGGGGGAATCTATGCCGGCGGGGCGCCGTTACAAGCCGGCGTCGTCCGGTCCGCGCCGCGGGTCGCAGCGCTAGTCGCCGGGGCTCAAGCCCGGCCGCGTGCGAAACAGCAGACGCATCATACGAACCGGGCGAGTGCCGTGTCAACGCGAGTCTTATATCAGACCTCTAATAGATCAGTTCTTGTAAAGGGGTTGGCTGATGTGGTAAAACAGCCGCCGGACATGAAACCCCAACCTGCCACCGTCTACCAGCCGCTGTACCGGCGGATCAAGGCGCTCGTGACCGAGCGTCTGTCCGCAGGGGAATGGCGCCCCGGCGAGCCGATCCCGAGCGAGATCGAACTCGCCCGGCGCTTCAACGTCAGCCAGGGCACCGTGCGCAAGGCGATCGGCGAGCTGGCGGGGGAGCACGTCCTGGTGCGCAAGCAGGGCCGGGGCACCTTCGTGGCCTCGCACGCCCATGCACGGGCGCAAATGTCGTTTCTGCGGCTGATGCCGGACGACGGAGAGGTCGAATCGATCGAGGCCGAGCTGGTGGACCTGCGCCGCGTGCGCGCCGACGCCGGTAGCGCGCGGCTGCTCGCCGTGGCCGCCGGAGCGAGCCTGGTGCGACTTCGCCGGACGCTCTCGATCAACGGCACGCGCATCCTGTTCGAGGAAGCGCGCGTCCCCGCCGAGCTGTTCCAGGGCCTCGGACCGGACGTGGTGGAGCGCCACCGATGCATGCTCTACAGCATGTACGAATCGGTCTACCACGTGAAAATCGTCGCGGCCGAGGAGCGTCTGAAGGCGGTGGCGGCCGATGCCGAGACCGCGGGATTCCTCGGCGTTGCCGCCGGTGCGCCGCTTCTGCAGATGGAGCGCGTGGCCTATACTTACGACCGGAAACCGATCGAGCTCCGGCGCGGTTTCTGCGATACGCTCCGCCACCACTACGCGAACGGCATCACCTGACCGCTTCCCGCATCGGCGCTCCCACCGCACTCACCCACCCGACGCCCCCGAAGGCTTGCGCATGGCGAAGTTGAGACCGAAATACCTGAACCTTTTCGAGATCAAGCTGCCTATTCCGGGCATCGTGTCGATCCTCCATCGGGTCAGCGGGGCCGGCCTGTTCCTGATGCTCCCGTTCGTGCTCTATCTGCTGCAATCGAGCCTGCAATCGCCGTCGAGCTACATCCTGTTCAGGGACCTTCTGTCCAGCGTGCTGGTGAAACTGCTGCTGCTCGGGCTGCTCTGGGCCTTCCTGCACCACTTCGCCGCCGGCATCCGTTACCTGCTGCTCGATATCCACGTCGGTACCGCCCTGGCACCCGCGCGCGCGTCCAGCTTCGCGGTGATCGGCGTGAGCCTCGTGCTGACTGTCCTCTTCGGGGTGTGGATGTGGTGAAACGGATCGTCGTCGGGGCGCACTACGGGTTGCGCGACTGGCTGGTACAGCGCGTGACCGCGGTCATCATGGCCGTGTTCGCATTGCTCATGCTTTTCATCGTGGTATTCCACCGCCCCGAGCACTACGGTGCGTGGAGCGCGCTCATGTCGCAGCAGTGGATGCGGCTCGCGAGCCTGCTGTTCCTGCTGTCGCTGTTCTGGCACGCCTGGATCGGCGCGCGGGACATAATCATGGACTACGTGAAGCCCGACGGCGCCAGGCTCGCCGTGCAGGTGGTCGTGGTGCTGCTACTGGTCGTCTATGCGCTGTGGTCGATCCAGATTCTCTGGGGGATCTACTGATGGCGCTGCCGATACGGAAGTTCGATGCGGTCATCGTCGGTGCCGGCGGCGCCGGGATGCGCGCGTCGCTCCAGCTGGCCGAAGCCGGGCTCAAGGTGGCCGTGCTGTCGAAGGTTTTTCCGACCCGGTCGCACACCGTGGCGGCGCAGGGCGGTATCGGCGCCTCGCTCGGCAACATGGGCGAGGACTCCTGGCTCTGGCACATGTACGATACGATCAAGGGGTCCGACTATCTCGGCGACCAGGATGCCATCGAGTTCATGTGTCGCAAGGCGCCGCAGGCCGTCATCGAGCTCGAGCACTACGGTATGCCGTTCGACCGCAACGACGACGGTTCCGTTTATCAGCGGCCGTTCGGCGGACATTCGCAGAATTTCGGCGAACGGCCGGTGCAGCGCTCGTGCTGCGCGGCGGACCGCACCGGGCACGCGATGCTCCATACGCTCTACCAGCGCAACGTGCGTGCGAATACGCTGTTCTTCGTCGAGTGGATGGCGCTCGACCTGATCCGCGATGCCAGCGGCCAGGTGCTCGGTGTGAGCGCGATGGAAATGGAGACCGGCGAGATCTGGATCTTCCATGCGCGCGCGACCTTGTTCGCCACCGGTGGGGCGGGGCGAATCTATTCCGCCAGCACCAACGCGTTCATCAATACCGGAGACGGCCTGGGCATGGCCGCAAGGGCCGGGATCCCGCTCGAAGACATGGAGTTCTGGCAGTTCCATCCCACCGGCGTCGCCGGGGCAGGAGTGCTGATCACCGAAGGCGTGCGCGGCGAGGGCGGCTACCTGCTGAACAAGGACGGCGAGCGCTTCATGGAACGCTATGCCCCGACCATGAAGGACCTCGCGAGCCGCGATGTGGTGTCCCGCGCCATGGCCACCGAGATCAAGGAAGGCCGCGGCGCCGGCAAGGACGCCGACTACATCCTACTCAAGCTCGATCACCTGGGCCTGGACGTGATCGAGAAGCGGCTGCCGGGGATCCGCGAGATCGCCAAGAAATTCGCCAACGTCGATCCGGTCAAGGACCCCATTCCGGTGGTACCCACCTGTCATTACCAGATGGGTGGCATTCCGACGAACTATCACGGCGAGGTGGTCGTTCCTGCCGGCGGCGACCCGAATGCCGTCGTGCCGGGCTTCTATGCCGCGGGCGAGTGCGCCTGCGCCTCGGTACACGGCGCGAACCGGCTCGGGACCAATTCGCTCACCGACCTGCTGGTGTTCGGCAAGGCAGCGGCCGAGAGCGTGATCGCCTTCCTCGCGGAGAATCCGGGCCACAAGGACCTGCCGGCCGATGCCGGCGAGTTTTCGCACGCGCGGGTCGCACGGCTCGACGGCCAGTCGGGTGGGGAGAGCGTGTTCGAGGTCGGCGCCGAGATGCGTCGAACCATGCAGGCTCATTGCGGGGTGTTCCGCTTCCCCGACATGCTGAGCTCGGGGGTGCAGAAGATCCAGGCAGTGGCAGAGCGCGGGAGGCGCACGGAGATCAAGGACAAGAGCCGGACCTTCAACACTGCCCGTGTCGAGGCGCTGGAACTGGACAACCTGATCGAGGTCGCGCTCGCCACCCTGGTTTCGGCGGAAGCCCGCAAGGAAAGCCGCGGCGCGCACGATCGGGCCGATTTCGCCAAGCGCGACGACGCCAACTGGCTGAAGCACAGCCTCTGGTATCGCGACGGCAGCCGTCTCGACTACAAGCCGGTGACGCTGAAGCCGCTGACTGCCCAGTCGTTCGAGCCGAAAGTGCGCAGCTACTAGGAACGCCCCATGCGATTCAAGATCTACCGCTACGATCCCGACCAGGACGCAAAGCCGTACATGAAGGATTACGACATCGCGCTCGAACCGACCGACCGGATGCTCCTCGACGCGCTGATCCGCATCAAGGCGTTCGACGACAGCCTGTCGCTGCGCCGGTCGTGCCGCGAAGGCGTCTGTGGTTCGGACGCAATGAACATCAACGGACGCAACGGGCTGGCCTGCATCACCCGGATTGCCGATCTGAAGGAACCGGTGGAACTGCGGCCGCTGCCCGGTTTGCCGGTGATCCGCGACCTGGTCGTGGACATGTCGCAATTCTTCAAGCAATACCATTCGATCAAGCCGTACCTGCGCAACGACGAAGTCCCGCCGGAAAAGGAGCGGCGCCAGAGCCCGGAAGAGCGCGAGGAGCTGGACGGCCTGTACGAGTGCATCCTGTGCGCGTGCTGCTCCACCGCCTGTCCGTCGTTCTGGTGGAACCCGGACAAGTTCGTGGGCCCCGCGGGTTTGCTCGCGGCCTACCGCTTCATCGCCGATACCCGGGACCAGGCCACGAGCGAACGCCTGGACGACCTGGAAGACCCCTATCGCCTGTTCCGCTGCCACTCGATCATGAATTGCGTCGATGTCTGTCCGAAGGGGCTGAATCCCACCCGCGCCATCGGACGGATCAAGGACATCATGGTCAAGCGGATGGTCTGACGAGCATGAGGATTCCGGATCCCGCCGGTGGAAATTGACCCGGATCGCGCGGCCCAGCGGATCCGCTGGCACTGCCGGCGCGGTCTGCTGGAACTCGATCTGGTTCTGGCGCGTTTTCTGGACTCCCGCTTCGAGCAGTTGAGCCTGGCGGAGCGAGAAATCTTTTCAGGTCTGCTCGAACGAGCCGATACCGAACTCTGGGATCTCGTTTCGGGCAGGTATCGGTCGAACAGCGTGGCGGAAGAGGCGCTGCTCGACGTCATGAGGGCCGCCCCGGCTGTTTGATGCATAGCAGCAATCGCCGCGGAATGTGCCTACAATAAGTATCTGCGCCATTTGGAGAGGGTGATGAGCAACAACGATAAAGCGACCATCACGTTCAGCGACGGGACACCGTCGATTGATCTGCCCTTGTTGAAAGGGACGGTCGGGCCCGATGTTATCGACATCCGTAAGCTCTACGGAACCACCGGAAAGTTCACCTACGACCCTGGCTTCCTCTCGACTGCCTCGTGCAATTCGACCATCACCTACATCGACGGCGACAAGGGCGAATTGCTCTACCGCGGCTATCCGATCGAACAGCTGGCGGTCAATTGCGACTTCCTCGAGGTCTGCCACCTGATCCTGTACGGCGAGCTGCCCAACGCCGCGCAGAAGGCCGACTTCGATGCCCGTGTGACCCAGCATACGATGGTCAACGAGCAGATGCAGTTCTTCATGCGGGGCTTCCGGCGCGACGCTCATCCGATGGCCGCGATGACCGGCCTGGTCGGCGGGCTGTCGGCGTTCTATCCCGATTCGATGAACCTGCACGACGCGAGGCAGCGGGACATTTCCGCGATCCGGCTGATCGCGAAGATGCCGACCCTGGTCGCCATGGCCTACAAGTACACCATCGGCCAGCCGTACATGTATCCGCGCAACAAGCTCTCGTATTCGGCGAACTTCATGCACATGATGTTCGCCACCCCGTGCGACGAGTACGAGGTGAACGACGTGCTGGTACGCGCGCTCGATCGCATCTTCATCCTCCACGCCGATCACGAGCAGAACGCGTCCACCTCCACGGTGCGTTTGTGCGCGTCATCGGGAACCAACCCGTTCGCGGCCATCGCGGCCGGCGTTGCCTGCCTCTGGGGCCCCGCGCACGGCGGCGCCAACGAAGCCTCGCTCAACATGCTGGGCGAGATCCAGCAGATGGGCGGGGTCGAGAAGATCGGAGAGTTCATCGACAAGGTGAAGGACAAGAACTCGACCGTGCGCCTCATGGGCTTCGGTCACCGCGTCTACAAGAACTACGATCCGCGCGCGAAACTGATGCGCGAGACCTGCCATGAGGTGCTGACCGAACTGGGGCTCGAGGACGATCCGTTGTTCAAGCTCGCCATGGCGCTCGAGAAGATCGCGCTGGAGGACGAATATTTCGTGAACCGCAAGCTGTATCCGAACGTCGATTTCTACTCCGGCATCGTACAGAAGGCGATCGGCATCCCGGTGCCGCTGTTCACGGCCATCTTCGCGCTCGCGCGCACGGTCGGCTGGATCGCGCAATTGAACGAGATGATCGCCGACCCCGAGTACAAGATCGCCCGCCCGCGCCAGCTCTTCGTTGGTGCCACGCATCGTACCGTCGTCCCGATCGCGCAGCGCGCCTGAGTTCGCGCGCAGGTCCCAGGAGATACGCCCAATGATGAAGGATCTGCGCTCCGGCTCTTACCTCTTCGGCGGCAATGCGCCCTACATCGACGAGCTCTACGAGAATTACCTGGAGAACCAGGAATCGGTGGCGCCGGAGTGGAAACGGTACTTCGATCAGATCCAGGTGCTGCCTGGTCCGAGAGACGTCGCTCACGCCCCGGTGCGTGAACTGATCGGCCGCATCGCGAAGGACCGCAGCAAGGGCGGCGCGCAGATTTCCCCGACCGACCTGGCCGAACTGGGACGCAAACAGGCCGCCGTGTTCCAGCTGATCAGCTCGTACCGGTTCCTCGGTGCGCGCCACGCCAATCTCGATCCCCTGAAGCGTCACGAGCGGCCCGAGGTGCCCGAACTCGACCCCGCGTCCCATGGATTCACCGACGCGGACATGGATCGGGTCTTCAACACCGGCACCCTGGTGGGTCCGCAGCAGGCGACCCTGCGCGAGATCATCCAGGCGCTGCGCGAGACCTATTGCGGCACCATCGGTCTCGAGTACATGTACCTCACCGACACTGCCCAGAAGCGCTGGCTGCAGCAGCGCTTCGAGGGAATCCGGTCGCGGCCGAGCTACTCCCCCGACTACAAGCGCCACATCCTCGAACGCATCACCGCAGCCGAGGTGCTCGAGAAGTATCTGCACACGCGCTACGTGGGTCAGAAACGCTTTTCCCTGGAAGGCGGCGACAGCCTGATCCCGATGCTGGACAACCTGCTCCAACGCGCGGGCGAGCATGGCGTGCAGGAACTCGTGATCGGCATGGCGCACCGCGGCCGCCTCAACGTCCTGGTCAACACCCTGGGCAAGCTGCCGTCCGACCTGTTTCTCGAATTCGAAGGCAAGCATGCCGGCGAGTTGATGGCAGGCGACGTCAAGTATCACCAGGGCTTCTCTTCGGACGTGATGACGCCGGGCGGTCCGATGCATGTGACGCTCGCGTTCAATCCGTCGCATCTCGAGATCGTCAATCCGGTGGTCGAAGGTTCGGTTCGCGCGCGGCAGCATCGGCGCCGCGATCGTGAAGGGCGGCAGGTGATGCCCGTGCTGCTGCATGGCGACGCCGCGTTCGCGGGGCAGGGCGTGATCATGGAGACTCTCAATCTGTCCCAGACGCGCGGGTACGGAACCGGTGGAACCGTGCACATCATCGTGAACAACCAGATCGGATTTACAACCTCCGATCCGCGCGACACGCGCTCGATGATCTACTGCTCGGACGTCGCCAAGATCGTGGAGGCTCCGGTCATCCACGTGAACGGCGACGACCCCGAGGCCGTCGTTCTCGCCACCGAGGCGGCGCTCGACTTCCGCAGCGAGTTCGGCCGCGACGTGGTCATCGACATGGTGTGCTTCCGCCGGCTCGGCCACAACGAGCAGGACGAGCCCATGGTGACCCAGCCGCTGATGTACAAGATCATCACGCAGCATCAGGGCACGCGGAAACTGTACGCCGATCGGCTGGCGCAGGAAGGCGTGATCAAGGACGGCGAGGCCGACGAAGTGATCAAGGCCTACCGCAACGCGCTCGATGCCGGGCACCACACCAACAAGAGCATCATCTACAACTTCAAGCCGCCGTTCCAGGTGGAATGGGCTCCGTATCGGAACGTGCCCTGGAACCAGCCGGTCGACACCGGGCTGCCGCTGGCGGATCTGCAGTTCCTCGCCGAGCGGGTCACCACCATTCCACCCCATTTCAAGCTCCATCCCCGGGTCGAGAAGGTCATCGCGGACCGGCGCCAGATGGGTCTCGGCAAGCTGCCGCTCGATTGGGGCATGGCGGAGACCCTCGCTTACGCAGCCCTGCTGAAGCAGGGCTATGGCGTGCGCGTGTCAGGGCAGGATTCCGGGCGCGGCACGTTCTTCCACCGCCACGCCGTGCTGCACGACCAGAATCGCGAACGCTGGGATGCCGGTACCTATGTACCGTTGCAGAAGATCGCCGAGAACCAGCCCGACTTTCTCGTCATCGACTCGACCCTGTCGGAAGAGGCGGTGCTCGGATTCGAGTACGGCTATGCGACCGCGTCGCCGAACGAACTGGTGGTCTGGGAAGCGCAGTTCGGCGATTTCGCCAATGGCGCCCAGGTGGTGATCGACCAGTTCATCGCCTCCGGAGAAGTGAAGTGGGGGCGGATGTGCGGCCTGGTGCTGATGCTGCCGCACGGCTACGAAGGCCAGGGTCCCGAACATTCGTCCGCGCGGCCGGAACGGTTCCTGCAACTGTGCGCCGACTACAACATGCAGGTGGTGGTGCCGTCGACGCCGGCCCAGATGTTCCACGTGTTGCGTCGCCAGATGCTCCGCCCGTACCGCAAACCCCTCGTGATCATGAGTCCCAAGTCGATGCTCCGGCACAAGGAATCCGTGTCGAGCCTGGAGGAACTGGGTCAGGGCCGCTTCATGCCCGTGATTCCCGACCCCGCGGCGCTCAGGGCGGGCAAGGTCAAGCGCGTGGTTTTCTGCTGCGGCAAGATCTATTTCGATCTGGCCGCCGCGCGGCGCGAACTCGGCATCGAGGGCGTGGCGCTGGTGCGCATCGAGCAGCTCTATCCGTTTCCGCACGATGACTTCAAGGCCGAGATCGACCGCTATGCCAAAGCCACGGAGATCGTCTGGTGCCAGGAGGAGCCCGCCAATCAGGGCGCATGGCACCGCATCCAGCATTACCTGCTCCGCCAACTGCGGCCGGACCAGACACTCACTTATTCGCTGCGCCAGTCGAGCGCGGCACCGGCGGGCGGTTATCTCGCCCTCCACAACCAGCGCCAGAAGGCAGTGGTGGAAGCGGCGCTGACGCACGGCGCCTCTTTCCCGCCAGTCGCCGGCGACAGTTAAAAGAAAAATGGGTAACAGCACCACGGAGTATTCATGCTGATCGAAGTGAAGGTGCCGGTGTTGTCCGAATCGGTGGCCGAGGCCACGCTGCTCTCCTGGCACAAGAAGCAGGGCGACTATGTCCAGCGCGATGAGAACCTGATCGATATCGAGACCGACAAGGTCGTGCTCGAGCTGCCGGCGCCGATGGCGGGCAAGATCACCAAGATCCTCAAGGAAGACGGCGGCACCGTCGTCAGCAATGAGGTGATCGCGCAGATCGATACCGCCGCGGCTGCACCCGCCGAAAACGCCGCCAAGGCAGCGCTACCGGCGAAGCCCGCTGAGGCCTCGAAAGCCGCGGCAAAGCCACCGGATGCGCGTCCGGCCGCGCCTGCCCCCGCTGCCGAAGTCGTCGCCATGCCGGCGGCCCGCAAGGTTGCGGCGGACAGCAACGTCGATCTCGCCCAGGTACCGGGTACCGGGCGCGGGGGACGCGTGACGAAGCCCGATGTGGTGGCGCATCTCGCCGGGGCCGCGCGTCCCGTGACGCCCTTGCCCGCAGCGGTGGACCTCGACAGTCTCATGGGCGACCGGCCCGAGAAGCGGGTCGCCATGTCGCGCCTGCGCCAGCGCGTCGCCGAGCGCCTGGTGCAGTCCCAGTCGACGGCTGCCATCCTCACCACGTTCAATGAAGTCAACATGCAGGCCGTCATGGATCTGCGCAATCGCTACAAGGAACGCTTCGAGAAGGACCACGGTGTGAAGCTCGGCTTCATGTCGTTCTTCGTGAAGGCGGCCCTTGCGGCGCTCAAGAAGTATCCGGTCCTGAACGCATCCGTGGACGGCACCGACATCGTGTATCACGGCTATTTCGACGTCGGGATCGCGGTCGGCAGTCCGCGCGGACTGGTCGTGCCGATCGTGCGCAATGCCGACCAGATGTCGTTGGCCGAGATCGAGAAGACCATCTCCGATTTCGGCAAACGTGCGCAGGAGGGCAAGCTCACCATCGAAGAGCTCACCGGCGGCACGTTCTCGATCTCCAACGGCGGGGTGTTCGGATCGATGCTCTCGACGCCCATCATCAATCCGCCGCAGAGCGCCATCCTGGGCATCCATGCGACCAAGGATCGGCCGGTGGCGGAAAACGGTCAGGTCGTCATCCGGCCGATGAATTATCTTGCGATGTCCTACGACCATCGCATCATCGACGGCCGTGAAGCCGTGCTCGGTCTGGTTGCGATCAAGGAAGCGCTGGAAGACCCGGCGCGACTGCTGCTCGACTTGTAGTTCGGTACGCGCGCGGTGACCGGGACGGCCTTGAGGATCGGCCGCCGCGTCCCCAGTTGTCGTTTGTGAACCTTGTTTGCCCATCGATGGCAGCGCATTGGCGGGACCTCACGGAGGCGAAATGGCCAGGCAATTCGATGTCGCAGTAATCGGCGCAGGGCCCGGCGGATACACCGCCGCGATCCGCGCCGCGCAACTCAAGCTGTCCACGGTCTGCATCGATGGATGGAAGAACGCACAGGGCAAACCGGCTCTCGGCGGCACGTGCCTCAACGTGGGCTGCATTCCGTCCAAGGCGCTGCTGGAGTCTTCGGAGAACTACGAACGTGCGCTGCACAAGTTCGGAGACCATGGCATCACGGTGAAATCGGTGGCCATCGACGTGGCGAAGATGCAGGCGCGCAAGGACAAGATCGTCGATACGTTCACCAGCGGCATCTCGCTGCTGTTCAAGAAGAACAAAGTCGACTCGATGCACGGCTTCGGTCGTTTCGCGGGGACCGCGGAAGGCGGATTCCAGATCGAAGTCCAGGGCGATGCCGGCGTCGAGACGATCGAGGCGCGCCACGTCATCATCGCCACCGGTTCGCTGCCGCGTCCACTGCCGGGCGCGGAGATCGACAACGCCCTGGTGTGCGACAACATCGGCGCGCTGTCTTTCGATGCCGTGCCGAAGCGCCTGGGGGTGATCGGCGCCGGCGTGATCGGGCTCGAGATGGGCAGCGTCTGGCGCCGCCTGGGCGCGGAAGTGACCGTGCTCGAAGCGCTGCCGACTTTTCTCGGTGCGGCCGACGAACACATCGCGAAGGAAGCATTCCGCCAGTTCAGCGGACCGCTCGGGCTCAAGATCTACACCGGCATGAAGGTCAACGCGGTCACCATCGGCAAGAACGTCGTCAACATCGACCACGAGGATCGCGACGGCAAGAAACATCGTGTGGAATTCGACCGCCTGATCATCGCTATCGGTCGCGTACCCAATACCGCCGGCCTGAATGCGGATGCGGTCGGCCTCAAGCTCGATCCGAGAGGGTTCGTGCAGGTGGACGCGGACTGCCGGACCAACGTACCGAACCTCTACGCCATCGGCGACGCGGTGCGTGGCCCCATGCTCGCGCACAAGTCCTCGGAAGAGGGCGTCGCGGTCGCCGAGACGATCGCGGGACAGTCGCCGCACGTGAATCTCGACACCGTCCCGTGGGTGATCTACACCGCACCCGAGATCGCCTGGGTCGGCAAGACGGAGCAGGAGCTGAAGGCGCAGGGCGTCGCTTATCGCTCCGGGCAGTTTCCGTTCATCGCGTCGGGTCGGGCGCGTGCGCTCGGCGAGACCGCGGGATTCTGCAAGATGCTTGCCGACAGCGCGACCGATCGGATCCTCGGCGTTCACATCATCGGCCCGTTCGCTTCCGAGCTGATCTCGGAAGCCGTGGTCGCCATGGAGTTCTCGGCCACCAGCGAGGACATCGCCCGGATCGTGCATGCCCACCCATCGCTGTCGGAGGCGATGCACGAGGCTGCGCTGGGTGTGGACAAGCGCGCGCTCAACATCTGATTCCCGGCGGGCCAACCCGGTCATGTCCAAACCGGCTTCGCGCCCGGTCAGGCAGGTCGCAATGAGCCGGAGTCCGCTGGCGGCGTGGATGCAGGCGCGGGCGGTGGAGCAGGGTTTTTGTCTCGATGCTGCGCAGCAGGACGCCGTGCGGGTCTTCGAGCGCATCGAGCGTGACCTGGGCCGAGCGAATGTCGAGCGCAAGGGCTGGTTGCGATTCCTGCAGCCGGAGCCCGCGCCGGTCCGGGGCATGTACCTCTGGGGCGGGGTGGGCCGAGGCAAGAGCTTCCTCATGGACAGCTTCTTCGCGTTCGTCGGCGCCGCGCCGAAGCAGCGCGAGCATTTCCACCGGTTCATGCAGGGCATTCACGGCGATCTGAAGCGCCTGCAAGGCCAGGCAGAACCGATGCAGGCGGTGGCCGAACGCGTGGCCGGCGAGGCGCGCCTGCTTTGCCTGGATGAGTTCCAGGTGACCGACATCGGCGACGCGATGCTGATGAGAAAGTTGCTGGAAGGCCTGTTCGAGCGCGGCGTGACGCTCGTGACGACTTCGAACACGCCGCCGGACCACCTCTACCTGCACGGTTTGCAGCGTGCGCAATTCCTGCCCGCGATCGAGCTTCTGCAGGACCGGGTCGAAGTAGTCCGGATGGACGGAAGCGTGGACTACCGTCAACGCACTCTCGAACTGGCCGGCACCTGGCACATGCCGTTGGGCGAGGCTGCCACTCGCGCGCTCGCCGAGACGTTCCTGCACGTCGCCGGAACGTCGGGACACCCCGAATCCCTCGACATCGAAGGCCGGTCGATCGAGGCGCAGCGGGTTGCCGGCGGCGTTGCGTGGTTCGATTTCGAAGCCTTGTGTGACGGTCCGCGCGCACAGGCGGATTACATCGAACTCGCCCGGCGCTTCCACACGGTGCTGCTCGACCGGCTGCCGCGTTTCGCCGCCAGCGGCGAAGCCGACCGGATGCGCCGACTGACCTGGCTGGTCGACGAATTCTACGACCGGCGGGTGAAGCTCATCGTCGCTGCCGCGGTCCCGGCCATGGAATTGTTTTCTGACGTGGCGACCACCAGCGAGCTGGATCGCACCGCGAGCCGGCTTGCCGAAATGCAGACGCATCACTATCTCGGCGAAGCCCATCTGGGCTGACCATCACAAGATCAGGGAGGAGACCGCATGAGCACTTTCAAGGCATTTCGCATCTTCAACGAAGACGGCAAAGTGGCGAGCCGCTTGGTCGACATGACGCTCGACGAGCTCGATCCGGGCGAAGTCGTGATCCGGACCGCATGCTCGAGCATCAATTTCAAGGATGCCCTTGCTGCAACCGGTGCCGGCAAGATCATCCGGCGCTTCCCCTGCAACGGCGGCATCGACGGTGCGGGCGTGGTGGAGTCCTCCACCGATGCGGCATTCAAGCCGGGCGATGCCGTCATCTGCACCAGCTATGACGTGGGTGTCGCGCACGATGGCGGCTACGCCGGTTACATGCGCGTGCCGGCCGCCTGGGTCGTGCCGATGCCCGGTGGCTTGAGCGCACACGAAGCGATGGCGCTCGGTACGGCGGGCTTCACCGCAGGTCTCGCGGTGGCGCGCATGGAGGCGAATGGCTTGAAGCCCGCCAACGGGCCCGTGATCGTGAGCGGTGCGACCGGGGGTGTCGGGTCGGTCGCGGTCGACATCCTGTCGCATCTCGGCTATCACGTGGTGGCGCTCACCGGCAAGGAGGCGGAAACTGACTACCTGAAGAAGCTCGGGGCGAAGGAAGTGATGCTGCGTTCCAGTCTGAATCTCGAAAAGATCAAACCGCTCGACAAGGCGACCTGGGCCGGCGCCGTGGACAACCTCGGCGGGGACGTGCTGTCGTGGATGGCGAGCACCATGCAGGTCGGTGGCACCGTCGCCGCTATCGGGCTGGCGGCGAGCCACGTATTCAACACCACGGTGATGCCCTTCATCCTGCGCGGTGTGACGCTGTGCGGCGTCGACTCGGTCAACTGCGCGATGCCCCTGCGGCGCGAAGTCTGGAACAGGCTCGGCTCGGACATGAAACCGCAGCACCTCCCGGACATGACCCGAACGATCGGATTCGCCGAACTGCCCGGGGCCTTCGACGCGTTCATCAAGGGCAACGTCCGCGGCCGGACAGTCGTGCACATCGGTGGCTAGAACGAGACTTTCACGACGTTCCGTGGGCGCGCAGCGCTCCCGCCGGAACCGCACCAGGGAGAGGTGACATGGGCGAGATCTACCGGGCGTTTCATCGCCGATCCCTCGACGATCGTGACGGCTTCTGGCGCGAACAGGCCGCACTGATCGACTGGCATCGCCCGTTCGACCAGGTGCTGGACTACTCGCGCCCGCCATTCGCAAGGTGGTTCATCGGCGGGGAGACCAACCTGTGCTACAACGCGGTGGATCGGCACCTGGCCGCGCGCGGCGATCAGCCGGCGCTGGTCTATATTTCCACCGAGACCGATCAGCAGAAAAGTTTCACCTACCGCGAGCTGTACGCGGAAGTCAATCGCTGCGCCGCGATGATGCGCGCGCTCGGCGTCGGCAAGGGCGATCGCGTGCTCGTCTACATGCCGATGATCCCGGAAGCGGTGTTCGCGATGCTCGCCTGCGCACGCATTGGTGCGATCCATTCGGTCGTGTTCGGCGGATTCGCCTCGCACAGTCTTGCGTCCCGCATCGATGACGCGCAGCCGAGACTCGTCGTGTCGGCGGACGCGGGCATGCGCGCGGGCAAGGTGGTGCGGTACAAGCCGCTGCTCGACGAGGCCATCCGCCTCGCCCGGTCGAAACCCGCGCACGTGCTGCTCGTGAACCGCGACCTCGATCCGGATCTCCAGCGCGAGTCGCCGCGCGACGTCGATTGGCATGCCCTGCGCGAAGCGCATTTCGATGCGACGGTGCCGGTGACATGGCTCGAAGCGAACGAGACGTCGTACATCCTCTATACCTCCGGCACCACCGGCAAGCCGAAAGGCGTGCAGCGCGATGTCGGCGGCTACGCGGTCGCGCTCACCGCTTCGATGAAATACATCTTCTGCGGCCATGCCGGCGAGACCATGTTCACCACCTCCGACATCGGCTGGGTGGTAGGGCATTCCTACATCGTGTACGGGCCGTTGCTGGCGGGCATGACCACGATCCTGTACGAAGGCACACCGATCCGCCCGGATGCCGGAATCTGGTGGCAGATCGTGCAGGATCACAAGGCGAGCGTGATGTTCTCGGCCCCCACCGCAATCCGGGTGTTGAAGAAGCAGGACCCCGCGTTCATCACCAAGCACGACCTGTCTTCGCTGCGCCATCTTTTCCTGGCCGGCGAGCCGCTCGACGAGCCGACGCATCGCTGGATCAGCGAAGCGCTGAACAAACCCGTCATCGATCACTACTGGCAGACCGAGACCGGCTGGCCGATGCTCACCGCGATGCCCGGCGTGGAGGAGACGCCGATCAAGTTCGGCAGTCCGTCGTTTCCGGCCTACGGCTACGATCTGCGCCTGCTGCGCGAGGCGGATGCGAGCGAAGCCGGAGCGAACGAAAAGGGTGTCGTCGTGCTGGTGCCGCCGCTGCCGCCGGGCTGTCTGACCACCATATGGGGTGACGACGAACGTTTCGTCAGCACCTACTTTTCCACGTTCCGCGACCGGCAGGTGTACGCCTCGTTCGACTGGGGCATGCGCGATGCCGAGGGCTACTACACCATCCTCGGTCGCACGGACGATGTGATCAATGTCGCCGGGCACCGGCTCGGCACGCGCGAGATCGAAGAAGCGGTTCAGGGGCACGCGGCGATCGCCGAAGTGGCGGTGGTCGGTGTGTCGGATCCCCTGAAGGGTCAGATGCCGCTCGCGTTCGCTGTGGTGAAGGATCCGGCGCTGCTCGCCACGCCAGCGGCGCGGGCGGCGCTGGAAAAGGAGGTGCTGGCGACCGTCGATGCGCAGCTCGGTGCGATCGGGCGCCCCTCGCGAGTGCATTTCATCAACATGTTGCCGAAGACGCGCTCGGGCAAGCTGCTCCGCCGCAGCATCCAGGCGATCGCCGAAGGGCGCGATCCCGGCGACCTCACCACGCTGGAGGATCCGGCGGCGCTTGACCAGATTCGCGAAGCTGTCACCGGCCGCTGAGTCGTCAGGCGCGCCGGGTGATCTTCGGAGTGGCCTCGCGCAATTGCGGAAATGCCTCTTCGAGCCGTTCCACGTCACCCACCCGGGGTGCCGAGTAGCCGGGTAGTTCCGCGACCATGGCCGCGAAGCGCTCGCTCCTCACGAGTGCGAGCAACTCGATGACTTCCGGGCGCTCCAGCGTCCGGGTATTGCAGACGAAGACGTAGCGCTCGGTCGCGAGCGGGATGAAGTCCAGACGGAACTGGCGCGCGGCCGGTTCCACGCCGAACCCCGCGTCGGCGGCGCCGCTCGCTACGTACGCCGCGACCGCCGCATGCGTGAACTCCTCGGTCCGGTAGCCTTCGATGCGGCGAGGGTCAATGCCCGCCTCGACCAGGATCTGGTCGAACAGCAGCCGCGTGCCCGCGTCCTTCTGACGATTGATGAACGTGACGTCGGCCCGCGGGAGGTCGAGCACTCCCTGGATATTCTTGGGGTTGCCCTGGGCCACGAACAGGCCTTGCGTGCGCGTGACCAGATGGATGATCCGCTGGTTGGCAGGTTGCAGCCAGCGCGCGTACTGGTCCAGGGCCGCCTTCGCAAGTCGACCCTCGGGCACGTGCAGGCCGGCCAGATCGCAGGTTTCCTTCGACAGCGAGGTCAGGGCCTCGACGCTGCCGGAATAGCGCAGGACGAGCTGGATGCGATCCTGGTCATTCAGCAGTTCGGGGATACGCGCCACGGCGAAGCCGTGAGACGCGTGGATGCGGATGGTCGCGGCAGCGGTCGCGAGGAGGCGGCTGATCTCCAGGTTGAGCTCCGAGGCGACGGAATCCAGCTGCAGTGCCAGCCGGGCGCTCACGCGCTGCTCGGCCCAGAGCAGGCGTTCGGCCAGGGGCGTCAGGAACGCACCCTTGCCGCGCTCGAACCGCACCAGCGGGGCCCCGAAGAACGCGTTCCAGCGCTCGACCAGATTCCAGGCATGGCGATAGGACATCCCGACGCGGCGGACGGCTTCGGTCAGCTTGCCGGTGTCGTGGATCGCATTGAGCATGGCGAAGAGTTCCGGACCCAGGTGTTGGCCGTCTTCGCTCTCCACCACCCAGGTCGACTTGATGCTCAGGCGCTTCATAGGCAGTTTATTGCATATTGAGGGATCGGTAGCACCTTGTTATTTTGCAAGGTAGAAGTGCCCATTTCCACAACTATATGCAAAGAATCGCATATGAAATGGAGGCCACAAAGGTCGATCTTCGACCAGGCCGGCAGCGCTTTTCGGAGGAGAGGTCATGGAAGCAGCAGCATCCCGCGGCGTCGATGACGCACTCGCCCGTCTGAAAGACACGCGCGGCGGGCTCTTGCCCATTCTTCACGCCATCCAGGATCAACTGGGACATGTTCCGGGCGACGCCGTTCCGGTGATCGCCAGGGCGCTGAACCTGTCGCGCGCCGAAGTCCACGGTGTGGTGACCTTCTATCACCACTTCCGCTCGACGGCGCCTGGTCGGCACACACTCCAGATGTGCCGCGCGGAGGCTTGTCAGAGCATGGGTGCCAACCAGCTTGCTGACCACGTCCGGCAGCGCCTCGATATCGCGTTTCACGAGACCACCCCGGACGGCAACATCACGCTCGAACCGGTCTATTGTCTCGGCAATTGTGCCTGTTCCCCGGCGCTCCTGCTCGATGGTGAGCCGCACGGGCGCATGACTGCCGAACGCATCGACAAGCTGATCCTGTCGCTGGAGCAAGATCGATGAGCACGCGCGTATTCGTGCCAGGGGATTCCACTGCGTTGAGCCTGGGCGCGGATGCCGTGGCGCGGGCCATCGCCGGGGAGGCGGCGCGGCGCGGTGACCCCGTGACGATCGTACGCAACGGGACGCGCGGCCTGATGTGGCTTGAGCCGCTGGTCGAGGTCGAGACGCCGGCGGGGCGGATGGGCTACGGCCCGGTCACGACCGAGGATGTCGGTGGCCTGTTCGACGCCGGCTTTCTGCGGGGCGAACCCCACGCGCTCGCGATCGGCAAAGTCGACGCGCATCCCTATCTGGCGCGCCAGGAGCGTCTGTGCTTTGCGCGCATGGGTGTGATCGACCCGCTTTCGTACGATGACTATGCCGCGCACGAGGGCTGGGCCGGACTGCGCAAGGCGATCGCGATGGCGCGTCCCGACGCAGTCGCCGTCGTGACGGATTCGGGCCTGCGTGGGCGGGGCGGTGCGGCATTTCCCACCGGAATCAAATGGAAGACCGTGCTCGAGACGGCCGCTGACCAGAAATACGTGGTGTGCAATGCTGACGAAGGCGATTCGGGCACCTTCTCCGATCGCATGACGATGGAAGGTGACCCGTTCGTGCTGATCGAGGGCATGGCGATCTCGGGCATCGCGACCGGGGCGAACCGCGGGTACATCTACGTGCGCTCCGAATACCCGCATGCGGAACGCACCCTGAATGCCGCGATCCGGATCGCGTACGAACGCGGCGCTCTCGGCGCCGACGTACTGGGTTCCGGCCAGCGCTTCGATCTCGAAGTGCGTCGCGGCGCCGGGGCGTATATCTGCGGCGAGGAAACGTCGCTGCTCGAAAGCCTCGAAGGCAAGCGGGGCATGGTCCGGTTCAAGCCCCCCGTGCCCGCGGTCGCCGGCCTGTTCGGCAGGCCCACGGTGGTGAACAACGTCATCACCTTCGCGTCGCTGCCGATCATCTTCGATCGAGGCGCCGCTTTCTATCGTGAATACGGCATGGGGCGCTCCTGCGGGACGTTGCCGATCCAACTCGCCGGCAACGTCAAGCACGGTGGCCTGGTCGAGAAGGCATTTGGCATCACGTTGCGCGAACTGCTCTACGACTTCGGCGGCGGCTCGGCGACGGGGCGCCCGATCCGGGCGGTCCAGGTCGGCGGACCCCTCGGCGCCTACCTGCCCGAATCCCAGTTCGACACGCCGCTCGACTACGAGTCGTTTGCTGCCATCGGCGCGATGGTGGGACATGGCGGCATCGTGGTCTTCGACGACAGCGTCGACATGGCCCGGATGGCCCGCTACGCCATGGAGTTCTGTGCCATCGAATCGTGCGGCAAGTGCACGCCATGTCGCATCGGCTCGGTCCGGGGCGTCGAGACCATCGACAAGATCATCGCGGGCCGCGACGTCGGCGCGGAGATCGCGGTGCTCGAAAGCCTATGCGACACGATGCTGCATGGCTCACTGTGCGCGATGGGCGGCATGACGCCGTTTCCGGTGCTGAGCGCGCTGAAGCATTTCCCTGAAGACTTCGGCCTCGGTCGCGACCGACTCGCGGCGGCCGCCTGACGAACAGCATCACGAGGAGAACCATCATGATCTCGACCATCCAATGGAAAGACGTCGGCACGCCGGTGCGCAAGTCTGAACGCCTGGTGGAACTCCGGGTGGACGGGATTGCCGTGAGCGTGCCGGAAGGTTCGTCGGTGATGCTCGCCGCGGCCGAGGCGGGAATTTCCATTCCCAGGCTGTGCGCCACCGACAGCATCGAACCTTTCGGTTCCTGCCGCCTGTGTCTGATCGAGATCGAAGGCCGCAAAGGCTATCCGGCGTCCTGCACGACGCCGGTCGCCGCAGGCATGGTGGTGCGCACCCAGACCGGAAAACTGGCCGACATCCGCCGTGGCGTGATGGAGTTGTACATCTCGGATCATCCGCTCGACTGCCTGACCTGTTCCGCCAACGGCAACTGCGAACTGCAGGACATGGCCGGCGCCGTCGGCCTGCGCGAGGTGCGCTACGGCTACGAGGGCGCCAATCACCTGAAGGCCGAGAAGGACACGTCGAATCCGTACTTCACCTTCGATCCGTCGAAATGCATCGTTTGCTCCCGCTGCGTGCGTGCCTGCGAGGAAACGCAAGGCACCTTCGCACTTACCATCGGTGGCCGCGGCTTCGAATCGAAGGTGTCGGCCGGCATGGACGAGCCGTTCATGGAATCCGAGTGCGTGAGCTGCGGCGCCTGCGTCCAGGCCTGTCCGACGGCAACGCTCATGGAGAAATCCGTGATCGACAAGGGCCAGCCGGAACACGGCGTAATCACGACCTGCGCCTATTGCGGCGTCGGCTGTTCCTTTCGTGCCGAGATGAAGGGCGCGGAACTGGTGCGGATGGTGCCGAACAAGGATGGCCACGCGAACCACGGTCATTCCTGTGTCAAGGGTCGCTTTGCCATCGGCTACGCCACGCACCCCGACCGCATCACCGCACCGATGATCCGTGAGCGCATATCCGACCCCTGGAAAAAAGTTTCGTGGGAGGAAGCCATCGCCCATGCGGCTTCGGAATTCAAGCGCATCCAGGGCAAGTACGGTCGCGGAGCCGTCGGCGGCATCACTTCCTCGCGCTGCACGAACGAAGAAACCTATCTCGTGCAGAAGCTGGTCCGCGCCGCGTTCGGCAACAACAACGTCGACACCTGCGCGCGGGTGTGCCATTCGCCGACGGGCTACGGCCTCAAGGCGACGCTCGGCGAATCCGCCGGCACGCAGGATTTCGATTCGGTCATGAAATCGGACGTGATTCTCGTGATCGGCGCCAATCCGACCGACGGCCACCCGGTGTTCGCGTCGCGCATGAAGGCGCGCCTGCGGGAAGGCGCAAAACTGATCGTGATCGACCCGCGCACCATCGACATCGTGCGCACGCCCCACGTGGAAGCGTCGTACCACCTGAAGCTGCGCCCCGGCACCAACGTGGCCGTGGTCAACGCGCTGGCGCACACCGTCATCACCGAGGGGCTCGCGAACGACGCTTTCGTAGCGGAGCGCTGCGAGTCGCAGGCCTTCGCCAAGTGGAAGGCGTTCATCGCCGAACAGCGCAATTCACCCGAGGCGCTGGAAGCGGAGACCGGCGTTCCCGCGGCCGAGGTTCGCGCGGCCGCGCGGTTGTTCGCCACCGGTGGCAACGCCGCGATCTACTACGGCCTCGGCGTGACCGAGCACAGCCAGGGTTCGACGATGGTGATCGGCATCGCCAACCTGGCGATGGTCACGGGAAACATCGGGCGCGAAGGCGTTGGCGTCAATCCGCTGCGCGGCCAGAACAACGTGCAGGGTGCGTGCGACATGGGATCTTTTCCGCACGAACTGCCCGGCTATCGACACGTCTCCGACACCTCGACGCGCACACTGTTCGAGAAGAACTGGGGGGTGCATCTCGACCCCGAGCCCGGCCTGCGCATCCCGAACATGCTCGATGCGGCGCTCGACGGCAGCTTCCGCGGTATCTACATCGAGGGCGAGGACATCGCCCAATCCGACCCCGACACGCAGCACGTAACCGCCGCGCTGGAAGCGATGGAATGCGTGGTGATCCAGGACCTGTTCCTGAACGAGACGGCCAAATACGCGCACGTATTCCTTCCCGGATCTTCGTTCCTGGAGAAGAACGGGACGTTCACCAATGCCGAGCGGCGCATTTCGCCCGTGCGCAAGGTGACGTCGCCGCTTGCCGGAAAAGAAGACTGGGAAGTGACCGTGATGCTGTCCGAAGCGCTCGGTTACCCCATGCCGTACCGGCACCCCTCGGAAATCATGGACGAGATCGCCAGTCTCACCCCCACGTTCACGGGCGTGAACTACGCCAAGCTCGACGAACTGGGCAGCATCCAGTGGCCTTGCAACGAGCAGCATCCTGTCGGCACACCGGTCATGCACATCGACGAATTCGTGCGCGGCAAGGGTCGTTTCCTCATCACCGAATACGTGCCCACCGAAGAGCGCACCACCCGCAAGTACCCGCTGATCCTCACCACGGGGCGCATCCTGAGCCAGTACAACGTGGGTGCACAGACGCGTCGCACCGAGAACTCCCTGTGGCACGACGAGGACAGGCTCGAGATCCACCCGAGCGATGCCGAACTGCGTGGCATCAAGGAAGGCGAATGGGTGGGCGTGCGCAGTCGCGCCGGCGAAACAGTGATGCGCGCCGTCGTGAGCGAGCGCATGCAGCCGGGCGTCGTCTACACGACCTTCCATTTCCCGGAATCGGGAGCGAACGTGATCACGACCGACAACTCGGATTGGGCGACCAACTGCCCGGAGTACAAGGTGACGGCCGTGCAGGTCGAACCCGTGACCCAACCATCCGAGTGGCAGAAGCGCTTCCGCAGCTTCACCGACCAGCAGCTCGATCTGCTGGAAGTGGCAACCCAGGGCTGAGCCTCGTGAGCGATCGTGGACTGGCCGGCCTCGGCGCGGCCCACGTCGAGGTCGAGGTGGGCCGCTGGCGGTCGGGCCGCCTGGAGCGCGCATGCGAGGAAGTCGCGGAGGAAGTTCCGGTCGCATTCGTGTACAACGGCGTGCCCTTCGCGGTGATGCTCGCTTCTCCGCTGGACCTCGAGGATTTCGCGCTGGGGTTCAGTTTGACCGAAGGCATCATCGAGTCGGCCGCCGAATTCGGCGCGGTCGAGGTCGTTCCCGAGAGCGCCGGATTCTCGGTCCACGTGAGCGTGCCGAAGCGGCGCTCGGCCGCGCTCGGCAAACGTCGCCGCAGTCTCGCCGGCCGGACCGGCTGCGGACTCTGCGGCCAGCAGATGCTCGAGGACGCATTGCGCCCGGCACCCGCCGTCATGGAGAAGACGTTTTCGGCGCCTGCCGTGCAGCGCGCGCTGGCGCGACTCGCCGGAGGCCAGCAGCTCAACATGCTCACCGGTGCAGTGCACGCTGCGGCGTGGTCCGACGCCGCTGGCGAAGTCCGCCTGCTGCGTGAGGACGTGGGGCGCCACAACGCGCTCGACAAGCTGATCGGCGCCCTCGTCCGCGGTGATGTCGCGGCGGCCTCGGGTTTCGTCGTCGTGACCAGCCGCGCCAGTTACGAGATGGTGCACAAGACGGCGATGGCGGGTGTGTCGATGCTTGCCGCGGTCTCGGCCCCGACGGCGCTCGCGATCCGCCAGGCCGAGGCGGCGAACCTGATCCTGATCGGCTTCACCCGCGAAGGCCGCCAGACGATCTATACCCACGCATCGCGCTTGCAGGACTGAACGTAGCCATGGACATCGAACGGCTGGTCAAGATGGTCAACGACATCTCGCGCTTCTATCAGTCCGAGCCGGATCATGAAGAAGCGGTCAGGGGCGTGCTGGGTCATATCCGGCGGTTCTGGGATCCGCGGATGCGCAGGGAACTGGCGGCTCATGTGGCGTCGGGCGGGGCGGGATTGACGACGCTGGGGCTGGAAGCGGCCAGGCAGCTGCCGGCGGCAGACCCGGCAGCGCAGGCATAGCGCCAAGCGCCCGGCGGGTGCATCGTCACTATTCGCGCCAGTCCACCGGACCGAAGTCGCTGCCGCCCAGATACGTGTAGAAGATGCCCAGCGTCCCGCTGCTCTGGGTCTTGTCGCCGAATGCGGCGGACGACGAATCCCGGCGCGAGTAGAGGTAGCGCAGCGACACTGCATGCCGGGTATGAATCCGATAAGTCACTGCCGCGTCGGTGCGGTAGATGTTGTCCTTTCCCGAGGCACTCTGGTTGACACCACCGACGTCGCTCACGAAATAGGCTCGCGTGGTCGTGTCGATCGACACGCGGTCGCCCAGGATCAGCCGCAGTGCGACGAGCGCCTGCGGCGCGACGCCGTAATGGTGGTCGTTGTCAGCGGTGCCGTTGATCGAGCCGACCGCGGCGTAACCGGCACCCGCAAGCGCGCTGCCCTGCAGTGCGATGCCTTGGGACAGCCACCATTGCGCAGTCGTGCCCAATGACAATGCGGTGCTGGAAATCCTGAAGGTCTGCGGCTCGATATAGTCGTAGCTGCCGTACAGGCCCCAGACGCCGCGATAGTTCTTGCCGACGTCGTAGTCGGTCCCGACCAGCAACCCGCGCGTCATCAGGTTCTCGAAGCCGTTGGCGCTGGATACCGTCGCCTTGAAGACGAAATGATCGAATGGCCGTCGATACTGGTAGTCCGGGTCACCGGGCAGGCCGTAGTCGAGCGAGAAATCCGCCAGCGCTTCCGTGCGCTTGATGCTGTCGATCGCCGATCCGAGCTCGTCGTCGTTGGTTAGCGTGCTCACGCCCACGGATAGCAGTCCATAGTAGGGCGCATCGTTGCTCGGATAAGGCGCATCGAAGCGGTCGCCGTACGCGAGCCGATTGAAACCCGTGGCCGGCGAGATCGCGGCTGCCGCGAGCTCGCGCCAGAGCGGCTTCATGGTCGATTGCTCGAGCACCAGATTGGACATCCGGAACAACGATTCACCGAGAAAGCTGCCGCCGAAACTGGTTGTGATCTGATCGTTGAGCGATGGCGGCGTGGTCTCGCCGGCGATCTCCCAGAATGCGCTTCCCGCGAAAGTGTAGCCGAGGGATTCCCAGTAGTTGAGGCCCGCCGACCGGGCGAAACCGTGGTACATCGAACCCTGGTAAGGATGGCCCAGCTGGTTGGTCACGAACGGGTCGTTGTCGACGCGCCAGCTGCTTTGCAGGTTGCGCCGGATCGAAGCTGCGTTGCTCTTGTATTCGTCGCCGATGACGCTGCGATTGAACGCGTTCAGCAGCAGATCGAAACCGAGGATGTCGGCCGCGGGAATCCAGTAACTCTTGCGCGCCTCGATGGCGGCGGCGCTGCTTGTGGAGCCGGCGGCCGACAGGGCGGGCGGCGTCGAATCCTGTTGCAGGGCGAGCACCAGTCGATGACGCCTGCGGGCCTCGATATCCGCGGGAAAGTCGACCGTCGGATCGACGGGATACGCGGGATCGGACCCCTGCACAGGAGCGGGCGGGATGGTGGGAAGTGCCATCGAGGGCAGCGGATCGGCGCGCGCCGCGACGAAAGCAACCACGCCAAGCGCGCAGGCTAGGCTCGACGGAATGATCCGAAGACATGCGAGTGTTCCCAATCCGCCCGCTCCCCACGTGCCGTTGCCGATGTGGTGGGAGGCTAGCGCCACCTGCAGGGAATTTCCGTGCGGTGACCAACACACTGCCGCGATACCGACGTCGGCGGCTGTTGCATCATGCCGTCGTCAATGCACGCTGAGCGCTGAAGGCATCGTGCGCAAGCGGCCCGATTTTCCGCACCTGCCGGCAAGGCGCATCCGCGCTGCGGCCGGCAGTGCAAACGTGCAACGGTGCAGACAGCGAAAAGTCAGGCGCCGCGGCCGGATGCGGGGGCGGCGCCCGCCCGGTTATTTGGGGAAGTACATCTTTTCCTGGACGAGCTTGTAGCTCCAGGGAAGTCCCGCGTTCTTCCATCCGTTGACGTCGCGACGTCCGTCCTTGCCCATGTCGCCCTCGAATCCGTCGACCACGGAATAGACGTGCGTGAAGCCATCCTCCGCCAGCCGATCGGCGCCGCGACTGCTGCGATCACCGGATCTGCAGATCAGGATGACCGGGTCGTCCTTGGACAGGCCCTTCGCCTGCAGGCGCCGATTCATCTCGGGCACGAAATCCTGAAACGGCTCGAGGCGATAGATGTGGCGCTTCGGATCCCAGTCGGTCATGAATTCCGAATGCTCCACGTAGGGCACGAGCGCGTCGACGGGAGTCGCCATGCCGACATACATCGCTTCGGAACGCGTGCGGACGTCGACGAAAAGCACATTGTTGCTGTCGTGCTGTTCGATGAACGAGGGCACGTCCTTCGCTTCGAGATACAGGCCCGCATGGGTGCGCTTGGGCTCGGGCAGATCGGCTGACGTGATCGCGAGTGCATTCAGGGGCAGGGCAACGGCGGCGAGCGCGAGCGCCGCGGTCGCGACGACATGACGCAATTGTGTCGGGAAGTTCTTCATGGCTGCATTCCTCTGAGTCGGGTTCTCATGGGATTGGTCAGTGCAACGTGCTGCCGCGAGCGGCACGTCGTACCCGATCATATACTTCCCTCGACCGATAGTGCGATCCGTTGCGAAACGGCCACGATCCGTACATCCCGCGACCACGCCGGACAGCACACAGGCCGGGATCGATGCGTGCAGGCGTGGGGCTGACCCGCCGGGGCAGAAGGCATAGAATCACCCGGCTCGCGCTATGTTCGACATCGTACAGAGCGCGTGGGCTGCGGCAGCTACCTTCGCCAGGCCCATCCTGGCTGCGACCATTGCGCATGAACCATTTCCAGTTCGACAGTTTTCCGGCGCTGATTCGTGTGCCGACGATGGTGCCCGGAGAGCGGCGTGGCAAGGGTTGATTCTTCGACGGCCGATGAGGAGGGCGTGGTCACGGCCGTGCGCGGCAGCGTGGTCGATGCACGCTTCGAGGGGAGATTGCCGTCCATTCGTACGGTGCTCCATGCCGGCAGCGATCAGCAGATCGTGATCGAAGTGTTGACCCAGCGTGACGCGCGCCATGTACGCGGGATCGCCCTCACTTCCACCGAGGGCCTGGCGCGCGGCATGCCGGTGCGTAGTACGGGCATGCCATTGCGGGCACCTGTGGGCAAGACCATTCTTTCGCGCATGTTCGACGTGTTCGGCAATGCGATCGACGATGGCGGGCCGCTGAGCGAGGTCGAATGGCGTTCGGTGCATAGCGCACCGCCGGCGTTGGCGCGGCGCTCCACGAAAACCGAAGTGTTCGAGACCGGGATCAAGGTCATCGATGTGCTGACGCCGCTCGAACGGGGCGGCAAGGCCGGCCTGTTCGGGGGTGCAGGTGTGGGCAAGACCGTGCTGCTCACGGAGATGATCCACAACATGATCGACCATCAGGACGGTGTCAGCATCTTCTGCGGCATCGGCGAGCGTTGCCGCGAGGGTGCGGAGCTCCACGATGCGATGCACGAAGCCGGCGTGTTGCCCAAGATGGTGATGATCTTCGCCCAGATGAACGAGCCGCCGGGTGCGCGTTTCCGGGTCGGCGACGCCGCCTTGACGATGGCCGAGTATTTTCGTGACGACGAGCATCGCGACGTGCTGCTGCTGGTGGACAACATCTTCCGTTTCATCCAGGCCGGCATGGAAGTGTCCAGCCTGATGGGACAGATGCCGTCGCGGCTGGGTTATCAGCCCACCATGGCCACGGAACTCGCCGGCCTGGAAGAGCGCATCGCCAATACCGATACCGGCGCGATCACGTCCATCCAGGCGGTCTACGTGCCGGCCGATGATTTCACCGACCCGGCAGCGGTCCACACGTTCTCGCACCTCTCCGCGTCGATCGTGTTGTCCCGGCAACGTGCCAGCGAAGGCCTCTATCCGGCGATCGACCCGCTGCAGTCGAGCTCGCGGATGGCGACACCGGGTATCGTCGGCGCGCGCCACTATGCGCTCGCGCAGGAGATCCGCCATACGCTCGCGGAGTATGCGAAGCTCAAGGACATCATTGCCATGCTCGGTCTGGAGCAGTTGTCGCCGACCGATCGCAACGTCGTTGCCCGCGCGCGCCGTCTGGAACGCTTCCTGACGCAACCGTTCTTCACCACAGGCCAGTTCACCGGACTCGAAGGCAAGCTGGTGAGCCTGGACGACGCTCTGGACGGCTGTGAGCGAATCCTGCGGGACGAATTCAACGACCGGCCGGAGAGCGCGTTGTACATGATCGGCCCGATCGCCGAGGCCAAAGGCGGAAAGGACCCGCACCCGATGAAGGCGAAAACCGGCACTGATCGGGTGCAGGACAAGGGCGCCCGCCGTCCCTCGGCCACGCTTGCCTCGGCGCCCAACCCCGCGCCTCCAGCCTCGGCCGATGCACCTTAGATTGCTTCTTCCGTTTGAGGTACTGGTCGACGAGCCCGACGTGACCCGGCTCGTCGTCGAGACCTCCGAAGGCTCCTTCGGCCTGCTGCCGCACCGCCTCGATTGCGTGGCCGCACTGGTGCCCGGGATTCTCGGCTACCACCGCACCGCGCACGACGAGGTCTTCGTAGCGGTCGACGAGGGCGTGCTCGTCAAGACCGGGTCGGCGGTCGTCGTCTCGGTCCGTCGCGCGTTACGCGGACAGGATCTGGCCCGGCTGCGCGATGCGGTGATGCAGCAGTACCTGGCTGTCGACGAGCACGAGAAGTCCCTGCGGGCCGCAATGGCCCGGGTCGAAAGCGGTTTTCTGCGCCGCTTCGCGGGGTTCGAGCGTGAGTGAACCACGGGCCCCGCAGGGCGGTCGGCATCCGAACCGCAGCCCCGGCCTGGCCGATCAGATCGGGGTAAAGGCCGCGCGCAAACTCCGCGCGAGACGTGACGTCACGCCAGGGGTCTGGTTCGGATTGGGGATGATGGGGCTGGTGGGCTGGTCGGTGGTCGTCCCGACCTTGGCCGGCGCCGCGCTCGGCCTTTGGCTCGATGGACGCCACGTGGGAACGCATTCCTGGACCTTGGCCTTGCTGATGGCGGGCCTGACCCTCGGTTGTCTGAATGCCTGGCATTGGGTTACGCGCGAGGACCGGGCGATGCACGAGGAGCATGGCAACGATGATGACTGATGCGCTTGCCCGTTTGGCGGAGCAGCCGGCGGCCCACCTGTTGAGCGTCCTGGCCGGCGTGATGCTGGGAACGCTCTTCTACGGTGGACTCTGGTGGACGGTACGTCGTGCGGCCACATTCGGGCGACCGGCACTCTCGGTCCTCGGTAGTGCGCTGCTGCGCATGAGCGTGGCACTCGGCGGCTTCTACCTGGTCGGCCGGGGTGACTGGCTGCGCCTGCTGCTATGCCTGCTGGGTTTCATGCTCGCCCGCGCGGTCGTGACCTGGCTCACACGCCTGCCTGCAACCGGGCATGCGCGCACCGGAGGAGGACATCGCCATGCGCCTTAGCCCGGACGAACTGATCTATTGGCAGTCCGGGTTCTTCAAACTCAATGCGACGATCGTTTTCACCTGGGTGCTGATGCTGGTGCTGAGCCTCGGGTCGGCCTTGATCACGCGCCGGCTCGCCTCGGGCCGTGAACTCTCGCGCTGGCAGTGCATGCTGGAAATCATCGTGACCGGGATGCTCAAGCAGATCGAGGACGTGGGCCTCCGCAAACCGCGGAAGTATCTGAGCTTTCTGGGCACGCTGTTCCTGTTCGTGGCCGCTTCCAGCCTGTGCACCGTGATCCCGGGATTCGAAGTGCCGACCGGATCGCTGTCGACCACGGCGGCGCTGGCGGCGTGCGTGTTCGTCGCGGTGCCGATCTTCGGTATCGCACAGCAGGGGTTCGGTGGTTACCTGAAGACCTACCTTCATCCCACGGTATTGATGTTGCCGTTCAACCTGATCAGCGAGTTGTCGCGGACGCTGGCTCTGGCAGTCCGCCTGTTCGGCAACATGATGAGCGGGGCGATGATCATTGCCATCCTGCTGTCGATCACGCCATTCGTTTTTCCCGTCGTGATGACGCTGCTCGGGTTGCTGACCGGGATGGTGCAGGCCTATATCTTCAGCATCCTCGCGGCCGTCTATATCGCTGCCGCTACACGCGTCAGCAAGACCGGTTCCGATTCCGATGCGCAGCGAACCTCGCGGCCAGCCGGCGCCGAATGATCGATACTCTCCAAACCACTGGAAGGCACCCATGGATAGCGTGACACTCATAGCAATAGCCTCGATCGTCATCGCCGGCGTCACCACCGGCTTCGGGACGATGGGTCCGGCGCTCGCCGAGGGTCGGGCAGTTGCGACTGCCTTGACCGCGCTCGCGCAGCAGCCGGACGCATCGGCGACCATCACCCGGACGTTGTTCGTCGGACTGGCGATGATCGAGTCCACCGCGATCTATTGCTTCGTGGTGTCGATGATCCTGATCTTTGCAAACCCGTTCTGGAACGCAGCGATTGCCCAGGTCGGTGCCGCTGCCGGAAAGTAGGCCATGCTGATCGACTGGTTCACCTTCGGTGCGCAGGCGCTCAACTTCGTCATCCTGGTCTGGTTGATGAAACGTTTCCTCTACCGACCCATAATCGACGCGATCGATGCGCGCGAAAAGCGGATCGACGCCGAACTCGCCGCTGCCGATCGCAAGGCGGCCGAAGCCAGGAACGACAGCGAGGAGTTCGAGCGCAAGAGTGCTGCCTTCGAGCGCGAGCGCGCCGACCTGCTCTCCAAGGCGACGAATGACGCCCGGACCGAGCGCCAGCGCCTGCTGGCCGGGGCGCGCGATGCGGCCGACGCCCTGGCGGTCGCACGCCGGGAGTCGATGGCGAACGATGCGAAGAACCTGAACCAGGCGCTGCGCCAGCGCGCACAGGCCGAAGTCTTTGCGGTTGCTCGCAAGACGCTGGCCGATCTGGCGACGACGAGCTTCGAAACCAGTGCGTGCGCGGTGTTCATCGAGCGCCTGCGAGCCCTGGACGGGTCGGCCCGGGATGATCTTGCGAACGCGCTCCGGGCTGCCGCCGGGACAGCGCTCTTGCGCAGCGCCTTCGAGCTCCCGATGGCCCAACGAACGGCCGTGCACGATGCGATCGACGAGATCTTCGCGCTGCAGTTGGAATTGCGCTACGAGACCACACCGGATCTGGTGGCCGGGATCGAACTCAGCGCGCACGGGCAAAAATTCGCGTGGAGCATCGACGACTACCTCGCATCCCTGGAACGCGGCGTCGATGAACTGCTCAAGGCACCAGCCGCCACGCCGGTCGCGGCGCCGGTCACGGTCACGAAGGAAAGTGCAGGGAAGGCGGTCATGGAACCGGGTCGCGCTTGACGACACAGCCCGACTCCCTGCAGCAGACCTTCGATCGCGTATTCGACGCGCTCGAGCAGGCGCGCACGACCTTCGTGCCACGGTTGGTGGCGCGCGAGGTCGGAACCATCCTGTCGGTCGCGACCGGCATCGCCCGTGTCGGCGGTCTCCCCGGCATCGGGTTCGCTGAACTGATTCGTTTTCCCGGTGGCGTGGCCGGCATAGCCTTCAACGTCGACGCCGACGAGGTCGGCGTCGTGCTGCTCGGCGACCATGCGCACCTGCAGGCTGGCGACACCGTCTCGCGCGAAGGCCGGGTCATGGATGTGGCGGTGGGGGAGGAATGGCTCGGGCGGGTCATCGACCCGCTCGGCAGGCCGCTCGACGGCCAGGGCACCGTCACCGGCAGCGCGCGCGTACCGATCGAGCGTCCGGCGCCCGCAATCCTGGATCGTGCACCGGTCGCCGAGCCGTTGCAGACAGGTCTCAAGGTGATCGACGCACTCATTCCCATCGGCCGCGGCCAGCGCGAACTGATCCTGGGAGATCGCCAGACGGGCAAGACGTCCATCGCCATCGATACCATCATCAATCAGCGCGGTCGCGACGTCGTGTGCGTCTATTGCGCGATCGGCCAGCGCGCATCGGCCGTGGCCAAGGCGGTGGCCGTATTGCGGGAACACGGCGCGCTGGCCCATACGGTGGTGATGGTGGCGGAGGGCAGCGATGCGCCCGGGTTGTCGTACATCGCCCCGTATGCCGCGACCAGCATCGCCGAGCATTTCATGGAGGGGGGGCGCGACGTCCTGATCGTCTATGACGATCTCACGCAGCATGCGCGCTCGTATCGCGAGCTCTCGCTGCTGCTCGGGCGACCGCCGGGGCGCGAAGCGTTTCCCGGCGACATTTTCTACATTCATTCACGGCTGCTGGAGCGTGCCACGCACCTGAACGAGCGGCGCGGCGGCGGCTCGCTCACCGCGCTGCCCATCATCGAGACCGAAGCGCAGGTCATCTCGGCCTACATCCCGACCAACCTCATTTCCATCACCGACGGTCAGATCTATCTGTCACCGACCTTGTTTCAGCTCGGCGTGCTGCCGGCGGTGGATGTGGGCAGATCGGTTTCGCGCGTGGGTGGGAAGGCGCAGCTCGCGGCATTCAGGGCGGTCGCGGGCGACCTCAAACTCGCTTATGCGCAATTCGAAGAACTCGAAAGCTTTGCCCGCTTCGGCGCCCATCTGGACGACGACACCCAGCGGTCCATCACGCACGGGCAGCGCATCCGGGCCTGTCTGAAACAGCCTGAACTGGTCCCGGTTCCGGTACCGGCACAGATCGCCGTGGTCCTGGCGTTGACCGGCGGCCTGTTCGACCCGATTCCGATCGATCAGATGATCGACGCGGAACGCGCCGTGCGGGAGGCCGCCGGGAAGTCCATCCCCGATGCCGTGACCGAGCGTCTCCTGAGCGCCGGCAAGCTGACCGCCGCCGACCGCGACACGATCGTCGCACTCGCCCGGGAGGCGATTGCCGCTTTTGTGCCGCCAGCCGATGCCGACGAGTCAGGATCGGGAAAACAGGACGGCCATGAATCCAAGGTCGCTCCGACGCTTGCCGCGCCCGGGACGCGCGACAGTGCAACGAGGACATCGAACTGATGCGTCCGAATCGCCGTTTCGGCCCGCTCTGTGATCGCATCGGCGGGGGTGAGCCGATCGGTCCGACAACCCTGCAGCACTGTCCGGCGATTGCGCGGCCGGTCGTGCACGCCTGAAGCACGCCCGATCAAGATGCCGGACAGTCCCGCCAGCCTCCGCCGGAAGATCGGCAGTGCCGCGGACTTGCAGTCGGTCGTCCGCGCGATGAAGGCCCAGGCTGCTGCGAGCGTCGGACAGTACGAGCGCTCGGTGGCGGCCCTGGGCGATTACGCTCGCACGGTCGAACTCGGCCTTGCCGTCTGTTTTCGACAAGCGCAACCCGCACCCGCGCCGCCACCCCGGTATGCCGCCAAGGGTCACGGGAACGTCCGTGCCATCGTGTTCGGTTCCGATCAGGGACTCGTGGGACGCTTCAACGACATCGTTCTGGATCATGCCGCGCAATCGCTGGCGGGACTGTCCGACCATGCGCAGGTCTGGGCAGTCGGCGAGCGCGTGCACGACGGGCTCGTCGCCAGCGGGACACCCGTGCTCGGCGTCTTTGCCGTGCCGAACTCGGTGCAGGCAATCGCTGCGCTGGTCGGGCAGATCCTGGTGACAGTCATCGAAGACTCGGACTCGCCCGAATCGCCCGGCGCCACCGCCGAACTGCACCTGTTCCACAACCGACCGGTGTCGGGATCGGCCTACGAGCCCCTAGGCCAGCGACTTCTGCCGCTCGACGAGACCTGGCGTCGCAGTCTGACGCAGGTGCCCTGGCCCACCGGCATGCTGCCGGAGATTCTCGGAAGCGCTCCGGCGACACTGCGGGCGCTGATCCGCGAATACGTGTTCGTCTCGATCTTCCGCGCCTGCGCCGAGTCACTCGCGAGCGAGCATGCGAGTCGACTGGCGGCAATGGACCGCGCCGAACGCAACATCGACAAGATGCTGGTCACGTTGCACGACAATTTTCAGCGTATGCGCCAGGGCAGGATCGACGAGGAACTCTCCGATGTGATTTCGGGCTTCAAGGCACTCCAGGCGGACGTCGAGACCCGGGACCATCGGCGATAATCGGCAGCGACGGGTTCGACCGAACGCTCACCGAGCAGCCCCGTCCGGACTATCAGCGAATGGACGCTACGGAAGATGCCCGCTTCATGGAGCAGGCCCTCGAACTCGCGGCCATCGCAGCGGCCGCGGGGGAGGTGCCCGTGGGTGCCTTGGTCGTGCTGGACGGAGCGGTGATCGGGCGTGGTCACAACGCCCCCATCGCGCTTGCCGATCCCACTGCCCACGCCGAGATCCGGGCGCTGCGCGACGCCGCCGCCCGTCTCGGCAACTACCGGCTGGCGGGAGCGACCCTGTACGTAACGCTCGAGCCTTGCGCGATGTGTGCCGGCGCGATGCTGCACGCGAGAATCAGGCGAGTGGTCTTCGGCGCCCAGGATCCGAAGACCGGGGCGTGCGGGAGCGTGGTCGACCTGTTCGCCGAAGCGCGGCTCAATCACCACGCGGTCGTGGAGCGTGGCATCCTGGCCGATGCCTGCGGCGACGCGCTACGCCGTTTCTTCCAGTCGCGTCGCCGCACGGGAACGTGATCGCCGCGCGCTGCGATGCTGCATTGCATCCGGCACGATTCGTCACGTAACAGATTGGGCAAGCGAGAGTTCGCGCGCGCGACGGCGGGTTCGATTGTGCGCTGCCCAGTGATGGTCTAGAGTGCCGGCCCAGTTGCGGTTACTCACAAAACAGGCTTGGCGAGGATCTCATGAGACTGAAGGGCAAGGTGTCCATCATCACCGGCGGCGGGCGGGGCATCGGCCAGGCGACGGTGCTCAAGTTCGCGCGCGAAGGCGCGGCGGTCGTGATCTGCGACGTCGACCAGCCCTCCATAGATGACACGCTCGGTCAGGTCCGGGCGCAGGGCAACGAAGCGATCGGTTTCATCGTCGACGTGACCAAGCGCCCCAGCATCGACGCAATGGTCGCGGGCGTGATGGCCAAGCACGGCCGGATCGACGTGCTGGTCAACAATGCAGGCATCGTGATGGATGCGCAATTGAAGAAGATGTCGGACGCCGCCTTCGACCGGGTGATCGATGTCAATCTGAAAGGCACCTACAACTGCACGCGCGCGGTCGTCGACATCATGATCGGGCAAGCCTCGGGAGTGATCCTCAACGCGTCGTCGATCGTGGGGATTTTCGGCAACTTCGGCCAGACGAACTACGCCGCGAGCAAGTTCGCGGTCATCGGGATGGTCAAGACCTGGGCGCGCGAACTGGGCGCAAAGGGGATCCGGGCGAATGCCGTGTGCCCCGGATTCGTCGAGACCTCCATCCTGAGTTCCATCCCCGACAAGGTTCTCGATACCATGCGCGCGCGGGTTCCGATGGGACGCCTCGGCAAACCGGAGGACATCGCCAACGCCTACGCATTTCTCGCCTCGGACGAGGCGAGTTACATCAACGGCGCGGTGATCGAAGTGAGCGGCGGTGCCACGATCTGAACCCGTCAGAGCGCGCCCGCGATCAGCGCTCGCAGCGATTCCGAGTCGGGCCGGTCGACGATTCCAGCCTCGGTGATCAAGGCACTCACGAGCCCCGCCGGGGTCACGTCGAAAGCGGGGTTGAAGACCGGAACCCCGAGCGGGGCCCAGACCTCGCTCCCGTAGCCCGCCACTTCGTCGCGCGGACGCTCCTCGATCGGGATGGCGGCACCGTCGGCCGCGGCCAGATCGATCGTCGAGAGCGGACAGGCGACGTAGAAGGGGATCCCGTGCCGTCGCGCCATGACGGCGAGAGGATAGGTACCGATCTTGTTGGCGACGTCGCCGTTGGCGGCTACGCGGTCCGCGCCGACGATGACCAGATCGATGCGGCCTTGTGCCAACAGGTGACCGGCGGCAACGTCGGGGAGCAGCGTGACCGGGATCCCGTCCTGCTGCAGTTCCCAGGCGGTGAGGCGGGCGCCTTGCAGCACGGGGCGGGTCTCATCGGCGAATACGCTGACAGCCTTGCCTGATTCCACGGCGGAGCGGATCACGCCCAGTGCAGTGCCGTGGCCCGCCGTGGCGAGCGCGCCCGCGTTGCAGTGCGTGAGGATGCGTGCACCGTCGGGCACGCGTACCGCGCCAATCGATCCCATGCGCCGATTCGCATCGACGTCGGCGGCGAGCATCCGGTGCGCTTCCGCCAGCAGTTTGTCTGCGGTGTCCGCCGGCGCGCGTGACCCGGCAGACTGCCACACCGTGCGCATGCGTTCGAGCGCCCAGAAGAGGTTCACGGCCGTCGGGCGGCTCGCGGCGAGGCGATCGAAGGCGAGCGTTAGCGACGTCGCGAACGGTTCCGCCGCCCTGGCGCGCAGGCGCAGCGCTTCCACCGCGACGCCGTAGGCCGCCGCGCAACCGATCGCTGGGGCGCCACGGACGGCCAGCCGACGAATGCTCTCGGCGACGCCGGCAGCGTCGCTCAGAGTCAGGTAGCGCACCGCATTGGGCAATTCGCGCTGGTCGAGAATGCGCACGCCGACGTCCGGGAGCCATTCGATGGTCCGAAATGCGGGCGTCATGCTGACCCCGGAGGCGCCAACGTCATCACCTCATGGAGAAATGGCAATCCCCGCCACGCCGGTTCGCGGGAGACGACGAAGTCGATCCCGCCGAATGCGAAGACTGCCTCGGTCAGCGCGGCAGGGTCCGAGAGCATGCTCTGGGGCAGGCAGAACACGCCCTCGTGCGGGTCGGCGACCGGGCCGACGCGCACCACCGCAGCGCCCCGGGCGAGGAGTTCGTCGACTTGCGCTTGCGAATCCGACAGCACGAGGGCGATCCTGCCGAGCAATGGCAGATCCTGTGCAGCCCGGGCGCGCAGCTGCCTGTCGAAACCACCGTAGTGGATCTCGGCCAGCAGCACTGCGTCCGGATCCAGCGAAACGTAGCGATCGTGGGCCGACGCGCGCGAGATGATGCGGATATCGTGACGATAGATGTCGGCCGTGATTCGGGCGTTGCGCGCATCGACGCTGGCCGCCACCAGGCCGAATTCCGGATCGAGGACGATGCGCGGTGCCGGATCGGGGAGCAGACGCGCAGGCGTGGAGGGCGGGCCGAAGCGCGTCAGATAGGCTCGATAGTCGTGGGCATATCGAGGCACGTCCCGACCCAGCAGCGGCAGTCGTTTGGTGAAGACCGCGTGCTGGGGAGTGGGCGGTCCCTGCAGCGCGATCTCGGCGAGATCGCAGCGCGCGGCGTAGCCCATGACCTCGGCATCGGTAGCCACGTTCAGCACCATGGGATAGCCGGCGGCAGCGCTCAGCTCCGCCCTGAGTCGTGCCAAGGCGAGCGCTGATGCAGGCGTGCGTGCCGGGGCCGCCGCGCACCGCAGCTGCCAGGAATTGCGCGATCGGAGGTGGTCCTCGGCCCTGCCGACCAGTGCAAGCATGTTCTGATAGGCGGCGCGCGCATCGTTCGCGAAGGCAATGGCGCCGTGGAACTCCAGGATCAGACCGATCGTGCGGTCGGTGCCGAAGCGCCGCAAGGTATCCACGCATGCCTTCGCGAGCTCGAACCCCGAATGTCGAAACGGCACGAGCGGGGCGAGATCACCGTACACGTCGCGGGCGATCGATCGACCGCGCGCCGTGTTTATCAACGCGAGAATGCTGTCGGCGTGCGTGTGCTCAACGTGTGTTGCGGGCATTGCTGCATGCAGCAGTGTCTCGATCGAGGGCCTGGGCGCGTCCGGGCGCAGCTTGAGCGGTTCGAGCGCGTCCATCATCTCGTCGTTACCGAGTGTCTCGCGATCGAGCAGCCGCTTCACCGGCCCCAGCGCAAGCGGCGTGAAATCTGCGGGCTTCACGGCAGCGAGATCAGCACCGGTGCCCTTGACGTAGAGGCAATCGATGGAAGTGCCATCGCTGCGCGACCAGAGGCCCTTCAAGGAGGTATTGCCGCCCCCCATCAGGACGAGATCGGGATCGGCGCCGAGCAGGCGCGACGAGTAGGCTCTGAGTTCGAGCGCGCCGTCGCACCGCGATGCCGCCAAGTCGTTCCAGTGAGAATGCATGGTGCCTGTGCGAAAGTGGGGACGATTATACTGAGCCGCATGTCGGGTATCGGCGGCGGGATTCGGGTGCGTCTGGTCTCGTGGCAGCAAGCCGCGGAGGCCCTGGCTCTGGTTCGCCGTGCGGTATTCATCGAGGAGCAGGGCGTCCCTGAAGCGCTCGAATGGGACAATGCCGACGCGGATGCGTTGCACGCCCTGGCCGTAGCGGGCGCAGACGTGCCGATCGGGTGCGCCCGCCTGCTGTCGGATGGGCACATCGGTCGCGTTGCCGTGTTGCAGGCATGGCGTGGACGAGGGGTCGGCCAGGCGCTGCTGCAGGCCATGCTGGATACTGCGCGGGCCCGGAGCATCGCGGTGGCCCGCCTGAACGCTCAGGTCCACGCGCTCGAGTTCTATCGGCGTTCGGGCTTCGAGGTACACGGCGACGTATTTGATGACGCCGGCATCCCGCACCGGGCGATGGTGCTGAATCTCACGCTGAGGGCGCGCGTGCCGCAAAGGTAGCTGGCGAACCCGCGATCGCCTCCGGGTGACGCCGTGCGACTGCCGGGCTTCGAGGCGGCGCGGCCGCAATCGGGGACGGGCGCGAGGATTCAGATCGCGATCGGTGCGGCCAGGCGGCATTCGCGGCGAACATCGCCTTCCACCGTGCCGGTGGGACCGAAGGTGCGTTCGAGAAAACTCGCGCGGCCGGATGCATCGATCGTGACGATCGTGGATGCGCGAGTGCCATAGTCGTCGGCACGAATGAAGATGGGCGAGAGCACGCGTTCCCACTCGAGGCTGACGCCGGTGGCGGGAAGCTCGTCGTCGGCAGCGCGGGCGTCGTCGCGCAGTACCGCCAGCAACTCGGGCTCCAGTCGCTCCACGTCGCTGGAAAGTGCGCGTTCCATGGCGCGCGTGGCACGAAGGACCTTGGGCCACGGTGTACCGATGAGGTGGTTGCTGAGGCCATGCACCCCTGTGCCGAGTCGTTGCGGGGAGGCCCCACGGTTGGAGCCGTACCAGATCCCCGTGGCATCGGCGACGAGCAGGTTGAAACCGTCGTAGGCGTCGCCGTTCGCGAGGGTGGTCGTGATGTACTCGGAGGCGCTGAGGGGTCGTCGCACGAAGTCGCTCACCAGCGCTCCTCGCGAAGGCGCCGCAGCGCGGCGACGGGAAGGGTCGCGATAGTTGGTCACCGCCGCCAGTGCGCCCCGCCCGGACAGCGCGAGCCACGATCCGCCTTTTTCCAGGTCGCGGCCTCCGAATACCTCCGGCGCGTCGTCCCAGCTTTGCGCCCGCGCCGTGGGCCGGGCGTGGAATTCGTCCCGGTTCGCGGCGACGATCACGGGGAATCGGGGATGGACGCCCAATGCGAGCAGGATCAGGCACACGTCGTCAATCCCGGAAACATTCCACGGTGCGACCGGAGCCCCGGATGAGATGCTCGGCCAACCCGGTTTCCGCACCCGCGCGCGCGAGGGTCGCCTCGAACGGCCCGCGCTCGACGACGTTCTCATAGATTTCCATCCAGAGCTCGGGCTCGTCGGTGCGGATGACGGTACGCCCCTCGACGCCGGTGGCGCGAGCCAGGTCTAGCTGCAGGCGCGCGACCAGGGCGCGGGCCGTGTCGCGGGCTTCAGGGCGAACCCGGTAGTACACATAGAAGTGGTATGCCATCTCATGTCGCCGCGTGCACCGGTACCAGATCCTCAAGCGCAGGGCTGTCGCCGGCCGGATGCACGCTGCCTGCTTTTGCTGATTCGTTGTCGACCACCGCGAGAACATGGACCGTCCCATCGCCGGCCGGCGCCGATCCGACGATGTGGCCAACGGCCTGGTCGGGCCGATGGCGGCTGGAAAGCGGCGTCCCCGGCGCGATCTCGACCGGTGCGCGGGCGCGGTACAGGCGGCGCTTGACCGCACCGAGGTATTGCGACCGGGCGACGATCTCCTGACCCGGGTAGCAGCCTTTGCTGAAGCTCACGCCGCCCAGCCGTTCGAGATCGACCATCTGGGGAATGAAGAGATCCTGGGTGGCCGCGACGATCCAGGGAATACCCTCGTCGAGGTCGAAACTGGCCCAGACTCGGGGCGGCGCCGGCCGGATGTGTCGATACAGCATGCCGCGCAGGCGAGTCGCATCGGCGTCCGCATCGCCGGCAAAATGGCAGTGCCAGCGCCCGGAACCGGCCTCGATGAGGAGTCCGCCGTCGAACGCGTGCGCGCTTCCTGGCCCCGGCAAAATGCCCGGGCGCCAGATCTCCAACACCCGGGCGCCACCAGTGCCCGCAATGCCCAGTCCGATTGGCGAGCCGGACCAGGCGCCGATGGTGACCTTGGCTCGGAGCACGAATCGTCGCAACCGGGAGATCAGGTCGGCCGCGATGTCGGCTGACGTCTCCACGAGAAAACCGTTGGTGGTCCTGATCAGGCGCAGCAATGCGACGAGGCGCCCCTTGGGACCGCAATAACCGTCCCACTGCCAGTGGCCGGGGACGAGGGTGGTCACGTCATTGGTGAACTGCGCCTGCAGGAAGGCGGCCGCATCGGTTCCGTCGATCGAAATCAGCGCGAGGTGTGGCAGTTCGGCGCTGATGCCTGAGCCGGAAAGCTCCGGATCCAGCTCACCGGGACTGGCGGCAGCGGCGTCCGGCGCGAATTGCCTGGGATCGTTCATGGTCTGCGTCGGGGAGGGCCTGGCGGCCCGGACAGGGCCACAGCATGATTGCGCAAATTATAATCGGCGCGGACTCGAAGCGAGGGGCAACATGTTCGCAGGCGACCGAATATCGCTTTCACTCCATGCGTCCCGCCGCCTTGGACTGTTGCTCGGTGCGGGCCATGGAGTCGCGGCAGGGGTGCCCTGGACCTTGGCACTGCCCTGGTGGCTCGCGCTGGCCGCCAGTGCGGCCATCCTGGCTCTAGGAGCGAATGCCATCGCGCGGGAGGCCGCGCGCCGGCTGCCGTCATCGATCGTCCATCTGGAACTGGAGACCGACGGCACCGTCACCGCGGTCTTTCGATCCGGGGGGGTCGCGCCGTTCACCATTGGCGCCGGGGCGACGGTCGTGCCATGGGGCGTGGTGATCAGCCTGGTCCCCCAAGCTGGCCGGCAACGTGGCGTGGTCGTGTTCCCGGACGCTTGCAGCGGGGAGGACTTTCGCCGGCTGAAAGTGTTCCTGCGCTGGCGGCTCGGTGTCCACGCGGGGCCTGACGCGACAGCGAAAGAGAACGCCTGAACTTATCCCGAGCCGGCCAGTCTGTAGCCGGGTGTACGCGGGTCAATTGCATACCCTGAACGCTGCGAGGTGGGTGTTATACTCGCCGCCCTTTTCGGACGGCACTCGCCGCCACAATCAAGCAAGTGGTTCAGGATATGGCTCATGGGTGATCGCGAGATCGATCAGCAGCTGGTCGAGCGGGCCCAGCGGGGGGACAAGCGTGCCTTCGAAATGCTGGTTGCGAAGTATCAGCGCAAGCTCGGCCGGCTATTGTCGCGGTTCATCCGGGATCACGCTGAGGTGGAGGACGTTGCCCAGGAAGCGTTCATAAAGGCGTACCGGGCGCTGCCCTCGTTCAGGGGCGACAGTGCCTTCTATACGTGGTTGTACCGGATCGGGATCAATACGGCGAAGAACTACCTCGTCGCGATGGGCCGGCGCGCGCCCACAACTACGGGATTCGACAGCGAAGAGGCAGAAAATTTCGACGACGGCGATCAGTTGAGGGATGTCAACACGCCTGAGGCGGAACTGATGAGCAAGCAGATCGCAAGCACGGTGAACGAAACCATGCAAGCGTTGCCAGAGGAATTGCGTACGGCGATCACGCTGCGGGAGATAGAGGGTCTCTCGTACGAGGATATCGCCACGATCATGAATTGCCCGATCGGGACAGTGCGATCCCGGATCTTCAGGGCCCGGGAGACGATCGCGGAGAAGCTGCGGCCGTTGTTGGGAACGAGCAAGGACAAGAGGTGGTGACGATGGAACGCATTTCGGCGCTGATGGATGGTGAGCTGGAAGCTGGGGACGCACTCGTCGAACTCGGGCGAATCAAGAGCGATGAGAACCTGCTGCAGGAGTGGGAAACCTATCATTTGATCGGCGATGTCCTGCGCAAGGACGGCGTCGTCGCCGCTCGCTTCTGCGACCGATTCAGGGAGACGCTGGGGAAGGAGCCGACGATCCTCGCGCCTCGTCCGAGCGTGGTGGCCCCGCGCAAGGTTCGTCTGTACGCGCTCTCCGCTGCCGCGTCGCTCGCCGGGGTTGCAGCCGTCGCATGGCTTGCATTCATGAATCAACCCGCGCCACTGCACGACATCCCGGAACAGACCGCGCAGGGGCCGGGCCAGGGAACAGTAATCGTCGACACGGACCCGACTCCGTCGGTCGACGAATACTTGCTCGCGCAACATCATGCCATCGCGCCGGTAGCGGCCTTTCCCGGTGTCGCTCCATACCTCCAGAACGTCGACCTGCGGGCGTCCGCGAAATGACCCGATGAGAGCAGTGCGTTGGGGCTGGATCGGCGGCCTGGTCGTCGGAGCGGCACTGGCCGCCGGCGCCCGGGCCGGTGAACTGTCCCAGACCGAGGCGCTGGATTGGCTGCAGCGGATCGCTGCGGCAGCCCGCACGTTGAACTACGAGGGCACCTTCGTCTATCAGCACGGCGATTCGGTGGAGACCTCACGGATCACCCACATGGCGGACGGCGGGACCGAGCACGAAAAGCTCACCACGCTCGATGGTCCGCCGCGGGAAGTCATCCGCAACGACGACGAGGTACTGTCGTACTATCCGGAGATAAAGACGGTTCGTGCCGAGCACCGTGGCCCCGGTCGGAGCTTCCCGAACCTGCTTCCGGAACAACTGCAGACGATCACCGAGCACTACATCATTCGCAAGATGGAGCTTGAGCGGGTGGCCGGATTCGATGCCCAGACTCTCATGCTGGAGCCGAAGGACAATCTGCGCTACGGGCACAAGTTCTGGGCGGCGATCGGAACCGGGCTGCTCCTGCGAGCGCGCATGCTGAATGAGCGCAACCAGGTGGTCGAGCAATTCGCTTTCACGCAGCTCAACATCGTGGCCAAGCTCGCTCTGGACGACGTGAAGTCGACATACGCGTCCGAGCAGGCGAAATGGAAAGTCGACCGCATCTCGAGCAATGCGCAGATCGACTCCGGATGGGAGATCAAGAACCAGCCGCCGGGGTTCCGCAAGGTCATGGAGATGCGCCGGTCCAAACAGAGCGGCGGACCGCGCTCACTGACGCACATCGTATTGACGGACGGGCTCGCGGCCGTCTCGGTCTTCATCGAACCCGGCCCCATGAAACAGCCGGTGAGCGAGGGCGCCGCCCAGCACGGCGCCATCAACATCTTCACTCGGATGGTCGGGGATCACCGCGTGACGGTGCTGGGAGAGACCCCTGCCGCCACGGTCAGGTTGATCGCCGATTCCATTTCGCTGAAGGCGAAGTAGCTGCAGGCGGCTCAGACCAGTGCAGATCATGCCCTTTCACAAGCCAGGAAACCAAACATGATGCGTCGAGCCTTCGGGATCGCTTTAGTCGCGGTGTCGCTCTGCATGCCGGCGATGGCGGCAGATCTGCCGGACTTCACCGAGCTGGTCGAACAGCAGGGCCCGGCAGTAGTGAACATCAGCACGACGTCCACCAAGGCGATGGCGCAAGCGCCGGGACAAGGCCCTGGCCAGGGGCCGGGGGGCCAGGAGGACGATCCGTTCTTCGATTTCTTCCGCCGCTACGGCCCGCCAGGACAGCAGCCGCGCGAGCAGGATACGCGCTCGCTGGGTTCCGGCTTCATCATCAGCTCCGACGGCTACATCATGACCAATGCGCATGTGGTCGAAGCCGGCGACGACATCACCGTGCGGCTCACCGACAAACGTGAATTCACCGCCAAGCTCATCGGCGTGGACAAGCGAACGGACGTGGCCATCGTCAAGATCGAGGCGTCCAATCTGCCGAAAGTAAACATCGGCGACGCCAACAAGTTGAAGGTCGGAGAATGGGTGCTTGCGATCGGATCACCCTTCGGCTTCGACAACACGGTGACGGCCGGCATCGTCAGCGCAAAAGGCCGCTCGTTGCCGCAGGAGAATTTCACGCCGTTCATTCAGACCGATGTCGCGATCAATCCGGGCAACTCTGGCGGACCCCTGTTCAATCTGAAAGGCGAAGTCGTCGGCATCAATTCCCAGATCTACAGCCGCACCGGCGGATTCATGGGGCTGTCGTTCGCCATACCGATCGACGTCGCGATGGACATCGCCAATCAGCTGCGCAGCACCGGCAAGGTGACGCGCGGCCGCATCGGGGTCGTGATCCAGGAAGTCACGAAGGAGCTCGCGGAGTCGTTCGGAATGCAGAAACCGTTAGGTGCCCTGGTCAACTCGGTGGAGAAAAACGGTCCTGCGGACAAGGCCGGGGTCGAACAAAGCGACATCATTCTCAAGTTCGAAGGCAAGGCGGTGAACAGTTCCGCGGATCTGCCACGTTTCGTCGCCGCCACCCGCCCGGGGTCCAAGGCGACGATGCAGGTCTGGCGCAAGGGTGCCATGAAGGACCTGACGGTCACGGTCGGTGAGTTGCAGGACGACAAACGGGTCGAACGTCCGGCGCGCAAGGCCGTCAAACCCGGTGATGCAGTTGCCAAGCTCGGAATGACCCTGTCGGAACTGACTGCCGACCAGCGCAAGGAGCTGGGCATCAACAGCGGGCTGCTGGTCGAGGATGCCCAAGGCAACGCTGCCCGGGCTGGCATCCGTCGCGGAGACATCCTGATGGCGATAAACAATCAGGACGTGAAGTCGCTCGAACAACTGAATCAGATCATCGGCCAGTTCGAGAAGTCGCGCAGCGTGGCCCTGTTGATCCGGCGCGGCGATTCATCGCTCTACATTCCGCTGCGCCTGAACGGGAACTGAAGCACGTTCCGGCCTCGGCCACCGTCACCGGGGCGAGCGAATACGCTAGAATCGCGGCTTCGCTCGCACACCTCGAGCACCTCGAGAAAGGGGCACTTCGGTGCCCCTTTTCGTCATGCAGCACATCCGCAACTTCTCCATCATCGCGCATATCGACCACGGCAAGTCCACGCTGGCCGATCGCTTCATCCAATTGTGCGGGGGGCTCTCGGACCGCGAAATGGAAGCTCAGGTCCTGGACTCCATGGACTTGGAGCGCGAGCGCGGCATCACGATCAAGGCCCAGACCGCGGCACTGCGTTATCGAGCGCGCGACGGCCAGGTCTACCAGCTGAACCTGATCGATACCCCCGGCCACGTGGATTTCTCCTACGAGGTGTCGCGCTCGCTGGCCGCCTGCGAAGGCGCACTGCTCGTCGTCGATGCGTCCCAGGGCGTCGAGGCTCAGACGGTGGCGAACTGCTACACGGCGATCGAACAAGGGGTAGATGTCGTCCCGGTCCTCAACAAGATCGATCTGCCTTCAGCCGAACCCGAGCGGGTGATGGAAGAGATCGAGGACATCATCGGGATCCCTGCCCATGATGCGCTGCTCGCGAGCGCCAAGACCGGGGTCGGCGTCGAGGACATTCTGGACGCGGTCATCGCGCGCATCCCACCGCCCCAAGGCGATCCGTCAGGTCCGCTGAAGGCGCTGATCATCGATTCATGGTTCGACAATTACGTGGGCGTCGTGATGCTGGTCCGGGTTTTCGACGGTGCCGTTAAGCCGAAGGACCAATTGCTCCTCATGGCGAGCCGGGCAATCCACGGTTGCGAGCACGTGGGTGTATTCACCCCGAAGGCGCGCGACACCGAATCCCTCTCCGCCGGCGAAGTGGGCTTCATCATCGCCGGCATCAAGGAACTGAAGGATGCCAAGGTCGGCGATACGATCACGCTCTTGAACCGACCGGCGGTCGAACCCCTGCCCGGATTCAAGGAGATCAAGCCGCAGGTGTTCGCCGGCCTCTATCCCGTGGAGTCGAACGAATACGAAGCGCTGCGCGATGCCCTCGAAAAGCTGCACTTGAACGATTCGTCGCTGCGCTACGAACCCGAGACCTCCCAGGCGCTCGGCTTCGGTTTCCGTTGTGGCTTCCTCGGTTTGCTGCACATGGACATCGTGCAGGAGCGCCTCGAGCGGGAATACGGGATGAACCTCATTACGACCGCGCCGACCGTCGTCTACCAGGTGCTGATGCGCGACGGCGCCGTGCTCGAGGTCGAGAATCCGTCGCGTCTTCCGGAAGCGTCGAAGATCGAGGAGATCCGCGAGCCGATCATCACCGCGACGATTCTCGTGCCGCAGGATTACGTGGGCCCCGTCATCACGCTGTGCAACCAGAAGCGCGGTGCCCAACGCAACCTTCAGTACATGGGGCGGCAGGTGATGCTGACCTACGACATTCCGCTCAACGAGGTCGTCATGGATTTCTTCGACAAATTGAAATCCACGAGCCGAGGCTACGCGTCTCTCGATTATGATTTCAAGGAGTTCCGCGCCGATGACCTGGTTAAGCTCGATATCCTCATCAACAGCGAAAAGGTGGATGCGCTGTCGCTGATCGTGCATCGCTCCAGCTCGCAGCATCGCGGTCGCGAACTCGCCGCAAAGATGCGCGAACTGATCCCGCGCCAGATGTTCGACGTCGCCGTCCAGGCTGCTATCGGCGCCCACATCATCGCGCGCGAAACCATCAAGGCGCTGCGCAAGAACGTGCTCGCAAAATGCTACGGCGGCGACATTTCCCGCAAGAAGAAGCTGCTCGAAAAACAAAAGGCCGGCAAGAAACGCATGAAGCAGGTCGGCAACGTCGAGATTCCCCAGGAGGCGTTCCTAGCGATCCTCCAGGTGGAAGGAAAATAACCGAACCCCCGAGGCATTCACTTCCTCCATGAACTTCGCACTCATCATGCTGGTGCTGCTCATCGTAACGGGCAGCGTTTGGTTGCTGGACAAGTTTGTTCTGAAATCGCGACGTCGCCCGGACGCAAAGGAACCGTGGTGGGTGGAATACCCGAAGAGCTTCTTCCCGGTAATCCTCGCGGTGTTCGTGCTGCGTTCATTTCTGGTGGAGCCGTTCAAGATTCCCTCGGGCTCCATGATCCCGACCCTGATGATCGGGGACTTCATCCTCGTGAACAAGTTCACCTACGGAATCCGCCTGCCTGTGGCCAACGTGAAGATCGTGGAGATCGGTTCTCCACAGAGGGGCGAGGTCATGGTGTTCCGGTTCCCGGAGAATCCGTCGCTCGACTACATCAAGCGTGTGGTCGGTGTTCCAGGAGATGACATCGTCTACCATAACAAGCGACTTACGGTGAATGGTGCGCCGGTGGCGGTGGAATCCGAGCAGGACTACAGCTACCTGGAGAGTGGTCTCAACTACATCAGTGCAAAGCGGTTCCGCGAGCAACTGGGTAGCCATGCCCATTCGATCATCATGAATGCGGATGCACCGCCAGTGCAGATCGCCGGGGTGCGCCCTTTCCCGTATCGCGAAAACTGCGAATACAATGAAGAGGGATTCAGGTGCAAGGTGCCGGCCGGCCACTACTTCATGATGGGTGACAACCGGGATTCGAGCAGCGACAGCCGCTACTGGGGTTTCGTGCCCGACGCCAACATTGTCGGCAAGGCATTCCTGATCTGGTGGAATTTCGGCGATTTCAAACGCATCGGTACCTGGATCAACTGATGGGAGTCGGCATGAGAAGACAGCGAGGCTTGAGCCTGCTCGGGCTCATCTTGGTGGGCGGTATCCTGGTTTTCGTGGCCATAATCGGCATGAAGCTCGTACCGGCTTACATCGAGTACTTCACCATTCAGCGGACCGTTCGCGAACTGTCGAGAAGTCCTGAGTCCATGACCGTGCGCGACATCATGGGGTCCTTCGACAAGCATTCGCAGATCGACGACATTTCATCGATCACGGGCAAGGATCTGGAGATCTCGAAGACCGGCAATTCGGTCACCATCGTCGCGGCATACCAGAAAAAGGTGCCGCTGTTTGCGAATATCAGCGTGCTGATCGACTTCGAGGCCGTAGGCGGCCGCTGAGCGCTTGGGCGGGGGAATGCCGGCAGGCAAAGGGATCAGTGGAGCCCTAGGACACGTCTTCTCGGACACGGGACTGCTGCGGCAGGCGTTGACGCACCGAAGCCACAGCCAGCCGCACAACGAAAGACTGGAGTTCGTCGGTGATGCCGTGCTCAACTGTGTGATCGCGCATGAACTCTTTCGACGCTTCCCGACTCTTCCCGAAGGGGATCTGTCGCGTCTGCGGGCAGGTCTGGTGAATCAGGGATCGCTCGCGGAGCACGCCCAGGCGCTGGGCCTCGGTGAGAGCGTGATGTTGGGTGAGGGCGAAGCGCGCAGCGGCGGGGCAGGTCGCCCGTCGATCCTCGCCGATACGGTGGAGGCGCTGATCGGGGCCGTATTCATCGACGCCGGGTTCGAACGGGCCGAGTCCATCACATTGGACGTTTTTCGTGATGCGCTAGCGAGCCTGGACCCAGTTGCCACATCGAAGGATCCGAAGACCCTGCTTCAGGAGCACCTGCAGGCTCGCCGACTGTCCCTGCCGGTTTATCGCGTGGTCGAAGTGCGGGGCGAGCCCCATCGCCAGGAATTCGAAGTCGAATGCCTGGCGATGGGGCTCGGAATCCGCGCCGTCGGCACTGGCTCGAGTCGGCGCGCCGCGGAGCAGGTTGCTGCTCGATTGGCCTACGAGCAGGCGACGCATCAGTGAGCGATGCCGACGCGTCGTCTTATCGCGCGGGATTCGTCGCGATCGTCGGACGCCCGAATGTCGGAAAATCAACGCTGCTCAACCACCTCGTCGGACAGAAGATCAGCATAACGTCGCGGAAACCGCAGACCACGCGACATCGGCTGACCGGGATCGTCTCGAAACCCGACGCACAGTTCGTCTTCGTGGATACACCCGGTTTTCAGACTGCGCATGGCGGCGCGCTCAACAAGGCGTTGAATCGGGCGGTCACCGACAGTCTCGCGGAGGTGGATGCGATCGTCATGGTCGTGGAAGCCGGGCACTTCAATTCGGGCGACGATGCGGTGCTGAGGCTGCTTCCGGCAGGCCGGCCGGTGGTTCTCGCAATCAACAAGGTGGACCGGCTCAAGGAGCGCGACGCCCTGTTGCCGTTCATCCAGAAGATCAGCGAGCGGCGCGATTTCTCCGACATCGTTCCCATCAGCGCCGAGACGGGTGAGCAATGCGAGGACCTCCTCGACGCAATCCGCAAGCATCTGATCGAACAAGCGGCGTTGTACGACGAGGACCAGATCACGGATCGCAGCGAGCGGTTCCTGGCGGCAGAACTGGTTCGCGAGAAGATATTCCGCCTGACCGGGGACGAACTACCGTACGCGGCGAACGTTGTCGTGGAAACCTTCGAGACCGAAGGTGAACACCGTCGCATTCGCTGCCTGATCATCGTCGGACGGGAGAATCACAAGGCCATGGTGATCGGCGCGGCCGGATCGAAGCTCAAGGAGATCGCGACCGAAGCCCGGCTCGACATGGAGCGTCTGTTCGGCGGCAAGGTATTCCTCGAGTTGTGGGTGAAAGTCGAGCCTGGTTGGACCGATGATCCCAAGGCCATGCGCAAGTATGGGTACGCCTGAAGCTAGGGAAGCGCCCGCCGCTCGGCCTTACAGCCTGGAGGATCGTCGGCGGGAATCGAACCGCCCGACCTTCGTGCTGCACACCTATCCGTGGAAAGAGACGAGTCTCGTCGTGGAACTCCTGACGCGCAGCCATGGGCGAATACCCGCTATCGCAAAAGGCGCACGGCGTCCGCATTCTGCTCTGCGCGGCCTGCTGATGGCGTTCCAGCCGTTGCTCGTCACGTGGTCCGGAAAGGGCGAACTTCGCCTGCTACATTCCGCCGAATGGCAGGGTGGCGTGCCCCAACTCACCGGCGTTTCGCTGCTGTGCGGGTTCTACCTGAACGAACTGCTGGTCAAGGTGCTCGCCAGGGACGATCCGCACGAGCAGTTGTTCGACACTTACGCCGAGGCGATTCGCGAACTGTCCGCAAGTACGGCTCCGGCCGCGATCCTGCGTCGCTTCGAGAAACGGCTTCTCACGGAGCTGGGATACGCCCTCGAGCTCGGCCACGCCGCGGACACGCACGCGCCGGTGAGCGCCGGGGTTCGCTATCGATACGCTCCCGAGTTGGGACCGATAGAGCGCGCCCAGACCTCGGAAATGCAATCAGGGTTTGAATACGTTCAAGGCAGCACGTTGCTCGACATCGCACGTGATGACTATTCTGATCCGGTGACCGCTGCGGAGAGCAAACGGCTGCTGCGCTCACTGATACACCATCATTTCGGACAACCGGAACTCCAGACGCGGCAGCTGATCAAGGATCTGCAGCAGCTGTGAGCGGCTGCGAGCCCCTTCCCAATCCATGACCAGACTCAGCGTCAATCTGAACAAGATCGCTCTCGTGCGCAATGCGAGGTCGCTCGGAATCCCCAGCGTCACCCGCATGGCGGAAATTGCTCTTGCTGCAGGTGCGCATGGCATCACCGTGCACCCGCGACCAGACAATCGCCACATCCGTGTGAGCGACGTAACCGAGCTTTCGAGTCTGTTCGCGCAGCATCCGGGTGCAGAGTTCAATATCGAAGGCAATCCCTTTCACGACGTGCTCGACCTCGTCATGACCATCCGCCCGGACCAGTTCACTCTGGTACCCGATGCCCCCGGTGCCGCGACCTCCGATCACGGTTGGAATCTCGAACGGGACGGTGCGAGGCTGGGACCACTCATCGAGAGGGTGAGGTCGGCCGGCGTGCGCGTCAGCTTGTTCATGGATGCGGACGGCCTGGCCGTGGGGCGCGCCGCAGATCTGGGCGCGGATCGAATCGAGCTCTATACCGAGCCGTATGCCAGGGACTTCGATACGCCGGCGTTCGCCGGCACGCTGCAACGCTACGTCGATGCCGCTCGGGCGGCGCAGCGCGTCGGCCTTGGCGTGAATGCGGGCCACGATCTGAACCGCGAGAACCTACCCGCTTTCGTCAAGGCGGTGCCGCAGTTGCTTGAAGTATCCATCGGCCACGCTTTAACGGCGGACGCTCTCGAATTCGGCATGGCCGCTACCGTCCGCGCCTATCTCACTGCACTGGGCAATGGAGCAGGCATAGAGCCATGATCGCAGGCATCGGCGTCGACATCGTTCAGGTAGTCAGGGTGGAGCAGGCCCTGGTGCGCTTCGGCGATCGCTTCGCCCAGCGCGTGCTGGCTCCATCGGAATGGCCGGAGTTCGAGGCGGCGGCCCGTCCTGCGGCGTTTCTCGCGAAACGATTCGCTGCGAAGGAAGCATTCGGGAAGGCCCTTGGGACCGGCATTCGAGCGCCCGCGACGTTTCATGCAATCCAGATCGTGCGCGATCCGCTCGGCAAGCCGAGCTTCCGCTTCGGCGCCGAACTCGATTCATGGTTGGCGCAGCGCGGTGTTGCACGCCACCACCTGTCACTCACGGACGAGCAGATCGCAGCCGTCGCCATGGTCGTCCTGGAGTCGGTGGCCGTGCCTTGAGCGGTCTGCAGGTACAGTGTCCACTCGGTCCGGTGATGCTCGACGTCGCCGGGGTCGAACTGACGCCCGAGGAACGGGAAAGGCTTCTGCATCCGGTGGTGGGCGGGGTCATCCTCTTTTCCCGCAACTACGCCGATCCAGGTCAAATCTCCCGACTCACAGCGGAGATTCATGGCCTGAGGACACCGTCCCTGCTGATCGCAGTCGATCACGAGGGCGGCCGCGTCCAGCGTTTTCGCGATGGATTCACGCGATTGCCACCCATGCGCGAACTCGGCCGGTTGCATGACAGCGACGCTGACGCGGCCAGGGCGCTCGCGCACTCGATCGGTGCGGTGCTCGCTTTCGAGTTGCGGGGGTGCGGCGTGGATTTCAGCTTCGCTCCTGTACTCGACCTCGACCATGACCGCAGCGGCGTCATCGGCAACCGTGCTTTCCACAGCAATCCCCAATGCGTCGGAGAACTTGCCACTGCCCTGGTGGCGGGACTGGCGGAAGGGGGAATGGGCGCGGTCGGCAAGCATTTTCCGGGACATGGTTATGCGGAGGCTGACTCGCATGTGGACATGCCCGTGGACGCTCGAACCTATGACCAGATCGAGCGCGACATGCAACCGTTCGTGCGTCTCGTCACCAACGGTATTCCCGGAATCATGCCTGCTCACGTGCTGTATGCCGCGGTGGACTCGCAGCCAGCCGGCTATTCCCGCTTCTGGCTCAAGACCGTATTGCGTGAACGACTCGGTTTCGACGGGACAATCTTCAGTGACGACCTGACGATGGTCGGAGCACAGGGCGCTGGCGGCATCGTCGAGCGCGGCTGGCTCGCACTGGATGCCGGATGCGAAATGGTCCTGGTGTGCAATGACCCCCCGGCAGCCGGGACGCTGCTCGACGGTCTGAAACGTGCTTGCTCTCCCGTCGCGCTCACGCGGCTCGCCCGACTGCATGGCCGCCCCCGGCCTCTCGATTTCGCGGGACTGGGGCGCAGTTCATCCTATTCGGCTGCACGCGAAGACGTGCTGCGGCGGACTCTGACGGCCTGACGGCGCGGCGAGTACGTTCAAGCCCGCTATACTCGGCAAGCCGGCGTGAAGGCTAGGTACCGGAGACAGAGGCAGTATGGAATTCGATTGGGAGACGTGGAGTGAATTGGCCCGAACCGATCCTGAAGCATTCGAGCGCAAGCGCAAGGAGGCGATCGAGGCTTTGATCGCTTCAGCGCCGGAGCATCAGCGCAAGAGGCTGATCGGATTGCAGAGCCGGGTCGATCTTGAGCGCCAACGCTCGTCGAGCGCCCTGGGGGCCTGCATCCGTGTGAGTAATCTCATGTGGCGCAGTTTCGACGAGCTGCAGCGATCGCTGAATTCGCTCATGGCGGAGCTGTCAGGCGACGCGGACCCGGCGCCCGCGAAGCAGGTGACGAAGGCGGAAATCGTCCAGTTTCCGATTCGACGTTGAGTTCCGATGGTGGCCCCGAGAGTCCTTCTTCGCAGCCGACGTTCCCCGCTCTGATCGCTTGCAGGCGTTGCAAGCGTCTGGCGAGTTTTCTGGACCACGTACGAGATCGATATCCTGGCTACCACGCGAAGCCGGTTCCTGCGTTTGGCGATCCGTCACCGCAACTGCTCATCGTCGGTCTCGCACCCGGCATGCATGGAGCGAATCGCACCGGCCGTCCGTTCACGGGCGACTATGCAGGTGAATTGCTCTACACGACCTTGTACCGGTTCGGCTGGTCGAACGAACCCCTGTCCGTGGATGCGCAGGATGACTTGCGGCTGCGGGGGTGCCGAATCACCAATGCCGTGAAATGCCTGCCTCCCGAGAACAAGCCGGCGCCGGCCGAAGTGCGACAGTGCAACGATTACCTCGCTGCGGAGCTGGATGCGATGGCAGCGGGTACGGCCGTGCTTGCGCTCGGGGTGGTGGCGCACAAGGCGGTGCTGCTCGCCCTTCGGCGACGTATAGCGGATCATGTATTCAGCCATGGCGCCGAACACGTGCTCGCGAACCACATCCGGCTATTCGATAGCTACCATTGCAGCCGATACAATACCCAGACGAAACGCCTCACCGCGAGCATGTTCGAGGCCGTATTCGAACGGATCGCGTGCTACACGGGTCACTCCTGATGCTCTATGCCCTGCCTGAACGCCCGCGTCTTGGGACGTCCCACCCGGCCGCGGAACCGACGCAGTCCCGCACGGGTCAAGGGCACGTGTTCTTCAGTTGCAGGTGAGGCGGCGTTGCGCGACAAGGACTGCCCGATAGCTCCCGCATGAATACATCCGAGGCAAGTATTGCGGGTGGAACATCGCGGTCGCAATCGATCGAGGAAACTCTCGCTTCGCTGCCGCACCGCCCCGGCGTCTACCGGATGATCTCGTCGCAGGGCGATGTGCTGTACGTGGGCAAGGCGCTCGACCTGAAGAAACGCGTGACGTCGTATTTTCAGAAGGGGGCGGGTTTGACGCCTCGCATCCAAGTGATGGTGGCGCAGGTGGCTGCCATCCAAGTGACGGTCACGCGATCCGAAAGCGAAGCGCTACTGCTAGAGAATAACTTCATAAAGAGTTTAAGTCCACGCTATAACATACTGTATAAGGATGATAAATCATATCCGTACTTGGTGTTGAGTGGCCACGAATTTCCCCGGCTCGGCTTCCATCGTGGAAGTCTCGAACGGGCAAATCGGTACTTCGGCCCGTTTCCGCATGCCAGCGCAGTTCGGGAGAGTATCCAGCTGCTGCAGAAGGTTTTCCGGGTGCGTACTTGTGAGGATTCGGTTTTTGCCCATCGCTCGCGGCCTTGCCTCCTGCACCAGATTCACCGCTGTACGGGTCCGTGCGTCGGTCTGATCGACGCAACCCGTTACGCCGAGGACGTTGCTCATGCGGCCATGTTTCTGACGGGTCGACAGGACGAGGTTCTGGATGACCTGGGACGCAAGATGGAAGCCGCGGCAGCAATGCAGAACTACGAGCAGGCAGGGGCCTATCGCGACCAGGTACGGAGTCTGAAGGCGATCCGCGAGCGCCAGTTCGTGTCCAGCGCCAGGGCCCAGGATGTCGATGTAGTTGCCGTGGTCAACGACGGCGGAATGACCGCGGTCAATCTGGTGATGATCCGGGGTGGCATGCATCGGGGCGACAGATCGTTCTTTCCACAGAACGCCAGCGATAGCGACGAGAGCGACGCTCTGGAGGCATTCCTGCTGCAGCACTATCTGGAGCGGCCCGTTCCCCCGCTCATTGTGGTCAATCGAGGGGTCGCGTCCGACGCACTGGCGGTGTTGCTGTCCGAGCAATCGGGGATGAAGGTACAAATCGCGGAGAATCCAGCCGGCGAACGCCGTGTGTGGCTGGCGATGGCCGAACAGAATGCGAAGCTCGCAGTCGCCCAGCGCGAGGCCACACGAGCCACCCAGGAAGCGCGACTAGCGGCTCTCCAGCGAAGCCTGGGCGTTGCCGAAACAACCCAGCGAATCGAATGCTTCGACATCAGCCACACCATGGGGGAGGCGACTGTGGCCTCCTGCGTAGTCTACGATCGGGGGGGCATGCAGAACTCGGAGTATCGGCGTTTCAACATCGAGGGCATCACGCCCGGGGACGACTACGCGGCATTGAGACAGGTGTTCGAGCGCCGCTATCGCAAGATCGCCGAGAGCGATGGCAAACTGCCGGACCTGATTCTCGTCGACGGGGGCAAGGGACAGGTCGCTGGGGTGATTCCCATACTGCACGATATCGGACTGGCTGACATTCCGCTCGTGGGCGTCGCCAAGGGCGAGGAGCGCAAGGCCGGGCTCGAACAACTCATCGTGGCCGAGACCGGAGAGATCGTGCGCCTTTCGCCCGACGATCCAGGACTGCACCTGATCCAGCAGATTCGCGACGAAGCGCATCGGTTCGCCATCACCGGCCATCGCAATCGCAGGGCACGCGCCCGTACCACCTCGAGCCTTGAGGACATCGACGGAATCGGCGCCAAGCGGCGCCAGAAACTTCTCGCCCGATTTGGCGGGCTCAAAGGCGTGGTTGCAGCAAGCCTCGACGAGCTCGCTCAAGTGGAAGGGATCAGCCGGCCACTGGCAGAGCGCATTTATCGGCAACTTCACTGAGCAAGCTGCCATGCCGATGAACATACCGATCCTGCTGACATGGGCTCGCATACTCCTGATTCCGGTGTTCGTCGGGCTGTTCTACTTGCCCGACGATGTCCTTTCCCTGCATGGCAAGAATCTCATAGCGGCCGCAGTCTTTCTGCTTGGTGCCCTTACCGACTGGCTCGACGGCTGGCTGGCGCGCAGCCTCAATCAGACGTCGGCGTTCGGCGCGTTCCTTGATCCGGTGGCCGACAAGCTGATGGTCGCGGCCGCCTTGATCGTCCTGGTGAGGCTGGGACGCGTGGACGAGGTCGTTGCCGTCATCATCATTGGCCGCGAAATCGCCATCTCTGCGCTCCGGGAATGGATGGCCCGTATCGGGGAAAGTCGCTCGGTGGCGGTCTCGTTCCTCGGAAAAGTTAAGACAATCTGCCAGATGATCGCAATTCTCCTGCTGCTCTACAGCGACCCGTTGTTCGGCGTCGTCGACGCACGTGTTCCGGGCACGGCACTTATCTACATAGCCGCAGTGCTGACGCTTTGGTCGATGGCGTATTACCTCAAGATGGCCGCGCAGAGCGTCCGGGCGCGGTCGTAATAACCGTTCCCGTCTTGACAAGCTGGCGGCGGTTTCTATAATGCCGCGTCTGTTCTATGCGGGAATAGCTCAGTTGGTAGAGCGCAACCTTGCCAAGGTTGAGGTCGCGAGTTCGAGCCTCGTTTCCCGCTCCATCCGATTTCGGGATGCCGAGGGAAAACGGTCGTGAATCCCAGCGACGTTTTCCCTTTTTAGTTGGTCCCGGCAACGCCGCCGGGCGGGGTGGCAGAGTGGTCATGCAGCGGCCTGCAAAGCCGTCCACGCCGGTTCGATTCCGACCCCCGCCTCCAGTTCGCTAACTTGGTCGGGTCCCAGACCTCCACCAGGGCTCCGCGGCACTACCGGCGTTGAATTGAATCCGGTTTCCGCGAATTGGATCCTGCCAAAGTTACCGGTTGCCGACGTAGTGATTGCGTAGTGCCACCAACGACAGCCTATCAAGGTCGAGGACTCGTGCGCAGGCATCGCGGTTGTTCGTTTTCCTGAGACCGACGCTGCTGCCGGCGAACCCGTGCGCGCTGGTTGTCACGGAAGAAAAATCAGCAGCAAGTAGGATAGGAACAGACCGAGATGCACGGTCCCTTGCAAGACGTTGGTGCGTCCGCTGGAAAGAGTCAGCATCGATGTGGCAAGTGTCAGTACCAGCATGACCTGCTGGTCTGGTGCGAGCCCGAGGTCGAGGGTGCTGCGGCCGACCATGGCGAGAACAACGACTGCCGGAATCGTCATCGCCAAGGTTGCGAGCACGGAGCCCAGCAGAATGTTCATGGAGCGTTGCACCTGGTTGGCCAACGCTGCCTTGATCGCACCAACGCCTTCGGGCACAAGGACCAGCACTGCCACCAGAAACGCGCCCAGCGTTGGTGGCAGGCCGAAGGTTTCGAGGCCGGCGTTCAGGGTGACCGCGAGCTTCTCCGCGAGGAGGATGGTCGCACCCAGAAAAAGGACCATTACCGCTGCAGAATAGGCGGCCGACTTGGCCGGCGCGGTGCCGTCGCGTACTCCTGGCCGGAACACCTCGGGGACCGGTAACACCTCGGCGAAAAAGGAACGATGTCGCGTTGTCTGGATAGTCAGAAAGGCAGCATAGAGGCTGAGGCACATGGCGATGAGGAAGGTCTGTTGGCCCTTGGAGAGCGTAGGACCCAGGGTGGTCGTCGTGTAGTTGGGCAAGATCAGGCCCAACGTACTCAGGGCGACGATGAGACTCAGGTAGGCATTGACACCGGTGAAGTTGTAGCCCTGTTCCCGGTAGCGCAATCCGCCGAGGAGCAGCGCAAGGCCGATCAATCCATTCATCACGATCATGACCACGGAGAACATGGTGTCGCGGGCGAGCGTCGGGTTTGCGTCGCCGGTCAGCATCACCGCTCCAATCGTCATGATTTCGATACTCCCCACGCCTAGAGTGAGTATCAGCGTGCCGTACGGCTCGCCCAGTTTCTGGGCGAGTTCGTCGGCATTCGCGACTACGGTCAATGCACCGAGCACTACCGCAGCGAACAGCCAGAGAAATATGCCGATGCCGAACGCCAATCCCAGGCCGGTCGATAACAGCGGTTCTTCGAACAGGAGAAAAACCGCGGCGGTACCCAAGACGAATACATACCGCAGGGAAGCCACCAACATCGTGGCAGACGGCTTCCCGAAAGGGTTCGAACGGCTCATCGGTCCAGTAATTTGCGAAGAGTGACCCCAGGACGCACCCTCGATTCTCGCCGTCGATCAGTGATGCGGCATAGCTTCCGGACCGCTCGAAGCATGTCGCGCATGAAGGGGAGATCGGTCGCTTGCACAGCGAATGAATCGAACTCTCGCGCAGGCCTTCACCGGCGCGTTTCCTCCATATTGCATGAGCGCGCCCAGGGGCTCAAGATTGCAGTGCTGCGCGCGATGGTTGGACCAGGTGCGAAGGAGAAACAATTGCAGATTCTCACGAGGGCTACCGAGAATGCGATCGACACCTGGCGTGGCGGTCTGTTGACAGCGCTACGTATCGCCTGCGTTGCGACGTCCGTGGGTGCGAGCGCAGTGGAGGGAGCGGAATGCAATCCCACGCTGGGAGCGCTGGTTCGGCTCGGTGCGGACAGAATCGAAGCCGTTTTCCACGATGTTGCGGCGAGCACTCGAACGCTGGGTAGAACGCTGGGTAGCGAATACCGAACGATGGTCATTCAGCGGGCACAGGTTGCAAATGAGGATAGCGGCAAATGGGGTAGTCGCATCGCTTCCGTGGGCGATACCACCCGCTTCCGGACATGGTCGGACGGTGCGCCGACTCCCGGATTCCAGGACCCCATGCCTGCGATCTACAGCTACGACCACACGATTCCGGCCGACGCAGTAGCGTTCCATCTTCGGGAGTTCAAGCAGTCAATCCCGGTATTTCGCGCCGCATACCGCAGCTTCGACTCCTCTTGGGTTTACGTGAGCACCTCGGACGAGATGATCTTGATCTACCCATACGCTCCGGTCGCGCAGGCGGTCAACAATGCGAGGCCGAGCGGACAAGTGTTTTACATGGCGGCAGACTTCGCGCATCGGGAGGTCGGCTGGACTCGTCCGTATCCGGATCTGGTGGGGGCGGGGATGATGATCACCGCTTCCTACTCAGTATTTGCAGGCGAACGATTGCTCGGCGTTGTGTCACGCGACGCAACCCTGAAGCAACTGTCCCGGTCGGTATTGAATGGGCTGACCAGCGGCAATGATCTGACGGCCTTCATTGTCGACCAGCACGGGCTGGTGGTCGATGCCAGCGATCCAGTGCTGGAAAGCGAGCTCGAGCGTGTGAACCGGCAGTCCAATCCGGTAGCACCCTTCTATCGATCACCCGAGGGGATGACGCGGGATGCCTCACCCGGCGCTGTGACGTCACAGGTCAATTGGGTCAATGAAGTCACGGAGCGCGTCCTCGCCCTGTCTTCGGATTCCGGCGCGCCAGACGTGATCGATACGCAGACCAACGGCCGCAAGGTGCCAGCGGCAAGGATCAAGAGCACCGGGTGGTTCATCGTGCTGGTTGATGGGGTTTAGTGTCTCGGATGGACGTCGGTCGGTTCAAGAGTTCGGACGTTCGATAGTCAGTGCGGTGCGGATCTACGTGGCGTGTGGCGAATCGGTGCCAGATCACCGAACAAGGGAAGGGGGCACGTCGGAACCCAGCCTTCGGACAATGGTCCGCGAACGTATCGAAGATCGACCCGAGGTCCCCCATCCGGGCCCGATACGATCGGTGCCAACGGGTGTATGGCAAGCGTGCGCGTTTCCTCGTCACCAGGTCTACTTGGGGGTTTGGCTCAGTTTGTCGAGTCCTTCCTCGCGGTTCGCGGCGTGGCGGTGCGCTGCCCTCCGGCACACGCGCCAGTCGATCGGAGGATACGAGATCGGATTTTCGTCCGCGGGGCATGTCGCGGTTGATGATGCAAGATTTGCGGTTGGAGGTGACCTTTGGCAGTTGGGCAAGGACGAGGCTACTCGCCGCCGCTCCAAGCGCGATTGGTCGAGATGAAATCTGATGGCGAGGCGATCGCAGTTTTCAGTCGCGCAGATGCCCGCGCGAAATCGGCATTGTGGGTCGCGTACGATTGGCGCAGCTGAGGCAACCAATGCATCCAGTGCCACCCGCTTTCGTCGAAACATTCTTGGAAGTGCTGGGACGCGTGCGCAACGCGGGACGCCATGGCCATCGAAGTTGTCCCTCGACTCAAAGCCGCAGTCGCCTGCTGGTGCTCGCAGTGATGGCCTGCATGCCCGTCAGCTCTACTTTCGCCGAATCGCCGGAGAGCGACTCTCCGTGGCAAGCGATCCGCGAAGGCAAGCCGACACTCACACTGCGTCCGCGGATCGAATTCGTCGATCAGGACGGCAAGACAGAGAATGCGCAAGCCTTCACGATGCGCACGTTGATCGGGTGGCGGACCGCGCCGTTCGCGGGGTTCAGGGGTACTGTCCAGGGCATCAACGTAGGACACGTCGGAGAGACGGATTTCAACTCCGGGAAGAACGGCAAGTCCGCATATCCGGGCATCTCGGATCCAGATGTTACCGATCTCAACCAAATCTATGCTGACTACCTTGGCCTGCCAAGTACCCAGGTTCGACTGGGCAAGCAGATCATCAAGCTAGACAGTCAGCGGTTTGTCGGGGTTTCAGATTTCCGGCAAACCATGCGGGTATTTACGGGCCTGATGGTCAGGAACACGGCGATTCCCGACACGGAAGTGATCGTGGCTCATCTGTGGCGCATCCGCGAGACCTCCGGTGACCAGCAACAGGCGCGCGTAGAGATCGCGCATGCGGATTGGCAATGGCAGGTCGACAATCATCTGGTCGGCTATGGATACTTCGACGATCAAGGCGCCACACCGGCCCAGTCGGGATCCTTGGACAATTCCAACGCAATTGTGGGCGTCAGCGCCGATGGGAGCTACCCCGCGACAGGTGGCACGAAGTTGCTCTATACCGCCGAGTATGCTCGTCAGACTGCGTACGCTGGCGGTAGCGATCTGATCGATGCCGTATACGCACATCTGGGCGGTGGCATCTCCTGGCGGAACGTGTTCGCCAGGGCAGACTACGAGAGGCTTGGCAGCAATCAGGGTCGATACGGATTCCAGACTCGACTCGCCAGCAGGCACCGCTTCCAGGGATGGGCCGACCAATTGACCGTGACGCCGCCCACAGGAACGAGGGACTACTACGTGACGCTTGGCACCAAGTTGCACTCGGCAAAGTTTGCGGCGGAATATCACTGGTTCACCTCCGATGTGGGGAGTATTCGGTATGGCGACGAGATCGATTTGGCCGTCACGATCGGTTTCGCGAAACAGTGGGTATTCAAGACGGAACTGGCCAGCTTCCGGGAACACGATGCTTTGTCCCCCGCCAGCGCGCGGAGACGCGACACCGACAAGCTTTGGTTCACTCTGATCTACAACATCGAATAGCCACGGGCCTCTTCCGTCGTGTGTATGGCGGGAGTTTCGCGCAAGCTGCGATGTGCAGCCATCGAGTCTCGCGGTAAAGTGCGGGGAACGTCTCGTTGCCCGGATGGCGAAACTGGTAGACGCAAGGGACTTAAAATCCCTCGACCTCGCGGTCGTGCCGGTTCGATTCCGGCTCCGGGTACCAGATACTGGATGCAGACCAAGGACACCTCGAGCTTGGCCGGCTTCGGCAGGACGCTCCAGAGGCTTGTTATCGCGCCGGGCGATCTCGCCTTGCACCAGCAGGACCGAGCGCGCCTCGAAGAGCAGCCCGCCCGATGCGCTGCGGCTCGCCCGATCGTCGAGGCCGACGGGCGGGATTAGGGTCTATTTCTGCGCCGGAAGCACAGGCGGCGCACCTTTGTTCTTGATGAACATCACCAGGATCGTCGCGGGTTTGGTCTTGCTGGTGTTCGTCGAGATCGTATGCACGTCGTCCGGATTCTCGTAGAACACATCGCCGGGTTTCAGATGCCGGAGCTCCCCACCCGCAACCTGCATGTCGATGCTTCCCTTCAGCACGTAGACAAAGGTATGCGCGTCATGGCGATGCGCTTCTGACACATAGCCGGGCGGGAATTCAACGGTAATCATGAGGCCTTCCTTCCCGGGAAGATCGGACAAATCGGTCGCGAACTTGGGCGTGATCACCATATCCTCACTGGCGTGCTTGTGCTCGTCAGCGAACGCAGGGGCTGCGAACAGGGACGCGGCCAGGGCCAGGGTGGTCATGCGGAACATCATGGTGTCTTCTCCGTGGGTGCTCAGACTTTTTTGGTTGCGCGGACCGCGCTGACGGGCGACGACCGTCTGAAGCCGACCGTGATCCGATTCCAGGCATGGATGGCAGCGATATCAGTAAGACGAACGGAAGGGCCTGCTTGTGACAACGCGCCGCTTCAGCGGTGCAAGTCGGCCAGGTAGATGCCCGCCAGCTTGTCCGGGTTGCGCATAACGTAAATGCCGGTAATGCGCTCATCGTCGACACGAAACGAGAGGACGGAATGCACGTCTCCCTGAAACACGTTGACCGCGCCGAGCTCACCGTTGATCCGCACGAGACGGTATTCGATCCCGGGCCAGCTGCGGGCGATGGAGTAGTAGAGGCGGCCGATGCGTTCCGGGCCGCGCAGGACTTTGAGTGCGGCGTAGACCTTGCCGCCACCGTCAGACATGTACTCCGCGTCTTCACTGAGCAATGCCATCACCGTGGCCCGGTCCCCGGAAGTCGCCGCTGCCATGAATTTTTCCAGCAGTCGCTCGCGCGCTTCCTGTGCCATCGTAAACCTCGGACGGCCGGAACGTACCTCTTCCCGAGCGCGGTGCACCATCTGCCGCAGAGCAGGCTCCGCCTTGTCCAGCATCTGCGCGATCTCGGCATAGTCGTAGTCGAACACCTCTTTGAGAAGGAAGGCGGCCCGTTTGTCCGGGCCCAGGCGCTCCAACACGGCGAGGAAGGCAACCGATACCTCGTTCTGCATTTCAAGCTGCAATTCCGGTGACGGGAGGGTATCGGTCAGGATCGGTTCCGGCAGCCAGGGACCGACGTAGAGTTCGCGCTCCCGTCTGTTGACGCGGTGCCGGTCGAGGCAAAGGCGGGTCACGACGGTGACCAGCCAGGCTTCGGGTGACTCGATCGAAGGGACATCGGCGCAGTCCCAGCGCAGCCAGGCGTCCTGTAGCACATCTTCCGCATCGGCCCTGGAGCCGAGCATGCGATATGCCATCCCGAACAGGCGCGGGCGATGGGTCTGGAACACGAGGGCCAAGTCTTCCATGAGCGAGTCCAAGGTTAAGACGAGCGCGAAGCTTCGGTTGTGACCGGAAGGGCCGACTTTATTCTGGTTTCCCCTCCGGGGGTCTGCAGGTCGAGCACGCCGGTTCGATTCGGACTGCCGCCTTAAAGCTCCCCCCAAGCAATGGAGACGTTGTCGGCTTCTCATTCCTAAAGTCGACGTCAGATGGTCCGTTAATCGCTTCAACTCCGGGGGCGAATGGCGACGGCAGTGTGACGCCCACCGGGTGACCCGATCCTCGATCGACCTCCCGAGAGCATAAAAAAGCATGACCGTAATCGTCGGATACCTCGTCATTCTCGGCGCCGTTCTTGGCGGATTTGCCGTTGCAGGAGGCCATCTTGGTTCGTTGATACAGCCCGTCGAACTCGTCATGATCGGCGGCTCCGCGCTAGGCGCTTTCGTCGTTGCCAATACCGGGAAGGTCATCAAGAGCACGATGAAGACCTTGCCCACGACGTTGAAGGGCTCCAGGTTCACCAAGGCCCTCTACCTGGAATTGCTTTCCCTGCTCTACGACATCCTTGCAAAGGTTCGCAAGGAAGGACTGATGTCCGTCGAGAACGATGTCGAGAATCCCGAGCAGAGTCCGGTGTTTTCGAAGTATCCGGTGATCCTCGCCGACCATCACGCGATGGAATTCCTGACCGACTACCTGCGCTTGATGGTGGGCGGCAATCTGAACGCGTTCGAGATCGAGAATCTGATGGACGTCGAGATCGAAACCCATCATCACGAGGGTGAAATACCGGTGCAAGCGGTCAATCGTCTCGCAGACGGGCTACCGGCCTTCGGTATCGTCGCCGCGGTCATGGGCGTGGTGCATACGATGGAATCGGTGGGAATACCGCCTTCCGAACTCGGCAAGTTGATCGCTGCAGCATTGGTCGGTACGTTCCTGGGGATCCTGCTTTCTTACGGTTTTGTCGGCCCCCTTGCGACGCTGCTCGAGCACAAGCTGAACGAGAGCACCAAAATGTTCCAGTGCATGAAAGTCACGTTGCTCGCGAGCCTCAACGGATATGCTCCCCAGGTGGCGGTCGAGTTCGGACGCAAGGTGTTGTACTCCACCGAGCGACCGACGTTCACCGAACTGGAAGAGGAAGTGAAGAGCCGGAAAGGCAAGTAGCCCCCTCGATGCCCCAGCGTGCGATGCCATGAGCGACGATTCCCAGCGCCCCATCATCGTCAAGAAGATCAAGAAGGGCGGCCATGGCCATCATGGCGGCGCCTGGAAGATCGCGTATGCCGACTTCGTGACGGCCATGATGGCGTTCTTTCTGCTCATGTGGCTGCTGGGTTCCACCACGAAGGGTGATTTGCAGGGGATTGCCGACCATTTCCGAACCCCACTCAAGGTGGCATTGATGGGTGGCTCCGGTTCCGGAGATGCCACCAGCATCTTGAAGGGCGGCGGGACAGATCTGACCAAGTCGACCGGCCAGGTGAAGAAGGGTGGCGACGGCAAGCCGAAATCCGGCGCCATCGATCCGAAAGAAGCTGAGAAGGCCTTGCGGGCGCAGGAAACCCTGAAGCTGCAAGATCTGAAAAAGCAGCTCGAATCAGCGATCGATGCAAGTGAAATGTTGAAGCAATTCAAGAATCAGTTGCTGATCGACATCACCAGCGACGGCCTGCGCATCCAGATCATCGACGAGAAGAACCGCCCGATGTTCGCGACCGGGCGCAGCGAGGTCCAGCCCTACACGCGCGAGATCATGCGCGAGATAGGCAAGGTGCTGAACGAAGTGCCCAACAGGATCAGCATCTCTGGACACACTGATGCAGCGGTGTACTCCGGAGGCGAGCGCGGCTACAGCAATTGGGAACTGTCCGCCGATCGCGCCAATACCGCACGACGCGAACTGCTTTCGGGAGGCATGGACGAGAGCCGTATCGCGAGGGTCATTGGGCTTGGTTCCGCGGTTCTGCTGGATCCGACCGATCCGATCAATCCGATAAATCGGCGCGTCAGCATCATCGTCATGAACCGGAAGGCCGAGGAAGCAGCCCTGAACGACGGTGGAGTCCTGGAAGCGAAGACGGGCGACGACGTGCGCGAAGGTATTGGTCAGGATGACACCGAAAAGCGCTGAGTCGCCCACACCTGCGTGGCCTTCGCTGCCCCCGATCGCCCACGCACTCGCTGCGCAGGCGATCGCATGGTTGCTCACGGAATGCCTGCAACTCTTGCTCGGCGGGACGGGCGGCTGGAGTTGGGCAGCAGGGCAGGGGATCCTCGCCGCGCTGGCGGGTCGCCTGTTTGGATTGCCGTGGTGGTGGGCACCATTGAACGCGCTGTTCGTGCCTCTGACGATTGCGTCGCGAAGCGCCGGCATCGACGGACGCTGGTATCTTGCCGCGTTCTTGTTGCTGGCTGCGGTCTACTGGAGCACATTCCGCTCGCGGGTACCGCTCTATCTGTCCAGCAGGCTGGCGTGCGATGCCATCGCCGAGCTGCTGCCAACCGATCGTGCATTTCACTTTCTGGACATTGGCTGCGGAATTGGAACCGTGCTCGCGCGACTCGCACCCCGATTTCCGAACGGTGAATTTCGCGGGATCGAAATTGCGCCCATCCCGTTCGTGTGGTCATGGGTTCGCGGACGGTTCGCAGGTGGATTCCAGACCCGTCCACGCAATTTCTGGCGTGAGAGCCTGGCCGCTGAAGATGTCGTCTATGCATTCCTCTCGCCTGTCCCGATGGCGGAACTCTGGCGCAAGGCGCGGCAGGAGATGCGACCCGGAAGCCTCTTCATCAGCAATTCGTTCCGCGTCGACGGTGTCCCTGCCGATCAGGTCATCGCCTTGGGTGATGGTCGTCGCACCTTGCATGTCTGGCGCATGTAGCCCCGGGGCGCGTGACACGTGGACATGAACGAATTGGTGCGTGACTGGGGCGCGCGCGATATGCCGGTACTCGCGAGCACGCTGACTGCCTTGAAGGAACTCCGCAGGAAAGAAGACCGGATTACCGGACGTGACATCTCCCGCGTCGTGCTGCGCGATCCGTTGCTGACATTGCGGGTACTCCGCTATGCGCAGGCCAGGAAGACTGCCCGTCAGCCGACCGAGATCACCACGGTGGAGCATGCAGTGATGATGTATGGCATCACGAGTTTCTTCCGGGAGTTCTCCGGCGTTCCGGCCCTCGAGACACTGCTGGCGGACGATCCGGTTGCATTGCGGGGTGCGCTGCGTGTAATCAGTCGCGCACATCACGCCGCTGTTTACGCGCGCGCACTGGCGGCGCATCGACACGATACCGAATCCGATGAGGTCACTATCGGGGCGCTCCTGCATGATCTGGCGGAACTATTGTTGTGGTGCAATCTCCCGAAAGCGGCCGCCCAGATCGAGGATCTGGTCGAGAATGCGCGGGGGCTGCGTAGTGCGGCAGCGCAATCGATAGTATTGGGATTTACCGACTTCGAGCTTCAGCTTGCATTGGCGCAAACCTGGAACCTTCCGGAGTTGCTGCGAAAATTGATGGACGATGAGCACGCCGCCCAGCCCCGGGTCATCAACGTCGCCACGGCCGTCGCCATCGCCCGGCATTCGGCGCATGGGTGGAACGATCCGGCACTGCCTGACGACTTCCGTCGCATCGAAAAGGTCTTCGGCTTCAACGAAGAGCAGTCATGGCGAACGATTCGAGCGGCTTGTCTGCAAGCGGCGCGCAACTGGACTGCTTTCGGAGTACGGCCTTCCGCATCCTGGTTACCCTTGGAGCCCGGCAAATCTGGTCCGGAGGGTGATCGCGGCGCAGCGAGAGCGAATGCGGAGGTCTTGAAACTGGCCTTGCAGCAGCTCGGCACAGCGACAGCCGCGACCGACCCCGGGGCGGCCGCTGCGCTTGCGATGTACGCTCTGCAAAGAGGACTCGGCCTCCAGCACGTACTCTTCGCGGAAGTGGACTCGCGCCATAGAACCGTCAAGGTGCGCTTCAGGTTTGGGGCGGAGGTCACGCCGGCGGATAGGGCGGCATTCGACTTCGAGCTGGATGCAAAACATCTATTCGCCCGTCTGATGGGAAAAATGCAAGGTGTCTGGGCTGGCGGCGCCAATCGGGCGCAATTGGCGGGTCTTTTGTCGGACGCTCAACGATCTAGAATTGGGGCGAGCGATTTTCTCGCCATGTCGATCTTCGCGGATTCGGAGCCGAAAGCCCTGATTCTCGCCTATCGTGACCCTGCAACGTCCCTCATTCCTGAACCCTTGTATGCGCCCTTCAAGACCGTCTGTCTTGCCCTCGCCCAACGTCTCGCGTCGCGGCGGACCGCATAGGAGGCCGTCTGGTCGGTCCGTGAGGTCACGCGCGTGAATCGTCCCCTCGCGGGCTCGGCAGCGTGGTACGTGCGCCGCGAAAGCGTGGTCACCGGACCGTTTCCGCTCGGGGTGCTGCTCAGGTATTGCGAACTGGGTCGACTGAAGGCGCCTGCCGAGGTGAGTGTGGATGGCGTGAACTGGTTCGCGTTGGTGGAGGTCCCCGAGTTCGCATCGTGCGTGGAACTTGGGACGGACACCGAAGGGGGCACTTCGATTTCTGAGGAGATCGACTGGTCTCGTGAACGTGGGCGGGCTCGCCGACGCTGGCTTGAGGAGCGATGGTTGCCGGAACGCAGGGTCTCCGAGGCTCAGGCTGAGGAACCTGCGCGTATACGCGGCACGGATCGCCGTATCGATCCGGCATCACGCGAGAGCGTCCATTTCACTTCTGAAAGTCGGAACTCGGATCGAGGGGTGTCGACCTATGTCGTCGCGGGTGCAGTCATACTGGCGGTCGCTGCCGCGGGGATTGCGATCTGGCGTTACGTACCGACGGAATCGCCCAAAGTGATCTTGCTCAGGTCGATTTCCGCGGATTGCGCGTCTACGCCGGGACCTGGTGTCCGTTGGATGGGATGCGACAAGCGGGGCGCGTCGTTGAGCGGCTTGGACCTTACGGGCGCCAAGTTGGACAACGCGATTCTGACCGGCGTCAACCTGTCCGGTAGCAGGCTCGACTCCTCAGACCTGCGCAATGCCGACCTTCGCGGTGCCGACCTGCTCGGCGCAAGCCTCTATGACGTGCAGTTGGCTGGTGCCAGGCTTGCTCAAGCGCGCTGGATCGACGGACGCATTTGCCCCTCCGGTGCCGTCGGGCGGTGCGCGAGCCCGGTACAGTGAAGTTCATTCAATCATCGGAGAATCCGCTCTTCCGACGGCTGTTGGCCCTGCGCGATTCGGGCCGCGAGCGCAGGGAGGAGGGCGCGACTCTCATCGAAGGTGCGCACCTGATCGATGCCTATATCGAGAACAATGGCAAGGTTCCGGGCATGATCGTGCTTGACGAACACTCGCTTGAAAGGTCGGACCTGCGAGATCTCGTGGCTAGAGTGCCCGATGCGCCGCTTGTGACTTTCCGCAGCAATCTATTCGCGAAGATCAGCCCGGTAGCGGGTGGTAACGCAGTGCTCGCCGTGATTCCGATCGGCGAGACGTCATTTGCCGAAACCCTCGCCGCGGGTGCGTTTCAGCTCTGGCTGGACGGAGTGCAGGATCCGGGCAATGTCGGATCCATCATTCGGTCCGCCGCGGCATCGGGAGCCAAGGCAATCATACTTGGCCCAGGCTGCGCCGATCCTTGGTCACCGAAGTGCTTGCGAGCCGGAATGGGAGGGCAATTTGCAATTGCCGTCACCGCAGTGGAGGATCTGGTAGCTGCCGCCGAGCACTGGCACGGTAGAATCCTGGTGGCCGACGGCGAAGCGCTCCCATCCGTGTTCTCCACTGACTTGGCGGGTGATGTTGCAATTGTTTTGGGCTGCGAAGGAACTGGAGTGGGAGTTCGACTGAAGGCGCAGGCCGACGCCACATTTGGCATTCCGATGCCAGGATCGGTCGAATCCCTGAACGTTTCCGCCGCAGGTGCGGTGATCTGCTTCGAGCGATTACGCCAATCCCTCGAACGGGGACGGGAGAATCCGGCATCCGCCGCGCTACTGTGATCTGGGCTTATCGATCGTATCCCTGTGACTGCCGAGCATGATCTGATCCGAATCGTCTATGTCAGTCGGGTGTCCAGCCCGATCAATTCGAGCGACATGTGCCGTCTAGTCGACCAGTCTGCCGTCAACAATGCACGAAGCGCCCTGACTGGATTTCTCGCATTCTGCGACGCCTGGTTTCTACAGGCTCTCGAAGGCAGGGCGGATCAAGTGGATCTGACCTTCGGGCGGATTTCTCAGGACAAACGCCATACCGAAGTTCATCTTCTGCTACGGGAGAAGATAGCGACCCGCCTGTTTCCGCAATGGGACATGGGACTGGCGGGCTTCGAGTCGTTCCGGGAACACACATTGGAAAGATACGGCCTCACCACGCTGTTCGACGTCCAACGCTTCACCGCGGATCGTGCGCTGGGACTGCTTTGCGAATTGAGCACCCGAACCCGAAAGACAAAGAAAGGAGCCCGGTGATCGGGTGAGGACGCACCTTCGGCACTCAGGTCTCATGCAGTTCACATAATATACATTATGCGCTATTTGCAATAGGCCGGGCCGCCCCCGAGTCGCCGGTCACACCCGACGCATGCTTGAAAAGGCGAAAGAAATTCGACGTGGTACGCTCCTCGATCTCAGCCACCGAAACCCCCCGCAAGCGCGCGATCTCGTCCGCCACATGACGCACGAATGCGGGTTCATTTACCTTGCCACGGAACGGTACCGGTGACAGATACGGCGAATCCGTTTCGACGAGCAACCGCTCAAGCGGTACTCGACGGGCAATCTCTTTCAAGTCGATAGCGCTTTTGAAAGTAACGATGCCGGACATCGAGATATAGAAGTTCATGGCCATCGCTGCTTCGGCCACTTCCCAGGATTCGGTAAAACAATGCATCACGCCTCCGACTATCGAGGCGTTTTCCTCTTCCATGAGCCGAATGGTGTCGCGCGCCGACTCCCGAGTATGGATGATCAGCGGCTTCCCGATTGCCACGGCCGCTCGAATGTGTTCCCGAAAGCGTGACTGCTGCAATTGGGCGAGATCCGGGTGTCGGTAGTAGTCGAGCCCGGTCTCTCCGATAGCCACCACGAGCGAATGAGCTCCCAGTTCCGACAAACGGTCGGCCGTCGGTTCTTCTCCGCCTACGTGATCTGGATGTACTCCCACCGATGCGAAGATGTTCTCCCGCGCTTCCGCGAGTCTCAGCACACGAGGGAAGTCCTCGAGATTGACACTGACGCAGAGGGCGTGACTGACACCCTTGCTCTGCATGTTGTCCGCGATCTCGTCGATCCGGGTGGCTAGTTCCGGAAAATCGATATGGCAATGCGAATCGACCAGCATTCTGTTCGCCTACATCGTGTGCGTCGGGCGACTCACCTTGGAGTGCCCGGCGAGTAGCGCCTCAATGCGCTTTCGCGCCTGCTGTCCGCCCTCGTCATCCTTGAACTGAACCCCTACGCCCTGGACCTTGTTACCTTGCGCTCCAGCCGGCGTGATCCACATGACGCGTCCTGCTACGGGCAGTTTGTTTGGGTCGCCCATCAAGCTGATCAGCATGAAGATCTCGTCCCCCAACTTGTAGGGTTTGTTCGTTGGAATGAACATACCGCCGCACTTTACGTAGGGCATATATGCCGCGTAAAGGATCGACAGGTCCTTGATATTCAGGGATAAGGCGGTCGTGCGTGACGGATCAGGTTTATCAGACGCGCTCATGTGTCCGCATCAGCCGTTTGTAAGAAATCAACAGATCCTCTAGTAACAGCCTGGCATTGAGTGGATGGCCAAGCAATCGCCGGTTCTCAGAGAGCCTGCGTGCGAACTCGGCAAGCTGTAAGCCATCCATCCGAGGCGCTGCCTCGGCAATGTCGCGGGATAGGTCTGGATGATAACGGACCTCACCGCGAAATCTTGCGCTCATGAGATCCCAGCACCAGGTCTGGAGGATCTGTAATACATGGGGCAGGTCCGCTTCGGTGAACACCGTCGATATACCGGACCAATTCTGATCTCTACCGCATAGGAACGGCGTCAGAATTGAACGGATCGCCCAATAGCTGTCCCCCAATTCCGCGGCGGCATACGGGGCCCCTCCTACCTGTGCGAGCGCAAGGTCGGGATTCACTGCAGTGGTCGCGCTCCGAAGCCATGCGCTGGCGTCTGCTCTTGGCGGTTTGGGGAGGGCCAGTTCAGTGCATCGACTTCGAACCGTCGCCGGCAGCCGAGAAGGCTGCGAACTCACCAGTATAAAAAAAGACCCATCGGGAGGTTCTTCCAGGACCTTCAATAGGGCGTTCGAAGCAGCCGCGGTCATGGCTTGAGCTGGATGAATCAGTACCACCCGGGCCCCCCCCCGGTAGGACGAAAGCCGCAAGAACTCTGATACGTCCCGCACATCATCGATCGGAATCTGGACCTTGGGCTTGCGCGCCTCCCGCTCGTTGCTGCGCGGATCTTCATCTCCGTTCGGGTCCGAACCGGGATTATCCAACGCTGGGTCCAGCCGACGGAAATCCGGATGAGTCCCCGCCTTGAACCAACGGCAATCTTCGCAGCTACCGCAGCCGTCGCCCGAGTCCATCGGAGTGTGACACAGGCGAGATCGAGCAATTCGAAGAGCGAATTCGACTTCACCGGTTCCTCGGACCGCAGTCAACAAGAGTGCCTGCGGGATGGAACCGGTCATGAATCGGGTTTTCCACAACGTCGTGTACCAGTCCATCGCCACTAGAAGTTCATCGCCACGAGATCTACCTAATATTGTTATATAAACAAAACTCTGAGATGATTATCTCAAGTGAACTGTGGATAGATTCTATGGATTGGCTGGCATCTATTGTTCGAATCCTGGCCGATTCTCGAGATGCAAGCTCACGATAGGTTCTGAGGACACGCCCATGAAAAGCCTCGGATTGCCTTTCGAACCGATCCAGTCCCGCACGCCGTGCTGCGCGCGAGCGCGCTGTTTCAAGAGAAACATCGAAAAACAAGGTCAGATCGGGACGAAGACCTTGCTGCACCCAATCGGCGAGCAGCTCGATGCGGGCCAGGTCCACCCCTCGCCCGCCACCCTGGTATGCACGGGAAGCATCCGTGAAACGATCACAGAGCACCCACTGTCCGGCTTCCAGCGCAGGCAGGATACGCCGCACAATGTGCTCGCGCCGGGCTGCGAAGACCAGCAACGTCTCCGTGTCCGGGTGCATGTCAGTGTCAGGATCGAGGAGGAGCTGGCGAAGGGCTTCACCTATCGGTGTGCCACCCGGCTCGCGCGTCGTTACCACAGCAATGCCGCGGCTCTTGAGCCAGCCTTCGACCGTGGGCAAGTGCGTAGTCTTGCCGGCGCCGTCGATGCCTTCGAACGTGATGAACTGTCCACGCATTGCTATCTTCGCTGGTATCTGTCGACGGCGCGGTTGTGTTCCGACAGGCTTTCGGAGAAATGAGATGTGCCATCGCCCCGTGCTACGAAATACAGCGCTCGCGTCGGAGCAGGATTGGCTACCGCCGCTAGGGCAGCTTCTCCTGGCAGCGCAATTGGGGTCGGTGGAAGGCCGGCACGAATGTAGGTGTTGTAGGGGCCATCTGTTTCCAAGTGCTTCCTCGTCAGATTGCCATCGAAAGATGTTCCCAGGCCGTAGATCACCGTCGGATCCGATTGCAGGCGCATGCCGATCCGCAGGCGATTCAGGAAGACAGCTGCGATCTGCGTCCGATCTTCAGGTTTTCCGGTTTCCTTTTCCACAATGGAAGCGAGAACCAACAACTCGTAGGGAGAGTTCAGCGGTAGCCCCGTCGCCCTGTTGTCCCAGTTGATACGCAAGCGATCGCGCATGCGCGCGTGCGCCTTTCGCAATACCACGAGGTCGCTGGTTCCACTTCCGAATCGATAAGTGTCGGGAAAGAACAACCCTTCAGCGTGACCCTCGATAGCGCCCAAGCGTTCGAGCACGTCTCGCTCGGACAGGTCGCGGGTATCGTGCCGCAATCCGGGGTGCGCATCGATCGAGGAGCGCATCTGCCGGAAAGTCCAGCCTTCAATGAACTTGATCTCGTCGTGCAGTGCCTCTCCCCGGGCCATCCGGTCCAGCAATTCCGTCGGCGTCATCGCCGGGCTCACCTCGTAGATACCGGCCTGGATAGCGCCACCTTGACTTCGAAGGCGGGCCAGCAGGGTGAAGGCCCAGGGCATGCCGACTACGCCTTTCTGTTCTAGTTGGCGGGAAATACTCTTGAGGGAACTGCCGGGATCCACGGAAACCCGGACAGGTGTCGCCGAATCAAAGCCTAGCGGTCCAGTCGCGAAGCGATACATTGCCGCCGCCAGGATGACAGCAACGAGAACTCCCAGCAGAAATACTCGCCTGCCCCAACGTCGTCCCGCAATGGACCGGGGCGCGGACCCACCACGTTTAGGTGTCGAACGGGCCATCGATCCACGCGAGACCACGCATTTGGGAACAGTTCATTGCCAAAGCCCCGGCGAACGGCACGCAAATGCCATCGACAAGACTACGGTGCCTTGAAGATCAGCGTCCCGTTGGTTCCACCAAAGCCGAACGAGTTGGACATCGCTACCCTGATCTTCATCGCCCGAGCTTCGTTTGGAACGAAATCGAGATCGCATTCCGGATCCTGATTGAACAGGTTGATCGTTGGCGGCGCGATCTGATCGCGGATGGCCAGCGCGCAAAATACCGCTTCAACGCCGCCTGCCGCGCCTAGCAGATGACCGGTCATCGATTTCGTTGAACTCACGGCCAGGCGAGACGCGTGATCGCCGAAATACCGCTTGATTGCGACGGTTTCCGCGATGTCCCCGAGCGGGGTCGATGTCCCGTGGGCATTGACATAATCGATACTGTCCGGATTCAATCCTGCATTGCGCATTGCATTGCGCATGCAGCGATAGGCCCCTTCGCCATCAGAACAAGGTGCCGTCATGTGGTTGGCATCTGCGCTCATGCCATAGCCGGCAAGCTCGCAGTAGATGTGGGCGCCGCGAGCCATCGCATGTTCGTACTCCTCGAGTACCAGGACTCCCGCGCCTTCCCCGAGCACGAATCCGTCGCGATCGACGTCCCAGGGACGACTTGCGGCAGAGGGATCGTCATTTCGGGTCGAGAGCGCTCGCATTGCGGCGAACCCACCCACGCCCAGAGGACTAATGGTGGCTTCAGCGCCCCCAGCAACGACAACGTCCGCGTCACCATATTCGATCAATCGCCCGGCTTCACCTATAGAGTGCGTTGATGTCGTGCATGCCGTAACGATCGCCAGATTCGGACCCTTGAATCCATGGGAAATCGAGAGAACGCCGGCGATCATGTTGATGATGCTTCCCGGTACAAAAAACGGAGAGATCTTGCGAGCTCCGCCTTCCAGCAGAGCCGAGTGCGTGTCCTCGATGAGCGGCAGACCGCCGATACCGGATCCGATCACGATCCCTATGCGCTCGGCATTTTCGGGTGTTGCCACTATTCCGGCATCTGCGATGGCATCCGCCGCCGCAGCAAGTCCGAAATGAATGAACGTATCCAGCCGACGGACTTCCTTGGCTGGCATGTACTTCGTCGCATCGAAGCCTTTAACCTCTCCGGCGATCCGCGATGCGAAAGAAGATGCGTCGAAGTGCGTTATGCCTGAAATACCGGAGCGCCCGGCCGTGATATTGCCCCAGGCTTCCGCAACTCCCACTCCGGTCGGGCAGACTATGCCGAGTCCGGTCACGACGACTCTGCGTCTGGACAATGCGACTCCGGAAAAGAGGCGCGCCCCAGGGGCGCGCACGACTTCAGTTTACGTGCGCGTTGACGTAGTCAATGGCTTGTTGGACGGACGTGATCTTCTCCGCCTCCTCATCCGGGATCTCGCACTCGAATTCTTCTTCGAGGGCCATCACGAGTTCCACGGTATCGAGCGAATCGGCACCGAGATCGTCGACGAAAGTGGACTCGGTCTTGATGTCTGCCTCGTTCACACCAAGTTGCTCCGCCACGATGCGTTTGACACGTTGTTCTACGCTATCCATTGATCTACCCTTCCCTTCAGGTGGATGAGGTCTCCCCGGGCATGCGTCCAAACCTGCGAGGAGCATGGGAGTCGCATTCGCCCGATCATCCGGTGAGTCACCGGACAAGGCGCGCATTTTACCAAAAGTCGTCCGTCTGCATTGCAGCGATGGGCTTCTTTTTTCACGTCAATCCATGAACATGCCGCCGTTGACGTGAATGGTGCTCCCGGTGATGTAGCTGGCACCGTCGGAACACAGGAATGACGCGGCCGCAGCTACTTCTGCAACCACGCCGAATCGTCCGAGCGGAACCTGTTCCAGGAGCGCGGTGCGGTGATTGTCCGCCAGCGTCCGCGTCATGTCCGTATCGATGAAGCCGGGCGCGACACAGTTAACCGTAATGTTGCGACTTCCGACCTCGCGCGCGAGCGACTTCGTGAATCCAGCAATGCCCGCCTTTGCGGCGGCGTAGTTGGCCTGCCCGGCATTGCCGGTGCACCCCACCACCGACGTTACGTTGACGATCCGGCCCCAGCGCGCCTTCATCATGCTTCGCAATACCAGCTTGGAAAGGACGAAAACGGAACGTAGATTGGTCGACACCACGCGATCCCATTCATCGTCCTTCATGCGCAGGAGGAGGTTGTCGGCAGTGATGCCTGCATTATTTACGAGGACCGCAACGTCCCCGAATCGATCCCCGATCTCTCCCATCACCCGTTCGCACTCGTCAGCCCGACTCACATCCAGCACGAAACCAGCGCCGCTGCCCCCACCCTCGGTTATGGACGCGCCGATCGCTGCCGCACCAGCTTTGGTCGTGGCCGTTCCGGCCACATTCGCCCCAAGTCTTGCCAACTCGAGCGCGATCGCGTGCCCAATGCCCCGGGAGGCACCGGTTACCAAAGCTACCCTTCCTTGCATCATGTTCACCTCACCGAAGTACTGCCAAACTTTCGTCTATCGCGGAAGACGAAGAGAGGCTCAGCGCGACCGTCTGTGGAGCAATTCGCTTGACCATTCCGAGCAATACCTTGCCTGGTCCGCATTCCACGATATGTGTCGCACCACGCTCCACGATCGACGAGACGACTTCGATCCACCGAACCGGGCAATAGAGCTGCTTCACGAGAGCTTCGCGAATCGCGTCCGCTGACTGAGGGGATGCAACATCGACATTGTTGATTACGGGAATGCGAGGTACTGCAAGTTCGATTGCGCCAAGGGCCGTCGCCAGCGCCGTCGCTGCGGGTCGCATCAAGCTGCAATGGGATGGAACGCTCATCGGGAGCATGACCGCGCGCTTCGCACCGCGCGCCTTCGCCGCTTCGATGGCACGTTCCACCGCGTGTCGATTGCCAGCGATGACAATCTGACCAGGGGCATTGAGATTTGCCGGCTCCACCACTTCGTTTTGCGATGCTTCGGCGCAAGCGTCACGTATGCCCGCCTCGTCCAGGCCGAGTATTGCCGCGATCCCGCCGACGCCCTCCGGGACGGCATCCTGCATCGCACGCGCCCGGGTACGAACCGCCCGCAACGCATCCGCAAAATTCAGCGCGCCGGCAGCCACGAGCGCCGCATATTCTCCGAGACTGTGTCCCGCGAGGAATGATGGCTCCAACCCGCCGGCATCGCGCCAGGCGCGCAGCACCGCGATATCCGTCGCAAGCATGATCGGCTGAGTATTGACCGTCTGATTGAGCTCGGACTCAGGGCCATTCTCGATCAGCGCCCACAGGTCTTGCCCGAGCACGCCTGATGCTTCCGCCAGCGTGGCGGCGACCTGCGGGTGCCCGGCGTACGCTGCAAGCATGCCAACCGACTGGGATCCTTGTCCGGGAAAGACGAATGCTATTCTCATAGTCGCTGTAGTCACGGAATGGACGCTACCACCGCATGGCGACCGCGCCCCAGGTAAAGCCGCCACCGACACCCTCGAGCAATACATTGTGCCCTGGACGAATGCGTCCGTCGCGCACCGCGGTGTCGAGTGCCAGAGGAATGGAAGCTGCCGACGTGTTGCCATGGCGGTCCACTGTCACTACCACGCGCTCCATACCCAGACCGAGTTTCCTGGCTGCTGATTCGATTATTCGGGTATTCGCCTGATGCGGGATCAGCCAGTCGATTTGCGATTTCTCGAGGCGAGCCAAAGGCAGCACCTCTTCCGCGACTTCACCGAGTACTCGGACCGCGAGCTTGAACACGGCATTGCCTTCCATCGCAACAAACGGGCTGCCTTCTATCCGGCCGCCACAGACTGTACCGGGTACTGAAAGGATGCCCGCATAGCTCCCGTCCGCATGCATCCTCGAGGCAAGGATTCCAGGCTGATCGCTGCGGGAAACGACCACCGCACCGGCACCATCGCCGAAAAGCACGCAGGTGCCGCGATCGTTCCAGTCGAGAATTCGGGTGAAGACCTCGCTGCCTACCACGAGCGCGTGTTCGCAGTGGCCTGCGCGAATGAACAGATCTGCGGTTGCGAGGGCATAGACGAAACCCGTACAGACGGCTTGGACGTCAAATGCCGGACAGCCGTGGATTCCGAGTTTCGACTGAAGGATGCAGGCCGTGCTCGGAAAGATCATGTCCGGCGTTGTGGTCGCGACAATGATCAGGCCGATCTTTGCTGGTTCGATATTCGCAGCATGCAGCGCCCGCTTCGCAGCGTGGAAGGCGAGGTCACTCGCGTGTTCGTTCGGCGCGGCAATGTGCCGTTCCCGAATGCCGGTCCGGGAAAAGATCCATTCGTCCGACGTATCCACCATGCTCTCCAGGTCGCGATTGGTGAGCACCTTCTCGGGCAGGTAGGCCCCCGTTCCGACGATGCGGGCGTGCATCACCCTGGAACTTCCACGCTCAGCGTTTCTATCCGTGCGCTGATCAACAGGGGCAACGCACTCTTCGCTTCCTCATACGCCCGCCCGATCGCGAAGCCAAATCCGAACGTATCCGCCGATCCGTGACTCTTGACCACGATGCCGCGCAGGCCGAGTAGGCTCGCCCCGTTATAGCGACGATGGTCGACGCGTCGCTTGAACGAGTTTATTACCGGCAGCGCAAATAGCGCCGCGAGCCTCGTGAATACACTGCGTTTGAACTCCTCGCGCAGATATGCCGCCAACATCTGGGCGAGACCCTCCGAAGTCTTCAGCGCCACGTTGCCGACGAATCCGTCGCAGACGACCACGTCGGTGGTCCCCTTGTAGATGTCGTCACCCTCGATGTTGCCGTAGTAGTTGAGCCCGCTCGCTCGCAACAATTCCGCGGCTTCCTTCACGACATCATTGCCCTTGATGTCCTCCTCTCCGATATTGAGGAGGCCGACAGATGGACGCTCTCTGTGATCCATCGCGCTCGCAAGCGCCGAACCCATGACCGCAAATTGCAGGAGCTGCTCCGCCGAACAATTGACGTTGGCGCCAAGGTCCAGCATGAGAGTGTGGCCGCGTTGTGTCGGCATCACCGACGCGATTGCGGGGCGCTCGATACCCGGCAGCATCTTCAAGACGAATCGCGCCATGGCCATCAGCGCTCCGGTGTTCCCGGCACTGACACATCCGTCGGCTTCGCCGGCCTTTACCAGGTCTATGGCAATGCGCATCGACGATTCCCTTTTGCCGCGCAGCGCGCTTGCAGGTGGCTCGTCCATGGCTACGATTTCGGGTGCGTGCACGACTCGGACACGCCCCGGAAACGACCGTCCATACGCCGCCAAGGCCGGCTCGAGGACATCCTTCGGCCCCACCAGAATCATTTCCGCGTCGAGATGCTCGGAGAGGAAATTGAGGGCGGCGGGTACTGTTACGCGAGGGCCATGGTCGCCCCCCATGCAATCCACCGCGATGCGCGTGGTCATGCGCGGCGAGATTCAGTCTCTCGGGCACCTGGCGCGGACAGCACTTCCCCCCATTGCGAAATGTCCGCAGAGAGGTTCGAGCATCGCGGATTGCACCGATCGGGCTCGATGCAGCGCAAGGGCTATTCGCCCTTGGCCTTGGCGACCTTGCGCCCGCGGTAGTACCCGCTGGGACTCACGTGATGGCGCAGATGGACCTCGCCAGTGGTTGGCTCTACCGCCAGCGGCGGGTTGGTCAGGAAGTCGTGGGAACGGTGCATACCACGCTTGGACGGAGATTTCTTGTTCTGCTGTACAGCCATGTCTAGCTCCTTTGGCGCCGCGATCGACGCGTCAATCAGTGTTTCTTCAGTATCGACAACATGGAGAACGGGTTACGGCCAAGCGCGCTTTCCGCTCCGAGACCCTGCGCCGGACACTTCCCGATTTCGTGTTTCGGGGCCATCGGCAGGCACAGCAGTGCTTCGTCCTCCACCAAGTCTTTCAGGTCCAGCGCCAGATCGGCAGGCAGGTAATCTGCATCTGCTTCTTCCTCGGTTACATCACCGAAGCCGGATTGTTCCACGAACACCAGCTCGCGGAAGACCTCAAGCCGCTGTTCCATCGATTCCAGGCAGCGCTGACACGTTAGTACAACCTGCCCCCGCAATTCGAGTCTTATTGCCGGCTTTCCATCACCCCGTCGGTGCCCGATTGCCCGGTAGCTCAAGCTACCGCCCGGCTCGCGCAGGAAAACGACAAGGCGCTGCAGGTCGGAAATCGCAAACTCACCCGTCAACTCGGCGCCGGAATCTGCAAATTGAACCGCGTCGAGAGTAGCTCGATCGGACATAAGCGCCGCATAATATTGGCTTTTCTTTTTTCTGTCAAAAGCGAAACCGCACCATGACACAGTCGCACTTGATCCTTGCCTCGTCCTCTCGCTACAGGCGGGAATTGCTCTCTCGCCTGCAAATCAAGTTCATCATTGTCCCGCCTGGAATCGACGAGGCGTCGGCTTTCGGCGAGGCGCCAGCCGCTACGGCAACCCGTCTCGCCCGGGCGAAGGCCTACGCGGTGGCGGCAAGTCAGGGGCAATCGGTCGTAATTGGCTCAGATCAGGTCGCCGAGTCCGCGGGGTTGCGATTGGGCAAGCCCGGGAATCGGGCGAATGCCATTCGTCAATTGACAACACTGAGCGGGCAAACCGTGGAGTTCCATTCGGCTGTCTGCGTGGTCGGTCCTGGCGCTGCTCCTGCCGAGGCAATGATTCCGACCGAAGTCCGGTTCCGTCGCCTGACGTTGTCGCAAATTGAACGCTATGTCGATCAGGAGCAACCGTACGACTGTGCCGGAAGCGCGAAGGCCGAGGGACTGGGCATTGCTCTTATCGAGCGCATCGACAGCGCGGATCCTACGGCGCTGATCGGTCTGCCGCTGATTGCTTTGACCGACTTGCTGGCTCGTCACGGCGTGCAGGTGCTCTGAGTGCTCGCGAATCCGCTCGGTCGCTTGTTCCTGGTCCCATTTCCCCTGGGTCCTGACTCCGACCCAAGGGAAACCTTGCCGCCCTCGACCATTGCCGTCGCGGCGAGACTCCGGCATTTCGTGGCAGAGAACGCGCGGACCGCACGGCGTTTCCTGAGTCGATTGCCTTTGGAACACCCCATTCAGGAAATTCGATTCGCCGAGCTGAATGAACATACCAGGCCGGAGACTCTCCCGGACCTGCTCACGCCACTACTTGCCGGAGACGACGTTGGCCTGGTCTCCGAGGCCGGATGCCCTGCCATCGCCGATCCGGGTTCGGCGTTGATCGCTTTGGCACATGCGCGCGGCATCACTGTCGTGCCGCTCATCGGACCCAATGCCATTTTGCTGGCACTGATGGCCTCCGGTCTCAATGGTCAGGCATTCGCCTTTCACGGTTATCTGCCGGTGGATTCCGCTCGCCGAGCCAGCGTGATCCGCGAACTCGAATCTGTCTCGGCGACCAGCGGCGCAACGCAACTATTTATCGAAACCCCCTATCGCGGCGATGCGATGCTGGCCGCGCTCCTTGCCACGGCTCAGCCGTCGACGCATCTCACGGTCGCGGCGGACCTGACCCTTGCATCCGAGACCGTTGCGACCTTCACCCTCGCAGAGTGGGCCGGGATGCCGCGGCTCTCGCTTGCTTCACGCCCGGCAGTGTTCGCGCTTCTTGCGCCCCGTGTCGCTACTGCACGCGCGTCGCGGATCGTCCGGCGATCCTGACCAGGGCTTCCCCAAAAGACGCACCGAATCGTTTGGCGAAGCGCTCTGCCAGGTTCTCGCGAGGCGTGAAATCCACCAGCTCCTCCGCCTTGATCACTTCGCGCGCAACGTAGGCCGTATCACCCAGCGCGTCGGCGAGTCCCAGTTCGATGCTGCGCTCGCCGGTCCAGACCAGCCCGCTGAAGGTGTCGTCGTCTTCCTTCAGCCGCTTGCCTCGCCCTTCCCGCACGACCTGAATGAATTGCTGGTGGATTTCACCCAGCATGCGCTGCGCGTACTGACGCTGCTTCGGGTCGAGGGGCGAGAACGGGTCCAGGAAACCCTTGTTCTCCCCAGCGGTGAGGAGGCGGCGCTCGACACCCAGCTTTTCCATGGTTCCCGTGAAACCGAATCCGTCCATCAATACCCCGACTGACCCGACGAGGCTGGCCTTGCTCACATAGATGCGGTCGGCCGCGACTGCAACGTAGTATCCCCCCGAGGCACAAATGTCATCCACCACCGCATACAACGGTGTGCCGGGATACTTGCCGCGCAAGCGACGGATCTCGCCGTTGATCGCATTCGCCTGTACCGGGCTTCCCCCCGGGCTGTTTATTCGCAGGATGACGCCCTGTGTGTTCTTGTCCTCGAACGCATCCTGCAAACCGGCGACGACGTTGTCGGCGCTTGCCAGCGAATCGGCTTCGATCACACCGTTGAGGTCCACCACTGCCGTGTGCTTGCCGGCATGCACCCCTTCCCGTCCACCGAGCCACCCGAGCGCGACAAATAGCACCGCGAAAAGGTAGACGAACGTGAGACTCTTGAACAGGATTCCCCAGCGGCGCGCCTTGCGTTGTTCGGTCAGCGCGTTCTCCGCTAGCTTCCGGATGACCTCGCGCTCCCAGTTGTCACCACGCGCACCACTCGATGCTGCTTGCTGATCATCCGCCATGGCTACTCTCTTCTTCCGCGATGTACACGCTGCCATCGCGCTCGTATACGGATAGCTTCCTCAGCCCGCTCCCGTTACATGGTCCGCGCACGCAGCGGCCGTTCTCCGGCAGGTAAGTTGCGCCGTGTGTTGCGCAGATCAAGTATAGCCCTGAAAGGTCGAAGAACATCCCTTCTGCCCAGTCGAGCTCCACAGGTACGTGGGCGCATTGGTTCAGGTAGCCGTGCACGACTCCGTCGTAGCGAACCACGAACGCCGGCACGCGCTTTCCGAAGCGTTCGACGTCGAAGCGCACGCCGACGCCACCCTCGCCGAGCGAAGCGGCCGCGCAGATCAAGCGTTCTCGTCCAGCCATCGCCACAGTTCACCCGGTGTATCCAGACACGCGATCGGATTCGAGCCACGAAGGCTGGTTCCTTGATGGGCGCCGTACGCCACTGCGAGCGCGTCGATCCTGGCGGCCTTCGCCATGTCGAGGTCGTGCGTGGTATCTCCAACCATCAAAGCGGCATCTCTTTCCACATCGAGCTCGCCAAACAGGTACTCCAGCATGTCCGGATGAGGCTTCGAGAAGCCTTCATCGCCACACCGCGTCGCATCGAAGTAGTGCTCGAGGCCGGTTTCGGCGAGCGCCTGATCCAGCCCCCTGCGGCTTTTTCCGGTGGCGACGGCCAGCAGTCGACCTTTCGATCGGAGATGTTCCAGACCTTCCGCGACGCCCGGAAAGAGCTTCACGACACCTGCTCCCGCGACGTAGTGGTGGCGATATCGATCGGCGACCTGCGCATACCGGTCGACCGGTATCCCCGGAAACAGATACTCCATGGCATCGATCAAACCAAGCCCGATGATGTGGCTCGCATCGGCATCGGGCGGCACCGGTAGATCGAGATCGTGCGCAGCACTCTGGATGCTGTGGACGATGTGACCGGCAGAGTCGACGAGCGTCCCGTCCCAATCGAATACCACCAATCGGTACTTCCGCATCGGCGCCATCGCGATCGTCATGCCACCGTCGGGAGGCCGACAGCCTGCTTCAGCCTGGTGAGGTAGCCCGCAAGCTCGCTCGCCAGCGGTGCCTGCAGCGACAGCTTCTCGCCGCTTCCCGGGTGCAGGCAGTCGAAACGCGCGGCGTGCAGAAACATGCGCTTCAGCCCGACCCGGGCGAGTTCCTTGTTGAGCGCGAAGTCGCCGTATTTGTCGTCGCCCGCGATGGGGAAGCCGAGATGCGCCAGATGCACCCGGATCTGATGGGTCCGCCCGGTCTTCAGGTCCGCCTCGAGCAGCACGAAATCGCCATAGCGGTGCATCAGCCGAAAGTTCGTGTGCGACGCCTTGCCGTCCTCGCTGACGCTCACTCGCCGTTCGCCGGATGCCAGTACGTGGCGCTCGAGCGGCAACCGGACGCTCTGGCGAGGCGCACGCCAGTCTCCCTTGATCAGGACCAGATAGCGCTTGCCCGTGCGTCCGGCGCGGATCTGCTCATGGAGGGCCGTGAGCGCGCTGCGCTTTTTCGCGAGCAGCAGAACCCCCGAGGTCTCCTTGTCCAGCCGATGTACCAGCTCGAGGAACTTGAGCTCCGGCCGTTCCACCCTCAACCGTTCGATGACGCCAAAGGCGACCCCGCTTCCGCCGTGCACTGCCATGCCCGCCGGTTTGTCGATCACGAGCATGAAGGCGTCTTCGAATAACGTCCGGCTGGTCAGCGCCGAACCAGCCGGAGCCGGCGGGCGTTGCGTTGCATCGGAAATCCGAATCGGCGGCACCCGGACGACGTCGCCGATCTGCAATCGCACGGTGGGCGCCGCTCTCCTGCCGTTCACCCGGATCTCCCCGCTGCGCAGAATTCGATAGACGTGGCTCTTCGGCACCCCTTTGAGGATGCGCAGCAGGTAGTTGTCGATGCGCTGGCCTTCGGCCTCCTCGCCGAGTGTCAGCTGGGCGACCGAATCTTTACTTAAGCCCTTCATTCTGCATATACTCCGGGCCGGTGACACGCTTGAGGCAGCGTCACAGCGGCAGCTCCGAACTTCTGCCCGAAGCGCCTCGAAATCGTCCACCGTCCGCGGTTCGGCAGACCGACCGCCGGCCTACGAGGTTAAGTTCGCTCACCTTCAGAAGTAGCGATGTTAGTTCAATAACGCGCTCGCATCACTTGCAGAATCCCGCGATCGCCGCTGTCCGCGGCGGCGCCAAACAAGACAAACCCACACACACCCATCGTTCGTCCCAGGCCACATCGCATGAGCCAACCATCCCACGAATAATGAGCGTCTGAAGCGCGCTAGCTGCGCGCGAGTTTGTCGGTCCCGTGGTAGTTCGAGCGCGGGAGAGCACACCGATGAAACGCATGCTGTTCAACGCGACGCAACAGGAAGAGATCCGCGTCGCGATCGTCGACGGCCAGAAACTGATCGATCTGGATATCGAAACCTCCGGTAAGGAACAACGCAAAGGAAACATCTACAAAGGCATCATCACCCGCATCGAACCCAGCCTCGAGGCGGCTTTCATCGACTACAGCGCCGACCGGCACGGCTTCCTCCCATTCAAGGAAATCAGCCGGCAGTTCTTCATTGAAGGCGTAGACCCCGCCAAGGCGCGCATCCAGGACGCCCTTAAAGAGGGGCAGGAAGTCATCGTCCAGGTCGACAAGGACGAGCGTGGTACCAAGGGTGCCGCATTGACGACCTATGTGAGCCTGGCGGGACGCTACGTCGTCCTGATGCCCAACAATCCGCGGGGTGGCGGCGTATCGCGGCGCGTCGAGGGCGAAGAGCGCAATGAGTTGCGCGATGCGATCCAGCAACTCGAAGTGCCCAACGGCATGAGCATCATCGCGCGCACGGCAGGGATCGGGCGCACCGTCGAGGAGCTCAATCGGGACCTCAACTACCTCATGCGGCTGTGGCGGGCCATCGAGAATGCCTCCAAGAGCCAGGGCGGCGCATTCCTGATCTACCAGGAAGGTTCCCTGGTCATCCGTGCCATTCGGGATTATTTCCAGCACGACATCGGCGAACTGCTCATCGACAACGAAGCGATATTCGAGCAGGCGCGGCAGTTCATGGGGCACGTGATGCCCGAGAACGTCAGCCGCGTGAAACTCTACAGCGACGACGTCCCCCTGTTCTCGCGCTTCCAGATCGAACACCAGATCGAAACCGCCTACGCCCGGCAGGTAACGCTACCGTCCGGGGGGGCCGTGGTAATCGACCACACGGAGGCGTTGGTGTCCGTGGACGTGAACTCCGCCCGCGCGACCAAGGGCTATGACATCGAGGCCACTGCACTCAACACCAACCTCGAGGCGGCCGACGAGATAGCCCGCCAGCTCCGATTGCGTGACCTGGGCGGGCTGGTCGTCATCGATTTCATCGACATGGAGTCGGCGAAGAACCAGCGCGAGGTCGAGACCCGGCTGCGCGACGCTCTGCACTACGATCGCGCACGCGTCCAGATCGGCAAGATCTCCCGGTTCGGACTGATGGAGCTTTCGCGGCAGCGCCTGCAGACCTCGCTGGGCGAAACCAGTCACATCCCCTGCCCTCGATGCCACGGGATCGGGCATATCCGCGGCATCGAGTCCTCGGCGCTTCACGTCCTGCGAATCCTGCAGGAGGAAGCCATGAAAGAGAACACGGCCGCGGTCCACGCGCAGGTCCCGATCGAGGTCGCGACCTACCTGCTCAATGAAAAGCGCGCTGAATTCCATTCGATGGAAGCGCGCCTCAAGGTGAGCGTGGTGCTGATCCCGAACATGCACCTCGAGACGCCGAACTACAACGTGGCGCGTCTCCGGCACGACGAACTGAACCAGACCGGGCCGCTTCCGCCGAGTTACAAGATGGTGGAAACGCCTTCGGAAACCGAAGAACAGGCCCTGGGCGTCCCCACCGAAAAACCGGCACGCCCCGAGGCTGCCGTGAAGGGCGTCACGCCCGAGCAACCTGTGGCCGTTGCTCCCGCGGCACCCGCTCCTGTCGTCAAGGAATCCTCGATCCTGCAGAAGATATTCGGCTGGCTCACGCGCAAACCGGAACCTGTCGTTGAAGCGAAGCCGCCGTCGCGTCCACGCGATACGCGTCGACGCGACGGCCGGGACGGCGCCGCGCGTGGCGATGGCCGCGAGCGACGCCCGCTGGATGGCCGCGGACGCGGTGAAGGCCGGGGAGACGGAGATGGCGCGCGTCGGCGCGGTCGCAATGAAGGCGACCGGGATCGCAGCAAGACGACTGTCGCGCCCGCTGGTGTGGATCGCGACGAAGCGGCCGCGCGTAGCGCTCCTCAGGGTGAAGGGCGCAGTCGCCAGCGGCCCCCGCGACAACGCGAGGCAGGAGAAGGACGTGAGCCGAGAGAGCCCAAGGATCCGAAGGAAGCGCGCGGACCGCGTGAACCGAGGGAGCCACGCGAACCCCGCGAGCCACGGGAACCGCGCGATCCTGCACGGGAACCGCGCGATCCTGCACGGGAACCGGATCGCGATACCGCCGTGCAACCGCAGGGTCGCCTGACGGAACGTTCTGCGAACGATGGAACTGGCGACACCGCCCCCGGCGAAGGGCGCGGTCGACGTCGGCGCGGGCGTCGGGATCGACCACGGGAAGACGGCAACGATGCGATCGTCGGATCCGCGCTGATCGAAGGCACGAATGGCGATATTCCCGCCGCGCAGGCCCCCGCGGACGCAGACTCGACGCGGACCGGGTTCACCGCGGATGCCGAGATCGGAAGCGCCGCAGCCCATGACGATGCGGTGCCGATCGACCGAGTCGAAAGTGATTCGATCCCGACTTCCGAGACACCAGCGTATCTCCTCGAGCCAGTGATCGATACCGTGGATCCGGTGATCGAGGCGGCCCTGGAGATGCCGGACCCGGCGTCCCGTCGGAGGCCCGAAGTCGACGAACCCGCCGTCACGGCAGAATCGGCCGAGATGTCTGGGGAAACTGCAGACACCACCCGGACTGCCGAGAACGAGAATCCGCCACCACCGGCGCCCTCGTTGCTGGTGGAGATGTTCGCAAAACGCATGCAGGAGCCGATGGTACCGCCGGTCGAGGCGCGTCCGCCTTCCCCGCCTGCCACACCTCAAGCCCTGGAGCCGATCAGCCTTCCTGAGGGGATGGAGATGGTCGAGACGCGGAATGACCGGGTCGAGGCAATCGCGCAGGTGGACGAAGTCGCGGCCGAGCCGCCGCACCGAAAGCGATCCCGCCCGGCGCCTCCCGTCGTGATACCGGACGAACCCATGCAACAGGTGGAGACGCGCAACAAGTAGCGCGGCCTTCCGTTCGATTGGTGTCGTCAGAAGGGGCCGGGAGGCCCCTTCTGACTTTCAGGATTCGCCCAGCCTTTCGCGAACGCGCGCCAGCAGCCCGTCGGCCCCGGCTTCCACCAGATCGAGCACTAGCTCGAATCCCTGGATTCCACCGTAGTAGGGATCAGGAACGTCACGCGCTTCGAACCCGGGCGCAAAATCGAGCAGCAAACCGACGTGGCCGGTGTGGCCCGCCGGCCGCAATCGGGCGAGCTGAGTCAGATTGTTCCGATCCATCGCGAGCACGAACTCGAACTTGGCAAAATCGTCGACCGCGATCTTGCGCGCCCTGATGCTGGCGAGATCGTACTGGCGGCGAGCCGCGGCGGCGACACTGCGCTTGTCCGGATGCTCGCCGACATGGAACGCGTGCGTACCCGCCGAATCAATGCGAATCCGCTTGTCCAGCCCGGCCTGTTCTATGCGGCGACGAAAGACCCCTTCCGCCGTCGGCGACCGGCAGATGTTGGCCATGCACACGAAGAGCACGCCCACTTTTGCGAGTGCCGCTGCCATGCCGTGACCCTCAAAGCCCTGCTGCGCGCGGAAGTGGCGTCACACGTACGACACTGTCACGGTCGTCCGCGCCGAAGAGCTTTTCCTTCAGGCGCCTCAATTCGTCGCGCAATTCGGCGGCGCGTTCGAACTCGAGGTTGCGCGCACGGTCGAGCATGTCTTTCTCTACGCGCTTGATCTGCTTCGCCAGGTCCTTCTCGCTCATGGTTTCGTACGCGACTTCGTTGCGGGCGGAGCGCAACTGCAAGCGCGATGCCTCCGCATCGTAGACGCCGTCGATCATATCCTTCACGCGCTTGATCACGCCTTTCGCGACGATGCCATGCAATTCGTTGAAAGTCACCTGACGTTCCCGGCGTCGATCGGTCTCGGCGATCGCACGGCGCATCGACTGGGTAACGACGTCGGCATACAGGATCGCTTTGCCGTTGATGTGGCGCGCGGCGCGCCCCATGGTCTGAATCAACGAGCGCTCCGACCGCAGGAATCCCTCCTTGTCCGCGTCCAGGATGGCCACGAGCGACACCTCCGGAAGATCCAGGCCCTCGCGGAGCAGATTGATGCCCACCAGGACGTCAAATTCACCCAGTCTCAGGTCCCTGATTATCTCGACCCGCTCGACCGTGTCGATGTCGGAGTGCAGATAACGCACCTTGGTCCCGTGTTCGGCCAGGTATTCGGTCAGGTCCTCGGCCATCCGTTTGGTGAGCGTCGTCACCAGCACCCGCTCAGCCGCACGAACACGCTCGCCGATCTCCGATAGCAAATCGTCCACCTGGGTGGCGGCGGGGCGCACGCTGATCTGCGGATCCACGAGACCCGTGGGACGGACAAGTTGCTCCACGACCTGCTGCTGGTTGTTCGATTCGTACTCGGACGGAGTCGCGGACACGAATACCGTTTGCGGCATCATCGTCTCGAATTCGTCGAACCGGAGCGGGCGATTGTCGAGGGCGCTCGGCAACCTGAAGCCGTATGCCACGAGATTGTCCTTGCGAGCCCGGTCGCCGCGATACATACCGCCGATCTGCGGAATGGTCACGTGGCTCTCGTCGATGATCATGAGCGAACCCGCCGGAAGGTAGTCGATCAGCGTGGGCGGGGGCTCGCCGGGCTGGCGGCCGGACAGGTGGCGCGAATAGTTCTCGATGCCCTTGCAGAACCCGAGTTCGTTCAGCATCTCCAGGTCGAATCGGGTGCGCTGCTCGATGCGCTGCGCTTCAACGAGTTTTCCCGTTGTCTGGAAGTGTTCGATGCGCTCGCGCAGTTCGATCTTGATCGCCTCGATCGCCTTCAAGGTCGTGCTGCGCGGGGTGACGTAGTGACTGGACGGATAGACGGTGAAGCGAGGCACCCGCGACAGAATCTGTCCGGTCAGCGGATCGAACAGCGCCAGTGATTCGACCTCCTCGTCGAACAGCACCACGCGTATCGCCGTCTCGGAATTCTCGGCTGGAAAGATGTCGACGACGTCACCCCGAACACGGAATGTGCCTCGGCGGAAATCCAGCTCCGAGCGCTCGTATTGCATCTCGGCCAACCGCTGGATCACCTGACGCTGCGGCATTTTCTCCCGCTCGCGCAGGTGCAGGACCATGGAGTGGTAGTCGACCGGGTCGCCGATGCCGTAGATGGCGGAAACCGTCGCCACGATCACCACATCGGTGCGCTCGAGCAGGGACTTGGTTGCAGATAGCCGCATCTGCTCGATGTGCTCGTTGATGCTGGAGTCCTTTTCGATGTAGAGATCGCGCGAAGGTACGTACGCTTCCGGCTGGTAGTAGTCGTAGTACGAAACGAAGTACTCGATCGCATTCTCGGGAAAGAACTCGCGCATCTCGCCGTAGAGCTGGGCGGCGAGAGTCTTGTTCGGGGCCATCACGATCGCCGGGCGTCCGAGCCGCGCGATCACGTGCGCCATCGTGTAGGTCTTGCCCGATCCCGTCACGCCCAGGAGCGTCTGGAACTTGAGGCCGCGGCTCAGGCCTTCGGTCAGTTTCACGATCGCTTCCGGCTGATCGCCGGCCGGCTCGAACGGTTGATGGAGCCGGAACGGGCTGTTGGGGAAGGAGGCGATCACGGGTAAAATCTGGCAGCTGTAGGACGGCGTCGAGTCTATCACGCGAGGTCGCCGACGCCCCCGCTCCTCCCAGCGCAGAACACCCTGCCCCGTCCGGGAATCAGGGCTCCCACATCGACAGGACATCAAGATGACGGCTTCAGTATTCGCAGCGGTGCAGATGGCGCCGCGCGATCCGATTCTCGGCGTGACCGAGACCTTCAATGCCGACACGAACCCCCACAAGGTCAATCTCGGCGTCGGCGTCTATACCGACGACGCCGGCAAGGTTCCATTGCTCGACTGCGTACGCATAGCCGAACAGCAACTGATCGCGACCGCCCTGCCACGATCGTACCTTCCGATAGACGGCCTGCCTGCCTACGACCGCGCGGTGCAGGTGCTGGTACTGGGCGCCGACAGCCCGGCGATCGCCGAGAAACGCGCCATCACCGTGCAAGCGCTCGGTGGCACCGGCGGACTCAAGATCGGCGCGGATTTCCTGCGACGCATTGCGCCCACAGCCCAGGTCTGGATCAGCGATCCGAGCTGGGAGAATCATCGTGCCCTGTTCGAAAATGCCGGATTCACTGTCAATACCTACCCCTACTATGACTCCCGCACTCACGGCCTCGATTTCGACGCGATGCGTGTAGCGCTCGAGTCGATGCCTGAGGGATCCGTCGTCGTATTGCATGCGTGTTGCCACAACCCTACCGGGGTGGACCTGTCTGGCGCCCAATGGTCACAGATCATCGAAACGGTGGCGCAGCGCAACCTGATCCCGTTCCTCGATATCGCGTACCAGGGTTTCGGTGACGGCCTGGATGCCGACGCGTCCGCCGTGCGGGCGTTCGTGGCTGCAGGCGGACCGTTGTTCATTTCGAATTCGTTCTCGAAGTCTTTCTCGCTGTACGGCGAGCGGGTCGGCGCCCTTACCGTCGTCGGCGCGAGTGCCGAAGAGGCGGCCCGTTTGCTGAGCCAGCTGAAGCGCGTCGTTCGAACGAATTATTCGAATCCGCCGACTCACGGCGGCAAAGTGGTCGTCACGGTGCTCGATTCTGCAGAGCTTCGCGCAGTGTGGGAACGCGAACTCGCCGGAATGCGGGATCGCATCCGAGCCATGCGCGGAGCGCTCGTCACGAGCCTGCGTGCCAAGATTCCGCAGGCCGATTTCCAGTTCGTGCTGCAGCAGCGCGGCATGTTCTCGTATTCGGGGCTGACCAAAGATCAGGTACAACGGATGCGCGCAGAGTTCTCCGTCTACGCCATCGATACCGGGCGCATCTGCGTTGCGGCGCTGAATACCCGTAACGTAGAGCACGTCGCGGAAGCAATCGCGAAGGTGCTGCAGGCATAAGTCGTTGCGGCTACGCCCCGGGATTCAGCGCGGGCTCTGCCGTCCGCCCTGGATCCCGCCACCGGCCTGCGCGCGTCGGCGCCGTACAGGCCGCTTGGTGAATTGCCCGGCCCGCAGGACGATCGCCGCGCCCTGCAATACGAGGACCGAAAGCACCGGAATCGAGGTCTGCCCTCGCAAGAACCGCATTTTCGTTGACCCTTGAAAACCTCGTCACTATCATAGCGGGCTTCCATTCCCCGATAGCTCAGTTGGTAGAGCGACGGACTGTTAATCCGCAGGTCCCTGGTTCGAGCCCAGGTCGGGGAGCCAAGAAATGCAAGAGTCAGCAGGCTAGCGCCTGCTGACTCTTTTGTTTTCTGGGCCTCGCTGGTGCCAGTCTAGTGCCAGTTCAGTCGGCGATGAACTTTCCGCGCGACATTGTGCAGACTATGGGGTCCCAGCGCCAACTTTTGGCCTTGGAGTCAACCCCTTCGTCGGCGACGAATCGATCGAGCCGCTCGAGGCGAAGACCCGATCAAGCCCGCCAAGGCCGAGTCCAAGGTGCTTGACGCTCAGGCGGGCAAGACCCGCCTTGTACCGGATGCAAATGCAGCCGTCGCCCGCGGCCCCGTGGCTTTGCAGCTGTACCCAAGCCCGCCCAACGGCGTAGACTGCACAGAATTCTGTCATCTACCCCTCAAGGAGCCAGCCATGGGCTTTTCAGCCAGTGATGTGGTGCCCTTCACCCAGGCGCGCGCCAACCTCTCCGAACTCGCCGATCAAGCCAAGGCCGGCGCCGAAAAAATCATCACCAAGAACGGTGAAAGCTACGTTGCGCTGATCGACGCCGACCGGCTCGACTACTACCACCGCCTGGAGCGCGAGCGCATCCACCTGCTGCTGATCGACGACGCCAGGCGTGGCCTGGCCGACATCGAGGCTGGCCGCACCTACGGGGCGGATGCCGCCCTCGCCAGGCTCCAGCAGCGCCGCGCTGGCGCGACGACCGGCAAAACCGCCAAGAAGCGTGGCTGAGGATGTCTACCGGGTCGAGCTGACCGCGAGCTTCCTGGAGCGCCTGGACGTCATCGAGGCGTTCTTGAACGAAGCGGACGCGGCCGTTGCCTTCGGCGACCTGCTGGTCGAACTGCGTGCCACGGTGATCCCCGACCTGGCCCGGTTCCCCCGCATTGGCCGGCGGTACCTGGACAACCCTCCGCAATCGGCCGAAGCACTGGCCCAGCTAGCAGCGCTGCCGGCCGGCGCTGCGAGCGCACTGCGCGAATACCTGCACGGTGACTACCTCATCCTGTACGCAGGCATGGATACCAGTGCCACTGTGTACATGCTGTCCATTCGGCATCACCGCCAGCTTTCGTTTGACTTCGCTCGGCTGTGGCCGACGCCGACTTGACTGCAACTCAGGCGCAGCTTGGCGACACGGACTTCCAACGAGGCAACAACACGCGTGCAATTTGTTGGCCAACATTTGGCACACGCTTGTTGGACCAAGTCTCGGCGCAGCAGAATCGAAGAACTGGACGTACCGGGCAAAGAGCCCGGCGCCCCTCCGCGAGGCCGGTTTCGCGCGAGCGGGGAGGCAACCAAACCCCTTGGTGCGTCCACCACAACCGCAACGCCGGCACTGACCACGGCATACGCTTGCTGCAAACCGGGCCCCAGCCAAGCGCGCGGCGACCAATCGTCCAGCGATCCACATCAACGCTGGTCGCGTGGATGCATCTGGCGCATTCCTCGTCTCATGCGTGCGCTGCACGCTCCTGCGCTCGCAGCAACGGAACGAGGACTCCGCTTTCTGCCGACTGCGAAGCCTGCGCGGCCTGCAAGACAGCGGCGAAGTCGCTCGCCAGGCAGTCGACAGGCCGTTCGCCCCGCAGTCGCGCATTTGGCATGGCAAACCACATGGCCACCGTCCAGCCCGACCAGATTTCGGGCAGTTGTGCGCTGACGACCCGCGGAGCCGCCGCAATCGCCAGATCGACCGCGTTGAACTGGAACATCGGTATCCACAGGCTTGCGCACCATTCGAAGCCGAACACCTGGCCGGAATGGACGAGCTTGGCGAGGCTGACCGCATCGCCGGCATGGTGATCCGCCAGCAGGCCGCCGACGATGTCATCCGGTGCCGTTCCGCCGCTGGCGCGGAAGGCTTCCAGCAGGGTGACGAATCCGCGTGTGCTGGGGGTGTCGTTTGTCATGGGTGTGTCCGCGTGTCGGGCGAGGAGCGGCTGGGACGTCGATCAATGCAATGACCGCGTACTAGGGAGTTCACGCTATCCGCATGAAGCGCTCCGGACTGTGCGGCAACGAACACTGGCCAGCCAGACCGAGAGCCGCCGCGCCGCGGCCAAGCTTGACCGATCAGCGGGACTGCGCCAGATGTAGCCAGATCTCGTTGCGACGCATGAACCAGGGCGTGAACGGCGCGTTGTAGCGCGCATACACGGGCTCGCCCATCCACGCCAGGTCGGCTGCGCGCAACGCCACCTGCAATCTGGCCAGATGTTCGTCGTAGTTCGACTGCGACCAGAAGCCCGAGTAACGGATGACGGCCACTTGCGCCGGCACCACCTCGCGCAGATGAACGCGCGCATCCAGGGGTTCGGGCGCATTGGCCACCGTCACGCCCCTGGGCAGCACGAACTGCACGACGAAGCCGCCGGACGCGGCGCTCTGCGTGACCGGCGCCGTCATCTCCAGCTTCACCGGGGCCGCCGCCTGCGTCACCGGCGCGGTCATCGCGAACTTCCGCTCGCCCTTGTTCCTGCCGAAGATGTAGCCCGCCAGGATCGGGAACGCCTGGCTGCCCGCTTTGTCCGCCGGGCCGGCCACCACGACCTCGGCGACGGTATAGGCGGCGTATTGGCGCACCTCGATCTCCGCTAGCTCGCGAACGACCTGGTACTCGGGCTCTTCCGTGGCGTGACCGGGCATGGCGAAAGTGGTCAATGCGAATATCAAGGGAACGGCAATAGCGACCGTCAGGTGAAGACGGCGATGCTTGGTCGACAGACGGAGTTTCATCGGGTCACGATTTCATCGGTGACGCATCCTGTATATCGCATCGCGCCGGACGAACAGGTCGCGCCGGCCCGCCTCGTGCAGCTCCACGCCGGACAGTCTGGCGGCAGCCTCGAAAACCCATGGGACGCCAGTTCAGGACTGGCCTGCGATCATGGCTTCCATGTTTTCGAGCGAGCCTATCACCGCGCGCCGGCCCGTGGCGAGCGAGCTGGCCAGCAGCCGCCTGAACGCCATGCATGTGGCGAGCACGATCTCCAACGATCACGCCCTGCCCTGGCCGCTCTGTTTCTCGTTCGCACGCGCCATCCAGCGACCAGGTCATGTCATGTCTTCCTTGCGCATCGCCAACGGACTGACGGCAACTACGAGTTTCGACTGCAGCGCCGGTACTGAAGCGCATCGGATCACGCACAACGACGTTCTGCGCGCAGACCACACTGCCGGGCGTAGGCCGGCGTCTCGAGTTGCAAGGTCGCATGGCGGATTTCGAAGTGCTCGTGCAGTTCATGCTCCGCTCCGCGCAACACGGCAGCAAGGTCGGCGCCTTCGTCGGTGAGAACGAGGTGCGCCGTCAGCGCGTTCTGCGAAGTGCCCATGGCCCAGACATGCAGATCGTGTACCTCGCTCACACCGGGCAGGCCAAGCAGTAGCTGGCGCACGGCTGCAAGATCGATGCTCTCCGGCACGCCGTCGAAAAGCAGGTGCAGGGACTGCCTGAACAGGTTCCAGGTGCCGACCACGATCACCGCCGCGATGAGCAGGCTCATCGCCGGGTCGATCCATGGATAGCCCTTCCAGAGATACAGCGCGCCGCCGATCACCACGCCTAGCCTACCAAGGGAGACCCCCCGGCTCTGCCGGGGAGGCAGCAGAAGTTCGACAGAAGAGGAAGTCCATCGAGGAAACTCCGGATCGTGAGCCGCCAAGCACACGAGGAGGAGTATCCCGATGGACGAGTTGGAA
>JBBQHP010000003.1:0-193652 GCA_038324085.1 Burkholderiales bacterium
CCCCCGCCAGCCGTGGCGCGGCGAGCTCCACAAACCCGTTTCGGGGGCGCTCCCCTACGGCTTGCGCTTGCCGGGGGGGCGGACCTAATACACGGTTGCGGTTTTTTTCGCACGCCTCGCAGCCTGGCTCGCCCAGAACGCGGCCCGATTCGGCTTCTTTCGTCCCTATGCCGCGTTCCTCGGCGGCGTGTATCCCGAGCCGTGGCACTGGAGTTATGCGGCCGTCTCGGTTCCCGCACTGGCGGCGCTGACGCCCGCACTGATCGGCGAGGCCGTGGCCAATGCCGAGCTCGAGGGCAAGGAGCGCGCACTGCAACGCCTTCCCGAGCTGTTCCGGACGCACGTGAGCGCGGTGAACCAGCCCCCGGCGGACATCCGGATGGCCTGACTCGGTCATCGGTCCGCCGAGCGCCGATTCGTCGTGCATGCCGGCAGGGTGCTGCGGTCGGGACGCGCCTAGGCAACGAGGTGGTCACGGTGACGTCGCGAGAAATCGACGGCCGTCTCGGGCATGATGCGCAGGCGTGCGCGCACCCTCGGACGTCGCCACGGCATGACACCCCATCACTCGAACGGGACTGGTATCGATGACGATCGCGACGGGCGGTAAGGTCGTCGGCGTGTGGCGGCTCGTCGCCTACACCGCCGTGGACGCGGAAACAGGCGCCGTGTTGCATCCTTATGGCGACGCCCCCGACGGCTTTCTCGTCTATACGGCCGGGGGGCGCATGTCGGCCTTGCTCAGCGCCACTGGCCGCCAGCGGTTCACCGCCGGCAACCGGATCAATGCGCCGATGGCGGAACGCGCCGAAGCCTTCGCGAGCTCCAGCGCATACGGGGGCACCTACACCCTCGTAGGCGACCGAGTCATTCATCATGTTGAAGTCGCAACCAACCCCGATTGGGTCGGCGGCGACCAGCTGCGTTTCCCGGTAATCGACGGCCGCCGGCTCACCATCACCACGCCACCACTGCCCACGCGGCCGGATGGCAAGTTGCGCGTATCCACGCTGGTCTGGGAGCGCATCGAGTAGGGCACGTTCACCGGGTCGTCAGCATCAGCATGGAACTCCAGGAACTTCATCGCCGCATCGCCGCCAACGTCGAAGGCGTCGTGCTGGGCCAGCACGTCACGGTGCGCAAGCTGGTGGCGGCACTCGTGGCCGGTGGCCACGTATTGCTCGAGGATTTCCCCGGCACCGGCAAGACCACCCTCGCGAAAGCGCTTGCCCGATCGGTCGCCGCCGATTTTCGGCGCGTCCAGTTCACCCCGGATCTGCTGCCTTCGGATATCGTTGGCGTCTCGATCTACAACCCGCAGACCCAACAGTTCGCGTTCCACGCGGGACCGGTATTCACGCACCTGTTGCTCGCGGACGAGATCAATCGCGCCAGTCCGCGCACCCAGTCGGCCCTGCTCGAGGCCATGGCCGAAGGACAGGTGAGCGTCGATGGCGAACGCCACTTGCTCCCGGAGCCGTTCTTCGTGGTCGCGACGCAGAACCCGGTGGAATTCCACGGCACCTATCCGCTGCCCGAGGCGCAGATGGACCGATTCGCCCTGAAGCTGCGATTGGGCTACGTGAGTCCGGAACAGGAAGTCGAGATGCTGTCCGCCCAGAACGTCGCGCATCCGCTCGAACGGCTCGCCCCGGTCGCCACCGTTGCGGACGTGCTGGCCGCCCGACGCGCCCTGTCCCGCGTCAGGGTCGCCGATTCGGTGAAACGCTATGCAGTCGACCTCGTGGCGGCCACGCGCAAGGCAGCCGGCGTCGCGCTGGGTGCGAGTCCTCGGGGCTCGCTCGCGCTCGTCAAGCTGGCGCAGGCGCTGGCTGCCTTCGACGGGGAGGATTTCGTTTCGCCCGAGCATGTGCAGGAGATCGCGGTGGATGCGATCGCGCACCGCATCGTGCTCGAGCGTGAACGCACTTTTTCCGGCGCGTCGTCGGAAACGGTGGTCGAAGAACTCCTGCAGCGCCTGCCGGTACCGGTCTAGCGACGAAGATGGCGCACGGACAGAAAGCGTTCGCTCGCGTCTACCGCTGGTCGCAGTGGGCGGAACGGCGCTTCACGCCGGCTGGCACCGGCGTCCTGTACCTGATGATCGCGGCCGGCGTTTTTGGCGTCGACGCGGGCCGGACCATGGGCTTCCAGGTGTTCTCGTTGGCGGCTGGCCTGATCCTCTGCGCGTGGATCGGCGCGAGCCGCTGGCGCCCCGTGGTCGCCATCGCTCGCCGCCTTCCCGGCCAGGCAACGGTCGGAGTGCCGGTCCGATATCGTCTCGCGGTGCGTTCGCGGTCGAAACAGAAGCTGCCCGTCCTGTGGGTCCGCGACGAATTCGAGGACCGGTTCCCCACCCCGGCGGAGTTCGCTGCCGCCAGCCGTCGGCCCGATCCGTCGGGCAACTTCTTCGACCGGCGCGTGGGCTATCCGCGGTGGAAGGCGGCGGTGCGGCGCTTGCGAGGCGGTCACGTTCCACCGGTTCGGCTCGCAGCCCTTGCCCCGGACGAGGAGGGGCTGGTCGAGGTCGAGTTCGTGCCGGAACGACGCGGCATGTTGCGTTTCGCTCGCACCCGACTGCTGCGATCCGATCCGCTCGGATTGATCAACGCAATGGTCACCCGGGCGTCGCCGGAGTCGCTGCTGGTGCTGCCACGCCTCTATCCGGTCCCGTCGATTGCTCTGACCGGCGCCAGACGTCATCATCCCGGCGGTCTCCAGGCCGCACAGCAGGTGGGCGAGAGTCAGGAGTTCATGCAACTGCGCGACTATCGGCCCGGCGATCCCGTGAAACGTCTGCACTGGCCGAGTACGGCGCGTACCGGTCGCCCGATCGTGCGCGAAACGAGCGAGGAATTCTTCGCCCGTTACGCACTGGTGCTCGATACGTTCGCGAACGAAGCGGACGAGTCCGCCTTCGAAGCCGCGGTATCGACGGCCGCCTCGCTCGCGGCGCGGCTCTCGCTGGGTGACGCGCTGCTCGATCTCATGTTCGTCGAGGACCGTGCCGTGACCGTGACCGCGGGGCGCGGGATCGCATCGGTCGGTGCGCTCCTGCGCGAGTTGGCCCAGGTCGCGGCGTGCACGGACCGGTCGTTCGACGTGCTAGCCGCCCAGGTCGAATCCCACGCGTCGCGGCTGAGTGCCTGCATTCTTGTTCTGCTCGGCCTGGATGCTGCCCGGGTGCAGCTGATTCGCTCGCTGCGAATGGCCGGCGTCCCCCAGATCGTGCTGGCGGTGAGCGGACTCCCGATCGCCCCTGTCGGGGGCGAGGCCGTGCACCGTATCGACCCGGCAAACATCGCCGCCACGCTGGCGGCGATGCCCAACCGATGCGCGTGACGCCCCCACTGTTCCTGATCGGTCTCGGCCTGGTCTTCTGGGGTTGGGCGAGCAGTCTGGTGCTGCCGGCTCTCGCGCTCGCGATCGCCATCGAGAGCCCGCGCGCGATGCGCGCGCGCTGGAATTTCGATGCGAAGGATTTCGAGAGGGTGGCAGATCTGTGCAGCGTCGCGTTTCTGCTGCTCATGTTCTGGCAGTGGTTCGGCAGCCGCAACGGCCCGGCCGGACTGCTCGCCGTGCTGACGTGGTTGCCGTTCATATTTTTCCCGGTCCTGCTGATGCAGCGCTTCGACCTGCACGGCGAGACACCGCTGTCGGCGCTGTTCTGGTCCATGAGGCGCCGCGGCCCGGCATCCGAAGCGCGCGCGCTGCCGATCGACTACGGCTACTTCTGCATCTGCCTGGTCTCTGCGGCCTGTGCGAACCAGCGCACGCAATGGTTCTTCCCGCTGCTCGCACTGCTCGGCGGCTATGCCCTCCATCCGGCGCGAGCGGCCGGTCGCCGGCTCGGGGTCTGGGGCGCCGCCATGGGGGCCGCGCTGGTGATGGGATATGCATTGCAGCTCGGCATCGTCCGGGCGCAGGAGCAGGTCGAGTCGCTCGTGCTGGAGTATCTGCGCGAACGCGTGTTCGGACGCGCCGATCCGTTTCGCGCCTACACGGCCATCGGTGACGTGGGGCGGTTGAAGCTGTCGGATCGGATCGTGTTTCGCGTCGCGGGCACCATGGCTGCGCCGCTCAAGTTGCGCGACGGCACGTTCAACGTGTTCGCGCACGACAGCTGGTTCGCCCAGGGCTCGAGCTTTCGCACCGTTGCGCCCGAGGGCCTGTCCAGCTGGGTGATCGGCGCGGGGCGAGGCGAGCCGGTGCACATCTCATCCTGGCTTGATCGCGGACGGGCCGTGCTGGCGCTGCCCAGTGGCACCTATCGACTCGACGGGCTCAATGTCGGAAGGGTCGAAATCAACGGCCTCGGCGCCGTGCGCGTCTCGGACGGACCGGAGCTCGTGATGTTCTCGGCGCGTGCGGACGACTCGCATGATCAGGACGCGGCACCGGAACAGTCCGACCTGGCGCTGCCGAAGCGACTCGAACCGGTGCTCGCGCAGGTGCTGGCGGAGGCAGTGGGCGGCGGCGCCGATCCGGCGACCACCGCGCGGTCCCTGGTGCATTTCTTCCAGCGAAACTTCACGTACACGACCAACCTCGGTGCCGTCGACGGCGGCAGGCGCACGCTGGAGCATTTCCTGATCGGCGATCGCCGGGGGCATTGCGAGTACTTCGCTTCGGCGGCCACACTGTTGTTGCGAGCCGCCGGCGTGCCCGCCCGCTACGCGACCGGCTATGTGGTGCAGGAATGGAGTCCCATCGAGCAGCAGTACCTCGTGCGCGCCCGTCACGCGCACGCCTGGACGCTCGCGTGGATCGAAGGGCGCTGGCGTGCCGTCGACGCCACGCCGAGCGGCTGGTTGGCGCTGGAAAGCGAGCACGAATCGGCATGGCGTCCGGCAGCAGATCTGGTGTCGTGGCTCGGATTCCGGTTTGCCCGCTGGCGCGCGAGCACCGACGAAAGCGACGACGGGATGAGCCCTTTGTGGTTGCTGGTCATCGTGCCACTCGCGGGCTGGGTCGCGTGGCGCGTCACGCACCGGAAGCGCGTGCGACCGGCCGCCGCCGGCGCCGCGCAGCCCGCCATGCCCGCGACGACGATCATCGACCCGCTGCTCCGGTCCCTGGCCCGCCACGGGCTCGTGCGCTCGCCGGCGCAGACCGTGCGGTCGTGGCTCGCTGCACTCCCGTTCCCCGATCCGGCAATGCGGCTGCTCGCGCGGCGCGTCGCGATCAGCTACGGCCGGATGCGATTCGATCCAGCCGGGTTCACCGCGAACGACCTTGCGACGATTCAGGCAGACGTCGCATCCTTGACGCAGATCGTGGCCGCATGGACCCGTCCAGCACCGGCCCCCACCACGGCGAGGCGCGGCGAGGGCGGTTGAGTCCGCGAGAACACTGGCGCAACAGGCGCGGGCTACTGCGCTCGCGCCCGTTGCGCCGGCCCTTCATCGACTCAAGGACGCTCCATCTTGCAGACGGTCGGCATCACGGTGTCCTTGCCCTCGACCCTGCGGTCGATGCGGAAGCCGAAGCCGGTCTTGTCGTTGTCGTACTTCACCTTCTTTCCGTCCACCTTCGAGAAGGTCGATATGAACAGCGGCTGGATCAACTGGTGATTCTCTGGGCGCATGTAGATCTCGCCGGTGTCGCCGACGAATTTTCCGTTCTCGAGCGCGCGCGCCACCGGCAGGGGATCGACGGATTTCGCCGTTTCCATTGCCTTCGCCAGCATCTCGAGCACGTTCACGAAGCCGTTGAACCAGTAATCGTCAGGCGCTCCCTTGAAGCGCTCGCGATACGCGGCGGTCATCTTCGCGGCATGGGGCGTGTCGACGTTCGGCCCCCAGAAGCTGACCTGCTTGACATGGCCGACGCCCGACTCGCCGATCGCGGGAGGGGTCCCGACGATGCCGCCGTAGTAGGTGTAGTAGTCGACCTTCAATCCGGCTTCCTTGCTGGCCTTGATCAGCAGGGCGAGGTCGTTGCCCCAGTTCCCCGTGACCACGAGTTGCGCGCCCGACTGGTTGATCTTCGCGATGTAGGGGGCGAAGTCCTTCACCTTGCCTAGCGGATGCAGGTCGTCGCCGACGAGCTCGATGTCGGGACGCTTCTTGGTGATCATCGCGCGGGCGGCTTTCGCCACGGCCTGACCGAACGCGTAGTCCTGGTTCAGGAGGTAGACCTTGGTGAACGCCTTGTTCTCGGCGATCACGTCGGTCAGCGCCGACATCTTCATGTCGGCGTCGGCGTCGAACCGGAAATGCCAGAAGCTGCATTTCTCGTTGGTCAGCACGGGATCAACAGCGGCGTAGTTCAAGTAGACGACGGCCTGGTCGGGGTTGCGCCGGTTGTTCTTGTCGACCGAATCGACCAGTGCGTGCGCGACATTCGATCCGTTGCCCTGGGTGACGTAGTGAATGCCCTGGTCGATGGCCGCCTTCAACTGCAGAACGGAGTCCTGCGGGCTGGACTTGTTGTCGAAGGGCACGATCTCGATCTTGCGACCGAGCACCCCGCCGCGGGCATTGATCATTTCCGCGACCAGCTGAAGGTGGCGCAGTTCGGATTCGCCCACGTTCGCGAACGGACCGGACAGCGGGTCGATGAAACCGATCCGGATGTTCTGTGCGCAAGCCGCCGAAGCGACCAGCAGTAACAGCGCAGCGAGTGCCGTGCGGTGCAGCCATGAAGCCATGATCTCCTCCCGGGTGAACGCGGGCTCTTGCGACCCGCAAAACCGATGGTAACCCGATCAGCGGCGCACGGGCCGCCATCCGCCGGGCGGAATGGACAGGAGCACCAGGCCGACCACGATCAGCGCCATTCCGGTCAGGTCGCCCGGCGACGGGCGCTCGCCGAACTGCAACCAGGCCGCGGTGACCCCGAGAACCGGCGTGGCGAGGGTGCCGAGCCCGGCCACGCCGGCAGGCAGGCGCGCGAGCGCGAAGTAGAACAAGGTCCACGCCAGGGTGCTCGCGAGCACTGCGCTGTAGAGGGTCGTGTAGGCGAACATCCACGTCCACCGCACCGGGGGCGTGCCGATGAGCCAGCCGACCAGGAACAGCAGGCCTGAACAGATCAGCATCTGCCAGAACGTGAGCGTCAGCAGATGGCTCGTGGTGCGGCCCTGGACATGCTTGACCAGTACGACGCTCGCGCCCCACGAGCAGCCGGCGCCGATCGCGAGCAGGCTCGAGACGAATCCGCCCAGGTGCAACGGATCCACCAGGACGACGAGCCCCCCGGCCGCGATCGCTATCGCGAGCCACTGGATCGGACGCATCCGTTCGTGGATGAACAAACGGGCGAACAGCACCGTCCAGAAAGGCATCGTGTAGCACAGGACCGCCACTTTGCCGGTACCCCCGAGCTTGAGAGCCCACAGCGTCCCGGAGAAGTTCACCGCGAGCATCAAGCTGAGCAGGCCCGCGAGCCACCATTCCTTGCGTGGCACCCACAGGGAGTGCCCCATCCAGCGGACCACGGGGGTCAGGCTGGCCGCGGCAAACAGGAAGCGCCATGCCGCCGAGTCCGTCGGCGTCGCGTAGGCGAGGCTCTGCTTCATCACGATCCAGTTGTAGCCCCAGACGACGGACAGCAATCCGAGGGCGACGGCGGCGCGACCATCGCTGCCGCGCGCGCGAGGCGAACTGCTCACGACGGCGGGACCGCTGGCGCGATTCGGGAGTGCATCGGGAAGAGGCGGGCGGAAGTAAGGCGTCGGGCGGCGTTGAATTGTCGCACGCCGCCGCGCCCTTGCAGCCGCGCCTCGCGCGTGTCGTCACAGGTTGTACTGCACCTCGACGAATGCCGTGCTCAGATCACGCAGGCTGCCGAAGAACGAATCGCCGGGCCCGCGATAGAAGTCGGCACCGAGCGTGGTCTTCAGCCGGTCGGTCCACGCGTACCTCAGGCGCGGGCGCACGAGCGAGTCGCCGTGCACGAACCACATGATGCCGCTCAGTTCCGCTTCGAGCGTGTCGTTGCGCCACTTGCGCGAGACGCGGAAGGTGGCGCCTGCCTGCTCGGCATCGCGCTGGTTCGAGAGCAGGGCCTGGCGCACGGCGAGTGGCCGGAGCGGCCCGGAGACCGCGAACGGGTCCTCGAAATGGGCGATGCGCCGGTACAGCGCCTGCACGTTCACATTGAAATTGTCGAGATACGTGCGGTCCGCGCCGAGCACCGCGAAGAAGAAAGGATTCCGGGTGAACGGATCCACGCCCGACGGGTCGGCGGTCCACGTGTAGGCGGCTTCCGCGCGTATCCCCCAGCGCCCGACCGTGGTCGCGGCGTCGGCACCGATCATCCGGACGCGGGAATGATGCAGGCCGATCACGCCGCCGTTCGCGTCGAGCGCATCGGGTCGCAGATCGGGCATCTTTTCGTAGCCGTCGAAATACGAGACCGACCAATCGGTCCGATCGGACGTTCGCTCGGCGCGCAACGCCCATTGCCGATGGGGGTTCGCCGGGTTGCGCTCCGCGAACCGCAGGCCCGGGGTCGGCGGCAGCGGTACCGTATCGGGGCGGAACTCCGGCAACCACAGCGCGCTCAAGCGAAGCTCGGCCAGGTTGTAGGTCGCGCGGATCGCGCCGGCACCGGTCTTCTGGTCCTCGTCGGTCGGCGTGAGCAGGGTGAAATCGCGCACCGAGATCGCGTCGGTCGGGTTGACCGAATCCGCCTTGCCCCAGACGATGAGCTGGCGCCCGACGCTCAGGTCCCAATTGCCGGCGCTGACGCCCGCATAGGCTTCGCGCACATCGCTCTCGGTCGGTTGCCCGTCGAAGCCATGGTCGTTCCGTATCCAGCCGTCGAGGACGACCTTGCCCGTCGCTCCGACCGCAGCCCGGGCCGTGCCCCACGCGCTCGCGGAGCCGACATCCCGGGCGCCGTCCAGGCGGCGCGAATGGCTCCAGTACGCCCCGCGCAGTGACAGCCCCGTCTGCCAGTCGTGGGGCCGTACCGAAGATGGGGGCGACGGTTCGTCAGGTGCGTCGCTGCCGGCCATCGCACCGTGCACTGCGAAGCCCAATACCGCGCCGCCGAGCGCGCGCCTCAAGGTCACGATTCGCGCTCGATGGCACGGGCAGTGAAGGCCGCGTCCGACACGCCCTGGTTGGCGTCGTAGCGGTCGAAATCGATCACCGTGCGGCGATTGTCCTGCACGTTCGTCGCCTCGATGTGCATCGCGACCCACTTGCCGTGCCTGGGATCGACATTGCGGTGGTCGCGCAGCGTGATGACCTTGAGCAGCGCACCGTTCAAGTCGTAGTTCTCGGCCTTCATCGCGGCGAAGTTGTCCTTGCGGATCCACCCGATCCGCTTGCTGTAGCCGCTGTCCTCGCGCACTCGATCGGTCTTCGGCACCGATTCGGTGACCCAGCAGTCGATGCCCTCGATCTGTTCCTCGCGCAGGATCCGATGCTGCCACTGGTCGACCCGGTAACCGATCACGTCGCCGTAGGACAGATCGGTGCCGACGAAGCTGTCTTTCTTGTTGGACGACACCAGGCGCCGCACTTTCCGGAGCGCGGGAAGGTAGACCCAGATGTCGTCGTCCATCCCGGGTGCGCTGTTCTCGATGGTCAGGGTGACCGTGCCCCGGACATCGGCCGGCGAGAGGAATTTCACGAGCGATCGATTGTCGAGCGAGCCGGGTTTCAGCTTGGACCGCCCCACCGTCCTGCGCACGCGCTCCTGGCCGTTGGGCGAGATCAAACGGAAGGTGGCCTCGGAGATCGAATCGGCCACTTTGCCGACGGCGAAATTGCGCGTTGCGATTTCCTCCGCGGTGATCGACTGCGCCGCGGCGTCCGGCGCCGGACCGACCAGAGCCAGCGAACTCACGATCAAGGCGGCCACGATCGCCGGCGTTGCGCTGGGGACGCCCGCGGGCGGGACACGGCCCTCGAACACGAAGCGCGGGCGCAGGGTGAAGACCAGTGCCGGCAGGAGCGTGAGCGCGGCGAGCGAACTCACGAGCATCGCGGTCGCGATCAGGAAGCCCATGTAGAAGTGGATCCAGAAGCCCCACGAGAACATCAGCAGCCCGAATCCGCCGGCCACCGCCGACGACACGAACAGGGTGGCCTTGCCGGCGGAGCGGAACGCGCGCTGCAGGGCTTCGCGTTCATCGCCGCCCTTGCGCAGTTCTTCGCGCATGCGATAGGACATGTAGATGCCGTAGTCCGCGCCTATGCCTACGGCCATCGCCGACACCAGGGCGGTTCCGATCTGCAGCGGAATGCCCGTCAGTCCCATGATGCCGAAGTTCACCAGCACGGCCGCGGCAACGGGAATCAGCACCAGCACGCCGGCCAGCAATGATCGGAACACCAGGCTCGTGATCAGCAGCACGGCCGCCATGATCTGCACGATGTTGAGCGCCTTCTCGCGAACCATCGTCTCCGTGAGCGCAACGGTGGCCGACGTGCCGCCGCCCACGCTGACTTCGATCCCGGGTCCGAACTGTTTCGGCGCGAACTCGCGCAGGCGCGCGATGATGTCCTGCGCATAGGCGGTGCGGTCGGTCTTGACGTAGATCGTGACGAGCGCGTTGCGGTAGCCGGTGTCGACATAGCTGTCGAAATCGCCCGGGTCGCCCGAGCTCGAATAGAGCAGCAGGTACTGCGCGACCAGATCGCCGGAATTCGGGATGGTGTCGTAGCTCGGGTCGTCGCCGTTCATCGCCTTGTTCATGCGCTTGATGAAATCGACGATGGAGACGGTCTTGCCGACCATCGGGTCCGCCGCGAGCTTGCGCTGGATGGCTTCGATCCCGCGCAGGACCTCCGGACGCTTGATCACGTCGTCCTCGTGCCCTTTCAGCAGCACATAGAGGGTATTGGTGCCGGCCATGCGATCGTTGAGGTGCTGATCCTCGATCTTCTCGGGCAGCGATCCGTAGAAGTAGCCCTTCTGGGAGTTGTCGATGCGCACGAGAAAGGTGCCGAGCGACAGCGACGCGACCAGGATGCCGACCACCCAGTAGAGCCGTCGGCGGCGGTTGTAGGCCGCGTCGAATGCACGATCGATCAGGCGGGTCCAGACGCTTTGGCCGGTCTCCCGTGCCAGTTCCCGGCGGCCGGGCGCAGGCAGCAGCGAGCGCAGCGCGGGAATGAGCGTCAGCTCCAGCACCATGGCGCTCCCGATACCGGCGGCGGTGAAGAGGCCGAATATCTGGATCGATTTGATGTCGAACACGATCAGCGAGCCGAAGCCCACGGCCGCGATGCCACCCGCCACGATCATCACCGGCGCGATCCGGACGAGCGAGCGGATCACCGCCAGCCGGTTGCGCTCCTTCGGAGCCAGCGATGGTCGCTCCGCGAGGAGCGTCGCGTACTCCTCGTAGAAGCGCTTGAGCATCTGGACCGCGTGGCCGGCAGCGATGGCGAGGATCAGGATCGGTGTCGACGCATTGAAGACGTCGAAGGGCTGGTTGGAGATGCCGAGCAGCCCGAGGGCCCAGACCACGGCGAGGAGGGCCGTGACGAGCGGCAGGAGCAATGCCTGCAGCGTGCGGAATGCCTCGAAGTGGATGAGGCCGATGATCAGCACTGCCAGCGGAAACAGGATGCCCATGCGCGCGGAGTACCGTTCGAGCAGTGCCAGGAAGATCGGTGTGCCGCCGATGTCGATGGTGACGGTGTCGTCCTGGTACTTGCGCGCGGCGTCGCGCACCTGGGCTTCGATCGCGCGGAATCCGCCGGGGATCTTCTTGAACTCCGCGACGATCTGGACGGTGCGCCCGTCCTTCGACACGAGCAGGTCGGAGTAGACCGGGTTGGAAGCAACGCCCTGTTCGAGCGCGGCAAGCGCCGCGGCGTCGGTCGGGACGCGCTCGAGCAGCGGTCGGACGACCATCCCTTCCTCGTTGCCCGTGATGCTCTTCACCTTGCGCGCCGCCAGGCTGTTCAGGTTTGCGCGCACCGTGCCTTTCATGTGCAACAGATCGTCGGTCAGTCCCTTGACCTTCGCCAGCACAGCGCTCTGGTAAACGGTGCCCTGGCGGGCGGTGATGCCGACGGCAATGACCAGATCGTTGCCGAACAGCGCCTTGATCTCGTTGGTGGTCGCGATCAGGGGATGGCTCTGCGGCAGGATGTCGTCCGGGTCGACCACGATCGACAGATTCCGGAACTGGGCGAGGAAGAACACGGTGAGCGCCGCGACGACCAGCATCACGACGATCCGGTGGCGCACGACGGCTTCGGCATAGCTCTGCATCTGGGTTCCTTTCCCGGCGGTAGCGGACAAGTTGACATTGTCTACATATCGCGGCGAATTCTTGCCGCGATATGTAGACAATGTCAACATGTATCGCGCAATCGGTCTCGAAGCGAGCCTTCCATCGCCCGCGCTTGCCATGGCGCCCGGAAGCTTCGACACTGCGCAGCCGTCCAGCCCGACACGCGCCGGGCGCCCCGCTGGGGCGTCCGGCTTCAACCGGAGATCGCTTGCCGTTCAAGTCCCCCAGCAGCATTGCCCGCCCGCCGCTGCGCAAAGGTCGACGCAAGGCCGCGGTCGAGCCGTATCACCACGGCAACCTGAAAGCGGCGTTGCTCGCCGCCGGGCTGAAATTGCTCAAGGACCAGGGGGCCGAAGCGCTCGGCCTGCGCGAGCTCGCGCGTCAGGCGGGTGTCAGTCGCACCGCCCCGTACCGCCACTTCGACAGCAAGGATGCGCTGATCGCCGCCATCGCCGAGGAAGGTTTCGTGAAGTTGAAGTCGATCCTCGACGAGACGCGCCGAGTGCATGAAGGCGACGCGGAAGCCTGGTTCGTGGAGGGCGCGAGACAGTACATCCGCTTCGCAACGACCTATGCGGAGCACTTCAAGGTGATGTTCGGCGACTACGTGAAGTACGAACCGGAGAAGCACGCGAGCCTGCACGTTGCCGCCAATGCCGCGTTCCAGACGCTCGTGGATCTGGTCACTGCATGTCAGCAGTCACGCTTGGTCAAGGAGGGTGATCCGGTCGCCTGGTCCATCGTCACCTGGTCGACCCTGCACGGATTCTCCGTGCTGCTGGTGCACAAGCGCCTCAAGTTCGTGGACGACGATCCCGAAAGTCTCGCCGCGATGTCCGAACTGGTCGCGCGCAGTTCCCTGGAGACGATTCGTCGCAAGCGCTGAGTGGAGGTCGCGGAGGTGGCTCACGCCGCCACCTCCGCCCCCACCGCGTGAACGCTCGTTGAAGTCGAGTCGGTGGCCGGCGGCGATTCGCCTTGCCGTCGATCCCCGTCCGTGGGACGGGGCCCCTCGCCGGGTGGCTCACGCCGCCAGAACTTTCGCGAACACGTGGCGATCGACGTTGGCGCCGCAAAGGACAGTCGCCACCTTCCGCCCGGCGATCTGGTTGCGCTCCCGCAGCATGGCCGCCACTCCCGCGGCACCTGCGCCCTCGACGACGGTGTGAGTGCTGCTGAAGACGAGTCGCATCGCGTCGGCCACATCCTCGTCGGTCACTTCGACGATGCGCGATACGTGGGCGAGGATGATCTCCAGCGCCGAAGGTTCGGGTTTGCGGCACGCCAGTCCGTCCGCCAGCGCGGTTTGCGCGGGCCGCTCCACCGATTCCCGGTATTCGAACGAGCGGGCGTAGGCGGGCGCGCCGGCCGAGACGACGCCGACGATCTCGATCGGCAGGCCCAGTGCCTCCCGCACCGCGACCGCGCCGCAGATGCCCGAGCCGAGGCCGATCGGCACGTACAAGGCCTCGAGATCGTGCGCGGAATGCATCAGTTCCAGCGCCCAGCTCGCCACCCCTTGCACCAGGAACGGGTGGAACGAGGGCACGAGGTGCAGGCCCCGGCGCTCGGCAAGCTGCTCGGCGTGTTCGCGGGCTTCCTGGAAGTCTTCGCCGTGTTCGATCAGCTCGGCCCCCAGCCCGCGCATGGCGGCGTTCTTTTCGCGACTGTTGCCCTGTGGTACCACGATGGTCGCGGCCATGTCGTGGCGCCGCGCGGCAAATGCCACCGACTGGCCGTGATTGCCGCGCGTTGCGCTGATGACCCCCGCGGGTTTGGTGCCCGAGGCTGCGAGGTGCTGGAAATAATTGAGACCGCCGCGGATCTTGAATGACCCCAGCGGGGTCTGGTTCTCGTGCTTGAGCCAGACCCGGGCGCCGAGTTCCGCATTGATCAGCGGCCACGAATACTGCGGGGTCGGCGCCATGGCGCGGTAGACGACGTCGGCCGCGCGTTCGAGTTGGTCGAGAGTGGGAAGACGGATGGTCATGGGGGTGGCGAATTGAGGGCTATTCGGTCGAGTCTGCGGGAGCGCTCGTCAATCCCGTCGCGCCGCGCTCGCTCCCGCGACCGGCTCGTGACGGGATCGGAACAGGGGGCATGGTTGCATCGGCGGTTGCCGGACGGCGCCGCGACGCTACGACCGAACCCTCAGTCCGACCGTGCGGCGCCGATGAAATGATAGCCTGCGAACCGGGGCGCGCCCCGCAGATAATCGCTTTCCGTCAGCTCGACGGTAAATCCGGCCGCACGCAGCAAGCCGGGAATGTCGCGCGCCAGATGGCATCCGCCCGCCAGGCGCCCCCACAGGGGTTGCAGGCGTCGCTGCAATGCGGCCACGCCGGCATCGGGCGCCAGACCGTGCTCGCAGAACAGCACGCGACCGCCGGGCGCGAGCACGCGGCGGATCTGCCGCAGCGCCTGATCGACACCGGGGATGGAACACAGCGTGTACGTCACCACGACGGTGTCGACACTCGCGTCGTCGAGCGGGATCGACTCGGCGCCGCACGCGAGGAATTTCACGGCAATGGGGATGCCGGCGGTCCGTCGCCGTGCCATTGCAAGCAGCGCGTCGTCGGGATCGAGGCCGACGATGGCGGAAACCTTGCCGGGATCGTAGTGGCGGAGGTTCAAGCCGCTGCCGACGCCGATCTCGAGCACGCGACCGGTGGCGAGCGGCACGACCTTGCGGCGCTGCCGCGTCACCGAGCCGAAGCCGCACGCGCAATCGACCAGCCTCGGCAGGATGTGGCGGTTGTAGAAGTTCATGGGGCGCAAGTCAGAATCTGTATGGTATCCGCGCGATCCCGGGGTCGGGTGCATTCCGGGCGGGTGCCGGCCTCGGCGGTCGATCCGCGTAGCGCGGCGCGCTGACGGCCGACGGGCAATCGCCGATACTGCGACCTGCAATGCAATCGAAAGGAGATCACGGATGTCGCACGGGCAATTGACGATCAAGAGCGTCCGGGTGCGACCCGTCGTGGTGCCGTTGAAGCGACCCGTCGTCTCGAAGGTCGGCCTGTTCCGGGATTGGCCGGTGATCCTGATCGATCTTTATACCAACGAGGGCGTGGTCGGTCGCAGTTACCTGGAGCCCTACCTGAAGCAAGCGACGCGCTACATCGTGCCCGCGATCGAGGATCTCGTCGCTGCGGCCAGGAACCTGCCGGTGGCGCCGTTCGACGGCTATCGTCGCGGGATCGGCTCGCTGCATCTCGTCGGCCGCGAAGGTGTCTCCATGATCGCCGTCGCGGGTCTCGACATGGCGGCCTGGGATGCGATGGCCAAGGCGGCGGACCTGCCGCTCGCGGTATTTCTCGGCGGTACGGTCGGTCCGGTTCCCGCCTACAACAGCAACGGACTGTGGTTGACGCCGATCGCCGATCTGGCGGCCGAGGCCGCGGCCCTCGTGGCCGAAGGCGGCTTCTCCGGCGTGAAGCTGCGACTGGGGCGGGACAGGCTGGCCGACGATCTCGCCGCCATCGCCGCCGTGCGCGAAGGCGCGGGCGCCGACGTGAAACTCATGTGCGATTTCAACCAGGGGTTGACGCTCGGGGACGCCCTCGTGCGTTGTCATGCGCTCGACGACCAGGGACTCTACTGGTTCGAGGAGCCGACCACCTACGACAATATCCCGGGTCATGCCCAGCTCGCGCGCGAACTGGACACTCCGGTGCAACTCGGCGAGAACTTCTACGGCCCGCGGCTGCTGTACCAGGCGGTGCTGGCGGGCGCAGGCGACTACATGATGCCCGACCTCATGCGCATCGGCGGTGTCAGCGGCTGGCTGCGGGCGGCGGCGATCACCGGCGCCGCGGGCATTCCCATGTCCTCGCATCTGTACCCGGAGATGTCGGCGCATCTCATGCGTGTGACCGAAACCGCGCACTGGCTCGAATGGCAGGATTGGGCCGATCCGATCCTGGCGCAGCCGTTTCAACTGAAAGACGGACATCTGATCGTTCCGGACCAGCCCGGCCAGGGCATCGAATGGGACGAAAAGGCCGTGGCGATGTTCCAGCAATAATCCCGCGGGCGGTGTCGTCGGTCCCGCGGCGCGCGCATCGCTTCGCCCCAGGCGGTGCGACCCGGACGATCAGGCGAGCTCTGCGGTCGCCTCCATGGCCAGAACACCGTCATGATTGCGCGCCCACAAGGCGACGGGGCGGTCGCCGTCGGGTCGCCCGCAGACGGCGAAGCGATGGATGTCGTACAGCGGATGCACCGCGCGGAACGAAAAACGCGCGACGCGCGCGTCGGGCCGATGACGGCGGAGCAGGTCCACGAGCAAGGTCGCGATGAGCGGCCCATGCACGATCAGTCCCGGATAGCCTTCGACGTCGGTCACATAGCTTCGGTCGTAGTGGATGCGATGCCCGTTGAACGTCAGCGCCGAATAGCGGAACAGCAACACCGGATCCGGCACGACGGAGCGGCTGAAGGCCTCGTCGGTCGGCGCCGGGTGTCCCTGCGGGGCGGGCGCGTCGGGACGTGGATTGTCCCGATAGACGATGTCGTGCTGCTCGAGGATCGCGACGCCCCCGCCATCGGAAATCTCGTGATCGACCGTCACGAATACCAGCGCGCCGCTGCGGCCTTGCTTGATGTTCACGTCGCGGATGCGGGACTGGCGATGGATCGAGCTGCCGACGGTGAGCGGTCGGCGGAATTCGAGCCGCCCGCCGGCCCACATGCGCCGCGGCAGCGGGACCGGCGGCAGGAACCCGCCGCGCTGCGGGTGCCCGTCGGGTCCGAGTTCGCTGTGGCGCGCGATGGGCGCGAAGTACATCCAGTGCCAGAGCGGCGGCACCTCGGCGCCGTTGCGCGTGTCGACCGCGTCGAGGTCGAGTGTGGCCGCAAGCGCGGCGATCGGCATCGCGGTGACGTGATCGGTGCCGGTTTCGGTCCGGTCGATCCAGTCCCGCAGTGAATCGAGGGACGTCGTCCCGCCCGTTCCTGCCGTTGCATTGCCTGTCGTCATCGTCGATGGTCCTCTGCCCGGGGTCGTCTACCGCGATTGCGTGTCCGGCGCGAGGATACCGCGCCCGCACCCGCGCCAGCGGCGGCCTTTCCCGGTGCCGATGGGCACGGACGCGTCTTCGCCCCCGCGCACTCGTCACCGAGGTACCCCCGGCACCGCCGCGAAGACCCTTCGGCACGCCGCAGGTTCGGGGCGCATGTGCGCATCCGCCGCGACAACGACCCCATGGTGGGCCGGCCCCCGTGTGCGTCATCATGGCGGCATGCGGCAAGTCCTGAAGCGGCGCAGCGCAGTCGTGGTCGGCCTCGTCGTCGCGCTCGGCCTTGCCGGTTGCTCCCGGGACAGCGTCAATTTCTCCCAGTACCCGGGCTTCGCGGCTTACTTCTCGGCCCATCCGCGTTCGTCGCGACTGCCTGACGCCGGTGAGCGTGCGTTGCTCGAACGGCATCGGCCGCGCTGGCAACTGCCGCTCTCGCACCCGGGCGCCATCGCGTTCTACGAGGACTACATCGCCAACGGCACACTCGTCAGCGGTGACGGTCGGGCGCGTTTCGACCGGGTCACCAGAGCGATTCTCAATGCCCATCGCGACGACCCCGGGGCCGTGTTCACCCACCGACCACCCGTCGGGACGGTGCCGCCCGCAGTCGTGTTCGCACGCATCGATCGGGCGCCGCTCGCCGCTGGGGCCGAAGCGGGCTGCGTCACCGTGCTCACCTATCACGCAGTGTTCCGGAGCTCGGGGCTCCCTGCCGGATTCGGCGGCCTGGGTGCCGGCGCGCTCGGTCTGCTCGCGAACCTCGATGACTGGCATCAACTCGATCACTACACCGCCGTCACGATCGTGCTCGACGCTGCGGCCGCGCCGGTCGCGCTCATGCTGCAACAGCACAACATGACGCATACCTGGGTGCTGGGGTTCGATCTTCCGGCGCCCGACGACGGCCGGCCGGCCATCGATGTCGCCATCCGTTCGAATGAGCTGTACCCGCACCAACCCGGTCGAATGCGCCATCGGACGATACAGTTTCCGACGCCGGAGGGGATCCGTTATCTGCTCGGGTACGGCGATGCGCCATTCATGTCCGCGGACGACGTGACGGACGGGGCAGTCGAGGCCGACTATGCGCTCGGCTTCCTGCCGCACGACGATGCCTTCTACGATTTCCAGGGCCGGTTGGGCGCACGGCGGCGCCTGCCCGGTCGCGACGGTCCGCCGGGTGCGGACTTCAACACGCTGCCCGAACTGAAGCCGCTGTACCTGCAGCTCGCGGTAGGCTACTGGCGGGAAGGCAATCGGGACGATCTCGAAACCGCGGAACGCAGTTTTGGCCGGACCGGCGATCCAATCGATTTCGCGCGCGCGCAGTTGCCGGTGCTGATGGGCTCGCTGCGGCGGGTCAGCCCGTCGATCGCAACGGCCGACTGCGATCCGCCGACGAAAGGGCGATAGCACCAGCGCGTGCCGTCGCCTGTCCCTTCGCCGCGCAGCCGCGGTACGCCCGGCCTTTTCAGAGCAGGCGCCGGCTCGACAGCTCGTCCTTGAGATACGCGTAGTAGATCGGTGCCGCGACCACGCCGGGGATCCCGAATGCAGCCTCCATCGCCAGCATGGCGAGCAGCAGCTCCCATGCGGATGCGCGAATCTGGGTGCCGACGATGCGGGCGTTCACGAAGTACTCGAGTTTGTGAATGAGCACGAGAAACACGAGCGAGCCGATGGCGGCGTTGAGCGAGTAGGACAGGCTCACGACCACGATCACGGTGTTGGAGATGAGATTGCCGATGACCGGCAGCAGGCCGGCGATGAAGGTGACCGCGATCATCGTCTTGATCAGGGGCAGCTTGATGCCGCATGAAGGCAGCACCGCGAACAGGTAGAGCGCGGTCAGTGCGGTATTGAGCGCGGAAATGCGCAGCTGCGCGAAGACGATGCGGCGGAACGCATTGCCAAGCCGATCGGCGCGTTGGGCGAGGGCGCGTGCGAGCGGCCCGAGCCCGTCCGCGGCGCGCACTTCGCGCAGGGACACCATCGCGCCGATCACCATCCCGATGAGAATGTGCGCGAACGCCCGCCCGGCTTCCTTGCCGATCGTCTGCACTTCGCTCGAATGTTCGCGCAGCCAGTCGGTCAGGTTCATGCGCAGATCGGTCGCGTTCTCCGGGACATGGGTCGCGACCCAGAGGGGCAGCTTGTCGCGCGCACTGTCGAGGATGTCGGCCATCTTCGTGAGCAGCGTGCCGATGTTGCCCATGTCGCTCCGGAAGAATGCGATCACACCCAGCACGATCGCGGTCAGCGCGGTGACCACGAGGACACCCAGCAGGCCCACGGCGACCACCTTGGCGCGATGGCCCCGCAACTGCACCAGTTGCAGACGCCGGGCGAGAACGTGCACCAGTTCGTACGCGAGCAGGCCGCCTAGCAGCGCGGGCAGCAGGTGCAGGTGGACCACCAGGAACAGCGCGATGGCAGCGAGCAGCCAGGCGATGATCTCGTAGCGCGTGGCCGGAGCCGGATCTTGCACGGTGGCGGCCTAGGCGGCGGTGCGCAGGCGCGCGAGGCCGGACTCGAATCGATCGAGTCCCCGTTCGAGCTGATCGACGTCGGCAGCAAAGCACCAGCGCACGAAGCCCTCGCCTTCCGGGCCGAAAGCGATCCCGGGTGCGAGCCCGAGCCCGACCTCGGTCGCCAGGCGTTTGCACAATGCGAGGCTGTCGGCAAGGCCAGCGATGCGCAGGAAGACGTACATCGCACCGGCAGGCAAGGCGGTCTCGACGCCATCGAAGCCATTCAGGCGATCGACGAGGAAGTCGCGCGCCTTGCGATAGCGGGCCGCGGTCCGTTCGATGACCGGTTCACCTTCGCGCACGGCCACCAGCCCGGCACGCTGGATGAAGCCCGGCGCGCACGAAGTGTTGTATTCGATCAGGGTGCCGAGGTCGTCGACCAGTGGCGCGGGTGCCACGATCCAGCCGAGTCGCCAGCCGGTCATCAGCCACGATTTCGAGAATGTGTTGGTGGCGACGACCCGGTCCTCGGCCGTTGCGATGTCGAGGAACGACGGCGCGACCGGAGCGGCGCCGTCGACCTGCTCGCCGAAGTAGAGGCGCTCGTACGCGTCGTCGGCGAGAATCCAGATGCCGTGCCGGCGGCAGTGGTCCAGGATGACCCGCTGGGCGGCGCGGTCGATGGTCCACCCCGTGGGATTGTTGGGCGAATTGAGCATGAGCAGCCGCGTGTCCGGCGTCAGGGTCGCGATCAGGCGATCGAGGTCGAGCGCCCACCCGGACGGCGCGAAGGCGAGCGGGAAGGTGACCGCCCGGGCCCCCATGATCTTCGGAATCTCGACCAGGTTCGGCCATACGGGACTCACGATCACGACGCGGTCTCCCGGGCCCACCAGGGCTTCGGTGGTGATCATCAATGCCGACATGCCCGAGTTGGTCACGACGATCTCGTCGGGCGTGGTCGGTCGGTGCAATCGCGCCACGTACGCGGCGAGCGCTTCGCGCAGGGGCGGGATGCCGAAGTTCTGGGTGTAGAAAGTGTCCCCGGCCTCGAGCGCCGCGATGCCGGCGCGGCGGATGAACTCCGGGGTGACTTCGTCGGGCTCGCCGAACCAGAAAGGCAGGATGTCGGTGCGGCCCATGCCGGCGTTGGCCACTTCGCGGATCTTCGAGTTGCGCAACTGGCGCACGGCGGGACGGGCGTGGAGGTGCTGGTTCATGGCGGGCGCACGGCGTTCGGGTGCGCGATTTTCTCACGGCCCGGCCGGTTCGGGCGGGTCAGGCGTTCGGTCGCGCCGAAAGAAGCGTGTTGACTTGCTTTGGTATTAATACCAAACTGCTTGGTAATGTAACCAAATAGGTGAAGGAACCTGCGTGCAGCACGAACCCCCGACCGACGTCAGGACCCGAATCCTCGAGGCGGCTCTCGGCCTGCTCGGGGATCACGGCGTAACCGAACTCACGCAGCCGAAGATCGCCAAGGCCGCAGCGGTGCGGCAGAGCCATCTCACCTACTACTTCCCGACCCGTGCAGCCCTGTTGCAGGCCGTCGCGCTGCATTCGATGCAGTCGCTGATGGCAACACTGTCCAAGGGTGGCGCCCCCGGCGGTTTCGACCTGGGCACCTTCGCACGCGAGATGGGCGAGCAGGTGTGCGACGTTCGCCGCACCCGGGTCATGCTCGGACTGATCGTCACGTCGGACCAGGACCCCGAAGTCCGGCAGTTCCTGCGCGAATTCGTTGCGACGGTACGGCAGCGCATTGTCGGGCTGATGCAGGCATTCGGCCGGCAACCGGACGCGGCCGCGATCGCCGGGTTCCATACGCTGATGGTGGGCATCGCCATATTGCACGCGGCCCGCAACGACGCGCGCTCGCGCAAGGAGAGCGCCGCGCTCGCGGGCCTCGCTGTGGAGAAATTTCTCGCGGGCGCCGCGCCGGTCGCCCCGGCCAGATCGCCACGGCGTCGAGTGCCGGCATCGGTGAAAGGAGAATGACGATGATCGGGCGGTCGATCGGTTTTCTGGCGTGCGCAACGCTGCTGGCCGGTTGCGGCGCGCCCGCTCCGGTGAGCTACCAGGGCTACGCCGAAGGCGAGTTCGTCCTCGTGGCCTCGCCGTACGCCGGGTCGCTCGCCCGGCTCGCCGTGGCACGCGGGCAAATGGTGGAAGCCGGCGCCCCCCTGTTCGAACTGGAACAGGAGAACGAGGTCGCCGCCCGGCGCGAGTCCGAGCAGCTTCTGCGCGCGGCCCAGGCGCGGGTCGCCAATCTGCACGAGTCCGAGCGCAAGGCGCGATTGCAGGGGCTCGAGGCCACCGTGCAGAAAGCGGCAGTGGCCGTGAAGCTGTCCGAACTGCAGTTCCGGCGCGACGAACAGCTGCGCAAGGACGGATTCATTTCTGCGGCCGGCCTGGATCAGGCACGCACGACCATGCAGCGCGATGCCGCCGACCTCGAACAGTCGCGCGCGCAGCTCAGGCTCGCCCGCCAGAGCATCGGTCGCCCGGCGGAGCTCGAAGGCGCCCGGGCGGAGGCCGGCGCAGCGGAGGCGGCGGTTGCGCAGGCCGACTGGAAGCTCGGGCAGAAGACGCAGCGCGCCCCGTCCACGGGGCTGGTGCAGGACACTTTCTTCGTGCCGGGCGAATGGGTGCCGGCGGGCAAGCCCGTGGTGAACCTGCTGCCGCCGGCGAACGTGAAGGTGCGCTTCTTCGTGCCCGAGACCATCGTGGGCGGCCTGCGCCTCGGCGCTACGGTCAGGATCGCCTGCGACGGCTGCGGTGCAGCGATCGAGGCCCGCCTGAGCTACGTCTCGTCGCGGCCCGAGTACACGCCCCCGGTGATCTACAGCAAGGAGTCGCGCGCGAAGCTCGTATTCATGGTCGAAGCGCGGCCATCCCTGCAGGATGCGCCGCGCCTCAAGCCGGGCCAGCCGCTGGACGTGACGCTGCCATGAGCGCCGACCTCGTCATCGACGTGCAGGGGCTCAACAAGCACTTCGGGCCGCGCCACGTGGTGAAGGATTTCTCGCTGCAGGTGGAGCGCGGCGAGATCTTCGGCTTCCTCGGCCCGAACGGCAGCGGCAAGACCACCTCGATCCGGATGCTGTGTGGCTTGCTCACGCCCGACAGCGGCAGCGGCACCTGCCTGGGTTACGACGTGATCCGCGAGACGGCCGCGATCAAGCGCGAAGCCGGTTACATGACTCAGCGCTTTTCGCTCTGGGAAGACCTCACCATCCGCGAGAATCTCGACTTCGTGGCGCGCATGTACGGCATGCCGCAGCGGCGGCAATGCGTCGACCGCGCCATCGACAGTCTCGGCCTCGGCACCCGGCGCGACCAGCTCGCGGGCTCGTTGTCGGGCGGCTGGAAGCAGCGGCTCGCCCTGGCTGCCTGCATGCTGCACGAACCGAAGCTGCTGTTGCTCGACGAGCCGACGGCCGGTGTCGACCCGAAAGCGCGCCGCGATTTCTGGAAGGAGATTCACGCGCTCGCCGCAACCGGGATCTCCGTCCTGGTGTCCACGCATTACATGGACGAGGCCGAACGGTGCAATCGGCTGGCGTACATCGCGTACGGCAAGCTCCTGTCGACCGGCACCGTGGAGGAAGTCATCGCCCGGGATCCGATGCATGCCTGGCGCGTGACCGGTCCCGACCTGTCCGGACTCCAGGACACCCTGCTTGCGCTGCCCGGTGTGGCGGATGTCATTCCGTTCGGCAATGCACTGCACGTCTCGGGGCCGGATGCGGAAGCCCTGGACGCCGCCGTCGCGACGCTGCGGGCCGATGGCGCACATCGCTGGGAACGCTCGGCGCCGACCTTGGAGGACGTCTTCATCCACCTGATGCGCGACACCCGGGACAACTTCCAATGAAGCTCGCGCGATTCTCGTGGTCCCGCTGGGTGAGCATCATCATCAAGGAATTCATCCAGGTGAAACGCGATCGGCTGACGTTCGGCATGATCGTCGGCATTCCCGTGATCCAGGTGCTGCTGTTCGGCTTCGCCATCAATTCCGATCCGAAATCGCTGCCCACGGCCGTGCTGTCGATGGATAACGGCAGCTATTCACGATCGATCGTCGCAGCGCTGCGCAACACCGGTTATTTCCGCATCGATCGCGAAGTGCACTCGGAAGCCGAAGCAGCCGGACTGCTGGAGCGCAGCCAGGTGCAGTTCGTGATCACGATCCCGAGCGGTTTCGAACGCGACCTGGTGCGGGGCGAACATCCCGTGCTGCTGGTCGAAGCCGATGCGACCGACCCGGCGGCCACCGGCAATGCGCTCGCGGCGCTGGGACCGGCGGTGGAAACGGCGCTGTCGCGCGACCTCCAGGGCGTCCTGAGCGATCTCGTCAGGCCGCCCTCGGCCGTGGAGGTGCGCGTACATCGACGCTTCAATCCGGAAGGCGTGACCGCCTACAACATCGTGCCGGGGTTGCTCGGCGTCATCCTCACCATGACAATGGTGCTCATGACCGGGCTCGCCATGACCCGCGAGCGCGAGCGCGGCACGTTCGAGAACCTGCTCGCCACCCCGGCACTGCCGGTGGAAGTGATGACCGGCAAGATCGTGCCCTACATCCTCATCGGCCTGGTGCAGGTCACACTGGTACTGCTGGCGGCGCGTTTCATCTTTCACGTACCCATGAGCGGGAGCCTCGTCCTGCTCTACGGCGTGGTGCTGGTGTTCATCGCCGCCAACCTGACACTCGGCATCACCTTCAGTTCGATCGCGCGCAACCAGCTCCAGGCGATGCAGATGACGTTCTTCTTCTTCCTGCCGTCGATCCTGCTGTCGGGGTTCATGTTCCCGTTCCGCGGCATGCCGGAATGGGCCCAGGCGATCGGCAGCCTGCTGCCGCTCACGCATTTTCTGGTGATCGTCCGCGGCATCCTCCTCAAGGGCGTCGATCTGCACGAACTGTGGCCGCATGCCTGGCCGATGTTCGCGTTCATGGCGGTCGTGCTGCTGCTGGGCCTGAAGTTCTACCGACGCACGCTCGATTGACGCCTTGTTGTAGCATCGCGCCTTCGTTGAGCGGGAGGAGACCCCATGAGCACGCAACAGCACCTGAACTACATCGCCGGCGAATGGGTCGCGGGCGCCACGGCCACGCAGGACATCAATCCGTCGGACCTGTCCGATGTCGTGGGCGAGTACGCCCAGGCCGACGCTGCGCAGACGCTGACCGCCATCGAAGCCGCGCGCGCCGCGTTCCCGGGCTGGGCAGCGTTCAACACGCAGGCGCGCGCCGATCTGCTGGACAAGGTCGGCAACGAGATCATCGCGCGCAAGGACGAGCTCGGCAGACTGCTCTCGCGCGAGGAGGGCAAGACCCTGCCCGAGGGCATGGGCGAAGTGGTCCGTGCCGGCAACATCTTCAAGTTCTTCGGCGGCGAGGTGTTGCGCCGCGCCGGCGAGCTGCTGCCATCGGTGCGTCCGGGAATCGACGTGGAGATCACGCGCGAGGCGCTCGGCGTGGTCGGGATCATCGCGCCGTGGAATTTCCCGTCGGCGATCCCGGCCTGGAAGATCGCGCCGGCGCTCGCTTACGGCAACTGCGTGATCATGAAGCCCGCCGATCTCGTGCCCGGCTCGACCTGGGCGATGGCGGACATCATCCATCGCGCCGGCTTTCCGGCGGGCGTGTTCAACCTGTGCATGGGTCGTGGCAGCATCGTCGGCGAAGCCCTGCTGTCCGATCCGCGCGTCGATGCGATCACGTTCACCGGTTCGGTGGAGACCGGCCGGAAGGTCGCGGCGAAGGCGCTTGCCGGCATGAAGAAGTTCCAGCTCGAGATGGGCGGGAAGAATCCGCTCGTGGTGCTCGACGATGCCGATCTCAAGACCGCAGTCGAGAGCGCGGTGAACGGCGCGTTCTTCTCCACCGGGCAGCGCTGCACGGCGTCGTCGCGGCTCATCGTCACCAAGGGCATCCACGACAAGTTCGTGGCGGCGATGGTCGAACGGCTCAAGGGTCTGGTAGTCGGCAACGCGCTCACGGCCGGCGTGCACATCGGTCCCGTGGTCGACAAGTCCCAGCTCAATCAGGATCTGTCGTACATCGACATCGCGCGCAAGGAAGGCGGCAAGCTCGCTTTCGGCGGCAACGTCCTCAAGCGCGAGACCGAGGGTTTCTACCTCGAGCCGGCGTTGTTCACCGACACTGCGAATGCGATGCGCATCAATCGGGAGGAAGTGTTCGGTCCCGTGGCCAGCGTGATCGCGGTGAACGATTACGACGAGGCCCTGAGCGTCGCCAATGACACGCCGTTCGGCCTGTGCGCCGGAATCGTCACCGGTTCGCTGAAGCACGCCTCGCATTTCCGCCGCAACGCCCAGTCCGGCATGGTCATGGTCAACCTGCCGACCGCCGGTGTGGACTATCACGTGCCGTTCGGCGGTCGCAAGGGCTCGAGCTATGGCCCGCGGGAGCAGGGGCGCTACGCGCAGGAGTTCTTCACGACGGTCAAGACGGCTTACGTCGCGGCGCTTTGAGCGACCCCGGCGCGGACTCAGAGAGTGCGGGGCGCCGAGCGGCGTTCGGCCCCGGCGAAGACCGGGGCGCGCCTGGGCGCAGTGTCCGCGGACGCAGCAGCCTGCGCCAGCCGGGGCGCAGGCGCGCTGCCAGGCCGGCACCGTAGGTTCCCGCGAGCAGTGCCAGCGCGAGCGTGCCGAACACATAGCCGAGCGATAGCTGCGTGGGAACGCGCGCTGCGAGCGCGGGTTGCGTGAGCGCCTGCGTCAGCGCCCGGACGCCCGCGCTGCCGGAATCGAGGCGCAGGTAGCCCAGCTTCAATTCCTGCGCGAGCACCTGCAGGTAGCGCTCCCGCAACGACGACAGCTCCTCGCTGCCCGATGTCGCCCAGTCGGCATGCACGGCGGGCTCATCGGTCTCGGCGAGCTTCTCGCCCGCAACGCTGGACGAGCGTCCCTGCGTGTAGCTGTCCAGTTGCTGCACCTCGTCGCGACTCCAGAATCCCAGGCGCCTGCCATCCGGATCGAACTTCGGGATGGGCATCGGTTGCAGCCCCCCGGTGCCGACGACGAGTCCGGCGACCTTGCCGGGCTTGCCGTCGAAATACGGACGGTGGGCCGGGTTGACCGGAGGCGCCTCGTGACCATCGGTCATGAACACGATGGCCGGGCGCCCCGGTAGCAAGTCCGCCTGGCGTAGTGCCCAGTAGAGTCCCTTCGCGACTTCGCTGCGTCCCGCCCACGACATGCGGCCGTCGATGTTCTCGAGCGTGGTGCGCAGTTCGCGGAAGTGCGCGCAAGTCTCCAGCGGCGCGATCAGGACGAGCGTGCGGTATTCCGTGAAGATGCCCAGACCGACCCGGCTGCCGCACGGCATCGCCGCCAAAGCCTCGCGCAGCGCCGTCTTTGCGGCAGAAAGGCGGCTCACCGGCTTGTCCGCCTCGGCATAGTCCTCGACGTTCATGCTCTGGGTGACGTCGATCACGACGATGCCGTGGAAGCGCGCCAACGGCAGCGTCACGGTGGGCCCCCAGGCCGCGAGTGCCAGCGCAACGACGGCGAGCGCCAACGCGTGGCGGGACGCGGCCAGGTCGCCCCAGTGGATTGTCACGGCAGCCCGAGCGTGAAGCTGCGCATGGTGGTGAGCGCTCGTTCCGAATTGAGCGGGGCTGCAGCCGATTCGTCGCTCTCGCCCTCGCCCTCGGGCGCCGCACGCAGTGCGCGCTCCAGGTTGTAGCGCGCGGCCCAGTGCCCGTGATCGATCCGCAGCACTTCGCGATAGGTCTCCTTCGCAAGTTCGAGCAGCGGTAACGCGCTCGAGTTGTTGTCGGCCGATGCCAGGCGCTGCGCTTCGCGCTGCAGCGCGTTGGCCGCGTTGAACAGGGCGGCCGGTGCGAGGTCCGGGCGCGCCGCGGCGACCTGCCGATACAGCGCCACCGCGCGCGTCACCTGTTCGTCGCGCGCCGCGGCGAGTGCGGCGGCAAACTGCAATTCGGCAGACCAGGGCTCGGGCGCTGTGCCGCCGGCGGACGCGGAGCGATCGACCGCCGCGTTGATGCGTTCGGCGCGCCACCAGCGGGTGCCGTCCAGCGCAGCCAGCGTCGCCACCACGACGAACGCCAGGACGATTCGCCGGATCGGCGCGGATTTCACTGTGGGCTCCAGCGCGTGCGTCGGGCGAACGCGGCCGCGGCCAGGGGCGCCGTGCAGACCAGAGCGAGCGCGTGGAACCACGCAGCGAGTTCGCGGCGCGGCACGATGGCGGTGTGGTAGATCGTATGCTTCTCCATGCGGTCGATCGTCGCGATGGCCTCACCCAGGGCCTTGGGGTCTTCGGCTTCGAAAGCGTGATACGGCACGCCCGTGCTCTCGAGAAAGCGGTGCAATGCGATCTCCGGCACCGTGTCCGACAATTCCGTGCCGGCCGAATCCGCGATGCTCGCGCTGTTGACGGATCGGATGTAGAGCCAATAGACGCGGACGCGAGCGCGTCGGAGTGCGGACGCGAGCCGCGTGCGGACGTCCGGATCGAGCCGGGAGCCGCCGTCGGACACCAGCAGCACGACCCGCGCGCCCTGATAGGAACGGGGTTCGAACAGCCGCACGGCGGCTTCCAGCGCCTGTCCGATGTCGGTCTCGCCCAGTCCGCGCCCGACGTTGTGGGCGGAGATCGCCGCCTGGATGGCGGCGGGTGCATTGCTGAAATCGAGCACCGGGATCGCACGGGCGCTGAAGATGAACATGGCGAATGCGTCGAACGGCCGGGCCGCCGTGAAGCGCGCCAGCAGTTCGCGTGCCACGCCTCCCTTCGAGACGCCGCGCGTGTCGGAACGGTTGCCGATGCTCGACTGGTTCGTGAACGGCTGGTCCATGCTGCGACTGCGGTCGAGCAGGATCACGATCTCGGCGCCTTCGCCGACGCGGGTGATGGACGTCGGCCCGCGGTACGGACCCGCCAGCGCCGTGATCACGGCCGCCATCGCGAGACTGCCGAGCAACCGCATGCCGACGTCGATTGCGTCCGACCACCGGTCGCGCGGCAGCAGCACGAGCCAGGCATGGCGCGGTGGATTCACCGCTGCCGACAGCCATGGCAGCAAGGCGAGCGGAAGTGCCAGCAGTACCCACGGCGCCTGGAATGCGATGTCCCCGATCATCGCGGGCGTCCTGTTTCCTGCTCACGCGCCGCGAGCGCGTGCGCAAGGTGCCGCAACACCGGAGGCGCGGGCATGGCTTCGTGCCGTCCGGCGTAGAAGTATGCAGCCGACGCCGCGAAGAAGGCCTCGATATCCGTCCTGAGCGTCGTGAACGCGGGACGTTCCGCGTAGAACCGTTCGAGGGTGTCGCCGGTCACCGTGAAGCCGGCGCTCTGGTCGAAGGCCCGATGGAGATGGCGCGCCCGCACGGCCTTCAGCTCAGACGCGGCATCGTCACCGAGTCGACCGATGGCGGCATCGGCGCGCGCGAACGGGCGTCGCGCGAGCCACCGGTCGGGAACCCAGCCCTTGACCCAGGCGAGCCGGGCGCACAGCAACGCGGCCAGCAGGGCCAGCACGAGCAGCTGCACGCGGATCCACGTGGTGTCGATGCGCGGGGCGGGCGCGTCCGGCTGGAGTTCCTCGAGGCCGTCGCGCGCGAGCACTTCGGGCGGGGTGAGCGGTGAAACGGTCAGGGGGATGACCGGCAGCGCGATCGACAGATCCCGCGCCCCGGCCTTGCGCGCGCGGATCACGAGCGCCGGTGTCTCGACGGTGCGCACCTCGGATGCGCTGTTGACCACGAGATATTGCAGGCGCAGACGCAGGCGATTGCCGGACGCCGTCTGCATGCCGGCCGAGCGCAATTCCAGGAACGCATTGGCGCGGCCCGGCCTGGGCAGGCTGTCGGGGTCGGGTGCGTATCCGGGCGGCAGCGGTGCGACGGCCTCGAGCACGATCTCGTCGCCGATGACATGGCCGAACTGCCTCGGGACGGTCATGGCGAACAGCGGCGATTCGGCATTGCAGGCGGCGCTCACGGCCAGCAGCCAGAGCGCAGCGAGCGCGCGCACGCTGTTACTCGGCCGCGGCCACATGGTCGCCACCGCCGAGAAAGTGGCGGGTCAATCGATCCGCATCGAACCCATCCTCGATGAAGATGCCCTGCAGGCTGTGCGCAGCGAACAGCGTACGCAGCGCCGCGCGTCGGGCCACGAGCGCCGCGCGGATCCGCTCTGCCAGGCGCGGGCGGAGCCACAGGAAACGTCGCGCCGCGGATTCACTGTCGGCGATCTCCATCAGGCCGCGCTCGGGAATGCGCGCAACGGATTCCGCCTCGCCCCAGAGGACGACCGGCACGACGAAATGGCCGGCGAGCGAAGCGAGTATCCGCCGCGCGAGCTCCAGGTCGAAATGGAAGTCCGATGCGAGCAGAACCAGTGTCCGGCGGCGGCCGAGATGGCGATGAGCCTCCAGCAGGCCGCCGGCGCCCACGCCATCGAAGGCGCAAGCGCGCAGGCGCTCGGCGAGCAGCGAGCCGATGCCACGGGTATGAGCGGCGGGCCGGAACAGTTCCTCGCGTACGGTCCCGTCGGCCGCGACGAACCCGAAAGGGTCGCCGGCGCGCCAGGCCGACAGGCCCGCGCTCGCGACGAGGTCGGCGAGCGCATCGCGCTTGTCGCCGGCGGCTCCCGCCAGCATCGAAGCGGACACGTCCGCGACCACGAACAGGGGAATGGACACGCGTTCGCTCATGTTGCGGACCAGCCATTGACCGAACGGGTCGGTCAGGCTGCGACGCAGATCCAGCCGACGCGGGTTCGGCCGCGTGAGCAGCGGTTGCAGCCCGAGAAACGCGCCCGCGCCGCCCTCCATGCGGCTCGGATGCGCGCCGGGACGCGTTCCCGCCGGGCGTCCGGGAATCCGATACAGGAATTCTCCCGCGCCCCCTGCCATGCTCAGGGTGCGGGCGTGCGAGCGAAGGCCTGCGCGAACAGTTCGCGCACGATGCCGTCGCGACGCAGCTCGTAGGCCGGCTCGAGAAAGATGCGGTGCGCCATGGTTTCGAAGAACACCGCGCGCACGTCGTGCGGTTCGACGTAGTCGCGTCCGTCGAGCCACGCGTGAGTGCGCGCCGCGCGCACCGCGAGACTCATGCCGCGCGGACTCGCACCGCCGAGGATGAGGCGCGCGGTATCGACGCCGTCGATCGCGACCCCGTGCTCCTGGGGGCGCGCCAGGGTCTGCCAGAGCCGATGCGCGTAGCGCTGCAGCACCTCACCCACCTGGATCGAGCGCTGGATCGTCGCTGCGACGTCGTTCAGCGCGCGATAGTCCACCAGCGCGGCGGGCACGCGCGCGATCAAGGCGTCGACGTCGTGAAACACGGGATCGAACATGAGGGCGAGCTGCTGTTCCTCGTCGCGCGGGGCCTCGATGGACACCTCCATCATGAAGCGGTCTTTCGCGGCGGACGAAATCTCGAAGGTCTCCTCGCGTTCCACCCGGTTGCGGTCCGCGAACACCGTGAGATGCGGAAACCGGAACTCGCGATCGAAGGCGGATGCGCTGCGTTCGGCCATCACGCGCAGCAGGACCGAGTGGACTTGTGGCCGCGCGCGATTGATCTCGTTGAAGAACAGCACCGCCAGCGTTTCGCTGTCGCGGACCAGCGGGCCGGGATCCACATGGGGGCGACCGTCGGCCCCGATGTACGTGTAGTACAGCAGATCGGCGGGCATCAGGTCGACAGTGCCTTCGATGCGATTGAAGGCGCCCCCGACGGCGCGGGCGAAGGCGCGCAGCAAAGTGGTCTTGCCCACGCCGACATCGCCTTCGAGCAGGACGTGGCCGCGAGCGAACAGCGCGGTGTCGATCGCGCGCACGGCGCGCCGCTGACCTATGACAACCGCGTTGATCGCATCCTCGATGGCGATCGCTTGCGAACGCCAGTCGGCGAGAGTGTTGTCGTCCTGAGGCATGCCCGCTCCGTGCGCGCGCGTCGCGCGTCGCGCCGATGCTGGCACGGCGCCTGCGCGAGGGTCAAGCGACCGGTTACAATCGCCGGCACCATCGCTGGAGCGATTGCATGAAACATCTCGATCCGTCGCCCTTCCGTGCCGCGCCGTGCGGTGCGACAAATCGCACGTGCCGTCGCGTGGTTCGTGAGCGGTACGAACGAGACGCATGCACCGGTCGAGACGCTGCCGCCCGGAGCCTGACATGGACATGACGATTCGCATCGATCCCATCGAGGATGGCGGACCGGTCGTGCTGCCGGAGCCGCTCAGCTTCGGCCGCGTGTTCACGCGGCGCATGTTCTCCGAGCGATTCGACGCCGAGCACGGCTGGCACGATGCCGCGATCGGCCCGCATCGCCCGTTGCAGCTCGATCCCGGCGCCCAGATCCTGCACGCAGGCCAGGCCATCTTCGAAGGGACGAAGGCGTACCTGCGCCCCGACGGTCGTCTCAATCTGTTCCGCCCGGACGCGAACGCGCTGCGGTTCAATCGATCGGCCGCGCGTATGGCGATGCCGCTGCTGCCCTCCGAGCGCTTCATCGAGGCCATCGAGACGCTCGTCCGACTCGAACACGAATGGGTGCCGCGCGACGACGGCGCCGCTCTTTACATCCGGCCGGTGATGATCGCCACAGAGGCCACGTTCGAGGTGCGTGCCGCGCTCGAGTACATGCACTTCGTGGTGCTGAGTCCGGCGGGACCGTACTTCGCTTCCGGTTTCCAGCCCATAGCGGTGCTGGTGGCGGAGGAACACATCCGTGCGGCGCGCGGCGGCACGGGGTCGGCGAAGACACCGGGCAACTACGCGGCGAGTCTCGCGGCGATCGAGCGCGCGCGTGCGCGCGGCTATCAGCAGGTGCTCTGGCTCGACGCGGTCGAACGCCGCTGCATCGAGGAGGCCGGCGCGATGAACGTCGCCTTCGTGTACGACGGACGCGAGATCGTGACGCCGGCGTTGTCGGGCAGCATCCTCCCGGGGATCACGCGCGATTCGATCCTGCGACTGGCGCCCGACCTGGGTTTTACCGTGCGCGAAGCGCGACTCGACATCGACGCCGTCGTGGCTGATGTCGATGCCGGCCGCATCACCGAGGCATTCTGCATGGGAACAGCGGCCGTGGTCGTACCCATCGGGCGCATCGGCCATCGCGACAGAGATCACCTGGTCGGCGGCGGGCACGCGGCCCCGGTGGCGCAACGGATATTCGATGTGCTGACGAACATCCAGTACGGTCGCGCCGAAGATCCCTACGGTTGGACTCGCGTGATCGACGTGAACGTTCCGGCCCGGGCACGAGCCGTGGCATGAGGTCCTGACCCGTGCGCCGGTTGGCTGCTGCGGCAATCGTCGCCGTCCTCGTTTCGAGCGCAGAGCGGGTGGGCGCAGAAGCGCCGGCAATCGATTCCGGCGCGCAGGCGTATCGGGAACCCGCGGCCGGCCTGGACGGCGAGCAGCGCCAACGCTTCCTTGCCGGTCGTGATCTGTTCGACACGCGCTGGGTCATCTTCTGGTTCGAACACGGGGAATGGGGCGCGGGCCCGACGTTCAACGCCAAGGGTTGCGGCGAATGCCATGCGGGCAACGGACGCGGCGCGGCGGTGCCGAGCGGCGACGGAGTGCACCAGATGATCGTGCGGCTCAGCCTGCCGGGCGTGAACGCGATCGGCGGTCCGGTGCCCGATCCGATCTATGGCGATCAACTCCAGACGCGCGGGGTCCAGGGTGTCGTTTCGGAGGAAGGCCGCGTGGCACTCAGCTGGATCGAGTCGGCGCTGTCGATGGCCGACGGCGAGGTGGTCGCGCTGCGCCGGCCCGGGATCGCGTTGCGCGATCTGAGGTTCGGACCCCTCGGAGCCTCGGTGCTGACTTCCGCTCGCGTGGCGCCCGCCCTGGTAGGCATGGGCTTGCTCGATGCAGTGCCCGACGACGCGATCGTTGCGCTGGCTGCGCGCGAGTCGGTGGACGGCATCCGCGGGCACCCCAACGTCGTCTGGGATTACGCGACCAGGCGATCCGCGATCGGCCGCTTCGGTCACAAGGCGACGCACCCGACCCTGCGCCAGCAGATCGCTGCCGCGTTTTCTGCGGACATCGGTGTGAGCAGCGACTACTTTCCCGATCAGAACTGCCCCGGTCCGCAATCGGATTGTCGCGATCTCATGCCGGCGGGCAAACCCGAACTCGGCCAGGTCCGCTGGGCTGCACTGGAGATTTTTCTGCGCGCGAGCGACGTCCCGCCGCGCCGCGACGTAGATGATCCGGCGGTCCGGCGCGGTGAACGGTTGTTTGCCGGCGCGCGCTGCTCGGTGTGCCACCGGACCGAACTGAAAATCGGCGCGGTGCCCGGCGTGGCGGCACTGTCCGACCAGGTCATCCGGCCTTACACGGATCTGTTGCTGCACGACCTGGGCGAGGGCCTCGCGGACGAGCGTCCCGATTTTCTGGCGAGCGGGCGCGAATGGCGCACCGCGCCGCTGTGGGGGATCGGCCTCACGCAGGCAGTCAACGGCGTGGCCACCTATCTCCACGACGGAAGGGCACGCAGCCTCACCGAAGCGATTCTGTGGCACGACGGCGAAGCCCGCGTCTCGCGTGAAGCCTTCCGCGCGATGCCGAAGCCGGATCGCGATGCGCTCGTGCGCTTCCTCGGTTCGCTGTAGCGGGCCCCGGTCCGCGCGACGCCGGACAGTCCTGACCGCTCAGCAATCCTGGCCGCTGATCCAGCCGACCGGCCGGCCGTTCACATCCAGCACCTGGGTCGCCGTCCTGCAGCCCGGCGGCATCTTCGCGCCGAGATGGTACACAGGGCCGGCTGCGGGCAACTGTTCCGCCGGATCGCGCGCTTCGAAGCGGAATACCTTGTGGCCGTCCAGGTGCGCCCGGCACACCCATTCCTCGAGGTTCCAGTCGACCAGTCGAGCGCCGATCGAGTCATCCTCTCCCGTGGGCCACACCACCAGGACCTTGCCGATGGCCACCGGGGCTTCCTCGTTGCACGCCCGCAACGCGCGCTGATACTTCGACAGCTCGCGGGTCCAGCCGGGCCCCGCCTTCGCGATCGATTCCGGTGGCAGTTCCACGTCGTGGGCGACGGCCTCGCCCGGGTAGTCGGGCCGTGATTCCAGAGTCTCGATCTGGCGTTGGTACCGACTCTCGAGACACCCCGCCGGATCGCTGGCCTTGCGGCAGTCGTTACGGCTCGCCCACCAGGCCCGTTGTTCGGCCTCGAGCGACCGGCGGCCTTCCCCGCCTGCCACTTTCAACACCCGTGCGTAGGCGACCGCGAGGCCGAGGTCGAGATCCGAGAGACGCGCCGAGCTGCAGACGGTCTTCTCGACCCAGCTCTTCGCCTTGCTGCACTGGAAGCTGGGCGTGCCCGCAGTGGCATCGGCACAGCACAGAACGGTCGCGACAACGGCAATGGTCATCCGGTACATCGGGCCCCCTTCCTCAGTTGCCGCCGAACCGCTCGTTGCGCACCGGGCTCGTTCCGTCGAAGCGCATCCAGAGCGGTTCGCCCCCCAGCATCATTGCACCACTGCCCGGACGTTGCGCGTGCAGATGCAGATGAGGCTCGTCGGTATTGCCGGAGTTGCCTACTGCCCCGATGACCTCGCCTTCGGAAACGCGCTGACCCGGACGCACCCGCACACTGCCCTGGCGCAGATGTGCGAGCAGCACCGTGAAGCCGCCGCAGTCGATCAGGATGCTATTGCCCGCCGGATTGCGCGCATCCGATTGTGGGGGCGACAGATCGGGGAGGGTGTTCTCGATCTGCGCCACAGTACCGGCGCAGGGAGCATGAACCGGCACACCGTAGATGACGTAGCGTGCCGGATCGGCGGGCAGCAAGCCGGTTGCATGCGTGCCGATCGCATTCACCGCGACGACGTCGATGGCGTAGGCCTGACCCCGAACGGGCGCGAACCGAGGATCGTCGAGCGTCTCGAGATGCGCGTTGATCAAGACGTTGCTGCCGCCGTTGGCGACCACGAAGTGCCCTTGGCGCAAGGGAAATGCGAGGTCCACGGCATCGGCCGCCGGCGCGCTGCGACCGGCCAGCGCCGCGATCCAGATGGCGCCGCTGCCGAGCGCGACCAGGCCGATGGTCGCAGTGCGCAGGCGAAGCCTGCCGTTCGCCGGCCAGGCCCTCCCGCTTCGCGCTTTCCGCCAAGCCTGCCAAACGGCGCCGAGCCAGGCTGCGGCGAGAACCCAGAGCAGCCACCGCGGGAGCACGTACCAGAATCCGATCCGCTCTATCGCCAGGAGCCACAGGGCCGCAAGGAGCGCGGTGGCGATCGTCTCGGCGCGGCTCGTGAATGTTCCAGCGCTCAGCCATGCGAGCAATGCGACCGGCGCCGCCAGCTGCAGCAACAGCACGGTGCCCAGCAGGATCATCGATCGCGCGCCCGAAGTATGATCGACGCATGAGCCCGTTTGCTCCCTTGGTTCCGCCACCTGCCGCGGCAGTTCCGCTTGCGGCGGACGTGCGTTGCGTCGCCGGCGTCGACGGATGCCGCGGAGGCTGGCTGGTCGTGCTCGCCTCGCATCGCGCGGCAAGCCGCGTGCAGCCGGCGATGGAGGTTCGACTGTGCCGCCATTTCCAGGAGGTTCTCGAGCTGGCAGAGCGACCGGTGGTGGTCGCGGTCGACATTCCCATCGGGCTCCCCGACCGGTTCGTCGATGGCGGGCGCAGATGCGACCGCGATGCGCGCACCCTGCTGGGGCCCGGTTGGTCGTCGAGCGTGTTCAGCCCGCCGGCGCGAGCGGCGCTGGGTGCGCCCGATCACACGGAAGCCATGAAACGGCAGGGAGGCGGGCTCTCGATCCAGTCGTACAACATCGCGCCCCGGATCCTCGAAGTGGACTCGCTGCTCTCGCCGGATCTGCAGGGCCGCGTGATCGAGGCCCATCCCGAACTCGCGTTCCGCCATCTGCATGCCGGCGAACCGCTGGCGTGGCGCAAGCACACCGATGCTGGCCGCCGCGAGCGCATCCGCCTGCTGCGCGAGGCCTTCGGCGAGCACCTGCCCGACGCGATGTCGGCCCGACGCCGTCTCGGCGCCACGGCGGTCGGCGTGGACGACGTCCTCGACGCGTGCGTTCTCGCCCATGTCGCGTGGCTCATCCATCGTCGCGAAGCATACCGCGTCCCGGCGTCGGAACCGCCGCGCGATGCGCGCAACCTGCGCATGGAAACCTGGTTCTGAGGCGCCCCGGAGCACCCGCGAGCCACCTCCGCGGCGGATCGAAGCGCTGCGCCAGGACGGCGAGGGTCGGCCGGCGCGGGAGGGCCGAGGGACAACCCTGCCCGCAAGCCCGGCATCGAGCGTGGCGCTGCGTCCGCGGTGCGGGCACTATCTCATCCAGGGCGAACTTCACGAAAGCGGATGTGCGGTGAACGGCGTGACGAGAGGTTCCGCGCGATGACGCGACGGCACGCGATCCGTGCCGGGCGGTGGTCCGTGGCCGCCGCGCTTTGGCTGACGGTGGTCGGTCCGCTGCACGCGGAGGACGCGCTCGCGCATGGACGGTTCGGACTGTTCGATGCCAGCCGCTACCGTGCGGTGGACGGCAACTGCGCTGACTGCTCGACGCCCAGGCAGGCCCTTTGGTACTTCCGGGGGGACCTGGTCGCCGTCCCCAGGGTGCCTCCCGTGGCCGAAGATCTCTCATCGCGTCTGCCTGTGTCGAAGGACATCGCGCAATGGGTGATGGAGGGCGGGCGCGAGACCCCGGTGGAGCCGTTCATGATCTGGCTCGGATCGCCCGAGATCCTGACCGAAGCGACGCTCGACCCCAACGGGACCAGCGTGCACACGGAGACCGAAGGGACCATGACCTTCGACGTGGCCGCGAAGATTCCCGCAAACCGGTCGTACTACGACGCGGCGTCGGTCGCGTTTCTGTCGAGCCGCAGCGTGCAGGCGCGCGGCCGGACGCAGGTCGATGCGGACGGTCACAAGCATTTCGTGGCGCGTTCGATCTGGCCGGAGGATTTCCGCCTCGACGTTTCCGTCCTGCCGCTCGATCCGCTCGGTGCCGAAGAATCGCTGCGCTCGCTGGTCGAAGCCGATCAAGGTGGCGCAACGAGTCCGTTCTCCGCGCGGCTGCTCTGGGAGCGCTCACCCGGCGCCGCACGCCACAGTGCCGATCGGGCGGTCCTCGCGTTGATGCTCAATGGCGCCCAGGGCGACGATGACGAGGCGCATGGCGGTCACTTCGCGATCGTGACCGGTCGCAATCACCGTGGCGGCCGGATCGACGACTGGCTGGTCAACAACTTCTACGATCTCGGTGCCGAAAGCGAGAAGGGCATCATCGCGGCGATGGTGCCGCTGGACAACTATCTCGCAGACCTGAACAGCGGCCAGTCCTGGTACCGGCCGTCGTACCTGCTCGTGGCGGTGCTGAAGGGGCCGCGCACGGCGGTGCTCTATCAGAACGCAGTCGCGCGCGTGTATCGCCGCTTCTATCGCCATCATTTCGAATACGACCACGCGCACGAGAACTGTGCGGGGATCAGCATCGATACGCTCGACGGGCTCGGCTGGAAGATTCCCGAACTCGGGCGCACCAGCCTCGCCAAGGCCGTCGGCGGCTATTTCTATTCGTCGATCACCGATCTCAGCTTCGCCAGCGGGCGCAAGACGTTCGACTATCTGACGGTCGACCAGACGCGCCTCTATCCGCGTGCGGCATTCGAGGTGGCGGCCGATGACCTGTTTCGACTGCTGGCTTCGCCGTTGCTGGCGCAGAGCGAATACGAGCAGATGCTGGCCGAGGACGTCGAGGCCATCGTCTTCGTGCGCATTCCGCAACTGCCGTCGAGCCGGGCGCCCGGTACCTTCCCCGTCGGCACGTTCGACGAGTACATGGCCCGGGTCCCGGCGGATCGATCGCAGTGGAAGATCATCCCGGTGGCGCCGCGCGAATTTCCCGACGCCCTGCGCGATCGGCCGGCGGCGGGGCCGCTGCTGTCCGACACGCTGGTGGGCGTTCTGGTGTTTGGCGCCGTGATCGGCGTGATTGCGGCACCGATCGTCGCATGGCGCTGGCGGCGCTCGCGGCTTCGCGCGGAAGTCCGTCCCCCATGAACCCGACGGCAGCCGGTCGGAGTCAGGATGCTTCACCGGCAACAGGGGCAAAGCAGGTTGGTTTCACCGCGTTGTCCGGGCCGTTGCCCATGGGCGCAGACATCGAGATTCATCACCGCGCGCCCGCCATGTTGTCTTCGGACAGCCACGACGGACCGCCTGCTAACGGATGAACGTCCGGCTCACTTCACGGAACAGATCGGTCCCTGCGCGGTGCAGCCACTCGAACGCCACCATCTCGCGCGACACCACGTCGATGCCGTGCTGGCGACAACGGGCCAGCGCGAGATCGCGGTCATCGGTACGACGCGAGCCGACCGAATCGCCGACGACGAACACCTGCCGGCCCGTGGCCGCGAGGTCGAGGACGGTCTGCAGCACGCAGACGTGGGCTTCGGTGCCGGCACCGACCAGTTGCGGGCGTTGCCACGCCTCGATTCCGTCGAAGCAGCCGTCGGCGACGCAGGAGAAGTGAACCTTCGTGCGGGTGGTCTCCGCCGGCAGCAGCGCAGCGAGCTCGGGCGCAGTGGGGCCAAGGCCTTGCGGATACTGTTCCGACGCGAGGACGGGTACGCCGATCCGCCGGGCGACCTGCACGAGCCACATGCAATTGGCGAGCACGCGCGGACCCTCGTGGATCGCGGGCAGCAGCTTGGCCTGGACGTCGACGATCAGCAGCGTCGAGGTGTCGGCGCCGATCAGCGCGCTCACTGCGCCAGGTACGGATTCACGAGCTCGCGCACCCGTGGCAGCGTCTTGGCGCCCCAGAGCTTGGCGCGCACGACCCCCGCCCGGTCGACGACGAAGGCGGTCGGTGTGGGATAGCTGCGTTCGAACCCGCATTCGTCCAGGTCCGAAGCCATCGCGCCCTGGAGATTGTAGATCCCGAGCATGCGGGACACACGGGCCTTGTCCTCTGCGCGGTCGACCCCGATCACGAGGATCGCGAAGCCGCGATCCTTCATGTCGTCACGGTAGGTCTCGAGTGCGCCGATCTCGAGCGCGCAGAAGCGGCAATAGCTGGAGTAGAAATTGATCAGCACGACCTTGCCCTTGTAGTCGGCGAGATCGAACTTGTCGCCGGAGAGCAGGGTGCCCTTCAGTGGCGGCGCGGGTGCATCGATCTCGACCAGCGCCGACGCGTTCGCCAGCTGCAGGCAGAGGAGGGCACCCAGGGCCCATTGCGCGAGTCGATCCATGGATCGCGCTTCCGTCAGGCGACGCTCGCGGGATCGAGCTGGCCACGGGCGACGAGCGCGCGGAATGCGGACAGGGTATGGCGCATGCCGGCTTCCACTTCTACGCGTCCATAGTCGCCCAGGTAGGCGCGCAACGGATCGTCCGACAAGTCCATCGGGTAGGGGAGCGCCTTGCCCGAGTACGTGACCTTCATACCGGGCTCCAGCTCGCGCAACAGCGCGACGGATTTCTCGACGGTCTCGCAGGCGCCATTGATGTCGAACACCGGCGCACCCGTGCGCTCCTGCGCCACCGCTTTCAAGAACGCGCTGGCTACCTCGCCCGCGTGGAGCCAGGAGACCGGGCCCACGAACGGGATGTCGTACGGCAGCCCTCCGACCGTGGCGAGCAGCGCAACAGTGGTCTTGGAGGTCTGGCCCTGGTCCCGACCGACTCCGTAGACCACCCCGGGGCGGAATCCCACACTGGGCACCTGCCAGTCGAGCCAGTAGACCTTCGCGGTCTGTTCATTGCAGTACTTGTATGCGCCGTAGAGCGTGGCCCCCCAGGGGCTGTCCGGGAATGCCCCGAGCGCTCCGATCGAACTCGCATAGGCGACGCGCTTGATGCCCATCGCGCGCGCCGCCTCGAAGACGTTGACCGTGCCCACGACGTTCACCTGGGCGCCGGCAACCGGGTCGGCGCGGCAGAAGGGGACCTGCAATCCGGCAAGGTGCACGATCGCCCGGACACCGGTGGATTCGACGACTTCGCGCACGCGCCGGGTGTCGGCAATGTCGCCGGTAAGCCAGCGTACACGGGCGATATCGGCGTCGGACATGAGCAGTCGCGGCCGGCGGGTGTCCTCCTTCAGGTCGAAGGCGACGGCCGGGATGCCGGCGCGTACCAGCAGGGCGAGCGCCCAGCTGCCGATGCAACCGCCGGCACCGGTGACCAGAACGGGGCCGTCGTAGTCGGCTGCGCGGACGGGAAATTGATCGAGCACATCAGGCTCCTTGTGCCATGGGAAGGGAAGGGTCGTTCGCCCACTCCGACATGGACGCGTCGTAGACGCGGACGTCGTCGTGTCCGAGCATCGTCAGCACGAGCGTCGCGCTGGTCGCTGCGATGCCGCCACCGCAATAGGTGATGATCTTCGGTTTGGCGAGCGGTTCGGCGAACAGCCGGCGCAGCTCGGCGGCTGGTTTGAATACGTTGTTTGCGTCGACCACGTCGACCGCGGGCACATTGATGCTCCCGCTCACATGTCCCAGGCGGCCGTACACGGTACCGCCGGTTCCCGCGTGCTGCTCGGGACGCAGCGCGTTCAAGGTGCACGTGTCGCCGGCACCGATGGCCGCCAGCACGTCTTGCTTGTCTGCCACCAGCGGTGGCCGCAGGCGTGCACTGAATTGGGCCGGCTCGCGGCCCCTGCCGGACCCGGTTTCCACGGCGCGACCCTCAGACCGCCACTTCTGGAATCCGCCGTTCAGCACGGCCGCGCGATCGTGCCCGAAGACTCTCAGCATCCACCACAGTCGCGTCGCCCACCAGTGGTTGGCGGTGCCGAAGCAGACGACCAGCGTGTCGTCTCCGATGCCGAGGCGCGCCATGGTTCTGGCGAACAGGCCCGGGGGCGGGAGCATGAAGTGCAAGCCGGACGGTTGTTCGGGATCGGACAGTTCGGTATCGATGTCGACGAACTGTGCGCCCGGGATGTGGCCTTGCTCGAAATCGCTGCGACCCGACACGACGCGGTAGGGCATCGGCGGGGGTGGCATCAGGTGGGTGGTGCCGTCGAGCAGAACGACATCGGGATCGTTCAGGTGTTCGGCCAGCCAGGCGGTTTCCACGACGTATTCGGGGTGGGTGAAACCGGGGTCCATAGCGATGCTCCGGGGAAGGAATCGCATTCTCGGCTGGCGGGGAAACGGTTGCAACCTGCCGCGCCGGGCTCCGAGAAGCTCGAATGCGAGCACCTACCCGCTTGAAAATGGCATCCAGCGAGGGCTACCACGCGGAATATTCAGCGATTTATTACGGCATAGTGGACAGCCACCCGCGCAATTGGGTTCAATACCGCCTTTGAGGCGACTCTACGGCGGCGCGGGGCATGTGCGCGACCGTCGTGGTCCTATAAGAATTCGAGGGGATCAGGGCGATGGACGACCAGACGGCGGCATACGAGAAGCGCTACAACAATCGCGCTGCCGTGACCGATTTCGCCCAGTATTTCGACCGCTGGGGGCGGCAGTCGAAGACGGCGCGCGACGAACTCGATTGCGACCTGGACGTTGCCTATGGCGACCATCCCATGGAAAAGGTGGACATTTTCCGCGCGGAAGGCCGTTCGCGGGCGCTGCTGATGTTCATCCACGGCGGTTACTGGCGTTCGCTCGACAAGCGGGATCATTCGTTCCTGGCGGACGAGTTCGTGAAAGTCGGGGTCACCGTGGCCATGCCGAACTACGCGCTCTGCCCTTCCGTCCGGCTGGACGAGATCGTCCGACAGATGCTCAAGGCCACGGCCTGGGCCTATCGGACGGGCAGCCGCTATGGCGCTTCCGGCAACTCGCTGTACATCGCCGGGCATTCCGCCGGCGGCCACCTGGCAGCGATGATGCTGGCGGCGCAGTGGCCTCGCTACGGTGCCGATCTTCCCGACCAGGTCGCCGAGGGTGCCCTCGCGATCAGCGGCGTCTACGATCTGACCGAGATCGTGCGGGTCCCGTCGATCAACGCCGATGTCCGGTTGGACGAAGCGTCTGCGCTGCGGGCGAGCCCGGCTTTCCTTCCACCGGCAACCCAGGCGCCGCTCTACCTCACTGTCGGCGGCAAGGAGATCGAAGGGTTCCACCATCAGCACGAACTGCTCAAATCGCGCTGGAAATCCGTGATTGCAGAAGACGTGCCGAGTCCGGGAGACAATCATTTCAGCATCCTGGAGACCTTCGGTGACGGTCAGTCGCCACTGTTCAAGGCGGCCTGCCGGATGATGAAGCTCGGCTAGGCCGGGACACCCGATCCGCTGCAAGGCCCCGCCCATGGCGGGGCCTTTTCTTTGATGGCCCCTTGCCGGGGAATCATGGACTGTGTATAAACACAGTATGTCGCTGCGGATGCATGATGGCGGAGTCGCCGGGCTTGCCAAGGGCCGGGGTGCTGCGCTCAACCCCGAGGGTCGTTTCGAGTCGAGCCGGCGCGAGCCGGTCGATGACGGTTGGTCCCGGGGCGATGGGGACGCCGATCCGACGCCTGTGCAGACGCTGGTCACCGAAGAGCGCGCGCGCAGCATTCTGACGCGCAACGAATCGCCCGACCTGCCGTTCCGGGTTTCGCTGAATCCCTATCGGGGCTGCGAGCACGGTTGCATCTATTGCTATGCACGCCCGAGCCACGCCTATCTCGACCTTTCCCCCGGCCTCGATTTCGAGACTCGCATCTTCGCCAAGGTGAACGCCGCCGAGTTGTTGCGCCAGGAACTTGCGCGGCCCGGCTACCGGTGCGAAGCGATCTCGATCGGTGCCAATACCGATCCGTACCAGCCCGCGGAGCGCAACTACCGGATCACCCGATCGATACTCGAAGTCCTCGAGGCCTGCGGACATCCGGCCGCGATCATCACCAAGAACGCGCTGGTATTGCGCGATCTCGACCTGCTGGTGCCGATGGCCCGTCGCAATCAGGTGAAGGTGTTCGTCAGCGTCACGACGCTCGATCACAGCGTTGCGCGGCGTCTCGAACCCCGGGCAAGCAGTCCCACCCGCCGCATCGAGGTGATCCGTGAGCTGGCCAAGGCCGGCGTGTCGGCGGGTGTGATGGTGGCGCCGATCATTCCTTTCCTCACCGATGACGGTCTCGAGTCCATTCTCGACGAGGCGGCGGGAGCCGGTGCGGGCAGCGCAGGTTACGTGCTGTTGAGGTTGCCCTACGAGATCAAGGAACTGTTCAAGGACTGGCTGCAGAATCATTATCCGCTCAAGGCCGAACACGTGATGAACCGGGTGCGGCAAATGCGCGATGGGCGCGAGAATGATGCGGAGTTCGGGTCCCGTCTCCGCGGCCAAGGGTTGCTCGCGGAGCTGCTGGCGCAGAGATTCGACAAGGCCTGTCGCCGACTCGGTCTGAATGTCGAACGACGCGGACTCGACACGACGCAGTTTCGGGCGGCGCGGCTCGCGGGACAAATGGCGTTGTTCTGACTCCGGCGCAGCCACGCCGCGGACTGTGCGACCGGCATCGCTCGGGCGGCTCGACATGTAGCCGGCGCTCGTTCGACGCGGCCGAGAAGCAAGCGGATAATCAACAGGATGAAGCGCTTCTACACGGCCGCGAATCTCCCCGACGCCCACATGCTCCGGCACCTGCTCGGGCACGCCGGAATCGAGGCACACGTGTTCAATGAGAATGCGCAAAGTGGCATGGGCGAAATTCCATTCACCCATGCCTGGCCGGAAGTGTGGCTGGCCGATGCTGACGACGCCGAGCGCGCAGGCGCGATCGTTCGACTGTTCGAGCGGCCAGTCACGGCGGCGGTGGACATATTCTGCGCGGCCTGTAGTGAGCGCAATCCGGCCAACTTCGAATTGTGCTGGCACTGTGGTGGATCGCTCTGACTCGCGCGGACCGGGCTTTCACGGCCGCCGCCAGCTGTTTCGAGGCGTAGGGGCAGCGATCATGGCGACGGCTTCGGGCGGACGCGGCGTTGCCGCGTCCTCGGACGAACCGGTGCGTCTGTACGTCGGCGAGACGTTGGGGCGCTACGGATTCCCGAAGGATCACCCACTGGGCATGGATCGGCAGGGCGTTTTCTTCCGCGAGACGCGGGCGCGCGGCCTGGACCGGCGGGTGCAAGTCATTGCTGCGGCGGAACCGGCGTCGCGCGCGGCACTAGAACGGTTCCACACGAGGACCTTCGTGGAAAAGGTCGCGAGCGCGGAGCGTCACGGGCTCGACGTGCTCGACCATGGGGACACTCCCGTGTTCCCCGGCGTGTTCGAGACGAGCGCTAGCGTGGTGGGTGCGGCTCTCGACGCTCTGGATTCCGTAGCGAGCGGCGCCGTCCGCCGGACGTTCCAACCCATAGGCGGGTTGCACCATGCCGGGCGCGATCACGCAGCGGGATTCTGCGTGTTCAACGACCTCGGCGTGGTGATCGAGACACTGCGAAGCATCCATGGAATCCGCCGCGTTGCGTACGTGGACATCGACGTGCATCACGGCGACGGCGTGTTCTACGCATTCGAGGACGATGCGGACTTGATCGTTGCCGACATTCACGAGGACGGGCGCACGCTGTATCCCGGCACCGGCGACGCCAGCGAAACCGGCAGGGGAGTCGCGGCGGGAAGCAAACTCAATATTCCGCTTCCCGCCGGGTCCGGCGATGCCGCCTTCCTGGTGGCATGGGGCCGCGTGCTGGCTCATCTGCAGCGCAATCCCGCGGCGTTCTATCTCGTTCAGTGCGGCGCGGACGGATTGAAAGGTGATCCGCTCGCCCATCTCGAATACTCGCCGGCGATTCACAGTCGCGTGGTCCGGGATCTGACACTTCTTGCCAACCGTCAGGCGGGAGGGCGGATCATGATCTTCGGCGGCGGGGGTTACCACCGCCCGAATCTCGCGGCTGCCTGGAACAACGCCCTGGCCGCATTGCTGGTGCCTTGACGGATCGCCGCACCAACATGGGGCGTCGGGGCAAAAAGCCGCACCGACCCTTGGCGGGATCGCGGAAGTCTCATCCCGATTTGCGTTCAAGTGATTGAACCGCAAGCATTCGGGGTCTGGCATATCGGTTGCTGACCATGCGCTGCACAACTCGTGGTATCGCAGCGGTCCGGTGGGGCGGAGCGCGACAAATACATCTTGCGGGGAGAGCCGGCTTCTCGACAGCCGTGGTGCAAGTTTCGATGTCCTTTACCCAGTTACTCAAGATCATCATCGGCGGCGCCGACGAACAACCCGGCCTTGGCGAAAGCGATGCGCACGACCTTTTCTCTGCGATGCTGGATGGCGGCGTCCCCGACTTCGAGCTCGGGGCCTTCCTCGCGACTCTTGCTCACCGCCGCGAGACTTCAGAGGAACTGATCGGTTTCCACCGTGCTGCGGCGGAACGCGTGTATGCCCTGGACGCGCCGGGTGAGCGCTTGCGCGCTGTCGTGATTCCTGCGTACGGTGGTGCGCGGCAGCACCCCAACCTGCTGCCTTTGCTTGCGATGCTGCTGAAGCGGCTCGGGATCCCCGTGCTGATCCACGGCACGCTCGAAGGCGGTGGACGGGTCGCGGCCGCCTACATCCTGCGCGAGCTGGGTGTCATGCCGTCGGTGAACCTGCGCGCCGCGCAGCTCGCGTTGACCGAAGAGCGGATCGCCTTCGTGCCCACGGCCGTGCTGTGCCCCGGTCTCGCTGAATTGCTCGCCCTCAAAGGACGGCTGGGCATCCGCTCGAGCGGGCACGTGATTGCAAAGCTGATCGATCCGTTCGGCGGCGAGGCGGTGCGATTGGTGAGTGCGTCCTCCACCGAGCGATTGGAGGTGCTCGGCGAGGTTCTCCTCGCCACCGGTGCCCGCGCGCTGCTGCTGCGAAGCTCGGAAGGCGAACCCGTCGCCAACGCGCTGCACCGACCTCGGATCGACCTGATTTCGGAAGGCAGCAGGACCGCATTGTTCGAGGAGGAACTCGGTCAGGACAAGGCAGTGCACGGCCTGCCGTCGGCCGCCGATGCGCCCTCCACTGCCGCCTGGATACGGCGTGCCCTCGCTGCCGAAACCCCGCTGCCCCACCCCATAGTCAACCAGTTGGCCTGCTGCCTTTTTGCCTGTGGATATACCGACAACATGAATCAGGCCAAGGCCATTGCCGCAGTGGAGGCAGGCGGTCTGTCCGGCGGTAGAGTCGAGCGGGCAGGACGATCGGCGCCGTCTGCGCGCGCGTGACACCCACCGGAGCGGATTCGCACTGAAGACAACCATGGTCGACCGTCCTTCACCTGATCCCGTCGCGGCTTTGATCCGTGCGTCCGCAGCCGCCGGCACGCGGGTAGCCCCCGGGATTCCGCCGATCGGCCTGGGAACCGAGTCGGGCAGGCCGCCGCTGCAAGTGCGTATCGGGCACGCCTCGCGTGGAGGCGCCGGCAAACTGAACGAGGACTTCTACGGGATCGCGAATCAGGACGAGACGCAGATCGCGACGCGAGGTCTTGCGCTCGCGATAGCCGATGGCGTCAGCGGCGATTCGGGAGGGCGCGCCGCCGCAGAGTCGACCGTGCGATGCCTGCTGGAGGACTACTACGATACGCCCGCAGACTGGAACGTGGCCCGTTCCCTCGACCAGGTGCTGCGTTCCATCAACGACTGGCTGGTGGCGGAAAACCTGCGTCGTCCCGATGGCGAGGGCATGGTCAGCACCTTGTCGCTGTTGCTGTTCAAGACCGACTGCTACTACCTCGCCCACGTAGGCGACACGCGGGTGTATCGCTGCCGCGGGGCTGTGCTCAAGCAACTGACCACCGATCACACGTGGCCGCGGCGCGACATGCGTCACGTGCTAAAACGCGCGGTTGGGCTCGATACGCATCTCGTCGCCGAGTTCGCCGACGGCGAACTTCTCGTCGGCGACACCTTCGTGCTCGTGAGTGACGGCGTGTGGGAGGTGCTGGGAGACAGGGTCCTGCACGAATTGGTCGCGGTCGAGTCGGACCCTCAGTCGGTGGCAGAAACTCTGGTTGAACGTTCGATCCAGCGTCAACTCCAATACATGGGACGCAACGACGCGACCGCTGTGGTGGCGCGCATAGAGTTGGCGCAGACCTGATTGCGGCGCGTTGCACCTTCAGTTCCAGACGCGCGTCGGTGACGGGTTTCGGCGCGACGGGGAACCGGTGTCCGTCCGAGGCGATGAGCTACAATCCGCCGCTCGTCGCACCCCCCGATCCCGCCAGGAGAACCTCATGGAACACACCCTGCCCCCGCTGCCGTATCCCATCGATGCGCTCGCGCCGCATGTCTCGAAGGAAACGCTCGAGTTCCACTACGGCAAGCACCATCAGACGTATGTCACCAATCTGAACAATCTCATCAAGGGCACGGAGTTCGAGAACCTCGGCCTCGAGGACATCGTCAAGAAATCATCCGGCGGCGTGTTCAACAATTCTGCCCAGGTGTGGAATCACACCTTTTTCTGGAACAGCATGAAGCCGGGTGGTGGTGGCAAGGCCGCGGGCGGACTGGCGGCTGCGATCGACAAGAAGTGGGCGAGTTTCGATGCCTTCAAGGAAGCTTTCACCAAGAGTGCACTGGGCAACTTCGGCTCGGGCTGGACGTGGCTGGTGAAGAAAGCCGACGGTTCCGTCGACATCGTCAATACCTCGAATGCCGCCACGCCGCTCACCACCGGCGACAAGGCGCTGTTGACGATCGACGTGTGGGAGCATGCGTACTACATCGACTACCGCAACGCCCGCGCGAAGTTCGTGGAGGCCTTCCTGGGTTCGCTTGCCAATTGGGAATTCGCCGCCAAAAATTTCGGCTGAACCCCTCGTGTTTTACCGGAAGGGCCGCCCGCGGGTGGCCCTTCCTGCTTTCAGCGAGTTGATCGGCGCCAGCCCTGACCCGGGAGAGCGATCGCCGTTGCCCCCCAGCGCGGCTGGGAGACCCGCGCTAGCGCGAGCCACCCGGCGAGGGGCCTTGCCCCGCAGGGGCGGGGATCGACGGCCAGGCGAGCGCTAGCGGCGACCGAAACGAGTCTGCTCGAACATCGTCGTGGTGGCTGAGGTCGTTAGCGCGCCTTCACCACGGCCGCGATGCCGTCCACGCGGTCGCCGGACTTGATCCCGTGCTTGGCGAACCAGCCGCGGTTCACTTCCAGCGAATACGACGCCGGCGCCTGCGCTCCGTGGGTGTCGAGGGTCTGCGCAGCCATCTCCTCGATATTGATAATGCGGCCGTCCTTGTCGATGAACGCGACGGATAGCGGAATCAGCGTGTTTCTCATCCACATGGCGTGCAGAGCCGGCTGGTCGTAGACGAACAACATGCCTTGATTGTCGGCCATGGAGCGCCGGTGCATGAGTCCGATGCGCCGGGTTTCGTCGGTGTCGGCGATTTCGACGCGCAACGCGTGACCCTTGATTTTCAGAGGAAAAGTCAGTAGCGGGTCTGCCTTCGCGGGGTGCGCGGGGAACAGCCCGGTCAGGCCGGCGAGGCAGAGGAGGACCGCTAAAGAACGACGGCCCGGCGACGATAAGTTCATGACCCTTCCTCCAAGCGCATTTGTCGTCCCTTTCGTATCCATTCATGTCCTTGCCGCCCCCTCCGTCCCGAATCGCGCTCAGGCTTCCAGCGCGCTTGCTGCGCGTCCTGTTCGATACCAGCGGCCCATGGCTGATCCCGACGTTGGCAATTGCGGCCATGCTGTTCTGGTGGGGCTTCGAGCGAGAGAACTTCAATCACGACGAATCGCAACGATTCGAAGCCGTCGCAGACGAGATTGTATGGCGTATCGACCAGCGCTTCGTGGCCTACGAACAGGCGATGATCGGTATCGCGGCCCACGTTGCAGTGAGCGGGGTCGATCCCGAATCCTTCGACTGGACCGGATACCTCGACCGCGTCCGATTGCTGGAAACCCATCCGGCCGCGGCCGGCATCGGGCTCATTGTCCGGGTCGATGAGGGAGACCTTTCACGGCACGAAGCGCGACAGCGCGGCCGCGGCGTCCCTGACTACCACGTGTGGCCGCCGGGCAAGCGCGATACGTACTATCCGCTGGTCAGAGTCGCACCGGCGGCCAGTGCCGGGGCGATGGGATTCGATGGCTGGTCGGAGCCGACCCGCCGCGCAGCGATGGAGCGGGCGCGGGTCACCGGGTTGCCGGCGCTGAGCGGATTCATCCATGTGGCTGGCGACACGCACTCGACGACGATTCCCGGGTTCACCCTCTACGCGCCGATCATCCGCGACCCGGGCGCGGCGCAGGTGTCGGGAAACGATGGTTTCGTGGCGGCGGCGTTCCACATCGACCGCTTCCTTGCGCTCACTGTCGGAAATCTCTCGGAGTCGGTCGCGATGGAGGTTCGATCCGACGTCACCACGGTCAACCCTGTCCACCTGTATGGAGCAAGCACCCTGGATGGGGGCCGGGCTCCTCTGTTCTCGACTCGTCGAACGTTGCGCGTCGGGGGCCAGAGCTGGCGCCTGCGCTTCCGCTCCGCGCCGCAGTTCGAGAAGGGCGTGCTGGCGCGCTCCCCCGACCGCTACCTGATCCCCGGCGTTATCGCGGCCGGTCTCCTGTTCGCAGTGTCCTTTGCACTGGATCGGCGACGGCGCCTGATCGGCTCCCGGCGCGATGCTGTCCTGTCCGCGTCCGAGCGGCGGTATCGCGAAATCGCCGAAGCGACGCCCTTCGTGCTCTGGCTCGCCGACGAACAGTTCGGGACTGTCTATATCAACCGGCACTGGCAGGAATTCACCGGGATGAACCTTGATGCCACCGGCGGTAGTGGCTGGATGATGGCCGTGCATCCGGAGGATCGGGTCCGGCTGGTGGCCACGCTGGCGTCGGTCTCGAGGCAACCGGCGCCCTTCGAGTGCGAATTCCGCGTCCGTCGCCGCGACGGCGAGTATCGCTGGATGCTGAACCGGGGCGAGCCGCGCTATACCGACGATGGCGGGATCGAAGGCTTCGTGGGCCAGTGCATCGACGTATCCGAGCGCAAGGTGATGGAGGAGGCATTGCACCGCACACAAGAGCGCTATCGACTTGCGGTCGAGGTGTCCGGCGGCGGCGTTTTCGACTGGGACATGACGGCGAAACGCATCTACATCACCGAGATATTCGGACTTGCGCTGGGTCTGCAGGCTTCCTCCGGAGAACCCTCACACGACAGCAAGGCGTTCTTCGAACGCTTCGAAGAAAGGCTCCATCCGGATGATCGGGCGACGCGCAAGGCCGCCCTCGTCCGGCTGTTCCGCGAACGGGAACCGTTTCGCATCGAGTTTCGCGTAGCGCGGGCAGATGGCGAGTACCGGTGGTTCGAAATGCGCGCCGATGGGTCCTGGGACCATCGCGGCGTGCCGGTGCGAATGTTCGGCTCGATCATGGATGTGACGGACCGCCGACGGGCGGAGCAATCGCTGCAGGAGAGTCAGCGATTCCTCGAGGCGGTGCTCACCAACCTGCCGATGCCGATCAGCGTCAAGTCGTCCGACCACCGCTTCGTTCAGGTGAACGATGCCTTCGTTCAATGGTACGGGCAGCCGCGCGAGCGGATCGTCGGACACACCGACCGCGAGATCACCACACCCGAAGCGGCATCGCGTGCGGAGGCCATGGATGCCCTCGCGCTCGAGCAGCGCGAGCCGGTCGACTACGATCTCGAATACGTGGTGGCCTCGGGCGAATGGCGGGCCTGCGAGGCGCGCAAGGTCGCCGTGGAGGGTCGCGAAGGTGAGCTGTTTCTCGTTACGATTGTCGATGACGTGACCGAGCGTCGCGCCGCCGAGCGGGCGCTGGCGGACAGCCGTCACCTGCTGGACGCGATCCTGGACGCGTTACCGATCCCGATCTTTGCGAAAGATGCGCAACACCGATGCATCCTGTCGAACGCGGCATATCTCGAACTGAACGGCTGCCGCCGCGAAGACCTGATCGGCAAGACCGACCACGAGAAGTATCCCCAGAAGCTCGCCGAGCGCCATATCGCGGAAGACCTGGAGACATTTTCCGGGGGACGCTTCCTGTGCGACGAGGAATTGCACCGGCGCCCGGACGGCGAGGAGCGGTGGTTGTACAAGACCAAGAAAGCGGTGACGCTGCGCAACGGGGAACGCCTTGTGGTCGGTGCCCTGGTCGACATCACCGAGCGCCGTCGCGCCGAGCAGGCGGCGCTCGGCGACCGGACGTTCCTGGACGCGGTGCTCGACGCGGTGCCGGTGGTGGTGATGGCCAAGGATCGAGATCAGCGCTGGCATCTCGCGAATCGGGCCGCCGCGCAGTTCCACGGGATTGACGCGGAGCAGATCATCGGCCACACCGACTGGGAGATCTTCGGTCCCGAACAGGCGGCACGGCTGAAGGTTCAGGACGAACAATTGTTCGCGACCATGGGCCAGGAATCGCGGGAAGAATTGCACGAGACCGCGGCGGGCGGCCAGCGCTGGGTGCAGACGACCAGGCGTGCCGTCCGGATGCCCGATGGCCGGGACCTGATCCTTGTGTCCGTCCTCGACATCGACGGCCGCAGGCGTGCGGAGCGCGAGTCGCAGCGTGGCAAGGACTTTCTCGACGCGCTGCTCAATGCGTTGCCGGTACCCGTGGCGGTGAAGGGTAGCAACCGGCGCTTCATCCTGATGAACAGCGAGATGAGCGCACTGCTCGGGCGTTCGCGTGAAGAGGTGATCGGTCGGACCGACAGCGATGTCTTTCCGGAGTCCCAGGCGGCCGCCAACGCCGTGCAGGATGAACAACTGCTGCGCGAGATGACCAGTTTCACGCGGGAGGAGCTCTTCACGACGGCCCGAGGTGAACAGCGCTGGGTGTTGAAGTGCAAGCGCGCGGTGCAGGTCTGCGACGGTGAGGTGGTGCTGATCACTTCGATGCTCGACATCAGCGAGCGCAAGAGCGCCGAGCACAACGTGCTCGAGAGCAAGCAATTCCTCGACGCGCTGGTCAATGCGATCCCCGAGGGCATCTACGTCAAGGATGCGTCAGCGCGATGGATTCTTGCCAACGACGTGGCCTGTCGCAGAATCGGCCAATCCCGCGGGGACCTGCTCGGCCGCACCAACTCGGAGATCTTCAGTCCGAGAGACGCTCGCGTCTTCGACGCCGAGGACGCGCTGGCCCTTGCGAGCGATGGTCCGGTCCACTTCGAAGGGAGGCCGATCAGTCAAGGCGAAAGCGAGGCCTGGTTGCTCAAGACCAAGGTGGCGGTGGCGCAGCCGGACGGCAGCCGCTACCTGATCTGCGCATCGGCCGACGTCACGGCATGGAAGCGGGCCTCCCTCGAGGTCGATCGCGGCCGGCGATTCCTGGAAGCGCTCGTCGACCGCCTGCCGCATCCGACGTACGTCAAGGGCCGCGATCACCGGTGGATTATCGTCAATGACGCGATGTGCAAACTGTACGGAAGGGAGCGCCAGGGCCTCATCGGTCGCACTGATTACGATCTACTCGAACCGGAATACGCAGCGAAGGCCTGGGCGGAAGACGATCGCGCTTTTGCCGTCGACGGCACCAGCACCTCGGAGCTGGAGGTCCGCCTCCCGGATGGGCGGCTCTGCGGGCTGCTCAAGACCAAGGCCGCGATGCGCGGCGACGACGGCATGGACTTCATTGTCGGAACGTCGCTGGACATTTCCGAGCGCAAACGGGCCGAACGGACACTGATCGAGAGCGAGCGCCGGCTGGGCCTGCTGAACGAGTTGTCGTCCGCCGCCGCACGAGGCATGCGTGTGGACGACGTGGTCCATATGGCGGTGGACCGGTTGCTCGGGCATTTTCCCGGGGTGCGCGTACTCTATTCATCCATCGACGAGTCCGGCCATGCCCTGGTGGAGTATGCGGGGCCCGCGCCGGAAGCTCCGCTGATGCCGGGTTTCGGGGAAAATCTTCAGCAACGCCCGGACGATCTGGAGGCGCTGCGCGCGGGGCAGATCATCGTTCTGGACGATGCTGCCGAAAGTTCCCGGAACCGCACCATGGCTTCCATGGGTGCGCGCATCGGCGCCATCGTGGACATTCCAATCCATCACGACGGACACCTGGCCGGGACGCTCTCGCTGTTTGCCGAACGCGTGCGCGTATGGTCGGATCACGAGGTGATCGTCGCCCGGGAGGTTGCGGATCTGCTCGCCCTGGTGGGCGCCACTGCGGAAGTGGAGCGTCGGCGCATGATCGCGGAACGTGCACTGCAGGACAGCGAGTCGTTCCTGAAGGCCGCATTGCTTGCCGCGGACGTGGCGCTGTGGTCCTGGGATATCGTCACCGGGGAGATCTACCTCTCGACCCAGATGAAGCGCAGTCTCGGTTTCGAAGACGACGAGATGGACAGTTCCTGGCTGGCCTGGGAAGCCGCCATGCATCCCGACGACGTTGACGGGGCCTTGAACCGGCTCAAGCGTTCGATCGTATCCGATGCTGCGGTATTCGAGGCGGAGTTCCGGATGCGGCACCGGGACCGGCGCTGGATCTGGTTCCTGTCGCGCGCGAACATCGTGCGCGAAGCTTCCGGACGGGCGGTCAGGATGCTGGGGGGCCATATCGATATCTCCGAGCAGAAGCGCGCACAGGACGTGCTTCGCGGCCACCGGGACGAGCTCGAGCGGCAGGTTCGCGAGCGGACCGCCGAACTGGTGGCGGCCAAGAACGTGGCGGAAGCGGCCAATCTCGCCAAGTCAGAGTTCCTCGCGAACATGTCTCACGAATTGCGCACCCCGATGCACGCAATCCTGTCGTTCGCGCGCCTGGGGCTCAAGCGCACCGATGCCCACGACGGTCACCAAGGTAAGCTCGCGGGGTACTTCGGACGTATCGACCAGAGTGCCGACCGCTTGTTGGCGCTCCTGAACGATCTGCTCGACCTGTCAAAGATGGAAGCCGGCGGCATGGCCTACGAGATGTCGATGCACGATCTGCGGGAAGTGGCGGCGGACGTGATCCGGGAGTACGACGCGCTCGCGCAGGAACGTGGGGTGGGGATGATCCTGGACGAGACGGATTGCGACATGAGGGCCAGATTCGATCGCGGGCGCATCGAACAGGTGATTCGCAACCTCCTATCGAACGCCTTGAAGTTCACACCGCGCGACAAGTCCGTTCACCTCCGCATCGAAGCCGCCGATATCGCGGTGGGACGTCGCCGCGGCGATGCCGTCCGGGTTGCTGCGCTGCGCCTGGTGGTGAGTGACGAGGGCATCGGAATTCCCGAGAGCGAGCTGGAAAGCGTTTTCGACAAGTTCGTCCAGAGCAGCAAGACCAAGAGCGGCGCGGGTGGCACGGGGCTCGGTCTTGCCATCTGCCGCGAGATCGTCGCGGCGCACGGTGGCTTGGTGTGGGCACGCAGCAATGCGACGGGGGGCGCGGACTTCGTTCTGGAGTTGCCCCGTGACTCTGTGGTCAGGGCGGTGCAGGAAGCCTCGACCAGCGCTCAGACGAGGAGGCAGGTGGCATGACAGGCGTGCGCAGGAAGCTGCTCGTGGTGGACGATGAGCCGTTCAACCTCGAGATCATTGCCGAACATCTCGGGGGCGAGGGCTACGATCTGGTGAACGCGGCCGATGGCGAAGAGGCCTGGGCGATCCTGACCGAGGCCTCGAGCGACGAGTTCGAGGCGCTGGTCCTCGATCGGATGATGCCGCGCATGGACGGCATGGAATTGTTGAAGCGGATAAAACAGGAAACGCGTTTCCGCCAGATTCCCGTGATCATGCAGACGGCCGCGGCATCGAAGGAGCAGGTGGTCGAAGGCATCCGCAATGGCGCCTATTACTACCTCACCAAGCCGTTCGACGGCGAAATCCTGGCCGCCGTGGTTCGCGCAGCCGTGGCCGACCGAGCGGCCAGGCGCGAGATGTCGAATGCGGCAAACCTCGAGGCGAGCACGTTCCGGCTGCTCACGGAGGCGCGCTTCCGTTTCCAGTCGGTCACCGATGCGAGGCGGCTCGCGCTGTCCCTGTCAGGTTGTTTCCCGGACAGCCCCAACGCCGGATTGGGCTTTCTGGAACTGTTGATCAATGCAGTCGAGCACGGCAATCTCGGTATCACTCTCGCAGGCAAGACGCATCTGCTGAAGGCCGACCGGTGGGAAGAAGAAATCGCCGAGCGCCTGGCCGCGCCCGAGAACAAGGACAAATGGGTCCGAGTCCACTACGTATTGCACGGCAACACTGCCACCGTCCACATCGCGGACGATGGCGAAGGCTTCGATTGGAGGGCGTTCGCGCAATTCGATCCTGCCCGGGCCTTCGATCCGAACGGACGCGGCATCGCGCTTGCGCGTCAGTTGTGCTTTCCGGAACTCGAGTACCTCGGCAGCGGCAACGAAGTGCGCGTCACCTTGCCGATACGCGGATGACGCCCGTGAAGGAACTGGACCGCGACGACAGCTCGGCCGCCGACGTTCGGACGGGCGGGCTGCGCATCCTGGCGGTGGACGACTCGGCGCCGGTGCGGGCGCTGCTCAAGGGTTTTCTCGAACGGGAAGGTCACGAGGTGACCCTCGCTTCCGATGGCGATCACGCGCTGGAGTTGTTCGAATCGGTCGACCCTGACCTGGTGCTGATGGACGTGGTGATGCCCAAGCTGGATGGCATCGAGGCCACACGCCGGATCAGGCGCATTGCGCCCGGGCGCTGGGTGCCCGTCATCCTCCTTTCCGCCCTCGACAGCGAAGACGACGCGATCCAGGGCCTCAGGGCCGGCGCAGACGACTACCTGGCAAAACCACTCAATCTGTCGATCCTGAAGGCCAAGATCAGCTCGTTCCGGCGCATCGCCGACATGCAGCTGCAATTGGCGCAACTGGCATCCGCGCTGGCTCTTTTTCACGAAGAACAGATCGAGGAGCAGGAACTCGCGAATGCCTTGATCGGAAATTTTGCGCGCAGCGAGGGGCTGGCGGATCCGGCCATCGACTGGGCGGTACTGCCCTCGCAACGCTTCAGCGGCGACGTCGTTGCTGCGGTCCGTTCGCCCTCCGGCGCCCTCTACACGATGCTCGGCGATGCCACCGGGCACGGGCTCACTGCGTCTGTGAGCCTGATTCCCGCATTGCAGATCTTCTACGGCATGGGGCGCAAGGGCATGCCGCTTGGCCAATTGGTCGCGGAGATCAACGCCCGCCTCAAGGAACTGTTGCCGGTAGGCCGCTATCTCGCCGCGTCGCTGATGGTGCTGGACGAGCAGGCCCGCGCGGCGGAAGTATGGAACGGCGGTTTGCCGCCGACGCTCGTGATCGACGCGCAGGGCGAGTGTTCCGACGTGCTCGAATCCGCCCATCTGCCGCTGGGCATCCTCGGGGAGGCGGATTTCGATTCGAGTTGCGCGGTGCTGCGCTGGAGCGGACCCGAAGAAGTGGTGTTCTACTCGGACGGCGTGATCGAGGCCCAGGATGCTGCCGGAATAGCGTTTGGTCTCGATCGGCTAAGGCAGGGGTTGTCCGCGGCCGGCGCCGGTACCCGCGCCGAACGCGTCGAGCAGGATTTGCGCGCCCATCTGGGTGCGATCGCCGCGACGGACGATGCCTCGATCCTGGCCGTGCTTCTCCCCTGATCCGTTGCGCTGCAATGCGAACGGCGCTTGGACAGTGCATCTGTCCAACCCTGCCTTGTGCGACGCAATATGTACCCCGATTTCAGAGGGCGGACACTCGGCAAACCTGTTGACAAGCCCGGCGGCCATCCCTTAACGTCCCCTGTGCGCCGCAAGGCTTGATTTGCGCGCTTCTTCAGACGGTCTCGCATTTCGGAGTCGCAGTCAAAAACCAATCGTCCGCCGGTCATTACAGGTCGTGGACGAATAATCGGGAGGAACAACTAATGGTGAAGCAACTGTTGCTTAAACGCGCAGCAGTCGTAGCCGCACTCGCCGTCGCTGCAAGCGGCGCGTGGGCGCAAGGTCTGGACGAAGCGGGAGCTAAGCTCTATCCCAATTACGTGACCGACGACATGCTCCTGAACGCCGACAAGGACGCGCAGAACTGGCTCCTGTACGGCCGCGATTATCAGACAACGCGCTACAGCCCGCTCACGCAAATCAACCAGTCCAACATCAAGCAATTGAAGGCGGTCTGGAACCTGTCTTTCGGCGTGCTGGATGGTCAGGACAGCCAGGCGGTTGCAGTGAACGGCACTGTCTATGTGACCTCATCCTATAACAAGGTCTGGTCAGTCGACGGCGCCACCGGCAAGGTGAACTGGAAGTACGAGCGGGAACTCCCCGGCGACGTCTTCCCGAAGCTTTGCTGTGACGTCGTGAACCGTGGCGTGGCTGTCTACAAGAACAAGGTCTATCTCGCGACCCTCGACGCGCACATCGTTGCGCTCGACAACGCGACCGGCAAGGTGGTCTGGGACAAGAAGATGGGTGATTACACCTACGCCGAGACCTTCACGATCATGCCGATGGCCCTGCGCAACAAGATCATCTTCGGTACCGCCGGTGCCGAGTATGGTGTTCGCGGCTGGATCGCGGCGATCGACGCCGACACCGGAGCCCCGGTGTGGAAGACCTACACGATCCCCGGCCCGGGCGAGCCTGGCAACGATACGTGGGCAGGTGAGTCGTGGAAGTACGGTGGCGGTTCTGCGTGGATCACGGGTTCCTACGACAAGGAAACCAACACGCTGTACTGGCCGGTCGGCAACCCCGGTCCGGACTTCGACCGCCACGTTCGGCTTGGTGACAATCTGTTCACCAACAGCAACTTGGTACTCGATCCCGATACCGGCAAGATCCGGAGCTATTTCAACTACACGCCCAATGATCCGTACGATTACGACGGCGTGAATGAGATGATCCTGGTCGACGTCGGCGGCAAGAAGCTCTGGCTGCATGGTTCGCGCAATGGTCACCTGTATGGCATCGACCGCGTGAATACCATGAAGAGCAAGGCTGGCATGGAGCACAAGTGCGTCTGGGTCACCGCTCTCCAGCGCGTGAACTGGACCAAGCCGATTACGCCCGCCAACAACTGCAAGCCGATCTACAACTATCCCGAGAAAGACGTCGTGTACGACAAGGTCACGACCGACATTGCTCCGTCCCTCGACGGTGGCAAGGAGTGGCACCCGATGTCCTACAGCCGGCGCACGAAGATGGTCTACGTGCCGGTGTATGACTTCGCGATGGACCTCCAGGCCAAGAAGATGGAGTGGAAGCGTGGCGAGTGGTACCTCGGCGCCAAGGTGTTGAACTTCAACGCCGGTGCCGGTCACGTCAAGGCGTTCGACGCCGCGACGGGCGCGCTGGTCTGGTCGAAGTCCCAGTCTGAGCCCGCGACCGGTGGTCTGCTGTCGACCGGCGGCGGCCTCGTGTTCTACGGTGATCCGCAGGGTTACTTCAATGCCCTCAACGATGAGACCGGCGAGCACCTCTGGTCCTTCCAGCTCGGCTCGGGCGTGTACGGCAACCCCACCACCTTCACGGCCAACGGCAAGCAGTACGTTGCGATCGTGTACGGCGCGGGCGGCGGTGGCATCTGGCCCCTGCACTACGCTGACTGGTACAAGAAGCACTCGAAGGGCGGCGGCCTGATGGTCTTCTCTGTGGATTGATCACAGCCGAAGGCAGCAATCACTGGCAGCCTGGGCAGTAAGCAAGGCGACAGGGGAGGGCGAGCTGCTGCCCTCCCCTGTTTTTTGTGGTCCCGCCGGGTGCGATCCCGTGAACGCTTTTCGGGGCCATGCGTTGGATGAGCGAGATGAAGTCGCGAACTGTGCGATGGACTGTGTGGTCTGATTCATCACCGAGTCACTGAGGAGTTCAGTTTGAGCAAATTGCATTGGATGCGAAATCTGTTGTGCCTGATGGCGGCCCTACTCGCCGTGCAGGCGTTCGCCGCTGACGAGAGCGACGACCCGCTGGAATCCCCCGATCCGCTGGTCCGAGCCCAAGCGCGCGGCATGCTCACGGCCTGCGCCGATCCGTACGAGTTTCCGTATGCGCAGCAGAGCGGTGATCCGCCCGGTTTCGACGTGGAAATTCTGCGTGCGATCGTAAAGCGCGCCGGCATGAGACTCGACGTGGTCTGGACCAATACCGCTTCGAGAGGAGGTACGTCCCGTGCCTTCCGGCAGTCGATCCTCGCGCACAAGTGCGACGTATTTCTCGGCATGTCGGACAACGGCGACGACGACATGCTCATGAACAAGCTCGTTTTCACGCGGCCGTATCTCGGCATGGGCTATGTGCTGGTGACCCAGGGCAAGGCCGCGGACATGAAGTCGCTGGACGAGTTCAAGGAGTCGGGCGTGAAGGTCGGTGTTTCGATGTCGACGCCAATGGATGACTACCTGTTCACCCACCAGATCCCGCGCGAGCTGTATATGGGCAGCCGGCGGATGTTCGACGCCATGATGAAGGGCGAGATTGAGGCCAGCATGCTGTTCTCGACCAGCCTGGGCGATATCCAGATGGACTATCCGAAAGCCCAGTTCAAGATGGTTCCCGGTTACGTTCCCATGGAAGGATTGCGGTACAACGCCGCTTGGGTCGTGCGCAAGGAGGACAAGGCCTTGCTTGAGTTTATCGACAAGGGCCTCGAAGAACTGCTACAAAACGGCAAGATCAAGGAAATTGTCGAAAGCTACGGCGTTCCCTTTTATCCGCCGTTTGCGTCTTAGTCCACTACAAGAGCGAGGAGAAGTGAACATGGGGAATCCGTCCAAATGGCTGATGGCCATCCTGTGCGTAATGGCGTTCGGCGTTGGCGCCGCAGGTACCGCTGCTAGCGCTGACGACGAGGGTGGCGGTGGGATCGACCGCCACGGCATGGTGAATGACATGCCCTTGCCGACCGATGCGGCGGCGCTCGAAAACGGCAAGGAACGCTTCGGCGCGCGCTGTTCATACTGCCACACGCCGCTTGGTCGTGGCGGGAGCAGCGGCGTCTGTCTCGCCTGTCAGAAGTACAAGCACGACAGCAAGTCTTCCGGGATGTACGGGATCATCGCCGGGGGGATTCCCGGTACCAAGATGGGATCGTTTGCGAGCAGCCTGAGCCAGGAAGAGATGGTCAATATCATTGCCTACATCCGCACGCTCCAGGAACGCAAGATTCAGGACGATATGAAGGCGGCGAAGGAGTAACGCGGCACCGCATCGCAGTCACTGCCCGCCCGTGCTGCCGAAACCACCGGCACCACGGGCGGTTTGATCGAAGCTTTCCACTACGCGGAATCCTGCCTGAATCACGGGGACTATCACCATTTGAGCGATCCGTTCCATCGGGTCGAGTTTGAATGGTGCATTGCCCCGATTCCATACCGAAACGAATATCTGGCCCTGGTAGTCTGAATCGATAAGGCCTATCAGATTGCCGAGCACGATGCCGTGCTTGTGACCAAGTCCGCTGCGGGGCAGGATCACGGCGGCCAGCGCTGGATCGGCGAGATGGATCGCGATGCCGGTTGGCACCAGTTCCGTCGCACCCGGCAGGAGCGATAACGGGGCGTCGATGCATGCCCGCAGATCCAGCCCAGCGGAGCCCGGCGTTGCGTAGCTCGGCAGCCGCTCGCGGATGCGCTCGTCGAGAACGCGGATGTCGATGGTGTTCATGGCTTGGTTCGATCTAGGGATGGCCGGGATACAGCTTCGCGATGTGCCGGATCAAGCGCCGGGCCTGAATCAGTTTTGACGCCTTCGGCAACGGATGGCGCCCCTGTTCATCGAACAGCACGATCTCGCTATCGTCCGCGCCGATCGAGTCCTGCGCGATATTGGCGGCCAACAGTGGCAGGTGCTTGCGCTTGCGCTTGGCCTCCGCGTATTCGTCGAGCTTTTCGCTTTCCGCTGCGAAGCCGACGCAGAATGGCGGATTCGCGCGGTTCGCCACATTGGCGAGGATGTCCGGCGTCGGGGCCAACTCGAGAGCGAGGATCCGTGCGTCTTTCTTGATCTTCTGTTCTTGCGGATGAAGAGGCGTGTAGTCCGCGACCGCGGCAACACTGATGAAGATCTGGCAATCTCCGAGGGAGGCCTCCACGGCACCGAGCATCTCCTGCGCGCTCGTCACCCGCTTGAGTTTCACGCCGGCCGCAGCGGACAGGGCCGTCGGCCCGCTGACCAGGGTGACTTCTGCGCCCGCTTCGCGGGCGGCCCGAGCCACCGCGAAACCCATTTTCCCGGAGCTCGAATTGGTGATGCCGCGCACGGCATCGATGCGCTCGAAGGTCGGCCCAGCCGTGACCAATATACGGTAGCCGGCCAATACCTTGGGTTCGAACCAGCCCATGATCTCTTCGGCCAACGATTCGGGCTCGAGCATGCGCCCCATGCCCGATTCGCCGCAGGCCTGCGAGCCGCTATCCGGCCCGAGGACTGCAACGCCATCGTTTCGCAACAGCGCCACATTGCGTTGAGTCGCAGGGTGCTCCCACATCTGACGATTCATCGCGGGGGCGACCAGCAATGGGCAATCGCGAGCAAGACTGAGCGTAGACAGCAGGTCGTCACAGATTCCATGTGCGAGCTTCGCCAGGAAATCCGCACTGGCAGGCGCGATGATGATGAAGTCGGCAGCGCGCGACAGGTCGATGTGAGCCATGCCGTTGGCAATTCGGGTGTCCCACAGGTCGGTGAACACCGGGTTGCCCGATAGCGCCTGCAGGGTAACGGGCGTGATGAACCGGGTCGCGGCGTCGGTCATGACGACCTGGACGTCGGCTCCCGCCTGCGTTAGCAGCCGTAGGAGTTCGGCGGCCTTGTAGGCGGCAATGCCGCCGGTCAAGCCCAGCACGAGGCGGCGGGACGGGGTGTCGGTCATGGTGTTCGGGATTCGTGTGGGCGAAGGGAGCGCAAGTGTAAACTGGGCAACCGCTGAAAAATTTTGCTTCCAAGACCGATGTCGATCAAGGATTGGCCCGAAGGTGATCGTCCGCGCGAGAAGTTGCTGGCCGAAGGCGCTCATGCCCTTTCGGACACCGAGTTGCTCGCGATTTTCTTGCGCACTGGCGTCAAGGGAAAGAGTGCGGTCGAGTTGGCGCGCGAGTTGAAGACTCGCTTCGGAAGCCTCGAGGGATTGTTCAGGGCTGATCTCACAGCGATCTGCGAAGTCTCCGGGCTTGGCCTGGCGAAGTATGTGCAGCTGCAGGCTGTCATGGAAATGGCTCGCAGGGCGCTGCGAGAAAGTCTCGCTCGGTCTGATGTGCTGGACTCGCCCGAGGCAGTGAAGGCCTATCTTCGGCTCAAGCTCCAGGATCTGACACGCGAAGTCTTCGTCGTGATCTTTCTGGATGCCCAGAATCAGGTCCAGTCCGTGGACGAGATGTTTGCGGGAACACTGACCCAGACCAGCGTCTATCCGCGGGAAGTGGTCAAGCGCGCTCTGACTCACAACGCGGCCGCAGTGATACTGGCGCACAACCATCCATCTGGCGTCGCTGAACCGAGCCAGGCAGACGAAGCCCTGACCAAAGCGCTACGTCAATCGCTTGCCTTGATCGACGTCCGAGTGCTTGACCATATCATCGTCGGCAGGGGGGCTGCATTGTCGTTTGCCGAGAGGGGGCTGCTCTAACTGCTTGAAGCCATAGGGTGCCCGTGGTATAAAGCCCGACTTTTCCGACCATTCGCACTCTTGGAGCTACAGCATGGCCCGCGTATGCAAGATCACCGGCAAGAAGCCGATGGTGGGCAACAATGTTTCCCACGCCAATAACAGGACCAAGCGCCGGTTTCTGCCGAATTTGCAGTACCGCCGTATCTGGGTCGAGAGCGAGAACCGCTACATTTCGTTGCGGTTGACCAATGCAGCGCTGCGCACCATCGACAAGAACGGCATCGATGCCGTGTTGGCTGATCTCCGCGCTGCCGGCGAACGCATTTAAGAGGGGCCAAGTACATGCGAGACAAGATCAAGCTCGAATCCACGGCCGGTACCGGGCACTTCTACACCACGACCAAGAACAAGCGGACGATGCCTGAAAAGATGGAAATCAAGAAGTACGATCCCAAGGCACGAAAGCACGTGATCTACAAGGAAACCAAGCTCAAGTAGCGCGGTTACCCGATAGAAGTAAAAAAGGCCCGCTCGAAGCGGGCCTTTTCATGGGTATGCGGGTCAGGCGTAGCTCTTGAGCTGGCGCGAGAACTCCCGAAGTGGTTCGATATCGCTCTTCTCTGCGCGATGGCACCAGTCTTCCAATTGCTTGACTAGCTGCTCCTTTGACGCAGTTGACCGCTGCCACACCTGCGCCAGCTCCTGACGCATGGAATGCACGGTGGCCAAAACCTTGTTGCTGGCAAGCAGTTCATTCAGGCGAGCTCGGTCGTGGACCTGTAGTTGCTGTTCGTCGATATGAAGCCAGCGCTTGATCGAGGCGCGATCAACGCGAAATTTGCTCGCTTCTTCAGTCCAGGTTTCCTTGAGCGAGCGGGCAAAGCGGGCGAGCACATCATAACGGTGCGTGATCACGGCGTGCAACGTAGCCATGTCCACGTGCGACTTGCCGAATTCCATCCGCACTTTCGGCGCGAGCTTCTTTACCTTGGCAAGCCCCATCATTTCCATGATGCGGATATACGCCCAGCCAATGTCGAACTCGTACCATTTGCTCGACAGGCGTGCAGACGTCGCATAGGCATGGTGGTTGTTGTGCAGTTCTTCACCGCCAATCAAGATGCCCCAGGGCACGATATTGCGGCTCGCATCGTCAGCCGCGTAGTTGCGATAGCCCCAGTAGTGGCCGATGCCATTGATCACGCCTGCGGCGAAGATAGGAATCCACGCCATCTGGACGGCCCAGATCGACAGACCGATTGGACCGAACAGGATCACATTGACGATCAACTGCAGCGCAATACCGAGCACGGAGTGCTTGCTGTAGACATTGCGCTCGAGCCAGTCATCGGGTGTCCCGTGACCATACCTGTCCATCGTCTCCTGGTTAGCGGATTCCTTGCGATACAGTTCCGCGCCCTCCCACATGACCTTGTCGATTCCCAGTACCTGGGGGCTGTGAGGATCTTCGACCGTTTCGCATTTCGCGTGATGCTTGCGGTGGATGGCGGCCCATTCCTTGGTGACCATGCCCGTGGTGAACCACAGCCAGAAACGGAAGAAATGACTGGGAATGGGATGTAGATCGAGTGCGCGGTGCGCTTGGTGGCGGTGCAGGAAAATCGTCACGCCGGCGATCGTCACGTGAGTAAGTCCTAACGCGACAAGCACATACCCCCACCACGGAAGATCGATCAAACCATTGATTATCATGAAGACCTCAGGAAGTGAACCGCGTACCCAATTGTACAGGAACCCGACGTGTGGGTTTACTGACCTGGATCAACGCTGAGTGTCAATATGGGGGCGCAGGTCCGGCAGGCAAGATCAAGCAAGTTTCAGCCCTCTGTATCCGGTAGCGACAGGTCCCGGACGATGCGCACGTCGCGTTGTGGAAACGGTATCTCGATACCCGCGGCTTGGAAGGCCTCGAAGATGCGCAGATTGAGCTCGGAGCGAAGATTCGCGCGCCCCCCCTCCGGATCGGCGATCCAGATCATGAGTTCGAGATTGATCCCACTGTCCCCAAAGTCTTTGACGAACGCTACCGGTGCCGGCTGCGGCACCACCCGCGGAGAGGCTAGCGCCGCGGACTGCAACGTTTCAAGTGCGAGCCTGAGGTCGGTCGAGTATGCGACCTGTATCCCCAGGTCGATCCGCGCGAGGCGATCCGAATAGGAATGATTCAGGACAGTTGACGTGATCACGGATTCGTTCGGGATGATGGCCTCGGTCCCGTCATAACCCTTCACCACCACGTAGCGAGCAGTGAGCCGCGTCACTTCACCGTAGCGATTGTCGATGGTGACCAAATCGCCCAGCTTGATGGAACGGTCCAACAGGATCGCGAAGCCGCTGACGTAGTTGGCGGCGATCTTCTGCAGTCCGAACCCGAGGCCCACGCCCACGGCACCGCCGAATACCGACAGCACCGTCACGTCGATCCCCATCAGCGGCAACGCAATCAGCACCGAGAACACGAGGAACACGGCCTTTACCGTCTTCGCGAAGACGACGCGCAGATTCACGTCCAATTGGCTCAGGGCCATGATCCTGCTTTCGGCCAGACGTCCGACCCACATTGCAAGCAGGATCGTGATCGCAACCGACAACGTGCCCTCGATCACGTTCAGCAGCGAGATGCTGTGCGCGCCGAGCGGCAATGTGAGCTCGTCGAGCCACGCTCGAATCTGCGGAAGCAGTCCGGTGATGTGCAGGACTGCAACCACCCACATCGTCCAGGCGATCGCACGCTCGGAACTCTTCAACCAGCCCCCGGGTGCGAATACGTGTCGCAGCACGTAAATCGTGATCCGGATGACCACGAGCGATGAAGACAGCGGGATGGCGATGTTGAGCAGGTTGACCGGATGATGGAATTGCAGCGCCCAGCGCCCGACCAGCAGGAGCAACCATCCGATTGCCGGATTCAGCACACGCATGAGCCCGCCGGTTCCGAGGCGAAACGCGTCTTCACCGGCCTGCGCTTCGGCACGAACCTGGATCAACCGCGGACGTAGCGCGCGCGCGATGAGCCAAGCACCACCGAGACACGCCGCGATGATCCCGACCTGCCATACGATCGAGACAGTCTCAATCTCTGAAATCAGCGCTACGAGGAGATTGGGAGGTTGGCTCAATTAGATTATCTAGATCGCATAGGCCGGCTCGGATTCTAGCACCGGCTGAATCGAGCTCAGAGCGGACGCGAAAGCACCGCCGCGAAGAAGCCGTCGGTGTCGTGGAGTGCGGGATTCAAGCGAAGGTAGGGCCCCTCACCGCCGATCGAAATGTCGAAAGCGCGCAGCACGACGTGCGCATCCAGAAGCGACCATCCGGAATGCTCATCAAGGAAGGCGTCGACTACCGACTCATTCTCTTCCGGCAGCAGACTGCACGTAACGTATACCACCCGTCCGCCTGGTTTTGCCAACCGCGCTGCCGCGCGCAGTATCGTCGACTGTTTCGCGGTCAGTTCCCGGATCGCTTCCAGACTCATTCTCCATTTAAGGTCGGGATTGCGTCTTAGGGTGCCGGTCCCGCTACAGGGTGCGTCCACCAGGACCCGATCGATCTTGCCGGCGAGCCGCTTCACCCGTGCGTCATTTTCTGAATCGATGAGCTGCGGGTGCACGTTCGAAAGCCCGCTTCGTTTCAAGCGCGGCCGCAAATTCAATAGCCGCTTTTCCGAGGTGTCGAAAGCATAGAGCCGGCCCTCCGATCGCATCGCGGCGCCCAATGCGAGCGTCTTCCCGCCGGCGCCCGCACAGAAATCGACGACCATCTGATGACGCCGCGCATCGACCAGCAAAGAGACAATCTGACTGCCTTCGTCCTGCACCTCGACGTGACCACCAGTGATGAGTGCGTGACGCTCCAGGGCCAGCTTGGATTTCAGGCGAACGCCGATCGGAGAAAGCGCTGTCGCGGTCGCCTCTATTCCGCTCTCGTGCAACGTGGCCAGCACCTCGTCGCGCCGAGTGAGCATCGTGTTTACTCGGAGATCCATCGGTGCGGACGTCAGCAGTTTTCGCGCGAGCGCGAGTCTGCCTTCCGCGTCGAAAACGGTCCCGAGCCGGTCCCACAGCCAATCCGGCAACGACAAGCGCTGCGCATCAGTTTCCAACGGCTCCCGTGAGCGGATCGAAGTCAACCACTCGGCCTCGCCGGGGAAGAGCGATCTTTCCACTGTGCGCAGATTGTGTCCGCCGATGCGTGTAAGGCAAGCGAGCACCAGACGACGTGGGCCGCGTCCTCCGGCCAGTACCTCGAGCCATCGGAGATTGCGCAGGATCGCGAATACCGTATCCGCGACGAAAGCCCGATCGCGCACCCCCAGCTTCGTGTTGTCCCGGAACCACGCGCGCAGCGTCGCATCGGCCGGCCGTTCCAGCGGCAAAACCGCGCTCAATGCGTCCACGACGACGCCGATGCGCTGCGGCGTGAGTTCCGAAGTCATGGGCGAATCCGGCCGCACGGCGCCGGAGTCATCGGGAGGAATAGGTGATTTTGGTCACCGTGGAATCGAAGGCGGTGCCGTCCTTCTCCACGATGCGGATGCGTACCGGCAAGCGGTAGTGCGCCAACGATAGCCAGAACTCGAAGCCGCGCTTGTCGTCGGTGTCCTGGATCTTGCGGAAATGAAGCGTGTCGATCTCGCCCAGTTCTGTGCTGATCCTTTCGCGGCCTTCGAAGCTGAGTTCGTACTCCTGGAGCTTGCGCCCGTCGGTAACGTTCACTCTGAAGCGTGCCGCCTTGGGCGGTTCGTTGAACACGAACGCGTAGGCGAGGGACGCCTGATCGAGCGTCGAGGCTGGCAACGGTACCTTCTCGACGTTGCCCCCTTCATCGATCGTGAGTTCGTTGTGGTCCCAGTCGAAAAGTGCGGCATTTGGCGCCTTGCCGGTACGCGTCTGTCGGAACGACAGGGGACGCAACCCCTGGGGAGTGATCAATCCACGGCTCTCGCGCTGCTCATCCATTCTCTTGAATATGCGGGCGATGCCGACCGTACGCGCCTGCGTGTCGACGCTGTAGGTCTTGTCGTCGTGCTCGAAGACATCCCGGCCCGTGCCGACGACGATGCCCTTTGCTACCACCGAGACATCCATCTCCACGTGCGTGGGGACCTGGGCCGCGATAGCTGGCGGTAGCCAGAAGACGAGGCCGAGGATCGCCAGAAAAGTCCTCACGTGGGCTCCGGAACGCAAAGCGCGACTCCCTGATCGGCAGGAGCGTCCACGCGTACGCGCAGTCCGTCGACGCTCAATCGGCCGTCGATGAACCAGCGGACTGCTGCAGGCAGGATGCGGTGCTCCTGCGCCAGCACCCGCGCGGCCAGCGTTGATTCGGAATCGTCGGCGAGTACCGGTACCGCCGCTTGAGCGATGATCGGTCCGTGATCGAGCGCATCGGTGACGAAGTGCACCGTGCAGCCATGCACTTTCACGCCCGCCTCGAGCGCGCGACGATGCGTATCGAGGCCGACGAACGCCGGTAACAGCGACGGGTGGATATTGATCAGGTGTCCCGCATAGTGCTGTACGAAAGTCGACGTCAAGATGCGCATGAACCCTGCGAGCACCACCAGGTCGGGCCGCTGTTCATCGATGGTTGCGGCGAGCGTGGCGTCGAAAGCGTCGCGAGTGTCGTGCAAGTGATGGTCTACGACGGCGCTCGTAATACCGTGAGCCTGCGCGAGCCTCAGGCCACCTGCGTCGGGCCGGTTGGCGATCACTGCGACCACAGGCAGCCTGGCGGACAAAAGCGCCCCCAGGTTGCTGCCTCGTCCGGAAATGATGACTGCGATACGCGACACAAACCGCTCAGCGGACGACGGTCGCTGCCTGGGAGCCCGTGCGTGGCTCGATCGTTCCGGCCAGCCATGCGCTCTCGCCCGCCGAGTTGAGGTGCGCCACGGAGGCTGCCGCGTGTTCCGCGGAGACCACGATGACCATGCCCACACCGCAATTGAACACGCGATGCATCTCTTCGTCGGATACTCGACCTTGCCGCTGGAGCCATTGAAAAACTGCGGGCAGCGTCCATGATTCGCGATGGAGTACCGCCATCGAACCTGCGGGCAGTATGCGAGGGACGTTCTCAACGAGGCCGCCTCCAGTGATGTGGGCAACTCCTTTGACGGGGAGGTGGCGCAGCAGTTCCAGGACGGGCTTCACGTAGATACGGGTTGGCGCCAGCAAGGCTTCCCCCAAAGTACGCCCGTGAAAGTCGCCCGACAGGTCGGCCGCGCTCACCTCCGCGATGCGGCGGATCAGCGAATAGCCGTTGCTGTGCGGCCCGCTGGACGCGAGCGCGATCACGGCATCGCCCGCCACGATCGATCGTCCATCGATGATCGCGGATTTTTCCACCGCGCCGACCGCGAACCCCGCGAGATCGTACTCGCCGTCCGGATACATGCCCGGCATCTCTGCGGTCTCGCCTCCAATCAACGCACAGCCGGCCTGCCGGCAGCCTTCGGCAATCCCGCCTATGACGGCTGCCGCTGTCTCCACGTCGAGCTTTCCACAGGCGAAGTAGTCGAGGAAGAATAGCGGCTCGGCGCCCTGCACGAGGATGTCATTGACGCTCATCGCCACGAGATCGATGCCAACCGTATCGTGCCGATTCAACTGGAAGGCGAGCTTCAGCTTGGTGCCGACGCCGTCGGTGCCCGATACGAGAACCGGTTCGCGGAAGCGCCCGGGAACCTCGAACAGTGCGCCGAAACCGCCGATGCCCGCGAGCACGCCTTCGCGCAAGGTAGCGCGCGCGAGCGGCTTGATGCGTTCGACCAAGGCGTCGCCGGCGTCGATATCGACACCGGCGTCCCGGTAGGATAGGCCGGCAGCGGGGTGTTCGGAGGTCACGTCGATGAAAGGGAGGGATCGTTCGGGTGGCGCGTTCCGGCTGCGAGAACAGCGGGCACCGGAAGAGCGCCGATTCTACCCGAACGGTCTCGATGCAGACCGCGTTTGTATAATCCTTTGCATGAAGCAACTCGCGCTCGGCATCATCGAACCGCCTGCACCCACTTTCGACAATTTTGTCAGTGGGCGAAACGCGGAATTGCTCGCGGCGTTGCGGAACCAGTGCCAAGGGGACGCCGGAGAACGGATCATCTATATCTGGGGTGTACCTGGCTGCGGGCGGACGCACCTGTTGGGTGCAATGGCCCAAGCCTTGCTGATCGAGGGCCGACCGGCGGTCTGGTTTCCGGACGCACCGGGCGACGGCTCACAGTTCGTCCTGGTCGACGACGTGGACTGTCTCGACGATGCGCGTCAGGTTGCGCTGTTTGGCGTCTTCAACGCGGTCCGCGAAGCGGGCGGATGCCTGCTTGCCGCGGGCAATGTCCCGCCCGCTCAGCTGCGACTCCGCCCCGAGCTGTTGACCCGGCTCGCCTGGGGTCTCGTCTACCACGTCCATTCCCTCGACGACGACGACAAGACCGAGGCCCTGGAGCGGCACGCGCAGGCTCGAGGATTGCATCTTCCGACGGAAGTCTCGGCATACTTGTTGCGCCATATCCAGCGGGATCTGCCGTCGCTGATGGCGATCCTCGACGCACTCGATCAATTTTCGCTCGAGGCGCAACGGCCGATCACCATACCGCTGCTCCGCGAGATACTCCTGTCGGCCAAGCTGGCAGACGCATCGGTGAAGGAAGGTACCGCTTGAAGCTCGCGCTGTTCGATCTCGACAATACCCTGCTCGCCGGCGACAGCGACTTCGAATGGGCGCAGTTCCTCATCGAACTGGGCGTGCTCGATCGTGAACTCTACGAGTCGCGCAACCAGCAGTTCTACGACCAGTACCGCGCGGGTACGCTCGACATCCATGAGTTCCTGGATTTCCAGCTGAAGCCGCTGGCGCGGCATCCCCGTGCGCAACTCGAACGCTGGCATCGCGATTACATGCAGCGCAAGATTCTGCCGATGATCACGCGCAAGGCTCGCGACCTCGTGGACAGTCACGCCGCCGACGCGCGGGCGGTCGTCACGGCCACCAACAGCTTCGTCACCTGGCCGATCGTGCGCGAATTCGGCATCGATAATCTGGTCGCGACGGATCCGGAAGAGAAGCCTGATGGCGAGTTCACCGGTGGTGTGAAAGGGGTCCCCGCATTCCGCGAGGGCAAGGTTGCGCGGGTGGAATCGTGGCTTGCGGACCTGGGTCTGGGCTGGACTTCCTTCAAGGAATCCTGGTTCTACAGCGATTCGCTGAATGATCTTCCCTTGCTCTGCAAAGTGACCAATCCGGTGGCCGTGGATCCCGATGAGACGTTGAAAGAGCACGCGCTCACGAACGGCTGGATGGTGATCAGCCTGCGCTGACCGGCAGGGAACTGGTAGCGCCGTGTATACTCCGGCGCTTCGTGAATCGGCCCGATGCCCGCTCACAACACCCTGTAAATGATAAAGAAACTGCTCGACAAAATGTTTTTCCGCGGGGCTCGGGACAGGCCCGGGAAAGCGCCCCGGGCAGGCGACGAGCCGCGGGCGATCGGCGTGGAAAAGCACGGCGTCAAGCGCGAGCGCATCAGTTCATGCGCGCGGAGAGTCACCGAAAGCCTGCAAGGCCGCGGCTATCGCGCCTACGTGGTGGGCGGCGCTGTGCGTGATCTCCTGCTCGACCTCGAGCCGAAGGACTTCGACGTCGCCACCGACGCAACGCCGGAGGAAGTACAGGGCGCATTTCGACGCTCCCGGGTTATAGGGCGGCGCTTCCGCATCGTCCATTGCATGTGTGGCCAGGACACCGTGGAAGTGTCGACATTCCGCGCGCTGCAGGGCAGCGTGGAGGACGATAACCAGGTCAAGGACGAACACGGTCGGCTGTTGCGCGACAACGTGTTCGGGTCCCAGGCCGAAGATGCCCTGAGGCGAGATTTCACAGTCAATGCGCTCTATTACGATCCGGCCACCGAGCAGATCCTGGACTACTGCGACGGCGTGAAGGATCTCGACGCCCGCGTGCTGCGCATGATCGGGGATCCGAGCGAGCGCTATCGCGAGGATCCCGTCCGCATGCTGCGTGCCGTGCGTTTGTCGGCGAAACTGGGCCTGGCCATCGAACGTGGTACGCAGGCACCCATCACCGCAATGGCCCCGCTGCTGCAGAATGTTCCGGCCGCCCGGTTGTTCGAGGAAATGCTGAAGCTCCTGTTGAGCGGTCATGCGGTGGATTGCATCACGCGGTTGCGCGAACTGGGCCTGCATCACGGGCTGTTGCCGCTACTGGACGTGATCCTGGAACAGCCGCTCGGAGAACGCTTCGTCATGCTCGCATTGAAGCGCACGGACGAACGCATCCGGCAGGAAAAGACTGTGTCGCCCGGCTTCCTGTTCGCTGCGCTTTTGTGGCACGAAGTCCTTGCCGCCTGGAAGCTCGCACAGGACCGCGGCATGCCGCCCATACCGGCGCTGCACGAGGCGATGGACGAGGTGCTCTCGTCCCAGGCCGAGAAGATTTCGATCCCGCGCCGCTTCGGCACCGACATGAAAGAGATCTGGCTGCTGCAGTGGCGCTTCACGCAACGCTCCGGCAAGCGGCCCTGGCGGGTGCTGGAGAGTCCGAAATTTCGTGCCGCATACGATTTTCTGCTGCTCCGGTGCGAGAGCGGAGAAATCGACGTCGAGGTCGGCCAATGGTGGGGTCGGTTCCAGGATGCCTCTGCCGAAGAACGTGAACTCCTGCTTCTGGCGCCGGAGAAGGGCGCGGCCACGGGCCGCAAGCGCCGCCGTCGGCGGCGCGTCAAGCGCGAGGACGGCGAGTCCGAGACCGATGCGGCCGGTGAGCAACTGGTCGATCCGGAACCGTGACCGTGCTCGCGTGAGGAGTACCGATGCAGCTTCCTGAGCGCCTGCGCTACATCGCTGTCGAGGGGCCGATCGGGGCGGGCAAGACCAGCCTCGCGCGAAAGCTGTCCGAAGCGCTCGAAGCCGAACTCATGCTCGAGGATCCCGACACCAACCCCTTCCTCCCGCTGTTCTACGACGATCCCGGGCGGCACGCGCTGGCGACGCAATTGTTTTTCCTGTTCCAGCGCGCGGATCAGGTGCGCGAGCTGCGCCAGACCGATCTTTTCCGTCGTGTCACGGTAGCGGATTTCTGCTTCGAGAAGGACACGCTGTTCGCGCGACTGACGCTCGCCGATGACGAGTTCGAGCTCTATCAGAAGATTCACTCGTACCTGGCGCCGCTCGCCCCGACGCCCGATCTCGTGATCTACCTGCAAGCAGCGCCCCGCATTCTGGCTGAACGCGTACGGCGCAGGGGCATCCCCTACGAGCGCAACGTCGCCGAGGGCTACCTCGCGCGTCTCGCGGATTCGTATAGCCGGTACTTCCACGACTACTCGGCGGCGCCCGTGCTGGTCGTCAACAGCGAGCGCCTCAACTTTGTTGATAAGCCCGAAGACTTTGCGTTACTGTTGCGCCGCATCACGGAGATGCGAGGCAGTCGCGAATACTTCAACATCGGCGGCTGAGACCGATCAGGGAGATAGAACGGATGTACACGAATCCGTCAGGAGAAAAAGTGAAGACCGGGCGCATCACGCTTGCCCACTTGCGGAAGAAGCAGGGCGAAGGGGAGCGACTCACGATGGTCGCCTGCTACGATGCGACGGCGGCCGCGGTGGTCGAAAACGCAGGTGTCGAGATCATCCTGGTGGGAGATTCCCTCGGCATGCTGGTGCAAGGCGCCGAATCGACGCTGTCGGTGAGCATCGAGGACGCCGTGTATCACACCCGTTGCGTGGCGCGCGGGGCGCAGCGCGCCATCGTGCTTGGCGACATGCCGTTCGGCAGTTACCAGGCGAGCCCGCAGCAGGCGTTCGAGAACGCCTCGAAGCTGATGGCAGCCGGTGCGCACATGATCAAGCTCGAAGGCGGGGGAGTCATGGCCGAGACGGTGGCATTTCTGTCCGCGCGAGGGATTCCCGTGTGTGGACATCTGGGGCTCACGCCACAGTCGGTAAATGCGCTGGGCGGATTCAAGGTGCAAGGCAAGACGGAGGATGCCGCCCAGCTAGTGATCGAGGATGCGAAGCGGATCGAGGCCGCGGGTGCCGTGATGATCGTATTCGAGGCCATACCCAGTGCGCTCGGCAAGGCGGTCACCGAGGCGTTGTCGATTCCGACCATCGGCATCGGCGCCGGCCCGGATTGCTCGGGCCAGATTCTGCTGCTCTACGACATGCTGGATTTCTTCCCGGGCCGAAAGGCCAAGTTCGTGAAGAACTTCATGGCGGGCGCCGGCAGCATCCAGGCGGCGGTCGAGAGCTTCGTGCGCGAAGTGAAGTCCGGCACCTTTCCCAGTCCGGAATACTGCTACTGATCGCGCCGACCGGCGTCGCGCCTGGCGGCGCCGGTTTCACCGCATCCCGATTCCATGGAAATCCTCCGCACGATTCCAGAGTTGCGCGCCCGCTTGAATCGCGAATCGGCGATCGCGCTCGTCCCGACGATGGGCAATATCCACGACGGCCACCTGAGCCTGGTACGCATCGGGCTGGAGCGGGCGCCGTTCGTCGTCACGAGCATCTTCGTCAACCGGCTCCAGTTCATCCAGGGCGAGGATTTCGACAAGTACCCGCGCACCTTCGCGGACGACTGCGAAAAACTCGAGGCCGCTGGCAATTGTGTGGTGTTCGCCCCGGACGAGGGCCAGATGTACCCTGAGCGGCAGGTTTTCATCGTGGAGCCGCCGCAGATCGCGAACAAGCTCGAAGGCCGGTTTCGTCCCGGTCATTTCCGCGGCGTTGCTACGGTCGTGTTGAAATTGTTCAACATGGTCCAACCCCAGGTGGCCGTGTTCGGAAAGAAGGATTATCAGCAGCTCTCGATCATCCGGCACATGGCCGACCAGCTTGCGCTGCCGCTGTCGATCATCCCGGCCGAAACCGTCCGCGCGCCGGACGGCCTGGCCCTGTCGTCCCGCAATCGCTACCTGAGCGCCGAGGAGCGCAATGAAGCGCCGCGGCTCAACGAAGCGCTACGTCAGGTGCAGGTCGCAGTCGAGTCCGGCGATCGCAATTTCGAAGCGCTCGAGTTTGCCGCCGATGCGCTGTTGGCTCGCCATCGCTGGCACGTGGACTATGTCGTCGTGCGCAGTCGGCGCTCGCTCATGCAGCCGGAAGCCGACGAGCGCGAACTCGTGGTGCTCGGTGCCGCCAAGCTCGGCCAGACGCGACTGATCGACAACCTCGAAATCACGTCGCCGGCATGACCCGCGCGGCACCGTTTCCGTTCTCCGCCATCGTCGGCCAGGACGAGATGAAGCTCGCGCTGTTGATCGCGGCGGTCGATCAGAGCGTGGGCGGGGTGCTGGTATTCGGTGATCGCGGCACCGGCAAGTCGACTGCGGTGAGGGCGCTGGCCGCCCTGCTGCCACCGATGCGTGCCGTGGTCGGATGCCCGTATGGTTGCGATCCGGAAAGAACGGCTGGATTGTGCGACGCGTGTCGTGACGGCAAGCCCAGGAGTGCAATGGTGCCGGTCCCGGTGATCGATCTGCCGCTCGGTGCCACCGAGGATCGGGTGGTCGGCGCGCTCGACCTCGAGCGTGCGCTGACTCAGGGGGTGAAGGCGTTCGAACCGGGGCTGCTCGCGCGGGCGCACCGCGGATTCCTCTATATCGACGAGGCGAATCTGCTCGAGGATCACCTGGTCGATCTGCTGCTCGACGTGGCGGCATCAGGCGAGAACGTGGTCGAACGTGAAGGCCTCTCGGTGCGCCACCCCGCCCGTTTCGTGCTGATCGGCAGCGGCAACCCGGAAGAAGGCGAACTGCGTCCCCAATTGCTCGATCGTTTCGGTCTTTCCCTCGAGGTGAAGACTCCGGACGATCTCAAGCTGCGCGTGGAAGTCGTCCGTCGTCGCGATGCCTACGAACGTGATCCGGCAGCGTTCTGCTCGAAGTGGAAGAACGAAGAGGCGAAGGTGCGTCGCCGTCTGGTCGCAGCGCGCGAGCGCCTGGCTGCAATCGAGGTACCCGATAGCGCGCTCGAGCGCGCAGCCGAGCTGTGCATTCGACTCGGCACCGATGGTTTGCGTGGCGAGCTCACCTTGATGCGCGCTGCGCGCGCACTCGCCGCGCTCGATGGCGACGCTGCTGTCGGTGACGCACACCTCAAGCGCGTGGCGCCGCCGGCGTTGCGACATCGTCTGCGTCGCAATCCGCTCGACGATGCCGGATCCACCATGCGTGTCGAGCGCGCGATCGCGGACCTGTTCGGCGCGTGAACGCGCGCGGCAACGGCGAGGGCAGCGTCTGGGCCGACGCGGTGCTCGCCGGCTTGCTCGTCTCGATCGATCCAGCCGGTCTTGGCGGCGTGGCGCTCCGAGCCCGTGTCGGCCCCGTGCGCGAGCGCTGGCTCGCGACGTGGCGTGCGCGGCTTGCGCGCGATGTGCCTGTCAGACCGGTTCCGTTGCATGTCCCGGACGGGCGCCTGCTGGGCGGTCTCGATCTGACTACAACCTTGCGCGCAGGACGCCCTGTTGCCGAGCGCGGCATCCTGTCCGAGGCGAACGGCGGCTACATCGTGCTCGCCATGGCCGAGCGCCTCACCGGCGCCGTTGTCGCAAGAGTGACGGCAGCGCTCGATTGCGGCGAAGTCGTGATCCAGCGCGATGGGCTGGCGCTGCGGTTGCCGGCGGCATTCGGCGTGATCGCGCTGGACGAGGGCGCAGAGCCGGACGAGCGGCCGCCCGGTGGACTCCTCGATCGACTGGCGTTCCACGTCGATCTCGAAGGCGTGAGCGTGGGCGACCTGGGGGCGACGAACGAGGATCCGATCGAGATCACGATGGTGCGCGCTCGACTGAAGGACGTGCGGATCGACGACAACGTGCTCGAGGCCTTGACTGCCACGGCCATGACACTCGGCATCGCGTCACTGCGCGCCGTTTCGCTGGCCGCGCGCGCCGCAACCGCGTTGGCTGCCTTGAATGGTCGCGCCCGGGCTGACGAGCACGATGCCGCGACTGCGGCCCGACTCGTGTTTGCCGCCCGGGCGACACGCCTGCCCGCGCCGCCTCTGGAAGATGAACCGAACGATGAGCACCCGGAGGAATCCGAATTCGACTCCGCGGGGGATGATCCGGAAGACGAATCCCGGGACACCGACAGGCCGCTGGAGGACATCGTGCTCGCCGCCGCGCAGGCTGCCATTCCCGTTGCCTTGCTCGCACAGCTCGGGCGTCGCGACGGGGCGACCGGGCAGAGCCGTGCCGGGGGGCGGGCCGGTGCGATGCAGAAGGCGCGGCGCCGCGGCCGGCCGGCCGGTACGCTGCGGGGTGAACCGCGCGGTGGTGCGCGTCTCGACCTGGTGGAGACCTTGCGTAGCGCTGCCCCATGGCAAGGATTGCGGCGCCGTGAAGCCGGTCGGGAAACGGTATTCGCGCGCATCGACGTTCGGCCCGAAGACTTCCGCGTTACCCGCTTCAAGCAGCGGGCGCAAACCACGACGATCTTCGTCGTTGATGCTTCCGGGTCGTCCGCCCTGAATCGGTTGGCGGAAGCGAAAGGCGCGGTCGAATTGCTGCTCGCCGAGTGCTATGTCCGGCGCGACCAGGTAGCGCTGATCGCGTTTCGCGGCCCGGGTGCGGAGCTGTTGTTGCCGCCGACGCGCTCGCTCGTGCGCGCGAAACGCAGCCTCGCCGCGCTACCGGGCGGTGGCGGCACGCCGCTCGCAGCCGGGATCGATGCGGCGGTGGCCCTGGCCGATCTGGTGCGTCGCCGCGGCGACACGCCCACCGTGCTCGTCTTCACCGACGGGCGCGCGAACGTCGCTCGGGGCGGCAAGCCGGGACGGGCTGACGCCGAAAGCGATGCGCTCGGTGCGGCACGCCAATTGCGCCTTGCAGGTTTGTCCGCGGTCCTGCTCGACACTTCACCGCGCCCTCACCCGGAGGCGGAAAGACTGGCACGCGAGATGGGTGCCCGCTATATGCCGCTGCCACGGGCGGATGCGGCGACCCTTTCGGTCGCGATCCGCACTTCGGTCGGCGAATAGCAGGGGCTCCCTCGTGCCGGAGGGCTTGCGCTGGGATCTCGAAGGTCGCGACTGGCCCAATCGTGCGGCCAGTCGTTTCGTGCATGCGGGCGGCCTGCGCTGGCACGTTCAGGTAGCCGGCACCGGCCCCGGAATCCTGCTGGTGCATGGAACCGGCGCTGCATCCCATTCGTGGCGAGCCGTTCTGCCGCTGCTCCAGCGACGTTTCACGGTCGTGGTGCCGGATCTGCCAGGACATGGATTCACCGAGGCACCGCCTGCTGCGCGCCTGTCGATGCCCGGCATGGCCGAGGCCCTGCATGCGTTGCTGCAGACCTTGCGTATCAGTCCGGTCGTGGCTGTCGGAAACTCCGCGGGTGCAGCCATTGCTGCGCGCATGAGCCTCGACGGGCAATTGGCGCTCGCCGGATTGGTGAGTGTGAACGGGGCGTTGCTGCCGTTGCGCGGCCTGCCCGGGCATCTGTTCTCGCCGATGGCGCGATTGCTGGCCGCAAGCTCGCTGGTGCCGCGCCTGTTCGCGTGGCGCGCGGCCGATCGCGTGGTCGTCGAGCGCCTGGTACGGGGCACGGGGTCGACTCTCGATGCGGTCGGGATCGAACTCTATGGGCGACTGATCCGCAATCCCGCGCACGCGGCGGCCACGCTCGACATGATGGCGCACTGGGACCTGCGGCCGCTGGAACGTGACTTGCCCCGGTTGCAGCCGAAGTTGATGCTGGTCGTGGGCACCAATGACCTCACCGTGCCGCCCGCGGAAGCGCGACGGGTGCAACAACTCCTGCCGGCAGCCACACTGGTCCCGCTGGCCGGCGCCGGGCACCTGGCGCACGAGGAGCGACCGCGCGAGGTGGCCGAACTGATCGCCGATCTGGCGGACACTGCGGAGGTGCCGACGACTTCCGCGTGAACGACGAAGGCTGGTACACTTCGTCCAGTCATGTTGACAATCGATGTGTCGTGTAATGCTGTCACTTCCCCTCGCCCGCGCAAACCGCATGCGGTCGTGATCGGCAGTGGGTTCGGTGGACTGGCCGCGGCAGTGCGCCTGGGAGCGCGGGGCTATCGCGTGACGGTGCTGGAAAAACTCGACGCGCCGGGCGGTCGGGCCTACGTGTATCGCCAGGATGGCTTCACCTTCGATGCCGGCCCGACCATCGTCACCGCCCCGTTTCTGCTCGAAGAGCTCTGGGCCTTGTGCGGCAAGCGCCTGGCCGACGACGTCGAGTTGCGGCCGGTCACGCCGTTCTATCGCATCCGCTTCCACGATGGCGCGGTGTTCGACTATTCCGGCAATCCTGCTGCCATGCGCGCCGAAGTCGCCCGGTTCTCTGAGGCCGATGTCGCGGGGTACGAGAGATTCATGAAGGCGAGCGAAGAGACCTACCGCATCGGCTTCGAACAACTCGGGCACGTGCCCTTCGGCTCGTGGATCGACATGCTGAAGGTGCTGCCGGACTTGATGCGCCTGGAAGGTTTTCGCACGGTCTACGGCATGGTGGCGAAGCACATCCGCGACGAACGGTTGCGCACGGTGCTCAGTTTCCATCCGCTGCTGGTCGGGGGCAATCCGTTCACCACGACATCGGTCTACAGCCTGATCGCGTATCTCGAGCGCCGCTGGGGCGTGCATTTCGCGATGGGTGGCACCGGCCAGTTGGTGCGAGGACTGGTCGGTCTCATCGCCGGGCAGGGCGGCACGCTGCGCTGCGACAGCGAAGTCACCAGAATCACCGTCAAGGACCGGACCGCCACCGGGGTGACCCTCGCCTCCGGAGAGCACATTCCCGCGGACATCGTCGTTTCGAACGCCGATCCGGCGTGGACCTATCGCTACCTGCTCGCGGCGGAAGAACGGCACCGCTGGACCGATCAGCGCATCGAACGCGCGCGCTATTCCATGAGCTTGTTCGTGTGGTACTTCGGCACGAAGCGCCGCTATCCGGATGTTCCCCACCACACGATCCTGCTGGGGCCGCGGTATCGCGAGCTCCTGAGTGACATCTTCGAGCGGAAGCTGCTCGCCGAGGACTTCAGCCTGTATCTGCACCGGCCCACAGCGACCGACCCTTCGCTCGCGCCCGAAGGCTGCGATGCGTTCTACGTGCTCTCCCCGGTGCCGCACCTGGACAGCGGTACTGATTGGGAAGCCACGGCGGAAGCATACCGCCAGAAGCTTTCGCGCTACCTGAGCGAGACGCTGTTGCCCGACCTCGAAGCCAATGTCGTGACTTCCCGCGTGCTCACGCCGCAGGACTTCCAGGACCGGCTGCTTTCCTATCGCGGCGCGGCATTCGGCATGGAACCCGTGCTCACACAGAGCGCGTGGTTCCGTCCGCACAATCGCAGCGAGGACGTGGAGCGCCTGTACCTCGTGGGCGCCGGCACGCATCCGGGAGCGGGGCTGCCCGGTGTCATTTCCTCCGCCCGCATACTCGATACGGTGGTGCCCGATGCAACAGTCTTCGCCTGAGCGCGCTTCGGATCTCGCCGCGTGCGGCGCGTTGCTGCGGAATGGATCGCGCACGTTCTTCACAGCCTCGCTGCTGCTGCCCAGACGGGTGCGCGAACCGGCCAGCGCGCTGTACGCTTTCTGCCGGCTCGCCGACGACGCGGTGGATCAGGGCGATGGCGGACCGAGGGCGCTTCGCCAACTGCGCGAACGCCTTGCTCGCGTCTACGAGGGCCGACCTTTGCCGATCGCAGCCGATCGCGCGCTCGCCGAAGTCGTGGCGCGGTTCGCAATCCCGCGCGCGTTGCCCGAGGCACTGCTGGAAGGTTTCGAATGGGATGCCGCCGGTCGCCGCTACGACGATCTCGCCGGCGTCCTCGATTATTCAGCGCGCGTCGCCGGAACGGTGGGCGCGATGATGAGCGTGCTGATGGGCGCTCGCGCCCCCGACGTGCTGGCTCGCGCCTGCGATCTCGGTGTCGCCATGCAGCTGACCAACATCGCACGCGACGTCGGCGAGGACGCGCGTGCCGGGCGCCTCTACCTTCCGCTGTCATGGTTGCGGGAAGCCGGCATCGACGACAAGGCGTGGCTCGCTTCGCCGACCTATTCCGCCGCGCTCGGGACCGTCGTGCAGCGACTGCTGGACGTGGCCGATGCGTTGTACGAACGTGCCGGGGCCGGCATCGGCCGCTTGCCGCTCGCAGTGCGTCCGGGCATGCATGCGGCACGCTTCGTCTATGCCGAGATCGGGCGCGAAGTCGAACGACGCGGGCTCGATTCGGTGAGCGCCCGAGCGATCGTTTCCGGGCAACGCAAGCTCCTGCTCGTTGCCCGCGCCATGGCCGAATCCGGAAGAGTGCGAAGGCCCATGCCGCAGGAGCAGCTCGACGCGACCCGTTTCCTCGTCGAAGCCGTGGCTTCCTCCGCTCCACCGCTGGAGCGCACGCGGCGGTCGTTGAATGGCTACGGCGTCTGGGTCGTCGAACTGTTCACCCGGCTCGAACACGTCGACCGCCACCATGGCCTTCAGCGCCAGGATGGCGTCGGTTAGCCGCCGGTGTCGGGCAACGTTCTGTTCCTGCTGGAGTTGTTGTCCGGTTCGGGAATCGTGCTCGGCATCGCGATCTGGGAACTGATCAGTCTGAAGCGTGATCGCCGGCGGCGGGAGCAGGACGAGCGCGGCGTTGGCGATCAGCGCTAGCGGGATGCTCGGGCCCGTCGCGGCATCCGGAACGGCAGCAGCATGCGCACCCATCCCGAGCGGAAACGATCGAGCGACAGACTCTCGTGCATTGCGGTGACCGGCCGCTCGAGCAGGCAAGTCCGGACCATCGAGCGAGCGTAGAACGGCGTGTCCTCCAGCGTTCGCAAGACTTCCGGCCGTTGCGGGCCGTCGGCGCGCGTGGAGCGTTCCACGCGCCATATGGCACCGGGCTTGAGCTGCGCGCGTGGTGGCGGCACGAATTCCTCGACCGCACCGGCGGGGGTACACCGCAAGGCCAGCGAGAACTCCTCGCCATCCCGCCGCATGACGTCATAGAGCACCACGGTCGCTTCCGGCAGCGCGGCGCGCGACCAGTCCCAGCGCACGAAGTCGCGCTCGAGCGGCGCGTCACCGGCGTTCGAATCGAGATAGCCGGGCCCGGTCCAGCGCAGGCCTGGGCGATCGAGCATCACCTCCACACGCGAACACGGTGCGAGCGGCGACCAGCGTTGTCGACCCGCGGCATCGAGCGCAAAGGTGCGACCGGTCGGCGTGGACGGATGCAGCCGCACCACGCCGCGGATCCTGGCGGGCAGCGGTGCGGTGATCTCGTCGATGCGCACGACCAGTGCGGTGCCGTCCCACGTCATGGCGCTGGGCCCGATTTCGAGCGAGGTGGCCGTTCGGTGTAGCGCCGCGCGCGAGCGTTCGGTGAGTGCCCAGCGTTTGCCGCCGTCGCCATAGAGCGCGACGTTGAGTGCGCAGAAGTTCTCGGGATCGCCGTCACCACGGGCCCTGGCCCGCGCGTAATAGGGCGAGAACACGTTGCCGACGAAGGCGATGATCGTGAGGCCGTGGCGGCCGTCGTCGCTCATGGCGTCGATGTACCACCAAGCGTAGCCGTCGCGCGCGATCGGGCGATCGAAATCAAACCGCACGCGCATCCTCCAGCAGCGCCTTCGCGGCGAGACGGCCCGACAAGGCGGCCATGGGCACACCGGGACCGGGATGCACGCTGCCGCCCGCGAGATAGAGACCGGGTAGACGCGTGCGCGCATCGGCGCGCTGGAACGACGCGTTCCAGCCGTGCGATGCGCGCCCGTACAGCGCGCCGCCGGTACCGGGAAAAAGGCGCTCGAAGTCGGCCGGCGTGGTCACGACGCAATTCGTCTGCGTGCGGTCCACGTGCAGCCCGCAACGCGCGAGCACACCGAAAGCATGCTCTTCTGCGCGGCTGATCTCGTTTGCGTCGAATGCACGTACGTCCCCGAGCGCAGGAGCATTGACGAGGCACAAAAGCCGTTCCGGCCCCGAAGTCGTCGCGATTTCGCGGTCGCCACGATCCTGCGCACAGACATAGACGGTGGGTTCGGCGGGGATCTGCCCGCGTTGGAAGATCGCTTCGAACTCGGCGGGATAGTCGCGCGAGAAGAACACGTTGTGCCGCTGCAAGGGAAAGCCCTCGGTGCGCGCAGCCACCGCCCAGGTGACGGCGGACAGCGAGCGGGCGCCGGGAGCCAGGGGGGTCGCGGCGGGCGCGATGCCGGCCCCCAGCCTTCCCGCCGCGACCGCGGCGACATCTGCGTTCACGATCACCGCGTCCGCATCGATGTGTTCCCCCGATGCCAGCCGAAGGCCTGTCGCCCGTTCGCCGTGCGTGACCACTTCAGCGACTTCTGCCCCATAGCGGAACGTGGCGCCACGCGCCGTAGCGAGGGTCGCGAGGGCGAGCGCGATCCGGTGCATGCCCCCCTCCACGAGCCAAACGCCCTCCTGCTCGACGTGCGCGACCAGCATCAGCGTCGCCGGTGCCTGAAACGGAGACGAGCCGCAATAGGTCGCATAGCGACCGAACAGCTGCCGCAGGCGCGGATCGTGGAAGTGTTGCCCGAGCGCACGCCAGAGCGTGGTGAAGGGGCTGATCCGCCACAGGTCGCCCAGCCCCTTCATTCCGGCGGTGCGGGTCAGGCCGAGCGGGCTGGGCCGGGCCGACCGAATGAACGGGCCCTCGAGCGTCCGATAGACCGTGCGCGCCCTGGCGCTGAACTCGAGGAAGCGCCGCGCCTCGCCGGCGCCCGCGAACGCGCCGATCGCATCCGCGGAGCGCCCGAGGTCTGCGTACAGGTCGAGCCGCTCCGTCCCGCTCCACGCGTGACGTGCCAGCACCTCTGCTCGGCGCAGCTCGAGGTGATCGGATAAGACCGCGCCAGCGGTAGCGAAGATCTCGTCGAACACCCAGCGCATGGTGAGGACCGTCGGACCGGCATCGATCCTGGCTGCGGCGATCGGCGTCTCGCGCATCTTGCCGCCGGGCGCCTGCGCCTGCTCCAGCACGACGACCTCGAAACCCCGCGCCGCCAGTTCGAGCGCCGCGACGAGGCCGCCTATCCCCGCGCCGACCACCGCCACGCGACGGTTGCGCACGCCGAGCGTCAATCCGGCAGGACCGGGGCAAGCTTGCGTTGACGGGTCCGGGGCATGTGTCTATATTACATGACAGTAGTAAATGACATGTATAGATTACACACTCACAATCCAAGGAGACACCGCATGGACGCCATGATGCGAGTCGAACAGGCCCTGGCCCTGGCCATCGAGCAGAATCTTGCAGCGGCGGTCGCGCAGACCGAGGCGCCCGGGTCCCCGCCCCGATTGGCACAGGCGCTCCGTTACGCCGTGTTCCCCGGCGGCGCACGAGTGCGGCCCCGCCTGTGTCTGGCGGTGGCCTGCGCCTGCAGCGAGGACGACACGGGAGTCGCCGACGCCGCCGCCGCCGCCATCGAACTGCTCCATTGCGCATCGCTGATCCATGATGATCTGCCGTGTTTCGACGACGCGCCGACCCGGCGCGGCAAGCCGTCCGTGCACCGTGCCTTCGGTGAGCGCCTCGCAGTGCTCGCGGGCGATGCCTTGATCGTACTGGCGTTTCAGACGCTCGCGCGCGGCGTCTCGACCTCGCCCCATCGGCTTGCGCCCCTGGTCATGATCATCAGCCGAGCGGTCGGGATGCCCATGGGCATCGTCGCCGGGCAGGCCTGGGAATGCGAACCGCATGTGGGGCTCGCCGACTACCAGCGGGCAAAGACGGGATCGCTGTTTGCCGCCGCCACGGTGGCGGGCGCGACGGCCGCCGGATTTCCCGAACCGGGACAGTGGCGCACCCTCGGCGAATGTCTGGGCGAAGCCTTCCAGGTGGCCGACGATCTGCGCGACGTGGTCTCCGATCCCATCGAGCTGGGCAAACCGACCGGACGCGACGCGGCCCTCGGGCGACCGAGCGCCGTGCACGACCTCGGCATGAGCGGGGCGCAGGAGCGCTTCGAGTATCTCGTGGCGACTGCGGTCGATTCGATTCCCGCGTGCTCCGGGGCGGAGGGACTGCGCGCGCTGATCACCGCCCAGGCCGGGCGCTTCCTGCCCAAGGAGCTGGTCCGCCGCGCGGCCTGAGGGTGCGAGTCCTCGCTCTCATCGTTCACGTGATCCGTCCTTGCGGCGTCCAGCACAGGTGGGCGAGCGAGAGGGGGCGGATTGCGCAGCGGAGGGACGCCAGTGCAGGCGCTCGATCGAAATCACTTCGCGGTCTTGCACGCCGTCCGGCGCCTCGCCGGCCGACGGCGGATCACGTTCAGCCGGGCTCACGCTGAGGCGCCCGACGGTTCGGCGGCGCGTACGACACGAGTGGACGCGACGTTGACATGGTTGGAACGCTGGCTCGCGCAACGCGACCGATTGCTCGCGAATCCGCGCTTCCGGCGCTGGGCGGCGGCGTTCCCGTTCACCCGTCCGATCGCCCGACGCCGCGCCCGTGAACTGTTCGACCTGTGCGCAGGCTTTGTCTACACCCAGGTGCTGCTCACATGCGTGCGCCTCGATCTGTTCGAGAAGCTCGCCGCCGGCCCACACAGCGCCGCCGCGTTGGCGACGAAACTGGGTTTGTCTGCGGACGCGACCTCCCGTCTGATGGCGGCCGCCATTTCGCTTCGATTGGTGGAACGGCGGGGAGACCGCTTCGCCCTCGGGCCTCTCGGCGCGCCCATGGTCGGCAATGCCGCGATCGTCGCGATGGTCGAGCACCATGCGTTGTTGTACGCCGATCTGCACGATCCAGTGGCCCTGCTGCGCGGCGCAGGCCCGCGGACAGGGCTGGCGCAATACTGGTCGTACGCCAATGCCGAGCGACCGGACGAACTGGAAGCGGAACGGGTGGGCGCGTACACGCGACTGATGTCCGCTTCGCAAACCCTGGTTGCCGACGAGATCCTCGATGCCTATCCCATGCGGAGGCACCGTTGCCTGCTGGACGTCGGCGGCGGAGACGGGACTTTCCTGCTTGCGGCCGCAGCGCGCTCGCCCACGCTTCGCGTGACGCTCTTCGACCTGCCGGCCGTTGCCGAACGGGCACGAGCCCGGTTCGCCGCCGCCGGAATCGCCGATCGTGCGCGCGCCGTGGGCGGCAATTTTCACGCCGAGCCCCTGCCCTCGGGCGCAGACATCGTCGCGTTGGTCAGGGTCATCCACGATCACAACGACACCGAGGCGCTGGCCCTGCTTCGCGCTGCGCGCCGGGCCCTGCCTCCGGGCGGAACCCTGTTGCTGGCGGAACCCATGGCGGATACCCCCGGGGCCGAGGCGATGGGCGGCGCCTACTTCGGTTTCTACCTGCTGGCAATGGGCCAGGGGCGGCCCCGGACGCCGTCGGAGCTCGGGGGAATGCTGCATGCAGCCGGCTTCGGGCGGATCCGTCCGGTGGCGACGCATCTGCCGCTGCAGACCCGTTTGCTGGTCGCGCAGGCCATGACCGATCGACATACTGTTAAGAAGTATTGACACTTCTATGAGTACGAGTAGACTGACATTCATGGACACTCAGCAATACACGGCGGGCTCGAACCCGGGCCCGACACAATGAGTCCTGCGTTGAACACGTTGGCCGTTGTTCTCCAGGCGCCCGAGCAACTGGTATTGAGCCGGCTACCCTTGACCGCCCCGGAAGAGAACGACGTCGTCGTCGATATCGAATGGAGCGGCATCAGCACTGGGACCGAGCGGCTGCTCTGGTCCGGGCGCATGCCGCAATTTCCGGGAATGGGCTATCCGCTCGTGCCGGGATACGAATCGGTCGGCCGCATCTCGGCCGTCGGCGCCCGAGCCAACGCGCAGGTGGGCGATCGCGTCTTCGTGCCGGGCGCCCGTTGCTTCGGCGACGTGCGCGGTTTGTTCGGCGGCGCCGCGGCGCGTCTGGTCGTTCCCGGAGACAAGGCCGTGCGCTTCGATGAAAGCCTGGGCGAACGCGGCGTCCTGCTGGCACTCGCAGCAACTGCATTTCACGCCGCGGCAGCCGAAGGAGCGGATCAACCCGACCTCATCGTCGGTCACGGTGTGCTCGGTCGTCTTCTGGCCCGGCTCGCCGTGGTCGCCGGCACCGAGCCACCGGTGGTGTGGGAGCGCAATCCCGATCGCGCGGCCGGCGCAGAAGGCTACCGCGTACTCGATCCGGCCGACGATCCGCGGCGCGACTATCGAGCCATATACGATGTCAGCGGCGATCCATCCCTGCTCGACACTCTCATCGCTCGCCTCGCTCCCCGAGGCGAGATCGTACTTGCCGGGTTCTACAGTGAGCCGCTCGCGTTCACTTTCCCGCCCGCGTTCATGCGCGAGGCGCGCATCCGCGTCGCCGCCGAATGGCGCGAATCCGACCTCGTCGCGGTCAAGGCGCTGGCCGAATCCGGCCAGCTGTCCCTCGATGGTCTGATCACCCATCGCTGCGAAGCCGGGGACGCCGATGCTGCCTATCGCACTGCGTTCAGCGATCCCGCCTGCCTCAAGATGATTCTCGACTGGAGATCCACGTCATGACCTCGCTCGCCGGCAATTCCATCGCGGAACCGATCCGGTTCAGTCAGCGTGAGACCTTGCGCGCCGAAGCCGCGATCGAGCCCGATCCGGTCCCGACCGCGGCGCCCACCAAGACCACGCAGATCATCGCGATCTACGGCAAGGGCGGCATCGGCAAGAGTTTCACCCTCGCCAATCTGTCGTACATGATGGCGCAACAGGGCAAGAAGGTACTGCTGATCGGCTGCGACCCGAAGAGCGACACCACCAGCCTGCTGTTCGGCGGCAAGGCGTGCCCGACGATCATCGAGACCTCGTCGAAGAAAAAGCTGGCCGGCGAGCACGTCGCCATCGGTGATGTCTGCTTCAAGCGCGACGGCGTGTTCGCGATGGAGCTCGGTGGGCCCGAAGTGGGTCGCGGCTGTGGCGGCCGCGGCATCATCCACGGTTTCGAGACGCTGGAGAAACTCGGCTTTCACGACTGGGGCTTCGACTACGTGCTGCTCGATTTCCTCGGCGACGTCGTCTGCGGCGGCTTCGGCCTGCCGATCGCACGCGACATGTGCCAGAAGGTGATCGTGGTCGGATCGAACGACCTGCAGTCGCTGTACGTCGCGAACAATGTCTGTTCGGCCGTCGAGTACTTTCGCAAGCTGGGCGGCAATGTCGGCGTCGCCGGACTGGTCATCAACAAGGACGACGGCACCGGCGAGGCCCAGGCGTTCGCCGAACACGTCGGCATTCCCGTACTGGCGGCGATCCCCGCGAACGAGGACATCCGGCGCAAGAGCGCCAACTACGAGATCATCGGCCGGCCGGGAGGCCAGTGGGCGGCGGTGTTCGAGGAACTCGCGACCAACGTCGCGGAAGCGCCGCCGCTGCGGCCCACGCCGCTCTCGCAGGATGGTCTGCTCGGGTTGTTCTCCGGCGACGCGGTCGGGCGCAACGTGGTGCTCGAACCCGCGACCCTCTTCGACATGGTCGGCAGAAGCGAAATCGAGCACAAGTCGCTCGAGGTCGTCTACGACGCAGCGTGATGCGATGAACGCGAAGACTCCGTCCGAACTGCTGACGCCCGCGCCCGGCGCAGAAATCGTCTACGACGGCGCCGGCGCCGCGCCGATGACGAACGACGGCGACCGCGCATCATCCGAAAGAAGGACCATTCCCATCGCGGTCGCGGGTGCGGCCGCGAACCCACCCACTGTCGCCGCCGAGGCGTCCCTGGTGGACTCCGGTGATGGTACCGGCTGCCATTCCGGCAAGGAGCAGATGCTGGCTGCGGCATCGGTGTCTGCCAACAGCGCGACATTGCAGCGCTATGCGGCCGACTATCCGCTGGGCCCCCATGACCAGCCCCAGAGCATGTGCCCGGCGTTCGGCAGCCTCAGAGTGGGCCTGCGCATGCGGCGCACGGCCACCGTGCTGTCGGGCTCGGCCTGTTGCGTATACGGACTTACCTTCACGTCGCATTTCTATGGCGCCAAGCGCAGCGTCGGCTACGTGCCGTTCAATTCCGAGACGCTGGTCACCGGCAAGCTGTTCGAGGATATCCGGGAAGCCGTGTTCAAGCTGGCCGACCCGGCGCTCTACGACGTCGTGGTGGTGACGAACCTGTGCGTCCCGACGGCCTCCGGCGTGCCGTTGCGCCTGTTGCCGAAGGAGATCAACGGCGTGCGCATCATCGGCATCGACGTGCCCGGCTTCGGCGTGCCGACCCACGCCGAAGCCAAGGACGTCCTTGCCGGCGCGATGCTGCACTACGCGCGGACCGAGGCCGAACAAGGTCCCGTTGCGGCGCCGCGCAACGGCGTCAGCGACCGGCCCACAGTGACCTTCCTGGGTGAGATGTTTCCCGCCGATCCGGTCGGCATCGGCATGATGCTCGAGCCCCTCGGGCTCGCAGCCGGCCCGGTCGTGCCGACGCGCGAATGGCGCGAGCTTTATGCGGCACTCGATTGCGCCGCCGTGGCCGCCATCCATCCTTTCTACACCGCATCGATGCGCGAATTCGAAGCCGCGGGCAGATCCATCGTCGGATCGGCTCCCGTGGGCTACGACGGCACTGCGGCATGGCTCGATGCGATCGGCGCTGCATGCGGTGTCGCGCGCGACAAGGTGGACGCCGCCAAGAACAAGGTCCTCCCGGCGATCCGTGGCGCGCTGGAGCGAATGCCGATCAAGGGCAGGGTGACGCTGTCGGGATACGAAGGCTCCGAATTGCTGGTGGCGCGGCTGCTCATCGACAGCGGGGCAGACGTGCGCTACGTGGGCACGGCTTGCCCGCGCACACGCTGGTCCGACCCGGATCGCGAATGGCTGGAAGCGAAGGGCGTGCGCGTCCAGTACCGCGCCTCGCTCGAGCAGGATCTCGCGGCCATGGCGGAGTTCGAACCTGATCTCGCGATCGGCACCACGCCCGTGGTCCAGGCGGCCAAGGAGCGCGCGATTCCAGGTCTGTATTTCACCAACCTCATCTCGGCTCGCCCGTTGATGGGTGTCGCCGGTGCCGGCTCTCTCGCCCAGGTGATCGGCGGCGCACTTGCGAACAAGGCCCGCTTCGACACGATGCAGGAATTCTTCACCGGCGTCGGCGAAGGGTTCTCCGCCGGCATCTGGGAAGATGTGCCGAAGGATCGGCCGGAGTTCCGCGCCGCGTATCGCAAGCAACTCGACAAGCTTGCCCGGAAAAGCAAGACGGAGGAGCCCGTCTGATGGCCGGTCAGTCCCTCATGCACGGAAACGGTGGCGCGCAGCCGACGTTCGCCACGTTCCGATTCCCGCTTACGACGAACGCGCGCGCTCGGCGCGCCGAGGCCACCGATCTGGGGAGCGCGACGTGCTAGTCAACGATCACGATCGCGCGGGCGGATACTGGGGCGCGGTCTACGTTTTCACCGCGCTGAAGGGGTTGCAGGTCATCATCGACGGTCCCGTCGGTTGCGAGAACCTCCCGGTGACGTCGGTGCTGCACTACACCGATGCGCTGCCGCCGCACGAGTTGCCGATCGTGGTCACGGGCCTGGGCGAAGAAGAACTCGGACAGCACGGCACCGAAGGCGCGATGAAGCGCGCGCACAAGGTGCTCGATCCGGACCAGCCCGCGGTGGTGGTGACGGGGTCCATCGCCGAGATGATCGGCGGCGGCGTGACGCCCGAGGGCACCAACATCAAACGCTTCCTGCCCCGCACCATCGACGAGGACCAGTGGCAAAGCGCCAATCGCGCGCTCTTCTGGCTCTGGAGCGAGTACGGCCTGAAGAAGATCCCGGCGCACAAAGCGCGCGCGCCGCAAGAGAAGCCGAGAGTGAACATCGTCGGGCCGAGCTACGGCTACTTCAACATGCCATCCGACCTCGCGGAGATGCGCCGCCTGGTCGAAGGCATCGGCGCCGAAGTGAACATGGTATTCCCGCTCGGCAGCCACATCGCGGATGTGGCGAAGCTCGCGAACGCCGACGTCAACGTCTGCATGTACCGCGAATTCGGCAGGATGCTGTGCGAGGCGCTGGAGCGTCCCTACCTCCAGGCGCCGATCGGCCTGCACAGCACGACGAAGTTCCTGCGCACGCTGGGTGATCTGCTCGGCCTCGATCCCGAGCCGTTCATCGAGCGCGAAAAGCACACGACCATCAAGCCGCTGTGGGATCTGTGGCGCTCGGTGACGCAGGATTTCTTCGGCACGGCGAGCTTCGCCATCGTCGCCAACGAAACCTATGCCCGAGGCATTCGTCATTTCCTCGAAACCGAGATGGGCCTGCCGTGCGCCTTTTCGTTTGCGCGCCGCCCCGGCGTCAAGCCCGACAACGATGCGGTGCGCCAGGCGCTGAAGGACAAGCCGCCGCTGGTCCTGTTCGGCAGCTACAACGAGCGGATGTACTCGGCGGAACTGGGCGGGCGTTCGATGTACATCCCGGCATCCTTTCCCGGCGCCATCATCCGGCGGCACACCGGTACGCCGTTCATGGGTTACGGCGGTGCCACCTACCTCGTGCAGGAAGTGTGCAACGCGCTGTTCGATGCGCTGTTCAACATCCTTCCGCTCGGCACCGATCTCGATCGGGTGGACGCGACGCCGGCCCGGCTCGCGCCCGCGGGCGAACTGCCGTGGGACGCGGAAGCGCACCAATTGCTGGCGCGGCTGGTCGAGACCCAGCCGGTTCTGGTGCAGATCTCCGCTGCCAAGAGAATTCGCGACCTCGCCGAGCGCGATGCCCGCAGCGCGGGAGAAATGCGCGTCACACAGGAACGGGTCGCGCGTTCCCGCACCGCGATCGAAGGAGCCATGGCATGAACACTACGCCGCGCTCCGCAGTGAACGAATTCAAGGTTTCGCCCGGTCGTGTCGGGCGGAAAGTGCGTCGTGACGCCTGTCTGCGTCACGGCGGTTCCCGCCGCGGGCAGTTTCTGCGGCAACGGCCGGAAGGCCTATCTGGAGGCTAGTTATATGGCTGACATGCAAAGAAGCGGCTCGCTGTCGGGGCTGACGGAGGACGAAGCCAAGCAGTTTCACGGCATCTTCGTGACCAGCTTCATCGTGTTCACGGTGATCGCAATCGTCGCGCACATCCTGGCGTGGAGCTGGCGCCCCTGGTTGTAACCGGGCGCTGCCTCGAGGAGGGCTCGCAAATGTCTGACGGACGAAACCAATCGCTACCGGCGCTCGCGCAGAACGGGTCGAACGGGTTCGGCGTCATCTTCTTGTCGAGCTTCATCGTCTTTCTGCTGGTGGCGCTGTTCGCGCAGACATTCGCGCTGCAGTGGCGGACCTGGTTTCCCGGGGCCGAGGGGGAAAGGTCGATGATCGGAGGCGTGAAGACGGCGGTCTACACCTTTATGTCGCATCTGTCATAGGAGACGAGAAACATGTGGAGAATCTGGCTTCTGTTCGATCCGCGCAGGTCGTTGGTTGCGCTGTTCACGTTCCTGTTCGTGCTGGCGTTGCTGATCCATTTCATTCTGTTGAGCAGCGACAAGTACAACTGGATCGAGGGTTCGAAGGCGCACGGCGGCGGAACACCGCCCGCGGTGCCGGCGGCCCAGAAATAGCCTGTTCGCGCTCGCAAAGGGTGGCGGACGGACGGGAGTCGATACTCTCACGCGTCCGCTGCCCTGAGTGCCTAGACGAGTCGGCCCGCCAAGGGGCGCCCGAAGGAGGAGGCAGCGATGTCGATGCTCAGCTTTGAAAGGAAGTACCGCGTTCGAGGTGGAACGCTGCTCGGGGGAGACCTGTTCGATTTCTGGGTCGGGCCGTTCTACGTGGGCTTCTTCGGGGTCACCACGGCGTTCTTCGCATTGCTCGGCACCGCGCTGATCGTATACGGCGCAGCGATCGGACCGACCTGGAATATCTGGCAGATCAGTATCGCCCCGCCGGACCTGAAATACGGACTCGCGTTCGCACCGTTGAAGGAGGGCGGGCTCTGGCAGCTCATCACCTTCTGCGCGGTCGGATCGTTCTGCTCATGGGCGCTGCGCGAGGCCGAGATCTGCCGCAAGCTCGGCATCGGCTACCACGTGCCCGTCGCGTTCGGTTTCGCGATCCTCGCCTACGTGACGCTCGTCGTGTTCCGGCCCCTGCTCCTGGGCGCCTGGGGCCACGGTTTTCCCTACGGAATACTGAGCCACCTCGACTGGGTCTCGAATACCGGTTACCAGTACCTGCACTTTCATTACAACCCGGCGCACATGATCGCGGTGAGCTTCTTCTTCACCACGACTCTCGCGCTGTCGCTCCACGGCGCGTTGATCCTCTCGGCGACCAGTCCGGCGAAGGGCGAGCCGATGAAGACCCCGGAGCACGAGAACACGTTCTTCCGGGACACGATCGGCTACTCCATCGGACCCCTCGGAATCCATCGACTCGGCCTGTTCCTCGCGCTGAGCGCGGTGTTCTGGAGCGCGGTCTGCATCATCATCAGCGGACCTTTCTGGACGCGCGGCTGGCCGGAGTGGTGGGGTTGGTGGCTCAACCTGCCGATCTGGTAACGAGAACCAAAAACTAGGGGACCACCATGGCGGAATACCAGAACATTTTCACGCGCGTGCAGGTTCGTGGACCTGCCTATGCCGGCGTGCCGCTCGGCCGCGGCGCCTATCGCCGCGACGGCAAGCCGTTCTTCGTGCACCTGCTCGGGCGGCTGGGCGATGCGCAGGTCGGACCGATCTATCTCGGCTGGACCGGCATCGCGTCGCTGATCTGCGGCTTCATCGCGTTCGAGATCGTCGGGCTCAACATGTTCGCTTCGGTCAACTGGGACCCGGTGCAGTTCGCGCGGCAGCTGTTCTGGCTCGGTCTGGAACCGCCGGCGCCCGAGTACGGGCTGCACATACCGCCGTTGCGACAGGGCGGATGGTGGCTCATGGCCGGGATGTTCATGACGGCGTCGGTCCTGCTGTGGTGGACGCGCATGTATCGGCGGGCCAAGGCGCTCGGCATGGGCACGCACGTGGCCTGGGCGTTCGCGTCCGCCATCTGGCTCATGCTCGTGCTCGGCTTCATCCGCCCGCTGCTCATGGGCAGCTGGAGCGAGGCAGTGCCGTTCGGCATCTTCCCGCATCTCGACTGGACCGCGGCGTTCTCGATCCGCTATGGCAACCTGTTCTACAACCCGTTCCACATGCTCTCCATCGCGTTCCTGTACGGGTCGGCGCTGCTGTTCGCGATGCACGGCGCGACGATCCTCGCGGTCAGCCGGTTCGGCGGTGATCGCGAACTCGAGCAGGTGGTCGATCGCGGCACAGCTTCCGAGCGGGCCGCATTGTTCTGGCGCTGGACCATGGGCTTCAACGCGACGATGGAATCGATCCATCGCTGGGCGTGGTGGTTCGCGGTGCTGACGCCGCTGTGCGGCGGCATCGGCATCCTGCTGACCGGCACCGTGGTGGACAACTGGTACCTGTGGGCAGTCAAGCACCACGTGGCGCCGGCGTATCCGTCGGTCTTTCCCCCGGCCATCGATCCGGCCGCGCTGAGCGGGGTGGCCAAATGAACGGTTCGGGGAGGTTCGTGATGCATACCAGCGCACGCCGACTCGGCGGGGTATTCGCCTTGGGGCTCGCCGCCCTGCTCGTCGGTTGCGAACGGCCGCCGACCGAGACCGTACAGCGCGGCTACCGGGGCACGGGAATGGTCGAGGTCTACAACCCGCGCACGATCGACAAGCAGCAGGAGGCGAACAAGGTGCCGGAGCCCATCCCGGCGGCGGCGCCCGGCGGCCCCTCTGCGGCGTCGACGTTCAAGAACGTGAAGGTGCTGAACGACCTCTCGGCCGCCGAGTTCACGCGCGTCATGGTGGCGATCACGAGCTGGGTCTCGCCGAAGGAAGGCTGCGCGTACTGCCACCAGGGTGCGGATTTCGCCGACGACTCGCTCTACACGAAGGTGGTCGCACGACGCATGCTGGAGATGACGCGCCACATCAACGCAGACTGGAAAAATCACGTCGCCGAAACGGGTGTGACCTGCTATACGTGTCACCGCGGCCAACCGGTGCCGCAGAACGTCTGGTTCACCGATCCGGGACCGAGGATGGCCAAGGGTCTCGCGGGCGGACTGGGCGAGCAGAACCTGCCCGCCGCAGAGGCCGGACTCGCCGCCCTGCCGCACGATCCGCTGTCGCGCTTCCTCGTCAAGGACAATCCCATCCGCGTCGTATCCGGCCATGCCTTGCCCACCGAGGGCGGGAAGTCGATCCCGCAGACGGAGTGGACCTATGCGCTGATGATGTACATGTCCGAGTCGCTGGGGGTCAACTGCACGTATTGCCACAACAGCCGATCCTTCGCGCAATGGGAAACGAGCAGTCCACCGCGCACGACTGCGTGGTACGGCATCAGATTGGCGCGTGATCTCAACACGGCGTACCTGGAACCGTTGAGCTCGATCTTTCCGAAAGGGCGCCTCGGCCCGCTCGGCGATCCGCCCAAGGTCGGTTGCGGTACCTGCCATCAGGGCGTCTACAAGCCTTTGTACGGAGCGACGATGGCCAAGGATTATCCGGAACTCGGACCGGGTCACGGCGCACCTGCCCCCGAACCGGAGAAGACCTCGGATGCGGCCGATGCCCCTGGCGTGCTCGGCAAGATCCTGTTCGAAACCGGCAGCCGGAACCTCGATGCGGACAACCTGAAGGTGATCGACGAGGTCGCTCGCCAGTTGCAGGGCGACGCGGCACTCAACATCGCGATCTCGGGCTACGCCGATAAGAGCGGCAATGCGGACAAGAACCTGGAACTCGCCAAACAGCGCGCCTTCGCGGTTCGGGACGCGTTGAAGACCGCCGGCGTCCACGAGGACCGGATCGAGCTGAAGAAGCCCGCGTTCGTGATCGGCGCCGCGCAGGCTGATTCGCGTCGGGTGGACATCGTCACCCAATAGCGCACTGATTCCACGCAAGTGTCCGCTGAAGGGCGGCCCGCCAGGGTCGCCCTTCATTCATCTGGGCGGGGGCGCGGGGGGTATCGACGAGCGGCCTCCGCATGTCGGCATGCAGGACAACCCGGCGGCTCGCGCGGGTCATCACCGGCAGGCGAAGGCCGGATCGACACGTCGCACTTCGGTGCCGCCGCGTGATGCGATGGCGCCAGGCCGGATCGAACCGCCGACGTGGCAGCGAAGCGCGCCCCGACGCAGTTCGACCGGCCCGTTCCGGACGTCCGGTTCAGGCGTTCTCCCGGTTGGAACTGTGTCGCCGGCTGAGCGGGATATCGGCCGGTACCCGCCACCATCGCCGATCCGATACGCCGATCCGTGCACCGCGGCGAATCGCGGTGCAGTGCCGGGTCTGCCGTACCGCCCGCGCCCCCGGTTCCCGGTGAATCAGATGAGTACGCAGGCGCCTGGCTAAGCCCCAGTTCGCTGTCGTCCCGGCGGGGCAGGATCCCGGGACTCGTTCTCTATTCGTTACCTATCGGCGACGGCCGGGGGCGACGTTACCGGGCGTCGCGAGAGCGCAGCCCCCAGCTCCACAACGCGGTGGTCGGCAACGGCAACACCATGAACCAGTGTTCGAGGATCGCCAGCGACAGCAAGGTGGCGGCGAGGGTCAGGCTCGCAGTGTCGAAGGCGCTCGCCGTGGGCGCGGCGGCTTCGGTCCACAGAATGCCCGCGAGGATGGTCGCCACGGTCACGGATATCGGGAACAGCAGGTTCATCGGCCGCTTCAGGAAGAAGCTGCGCAGGTAGCGCAGGCGCTCGGGCAGGAACTCCTCGCCCAGGTTGCGCACGCCGAGGAAAAGATTCAGCTTGGCGCTCAGGCGCATGACCCAGAGGATCATGAAGGTCCAGGTGCCGACCTGGTTCGGGGCGCCGTCCGTCAACAGGACGACGATCATTGCCGCCACGACGATGGCCAGCTCGTGATAGGCGATGGCTTGCACAGCGTGCAGGAAGCGTTGCCACTCGTTGCTGCCCGGCGGCGAAGCCGAGGTTCGCGGACCGGTGACGTAACCCAGCAGGAACGCGGTCTCGACCCAGCCCCAGATCAGCACGGCGCAGGTGAACGCACAGTAGGCGCCGGTGACCGTGGCGCTTTCGCTGCTGCGATCCAGCCCGATCAGCGCGAGCAGCGCCAGGCAGGTGGCCCCGAGCATGCTCCAGCCGAACGTGCGCCGCGGCAGGCCGTCGAGAAACAGGATCGCCCCGGTGGTGAACCACCAGACGAACATTGCGTACAGCGCGGGCAATCCGTAGTCGATCATGCGAGCTCGATACCAGAGCACCCGTCTACCAGGCCGGGGCCATCAGCACTTGTTGCGGGATGGTGTTGTGCTTCATCGGCAGCACATAGAGCCGCGCGAAGGTCGCGGCGCCGGCCGCGGCCAGCCCGACTCGCTTCAACCGTCCGACAACACCCCCGCGCGCCTTGGCCGCTTCCGTGGCCACCGCGATGCGGCGCAACCGCTCCAGGCCGGCGCGGAACTTCGGATTGTCGATGTCCAGTTCCACCGGGAACACCTGCCGGGCGATCTCGGAAGTGATCCGGAACACCTGGTAGTCGTACTCCGTGGAATCGAGTCCGAGCGCGGTATGCAGTTCGGGTCGGGTGTGGTCGCGCACGAACATCGTCGCGTACACGGCGAGCAGGAAGAAACGGATCCAGAGCTTGTTGTGCCCACGAAGCAGTTTCGGGTCGGCGCGCATCAGCAGCGCCAGCGCCTCGCCGTGACGGAACTCGTCGTTGCACCAGCGGTGGAACCACTTGAAGATCGGATGGAACCGGTGCTCCGGATGCCGCTCGAGCTGGCGATAGATGGATATGTAGCGCGCGTAGCCGATCTTCTCGGAGAGGTAGGTCGCGTACAGGATGAACTTGGGCTGGAAATACGTGTACTTCTTCTCGCGCTTGAGGAAACCCAGGTCGACCGCCACGTCGAAATCCCGCAGGGACTGGTTGATGAAGCCGGCGTGGCGCGATTCGTCGCGGGCCATGAAACCCATCAGCTTCTTGATGTCGGGATTGGAGACGTTCTTCTCGATCTCCTTGTACAGCACGCAGCCCGAGAATTCGGACGTCACCGACGAGATCAGGAAGTCGAGGAATTCGCGATGCAGCGGCGCCGGCAGCTCGCGGATCTCCGCGGTGAACTCCGGGGTGCGCTTGAAGTGATCGTGATTGTTGTCGCCCTCGAATTCGAGCAGCAGGCGGTCCCATTCGGCGCGCACGCCGCTCACGTCCATGCGGTTCATCGCCGCGAAGTCCGTGGTGTAGAAGCGCGGGCTCAGCATGGTGTCCTGCTGCGCGCGCACGGTGGCGTCGTCGGAGCTCGCGATCACGTCGGCGGTGGTGTCCATGGTGTCTTCCTTCGATGTTGTCGCCGCGTTGTTCATCCGCTCTTGCCGGGTACGGGAAGCAGTCGTGCGAACACGCCTGCATTGGTCGGTCCGAACGCCTCCAGATCGACGCGGCGACCGGTGGTCGGGTCCATCAAGGTGAGGCGACCGTCAGCGTGGGCGACCAGACGAAACGCCTGCTCCGGTCCGATGCCCTGGCGGTGGCGCTCGCGTGCCAGGCCGCGGAGCGTGCCGCGGAGAAATCCGTTCGTGCCCGGAGCGACGGTATCGACGAGTGACCCGTCGCGAGCCGCGAGCACGACGATGCTGCCGTCGGAGCGGTCCTCGAATCGGAGTTCGGCCTCGCTGATCGCGGGTGAGTCGGCGACCTTCGTGGTTTCCATTCCGGTCAGGCGTACCGCGGTGACGCCGAGCAGCGCGACGCCAACGAGCAGCGCAGCCCCGATGAGGGGCCCGCGCGGGAACGAAGCGGTGCGGAACGGAAATGAATCACTCATGTCGGTCTCCTGATCATTGTGCCGCAGCGAACGGTCCCGACCGGCCGGCGATCTGGGGCGCGGTTTCGTTCGCGACTGCCACCAGCCGGGCGCTGCCGCCCGCGGCAGCGGCGAGGGCGTGCGACAGGATCCCCGCCACGCGCGCGGCGTCGGGAACGCCGCGCAACATCGGCTCCGGACGCTTCAGGTGCCAGGGACGGGCGTGGGGCCACAGGTGCAGGTAGGCGATGCGGTCGTCACCGCCGAGCGTGAGCGGGATGTCGCCGCTGCCGTCCGGCCAGACCTTCAGACCGGCGGAACCGACCGTCTTGAAAGGCACGTTGAACGTGACCGTCAGCACGATGCCGATGCGCATGACCAGCCGCTGGCTCGTGATCGTGTACCAGGTCGTGCGACTGGTGAGCCAGGCGAGCAGGCACATCATCCCGATCGCGAACGAGGCCACCGCGATCAACGCGGTCGATCCGATCAGCGCCTGGAACGCGCCGACGCCGTCGGCGATGTTCGACACGACGCGGATGGCGAGCAGCGCCGCGAAGTAGATCGCGATCTTGCGCACGTGGAAGGCACGCACCGCCAGACTGGTCCAGCGCGGCGCCCCTTCCCACAGGACGCGTTCGTTGGTCGGGAGCGGTTCCGGCAGGCCGCCCCGCTCCAGTTGCTCCATCTCTGCTTCGTGGTGGTTCACAGGAACGGCTCCGCACGGGACGGATCGGCGTAGAGCGTCCCGCCACCGTAGTAGGCGACGATCTTCTCTTCTTCCAGGAAGGTCACCTGATCGGGATTCTTGAGACCCGGAACGTCGTTGAAGTGCCGCGCCATGATCGAGCGCACCTTCACCATGCCGTTGCGTCCGCTGCTCACCTTGGCGAAGGGCGCAGGCAGCAGCACTGTCCTGCCGTAGGCATCGACCTCGAAATAGCGGATCAGCGTTTCGGACAGATCCACCCATACGTCGCTCACCTTGCCCGCCACGAGGCCGTCGGCGCCCACGACCGGCATGCCGCGCGGATCGGGATCGCCCGAGGCGAGCGAGTAGCTCGGCGCGCTGCGCAGCGGGACGATCTTGGGCCGACCGTCGACCGTCAGGTCCGGCGTGTCGGCGCGCATGGCGTAGGCACCCGGGCCGACGCCGGCGAGCATCGGGTCGCCGTTCGGCTCCAGCGGGGCGCCCGGCCAGGGTCCCACGGGGGTCGCGTTGACCGGGCGGCCGTCGCGAATGTCGTTCGGCGCACTGAAGGTGCCGCCGTGCGGCAGCACGAAGGTCTTGGGTTGCGGGATCGCGGGGAAGCCCTGGACGCGAATGCTACCGGAGCGGTCGGATTCGAGCGGGTAGCCCTCGCGCTTGTTTTCGCGGTGCAGGTAATAGATCAGCCCCGCAAAGAACAGCCAGAACGCGTAGAGCGCGAGTTGCGCGACATCGAGGTACTGGGTTATGGCGCCGGTTTGCATAGCGTGACCTCCCTTGAAGAATTGGTTCTCAGCCTGGAAATTCCGCCAGGCCGAAGCGCGATGGCGACTGCGCCTGGGTTGCATGACGCGCCCGCACGAGCGGTCCGATTGCCACCAGGGTCGCGAACAGCAATGCGATCTCGATGTGATAGACGACGCTGTAGCCGACCGACGGGCCGGACAGCGCCGCGCCAAGCATGCCTTTCGAGGCCAGCCCCGAGACGACATCCCGGATGGCACCGCCGAATGCGATGGACAGCCCGGCCGCGGAAGCCTGGACGGCACCCCAGGCGCCCAGGGCCAGCCCGTTGCGGCCATCGTGGCGCAGTGCCATTGCCGCCGTGAGCGTACCCACCGCGAACAGACCGCCGCCGAAACCGATCATCACCGTACCGATGCGAAACATGAACGCCGATTCGATCGGCGCGGCGAAGATCACCGCCGCGAAGGCGAACGTGCCGACCAGTGCCCCCATCGCGGCGAGGCGGTGCGGATCGGAGCCCTCGGACAGCTTGTGTGCCGCGATGGTGAAGCCGACCAGGCTGCCGGCGGCGAGCAGCGCGGTGAGCAGGCTGGTCGCACCGACGCCTAGATGCAGGATCTGGCCGCCATAGGGTTCCAGCAGAATGTCCTGCATGCTGAAACCCGCGGTGCCGAGCCCTACCGCGACGAGCAGGCGCACCGGTTTGCTCGAACGCTTGAACGTGCGCCAGGCGTCGCGGAAGCGCGCCTCATGTTTGCCAGGCTCAACATGCTTCGCGTGCCGCGGCTCCTGCTTCCACAAGGCGAGCAGGTTGAGTCCCATGGTTGCCATCGCCGCGCCCTGGATGACCTGGATAAGATGGACATTGGTGAAATCCGCCAGCAGCGCGCCGAAGAGCAGCGAACTGACGACCATCCCAAGCAGCAGCATCACGTAGAGGAGCGCGACGACGCGTGGACGCGACTCCTCGGTCGCGAGGTCCGTCGCAAGCGCAAGCCCCGCGGTCTGGCTCGTGTGCATGCCCGCTCCGACCAGCAGGAATGCGAGCGCCGCGCCCACCTGGCCTATTTCCGCCGGCCCGTGTCCCTTGCCGGTCAACACCAGCAGCGCGAAGGGCATGATCGCGAGGCCACCGAACTGCAGCAGTGTGCCCATCCAGATGAACGGAACGCGGCGCCAGCCCAGCACCGAGCGGTAGGTATCGGAGCGATAGCCGATCAGGGCCCGGAATGGCGCGAACAGCAGTGGCAGCGAAACCATCAGCGCCACGACCCAGGCGGGCACACCCAGCTCGACGATCATCACGCGATTGAGGGTCCCGTTGAGCAATGCCGCCGCCATGCCCACCGATACCTGGAACAGCGCCAGGCGCAGCAGGCGGCCGAGCGGCAATTCGGGCGTGGCTGCATCGGCGAACGGCAGGAATTGCGGGCCCAGGCGGATCCAGGTGCGGGCAAGGGTGTCGTTGAGGCGGCTCATGCGTCGGTCATCCTCGGCTAGGCGTGCATCTGCGCCCATTGCGAACAGGCATTCGACAATTCCAATGCCTGGGACGTGTAGAAGCCGGTCGCGATCCGTTCGGTGCGGCCGACCTGCCAGCCCGAGAGACCAGGCTCGCCGGCCAGGCGGCGGCGCAGCGCGGACGCGCCGACCGGTTCGATGGCGGGTGCGCGATTGCCGCGCGGGAACAGGCGGCCGATCGCGTGCATCACGGCCAGTGGCGGGGTTCTCGGCGCGAAGGTGAACAGCACTGAGTCGCTGGTGCGCGCGGCGAGGCTCGTCAGCACGCGAACGACATCGGTGGCGTTGTAATGGATCAGCGAGTCCATCGCGACGACGTGGTCGAAGCGGCCGAGCGCGGCATCGAGCAGATCGCCCACCAGGAAGCGTACGCTGCCGCGACCCAGGTCGGCCGGCAGGCGCTCGCGCGCGAGTTGCACCAGGGTCGGGGAGAGATCGATCGCGACCACTTGCGCACCGCGCCGCGCGGCTTCCACGGACAGCGCGCCGGTGCCGCAACCCGCGTCCAGCAGGCGCAGTCCGGACATGTCCGCCGGCAGCCAGGACAGCAACGTGCTGCGCATGCGGTCGCGGCCCGCGCGCACGGTCGCGCGGATGCCGCTCACCGGCGCATCGGACGTGAGGCGCTTCCACGCGTCGACCGCCGTGCGGTCGAAGTAGGTCTGGAGCTGGCCGCGTCGCTGCAGGTAGGAAGTGGTCATGGTGTCAGTCGAATCCGAGCAGATCGAAGATGTCGCGGTCCTTCATCGGCATCGCGATCAGCGGATCGGTGCCGACCCACAGCCGCGCCGCCAGTTCGAGGTATTCCTTCTGGACGGCCTCCAGTTCGGGCGACGGTTCCATCTCGAACAGCGTCGCCTTCTTCAGCCGGCTGCGGCGGATCACGTCGAGATCGGGAAAGCGCGCCATGGTCTTGAGGCCGACAACGTTGTTGAAGCGGTCGATCTGGTCGGTGGCCGCGCTGCGATTCGCGATCACGCCGCCCAGGCGCACCTTGTAGTTCTTCGACTTTGCCTGGATCGCCGCGACGATGCGATTCATCGCGAAGATCGAATCGAAGTCGTTCGCAGTGATGATGAGCGCCCGGTCGGCATGCTGCAGCGGCGCGGCGAAGCCGCCGCACACCACGTCGCCCAGGACATCGAAGATGACCACGTCGGTGTCTTCGAGCAGGTGATGCTCCTTCAGCAGCTTCACCGTCTGACCGACCACGTAGCCGCCGCACCCGGTGCCGGCGGGTGGGCCGCCGGCCTCGACGCACATGACGCCGTTGTAGCCCTCGTAGACGAAGTCCTCGACCCTGAGCTCCTCGGGATGGAAGTCCACCGATTCGAGCACGTCGATCACGGTGGGCATCAGCTTCTTCGTCAGGGTGAACGTCGAATCGTGCTTCGGGTCGCAGCCGATCTGGAGCACGCGCTTGCCGAGCTTCGAGAACGCGACCGACAGGTTGGACGACGTGGTGCTCTTGCCGATCCCGCCCTTGCCGTAGACGGCGAACACCTTCGCGGTCCCGATACCGATGTTGGGGTCGAGCTGGACCTGCACGCTGCCTTCGCCATCCGGCCGCTTCTGGGCCGATTTGACGCTGGGCAGCGGAACGAAGGTGGTCGTGGTCATGCGTGGTCTCCTCGGTATTGCTTGCTTGCGTGGCGCTACGCGGCGGATGCCACGTACACGCCCTCGATCCGGTCTTCCAGTTCGTCGCTGGCGCGCCGCAGCGCTTCGAGCATCTTGGCGTCGGGCTTCCAGTAGTCCCGCTCGGACGCCTCGAGCAGCCGGTTGGCCACCTTCGCCGATGCCGTCGGATTGAGCTGCGCGAGACGATCGCGCATCTCCGGGTCCAGCACGAAGGTCTCGGTGAGCTGCTGGTACACCCAGGGCTGCACCTGGCCCGTGGTCGCCGACCAGCCCATCGTATTGGTGACGTGAACCTCGATCTGCCGTACGCCTTCGTAGCCGTGCTTGAGCATGCCCTCGTACCACTTGGGGTTGAGCATCCGGGTGCGTGTTTCGAGCGCGACCTGCTCACCGAGCGTACGCACCGCGCCTTCGCCCGTGGTCTGGTCGCCGATGTAGACCGGCGGCGTGGCCCCGCCCTTGGCGCGCTTCACGGCTCCGGTGATGCCGCCGAGCGTATCGAAGTAATTGTCCACCGTGGTGACGCCCAACTCGACCGAGTCGAGATTCTGGTAGGTGAGTTCGACGTCGGCGAGCACGCTTTGCAGCAATGCGCTGTGCTGTTGCGGTCGACCGCTGAGGCCATATGCGAAACCCTTGCGTCGCGAATAGGTCTCGGCCAGTTCGTCTTCCTGGTCCCAGCGTCCGCTCTCCACCAGGTTGTTGACGTTCGAGCCATAGGCGCCTTCGGCGTTGCCATAGACCCGCAGCGCCGCGACTTCCAGCGTGCAGCCGTGCGCCTGCTGATAGGCGAGGGCGTGCTTGCGCACGAAATTCTGTTCGGGCGGCTCGTCTGCGGCAGCGGCCAGGAACGAGGCCTCCGCGAGCAGCTTGATCTGCAGCGGCATCAGGTCGCGGAAGATCCCGGACAGCGTGATCACCACGTCGACGCGCGGCCGGCCCAGTTCGCCCAACGGCACCAGCGTGGCACCGGCGATGCGGCCGTAGCTGTCGAAACGGGGCAGCGCGCCGATCAGGGCCAGGCATTGCGCGATCGGAGCGCCTTCGGATTTCAGGTTGTCGCTACCCCACAGCACCATCGCGATGGATTCGGGCAACGGGTGGCCGTCGGCTCGATAGCGATCGAGCAGGCGCTGAGCCTGGGCCGCGCCGTCCCGCACGGCAAAGGTGCTCGGGATGCGGAACGGATCGAAACCGTGCAGGTTGCGACCGGTGGGCAAGACCTCGGGCGTGCGCAGGACGTCGCCGCCGGGCGCGGGGCGGATGAAGCGGCCATCGAGCGCGCGCAGGATGCCGGCGAGTTCCGTCTCCTGCGCGAGCAGCGCGTCGTATGTCGACAATTGCTGGAGCAGCGCCAGCGACGTCGGGTCGGCCGGCACCCCGCTGAGCGCCAGCGCCGATTCGGCGGGTTCGCCCGCGAGCCACGCCGCCACGGTGGGGCGTGCGAGGCGGCTGCCGTGGGAGGCTTCCGCCATCGCCAGCAGCATGTCCACCCGCTCCTCGATGCCGGGCGGCTGCCCGACGACGTGCAGGCCGTGAGGGATCAACGTGTATTCGAGTTCCAGCATCGCTTCGGCAATCTTGAACACGCGGCGGTCGGCGTCTCCGCTGGGAGAGGCATCCCAGGCCGGTTCCGGCGCGGCGAGATTCAATTCGGCGGCCTGCGATTGCAGCATGGTCGCCAGCTCGCTGCGCTCGGACGCGTGCGGCTCGAGGCCGCGCCAGCGTTCGATCGAGGCCCTGAGCTCGAGCAGCCCACGGTACAGACCCGCTTGCGCCACCGGCGGCGTCAGGTAGCTCACCAGCGTCGCGCCGGCGCGACGTTTCGCGATGGCGCCTTCGGACGGGTTATTCGACGCGTACAGGTAGATGTTGGGCAGATCGCCGATCAGTCGATCAGGCCAGCACGAGCCCGACATTCCGGTCTGTTTGCCGGGCATGAACTCGAGTGCCCCATGGGTGCCGAAATGCAGCACGGCATGCGCCTCGAAGTCCTCGCGCAGGTAACGATAGAACGCCGAGAAGGCGTGCGTCGGGGCCAGGCCTTTCTCGAACAGCAGGCGCATCGGATCGCCTTCGTAGCCGAAGGACGGCTGCACGCTCACCAGCACGTTGCCGAACTGGCGCCCGAGCACGAAGATCGAGCTGCCGTTGCTGAGCTGGCGCCCGGGCGCCGGGCCCCATTGCGCCTCGATCTCGTGCAACCAGCGCTCGCGCCGCACGTGATCGTCGACCGGTATGAACGCGTGGACGTTCGCATCCGCGCCGTGACGCGCTGCGTTTCCGGTCAGGATGAGAGCGCGCAGCGCCTCCGGGTCGGCCGGCAGTTCCACCGTGTACCCCTGCGCCTGCATCGCCTTCAGGGTGTTGAACAGCGACTCGAACACCGCGAGGTAGGCGGCGCTGCCGATGCTCCCGGCGTTCGGCGGAAAATTGAAGACCACCATCGCGACCTTGCGCTCGGCGCGCTCGGACCGGCGCAGCGCGATCAGCCTGGATGCGCGGGCGGCGAGCATGATCGCCCGCTCGGGGCAGGAGCGCATGTCCTTCGCGGTATCCGACGCGGTGAACGTGCACCCATGCTGGCAGCCGGTGCAGGTGACGCCCGCCGCGCCGGGGCGCCCGCCGAAGACGATCGGGCCGGTGGCGCCGTCGAGTTCCGGTATCGCCACCATGATGGTGTTCTCGACCGGCAGCAGCCCGCGCTCGGAACCACCCCACAGATCGAGCGTCTGGAATTCGACGGGATGCGCGGCAAGATAGGGAACGTCGAGCCGGGCGAGCATTTCTTCCGCCGCCTTGGCATCGTTGTAGGCCGGGCCTCCCACCAGCGAAAAGCCGGTCAGCGCCACCACCGCGTCGACGCTCGCGTGACCGTCGCGCATGAAGTATTTCTCGATCGCCGGTCGGGCATCGAGACCGGCGGCGAAGGCGGGTACCACGCGCAGACCCCGCGCTTCCATCGCGGCGATGACGCCGTCGTAGTGACCGGCATTGCCGGCCAGCAGGTACGAGCGCAGCAACAACAGACCCACGGTACCTCGTTGTTGCCCCGCGGGAACCACCGTCGGCAGCGCGCGGACGTCTTCCGACAGACGTCCCGGCATGCGCGGGTGGTAGACCCCCAGCTCCGGATAGTCGACCGGCCCGGGCACTTTCTCTGCGCTGCGCAGGGGCTGCCGCGGGCCGTCTGCAAAGCGGGCAATGAGGTAGCGCAGCAGATTGAAGATGTTGTCTTCCGATCCGCCCAGCCAGTACTGCATCGCCAGGAAGTAGGCGCGGACGTCCTGCGCCGTCCCGGGAATGAAGCGCAGCATCTGCGGTATGCGGCGCAGCATCTTCATCTGCGCGGCGCCACCCCCGCAGCTCTTGGCCTTGTTGCCGCGCAGCCGTTTCAGCAGCGCCATCGGCCCGCTCGCCGGCTTGTCCATGTCGAACTTGCCGAGCTTGGTGAGCCGCACCACTTCGCCGGCGGACACCATGCAGATCATCGCGTCGCAGCGTTCGCGGCGCGCCTGCAGGTCGGGCAGGATGGGCAGGAAATGATCCTCGAGGAACAGCATCGCGCCGATGACGATGTCACCCTGCGCGATGTCGGCCTTGCAGCGCTCGAGCGCCGACGGATTCGCGCTCCACTCGGCCGCCGCGTGCAGGCTCAGCGCCAGTCCGGGGAGCTGGCGCACGAGCCGGGCGCGCGCACGTTCCATCGCGCTGGCGAAGTGCGTGTCCATCGTCACGATCACGACCCGGATCGGGACGGCGACGGATGCCGGATCAGCGGCCGAAGTGCGCCTTGGCTTCATACAGCGTGTCTACTGTGATGGTGACGAGACCGCGTTCGACGGCGAAGCGCTCGGTGTTGCGGCGCGCCTTGCCGCGCACGAAGAACGGAATCTTCTTCAGTTCCTTCTCGCCGTCGGGCGTCCATTGCGGCAGTTCGCCCGCAGTGGCGTCGGTGGCGACCTGCTCCGCCGGCTCCGGCGCCGCGATCGTCTCGGGCGGCGCCGTCTTGCCGGCATGCGACAGATGCGAGGCCGGCGCTTCATCGTTGAACTCGAAGTCGCCACGGAACATCTGCAGCAGATGTTCCTCGAGGCCCATGACGAGCGGATGCACCCAGGTATCGAACAACACGTTCGCGCCTTCGAAGCCGTACACCGGGCTGTAGCGGGCCGGCACATCCTGGACATGGATCGGCACCGAGATGACGGCGCACGCGATGCCGAGGCGCTTGGCGATGTGGCGTTCCATCTGCGTGCCGAGCACCAGTTCCGGCGACGCCGCGGCGATCGCCTGTTCGACCTCCAGGTAGTCGTCGGCGATGAGGGGTTCGACGCCGTACTTGGCGGCCGCGTCGCGCACGTCGCGCGCAAACTCGCGGCTGTAGGTGCCGAGACCCACCACGGTGAAGCCCATCTCCTCGGTCGCGATGCGGGCCGCGGCGATGGCGTGGGTGGCATCCCCGAAGATGAACACGCGCTTGCCGGTGAGGTAGGTCGAGTCGACCGAGCGCGCATACCACTGCATGCGCGATTGCGAACCGTCGAGGCGCGCCACCCCCGGATGTTCACGGTCGAGGACCGGCGCCGGATCGACGCCGGCGAGTTGCGCGACCTCGGCGATGAACTCGCGCGTGGCGCCGAGTCCCATCGGGATGGTCCTGGTGAAGGGCATGCCGAACGTGCGCTGCAGCCATGAGGCGGTGGTGCGCGCAACCTCCGGATAGAGGTCGACATTGAAGTCCGCCTCGGGAAGGCGCTTCAGGTCGGCGGGCGAGGCGCCGAGCGGAGCGACGATGTGGACGTCGATGCCGAGCTGGTCGAGCAGGCGGCGGATCTCGACGATGTCGTCGCGGCAGCGGAAGCCGAGCACCGTGGGGCCGAGCAGATTGGCGCGCGGCCGGCGGTCGGCGGGTCGTTCGAGCCGCGGGGTGCCGGGCGCGGGGATGCGATCGGCGAGCAGGGTGCGCACCATCTGGTACAGGGTCTCCGCCGCACCCCAGTTCTCTTTCTTGGTGTAGGCGGGCAGTTCGAGCGGGATCACCGGTACCGGCAGGTTCATGCCCCGCGCCAGTGCGCCCGGCTGGTCCTGGAGCAGCTCGGCGGTGCAAGACTCGCCAACGAGCATCGCCTGCGGCCGGAAGCGCTCGTAGGCCTCGGCCACCGCAGTCGTCACCAGCCCGGCCGTGTCGCCCCCCAGGTCACGCGCCTGGAACGTGGTGTAGGTCACGGGCGGGCGCTTGTCCTGGCGCTCGATCATCGTGAACAGCAGGTCGGCGTAGGTGTCCCCCTGCGGCGCGTGCAGGACGTAATGCACTTCGCGCATCGAGGTGGCGATGCGCATCGCGCCCACGTGAGGGGGGCCTTCGTAGGTCCAGAGCGTCAGTTGCATCGTGGCGTCCTCACACGCGCAGCCGCTCGCGCCGGTCGAGCGGGCGGGCGAAGATGTCGGCGAGGTCAGCTGCCTGGTCGTAGCCGTGGGTCGGCGTGAACACCAGTTCGATCGACCACTTGGTGGCGAGGCCTTCGGCTTCGAGTGGATTGGCGAGGCCGAGGCCACAGACGGTGAGATCCGGCCGGGCCGCACGCACGCGGTCGAGCTGGCGTTCGACGTGCTGGCCTTCGGACAGGACGACAGTCGCCGGAAGCAGGGGTAACTCGGCGCCGATCATCTGGCGATCGAGATAGGGCGTACCCACTTCGATCAGCTCCATGCCCATCTCGCGATGGAGGAAACGGGCGAGGGGAATCTCCAGTTGCGAGTCCGGCAGCATGAACAGGCGCTTGCCCGCGAGGCGCTCGCGATAGCGCGCCAGGCCCCGGTTGGCGCGCTCGGCCAGCGGACCGGTCACGGCGGCGAAGTGGTCCGGCGTGACCTCCCACTCGGCCGCCGCGGCGGCGAACCAGGCAGTCGTGCCCTCGGCGCCGAACGGATAGGGCGCCGACAGGACCGTCGCGCCGCGCGCGAGCAGCGCGCGAATCGTTTCACCGTTGAAGGGTTGTGCCGGCAGCACCAGTGTGTTCGGACCCACGGCGGGCAGGTCGGCCGCGCGCCGCGCGGGGAAGAACCGCACCGGCCCGATCCCCAGCGCGTCGAAGCAGCGTTGGAACTGGTCCTCGACCACGTCGGCCAGGCAACCCACGACCAGCAGCTGCCTGGCCTCGGTGGCGGGCAGCGTCGGCACCATGGCCTTCAAGGCGTTGTCCTCGCCCTGGGTAAAGGTGGTTTCAATACCGGAGCCCGAGTAGCTGTGCACGCGCACGCGCGGCAACAGCCGGGCGTTGAGCCGTTCCGCGGCCTTGCCGAGATCGAGCTTGATCACTTCCGATGGGCAGGAACCGACCAGGAACAGGGTGGTGACGTCGGGCCGCCGCTCGAGCAGCGTCACGCAGATGCGATCCAGCTCGTCGTTCGCGTCCGCCATGCCGGCGAGATCGCGATCGGTGAGGATGGCCGTGCCGAAGCGCGGTTCGGCGAAGATCATCACGCCGGCCGCCGACTGGATCAGGTGGGCGCAAGTGCGCGAGCCGACGACCAGGAAGAATGCGTCCTGCATCTTCCGATGCAGCCAGACGATACCGGTCAGGCCACAGAAGACCTCGCGCTGCCCGCGCTCGCGCAGTACGGGAATGTCCACGCAGCTGTCGGCCGGCGGTACGGCGCTCAGGTCCGTCATTTGCCGAGCACCAGGGCGCCCGCCTCCGTGCGCGGGTGCGCACGGTGCTGCAGACGCGCCATGCGCAGTTTGAGGATGAACTGCGTCGCGTTGATGACGTAGGTCAGATAGGCGGCGAGCGCCAGCAGCATCAGGGATCGCGGCTGGAGCAGGCCGAGGAACAGCGCGCCGAGGTACGCCGTGTGCAGCGCCAGTACCAGCATGCTGAACACGTCTTCCCAGAAGAAGGCCCGCGCGAACAGGTAGCGGCCGAACACGACCTTCTCCCAGATCGCACCGGTGACCATGATCGTGTAGAGCGCGAGCGTCTTGATCACGACCGACGCGTTGGCCGCTCCCAACCCTTCGCCCGTGACGAGGTACCGCACCACCAGCCCGAGGCTCACGAGGAACACGACGAACTGGATCGGCGCTAGCACGCCTTGCACCAGTGTCCACGGGGTTGCGTCCCGGCGTTTGCGCTCGGCTGGCGTATACAGCGCCTGCGATTGCGAGTCCTGGGTCCGACGCCGACGCTTCATTCAGAAGACCTCCATGCACCCCGTTTTGTGACGCCAATCTAGAACGCGGGTCGGAAACTGTCAACACAATGGTACGTAAACATGAATTGACATTGCTCTGCCTCCGGGATTACACATCGGCCACTGGAGCCCTACGTCGCCCAACGTGCGTTCAACTTGCATCCGACAGGTCAAGGAGCCGACAATGCGTACGCAGAAAGTGTCAGCAGCAGGCAAACCAGGTCATGTAGGGCAAATCACACACAACGAATGCCCACGGGGTACCAACCCCCGTTCTCGCTTGGGAGGGAGAGAACTGATGGATAGGTTGAATAGGCTGACCGGAAACTGGACCGGCTTGGGTAGCGCGGGCGGCGTACGCCTGGAGCGCCGCGACAAGGCGGATCCACGCGACGGTTCCGCGGTCCATGTGGAACAGTTGTTCCGGACAATCGAGACGGAAATCATCCCGCGCCTGATGCTCGCGCACACGCCGCAGCGGGCGTGTCCGAGCGTGCCCGAAGTCGATGGCACCGGCCCCGACGTTGAAACCGTCCATGAATTCACCAGGCTGGTCGTGGAGCAGGACGGCGAGGTCGCGGCGGCCTACGTCGAGGCCTTGCGGGCGCAAGGAACGCCGCTGGAGGCGATCTACCTCAAGCTCATCACACCGGCGGCGCACCGGCTCGGCGAATTATGGGAAGCGGACCTGTGCGATTTCACCGAGGTGACCGTGGGCTTGTGGCGGCTCCAGCAAGTGCTTCGCGGGCTGAGTGCCGCCTTTCGCGACGAGCAACCCCAGGCGTCTACCGGCCGGCGGATATTGCTGGTCCCCTCCCCGGGCGAGCAGCACATCCTCGGCCTCATCATCGTCGGCGACTACTTCCGGCGCGAAGGGTGGGATGTGTGGGGCGAGCCTCCGGCCACCAGCGGCGACCTGCCCGATATCGTGCGGCACGAGTGGTTCGACGTCGTCGGCCTGTCCGTTGGCTGCGAGGTCCATGTCGACAAGCTCGCAGCGGAAATTCGCGCGATCCGCCATGCGTCCTGCAACCAAGACGTTGCAATCATGGTCGGAGGGCCACTGTTCATCAAATATCCCGAGTTGGTGGCGCAGGTGGGGGCAGACGCCTCCGCGCGCGATGGACGCGAAGCAGTGCAGCAGGCGGCCAGCCTGACTGAACCGGGGGCCAGACGCATTTGAAAACGCGGCAGGGCGGCGATGCCGAATTGGTACGTCGGGATGCGGATCTGGGTGCGTTTCCGGTGAAACATTTCGAAGCGCCAAAGAAATCACTGGGCGGGCTCGACCCCGAGGCTGCCGCGACGTTGATTGCAGCGACCACGGACGTTGCGCTGGTGCTCGATCGCCAGGGTGTGATCAGGGATCTCTCGTTCGGCAGTGCCGAGATGTCCGCCGAGGGCTACGGCAGCTGGATCGGCCAGTCGTGGGTAGACACCGTCACGCCGGACAGCCGGTCGAAAGTCGAGGCGCTCCTGCGCGAGGCCGCGGCGAACACCGCGACGCGCTGGCGCCATGTCAACCATCCTTCCGCGAAAGGCGCGGACGTTCCGGTGCTGTACTCGGCCATCCAGGTGGGCAAGGACGGCGGCATGGTGGTCGTGGGGCGCGACCTGCGCGCCGTTGCCGCCCTGCAGCAGCGGCTCGTATCCGCGCAGCAGTCGATGGAGCGCGACTATTGGCGACTGCGCCATGTGGAGACCCGCTATCGGCTGCTGTTCGAGATGGCGTCCGAGGCCGTGCTGATCGTCGATGCCTCGTCGATGCGCGTCGTCGAAGCCAATCCCGCCGCCGGTGAGTTGCTGGGCGAGACGGTCAAGCGCATCGTCGGTCGCGCCTTTCCCGACGGGTTCGACGCCGAGAGCACCCAGGCCGTGAAAGCCGTGCTGACGGCCGTCAGATCGGCCGGTCGCAGCGACGAACTGCGAGTCCGACTCGCATCGGGCAAAGGCGAATTCCTGCTCGCGGCCTCGTTGTTCCGCCAGGAGAACAATTCGTTCTTCCTGGTGCGGCTGGCACGCCAGCAGACCGGGGCGAGCACGGCGAGCGTCCCGAAGCGCAAGTCCATGCTGCTCGAACTGGTCGAGAACGCGCCCGATGGCTTCGTCGTGACCGATCCTTCCGGGCGGATCCTGACCGCCAACCGGGCGTTCATCGATCTCGCGCAGATCGCCACGGAAGATCTCGTGCGAGGCGAAACGCTCGAGCGCTGGCTGGGTCGACCGGGGGTCGACCTGAAGGTGTTGATCTCGAACCTGCGGCAGCACGGTTCGGTACAACTGTATGCGACGACCCTGCTGGGTGAGTTCGGTACCGCGACCGACGTGGAGATCTCCGCGGTTTCGGTGCCCCAGGCCGAAGAGCCCTGCCTTGGGTTCACCATTCGCAACACCGGCCGCCGGCTGATGGCGGACCCGCGCGCGGGTCGGGAGCTGCCCCGGTCCGTGGAGCAACTCACCGAGCTGGTCGGCCGTGTGTCGCTGAAGGACCTCGTGCGCGAGTCGACCGATCTCATCGAGCGTCTGTGCATCGAAGCCGCGCTGGAGCTGACCGGCGACAACCGCGCTTCGGCTGCGGAAATGCTCGGCTTGAGTCGCCAGAGCCTGTACGTCAAGCTGCGGCGATACGGGCTGGGCGATCTCGCTTCGGAAGAAGGTCGCTGAAGCCGGAATTGGCGCGCCGCTGTCGCTGCCGGCGGCGTGCGCGCAGAACGTCGATCGGCGTGTGTCCTGAATGTGTAACTTCTGATTGACATTTAATACTGTCATCTGTAGTTTTCAGTGCATGGCACGCACTGCGATGACAGTAGCAATGGGGGCTCGTCCGGCGCCGGCGGCGGTGTTGGAATTGCTGAAGCCGATCACGTGGTTTCCACCGATGTGGGCGTTCGGCTGCGGGGTGGTGTCCGCCGGCGTGCCCCTTGCGGGGCGATGGTCTCTGATCGTGCTCGGCATCCTGCTCGCTGGGCCGCTCGTGTGTGCAACCAGTCAGGCGGTCAACGACTGGTTCGACCGCCATGTCGATGCCATCAACGAGCCCGGGCGACCGATCCCGTCCGGGCGGATCCCCGGTCTGTGGGGCCTCTGGATCGCCATTGCATGGACTGCGCTGTCGCTCGCCGTCGCGCTCGCATTGGGTCGATGGGTGTTCGGTGCCGCCGTGCTCGGTCTCGCACTCGCCTGGGCGTACAGCGCACCGCCGCTGCGGCTCAAACAGAACGGCTGGTGGGGAAACGCGGCGTGCGGGCTGTGCTACGAAGGGCTCGCCTGGATCACGGGCGCCGCAGTGATGGCGGGGGGGGCCATGCCGGATGGGCGCATCCTGCTGCTCGCCGCGCTCTACAGCATCGGCGCTCACGGCATCATGACCTTGAACGATTTCAAGGCGATCGAGGGCGATCGGCGCATGGGCATCGGCTCGTTGCCGGTGCGACTCGGCATCATGAATGCCGGACGCGCCGCTTGTCTTTTCATGGCGGTGCCGCAATTCGTCGTGGTGGCACTGCTGTGGGCGTGGGATCGACCCTGGCACGCCGCCGGTGTCGGCGTGCTGCTTGCGGTACAACTCGGGCTGATGGCGCGCTTTCTGCCGCGACCGAGCGAGCGTGCGCTCTGGTACAGCGCGATCGGCATCAATTTCTTCGTGCTCGGCATGCTGGTCAGCGCGTTCGCCGTGCGTGGGATCGGGCCGGTGGCCCAATGATCGGCCGCCCCGCGGCTCCGGGATGAGCGCCTTGCCGCTGGGATGGATCGGCATCGTCCGGCTCGGCCTGGTACAGGCCGCGCTGGGCGCCGTCGTCGTGCTCACGACCTCGACGCTCAACCGGGTCATGGTCGTCGAACTGGCGCTGCCGGCGATCGTGCCGGGAGTGCTCGTCGCGCTGCATTACCTGATCCAGGTGATGCGGCCGCGTCTCGGTCACGGCTCGGACGCCGGGGGCCGGCGCACGCCGTGGATCGTCGGCGGCATGGCCGTGCTGGCGCTCGGCGGGATCGCGGCCGCCGTTGCGACCGCGTGGATGGCCACCAATCCGGTGGCGGGATTGATCCTGGCGGTGGTGGCCTTCGCGGCGATCGGGGTCGGGGTCGGGGCGGCGGGCACCGCGCTGCTCGTGCTGCTCGCCAAGCGCGTCGCGGAACCGCGTCGCGCGGCTGCGGCAACGATCGTGTGGATGATGATGATCGTGGGTTTCGCAATCACCGCGCTGCTTGCCGGACACCTGCTCGACCCGTTCTCGCCGGCCCGGTTGGTGGCGGTCACGACGGCCGTCTCCACAGTCGCCTTCGTGCTCGCGCTGATCGCCGTCCGGGGCGTCGAGGGCGGCGCCGCACTCGCGGATGCACGGATCGCGGCGCGCGCCAAGCTGCCGTTCCGGGACGCATTGCGGGAGGTCTGGGCCGAACCTCAGGCGCGACGCTTCACGATCTTCGTGTTCGTCTCGATGCTCGCCTACAGCGCGCAGGATCTGATTCTCGAGCCCTTTGCCGGGACCGTGTTCGGGTTGACGCCGGGCGAATCGACCCGCCTCTCGGGCGTGCAGCATGGTGGCGTGCTGGTCGGAATGGTGCTGGTGGCGCTCGCGGGCAGCGCCGGCGCCGGCCACCGCTTCGGCTCGCTGCGGGCCTGGACGATCGGTGGGTGTCTCGCATCCGCCGTGGCCTTGCTCGGGCTGGTCGCCGCCGCAATTGCGGGCCCCGCATGGCCATTGCGCGAATCGGTGTTTGCACTCGGCATCGCGAACGGGGCATTCGCCGTGGCTGCGATCGGATCGATGATGGGGCTGGCTGGTGCCGGGCGCGAAGCGCGCGAAGGCGTCCGGATGGGATTGTGGGGTGCGGCCCAGGCTGTCGCCTTCGGTCTCGGCGATCTCGTGGGCACGGCCGCGAGCGACATCGCGCGCCAACTGCTCGGGTCTCCGGCGAGCGCGTACGCAGTGGTGTTCTGTGCCGAGGCTATTGTTTTCGTTTACGCCGCCGTGCTCGCGGTGCGCGTCGGGCAGGTCGGCGCGCAGACCGCGCGCGCGGCCCCGGTGCCACAGGGTGGCGGTGTTCTTGCGCAGGGCGGGAGAGGATGATGATCATGGCCGAGACAGAATGTTTTGATGCAGTGGTAGTGGGCGGGGGGCCGGCGGGCGCGACGGCTGCGGCCGATCTCGCGCGCATGGGTCACTCGGTGTTGCTGCTCGATCGGGAGGGTCGCGTCAAGCCGTGCGGCGGCGCAATTCCACCGGCCCTGATCGACCAGTTCGAGATTCCCGATGCGCTGCTGGTGGCGCACGTCACGTCCGCGCGCATGATTTCACCCAAGGGGGCGGAAGTGGATATGCCGATCGATGGCGGCTTCGTCGGCATGGTCGATCGCGAAGTCTTCGACGAATGGCTCCGCCAGCGCGCTGCGGCCGCCGGTGCCGCGCGGCGGACGGGTATTTTCGAGCGCATCACCCGCGAATCCGATGGAACGACGAGCGTCCACTTTCGCAGCAAGGCCGAGCGCGGGAATGCCGCGACCGTGCGCGCGCGGGTGGTGATCGGCGCCGACGGCGCCACCTCGATGGTCGCCCGGCAGGAGATTGCCGGGGCCGATCGCATGCGCTACGTCTATGCCTACCATGAGATCGTGCGCTCGCCCGCGGACGGCCAAGGCAAGTTCGATGGGCAGCGGTGCGACGTGATCTATCGCGGCGAGTTGTCGCCCGATTTCTACGGCTGGGTGTTTCCGCATGGCGCTACGACCAGCGTAGGCACGGGCACGGCGAATCGCGGCTTCTCGATCCGCAATGCCGCAACCGCGCTGCGCCGTGCCAGCGGACTGGAAACAGCGGAGACCCTCCGGCGCGAAGGCGCTCCGATCCCGATGAAACCGCTCCCCCGGTGGGACAATGCGCGCGATGTCGTGCTCGCCGGGGATGCCGCCGGCGTCGTTGCACCTGCGTCGGGCGAAGGCATCTTCTATGCGATGACCGGGGGCAGACTCGCCGCGGAGGCTGCCGGCCAGTTCCTTCGAACCGGCGATGCTCGCGCGCTCGCGACAGCGCGCAAGCGTTTCATGAAGGCCCACGGCAGGGTGTTCTGGGTGCTCGGCATCATGCAGCGCTTCTGGTACGCGAGCGACAAGCGGCGTGAGCGTTTCGTGAGCATCTGCAGGGATCCGGACGTCCAGATGCTTACCTGGCAGGCCTACATGCACAAGCGGCTGGTGCGCGCGAAGCCCATGGCGCACATGCGCATCTTCTTCAAGGACCTCGCCCACCTCGTGGGCATCGCATCGCCCTGACGATACCACCCGCGCCGTCTCCGGCGCGGGCGTGCGATTCGCCATACCATCCGCGCGGTGCCCATACTTCCGCCCGACCACCCGGAACGACACCTCCTCTCCGACGAGGTGCATGCCCGCCCGCCCGAGGCCGTCGAGACGCCGGCCCTGGCGACCTATGCCGCGATCCTCGTGGATCACGACGAGCGTGAACGCGAGCGTGCCCACGTCGCCGCGCTGTGCGAGCGCTTCGACGTCGTGCCGCCCACGAAGAGCGCCACGCATTTTGCCGCGACCCTGGGCGCGCTGCGCTTCAAGTGGGAACGCCACGGCGAGTTCTCCGGCTATACGTTATGCGTCGCCGGCGAGAGCTCGCGGCCGTTCGGTGAACCTGCGGCCGGGCATCTGCCCCCGGGTTGGCTGGCCGGAATCCCCGGGCGCACCATCGCTGCCGCGCACGCCAAGCTCGTCGCCAGCGACGGCGGCCCGCCCGATGCGACACTGCTCGCGGAGCATTTCGAGGGCAACGTCGTGGTGGGCGCCGCCATCGGTGACGGCGCCGGCGTCGCATACACCGATTTCCGTACGCACGACGACGGCTGCACCCGGTTTCTCGTGTTCGACCACAACTTCACGCCGCGCCAGGCCGGCCGCATGTTGCAGCGCCTGTTCGAGATCGAAGCCTATCGGATGCTGGCCCTGCTCGCACTGCCGATCGCGCGCCGCCAGACTCCCCGCATCCTCGAGATCGAGCGATCGCTCGCGATGCTCACGGACAATATTGCGGGGGAAAGCGGCGATGACGAGCAGCTGTTGGGCGAGCTGACCAAGCTCGCAGCGGAGATCGAGAGCGGGCTCGCGGCGAGCCAGTTCCGTTTCGGTGCGGGCCGCGCCTACCACGACCTGGTGAGCACGCGCATCTCGGAACTGCGTGAACTTCGCATTCCCGGAATGCAGACCATCGAGGAGTTCATGGCGCGGCGCCTGAGTCCCGCCATGGCGACCTGCGCGTCCGGCTCGCAGCGGCTGCGTGACCTGTCCGAGCGCGTCGCCCAGGCGAGCAACCTGCTGTCCACCAGAGTCGACATCGCGCGCGAAAAGCAGAATCAGTCGCTGCTTGCATCGATGGAGCGGCGGGCGCGCCTGCAGTTGCGGCTCCAGCAAACCGTCGAAGGTCTGTCGGTCGCGGCGATCACCTACTACGTGGTCGGCCTGGTCGCGTATGGAGCGAAGGCACTGTACACGGCGGGGTTGCCGGTGATACCCGATGTCGCAGTTGGCATTGCGATCCCCGTTGTCGTGATTTTCGTTGCATTGGCATTGCGCCGCGCGCGGCGCCGGATCGGAGAACGCAACAATGGCTGACCGGACGGCACGCGATGGGTGAGTTGTTCGTTTCCGGGCGTATCGTGGACCTGATCCTCGGGTTCACGGCGCTGGAGGGTATTGCGCTCGTGACATACCACCGCATGACGCGGCGCGGCCTCGATAGCGCCGAAGTGCTGAGCATGTTGTTGCCGGGAGTCTGCCTGTTGCTCGCATTGCGTTTCAGCATGACCGGCGCGTGGTGGGGTTGGATCGCAACGAGCCTGTTCGCATCGCTCGTGACCCATCTGGCCGACCTGGGACGCCGACACGCGCGCACGGGGGTGCAATAGTTCCCGGAGAAACCTCGCAAACGCTAGAATATCGGACAAGAGTCGCCGGATCGTCGGGCGGACACAGCAGTACGCGCCATGGAACCGACATGATTGGAATGAATATCCCGCAGCCCGACATCACGCTCCATCTGGACATGGATGGCGTGATCCAGGATGCAACGCTGTCGCGCGCCCTGCCGCAGGAGGATCTCGATTGCTGGATCGGTCGCCCGTGGTTCGAGACGGTGGCCGAGGACGTGACCGACAAGGTGAAGCGCCTGGTGGAAGATTCGCGCTGGATGCGTGTGTCCGGCTTCCGTCAGATCACGCAGCGTTTCCCGAGCGGGCGCGAGGCCCTGATCGAGTACGCGACCATCCGACTGGGCGGGCGGGGTGGCCTGATCGCGATCGGGCGGAATCTCCAGGCGGTCGCGGAACTGCAGACCCGGCTGGTCGAAGCGCAGCAATCGATGGAGCGCGAATACTGGAAGCTGCGCGAAGTCGAGACCCGCTATCGTCACCTGTTCGAGAATTCCGACGAGGCGGTGATCCTGGTCAGGGCGGCGAATCTGCGCATCCTCGAGGCAAATCCGGCCGCGACGCGCGCGCTGGGCGGCGCGGGCCCGGAAGGCGGCGCTGCCCGGGTGGTGCTACACGATGTGATCCCCGAAGACCGCGAGGCCTTCCAGGCGATGCTCGAACGCGCTCGTCAGCAGGGCAAGTCGACCGGGATTCTCGTGCGACTGGGCTCCGACCAGCAACCGTGGCTCGTGCGCGCATCGCTGCTGGCTTCCGAGACCGGCCAGCTGTTCCTGCTTCAGCTCGCGCGCGCGGGTGTCGCCGGTCCGGTCCCGAATCGCACCGCCCAGGTATCGATCGAGGATCTCGTGGAACGCAGTCCGGATCCGTTCGTGGCGATCGACCGGGAAGGGGTCATCATGCGATGCAACCTTGCGTTTCGCGCACTGGTGGGCATCGATGTCGCGGGATCCGCTGCCGGCGAGCACATCGAGCGCTGGTTCGCCTGCCCAGTCAGCGATTTCGCCACGCTTTTGACCACTGTCCAGGCTCGCGGGATGGTGCGCAACATTCCGATCTCGCTTCGCGGAGATGGCGGCGCCGAGAAGAAATTCGAGATATCTGCCGTGGGCAATTCGGATACCGAGCCGCAATACTACGGCGTATTGCTTCGGGACCGAGGCGAGTGAACCCCGGGAGAACCCTGGTTTGTCCTCCCCCATGTTCCCGGCGACGCTGTTCGGGCAGGCCGACCTTTCCAACTGCGAACGGGAGCAGATCCATCTGGCGGGGTCAATCCAGCCCCATGGCGCGCTGCTCGTGGTTCGCGAAGCGGACTTCGTCGTTGTCCAGTCGAGCGCGAACGCGCAGGAATTCCTCGCGCACCCCGACGCTCTCGTCGGGCGCTCGCTCGAGGAACTCGGTGGAGACCTCCTAGCACGCCTCCGCCCCCTCCTGAGTGGACCGCTCGGGGACATTCCCGTCGCCGTACGCTGCCGGGTCGGGAGCCCGGCAGTCGATTTCGACTGCCTGATGCACCGGGCGCCCGGGGGCGAACTGGTCATCGAACTGGAGCGCACCGGCGCCCCGATCGATCAGTCCGGACAATTGCAGGAAGCGTTGCAGACGATTCTCGCCGCATCGTCGCTGCGCGAGCTGTGCGACGAAGCGGCGAGGGTGTTCAAGAACATCACAGGCTACGACCGCGTGATGATCTATCGCTTCGACGAGGAAGGCCACGGCGAGGTCTTTTCCGAGCGCCGGCAGCCAGGTCTGGAACCCTACCTGGGCAATCACTATCCTGCCTCGGACATCCCGCAGATCGCGCGCCGCTTGTACGAGCGCAATCGGGTCCGCGTTCTGGTGGATGTGGAGGATACCTCCGTCCCGCTGGTGCCGCGCCAGGTCACCGGCCGCGAACTGGACATGTCGCTGTGCTTCCTGCGCAGCATGTCGCCGGTGCACACCCAGTACCTGAAGAACATGGGTGTGCGGGCGACCATGGTGATGTCGCTGATGGTCGGCGGCAGGCTCTGGGGCCTCGTCGCATGCCATCACTATGTCCCGCGGATGGTGCACTACGAGATCCGGGCGGCGTGCGACCTGCTGGCAGAAGCGGTGGCCACGCGCATCGCGGCCCTCGAGAGCTTCGTGCAGGCGCACGTCGAGTTGCAGGTGCGTCGGCTGGAACAGCGCATGGTCGAGGCCATAGCTCGCGACGGCGACTGGAAAGGCGCCCTGTTCGACGATCCGCGATCCCTGCTCCAACCGCTCGACGCGAGCGGAGCGGCGCTGCTGTTCGAGGGGCAGGTGCTCACGGTCGGCGAGGTGCCGGGCACCCAGGAGTTGCGCGAAATAGGACGCTGGTTCGATCAGAAACCGCGCACCGCGGTGCTCGCCACCGCATCGCTCGGCATCGACGCACCCGAGTTCAGCCTGCTGGCATCGGTGGCAAGCGGCATGATCGCGGCGCCGGTGTCGAATGCCCAGGGGGAATACCTGCTGTGGTTTCGTCCGGAGCGCGTGCGCACCGTGACCTGGGGCGGCAATCCGTTCAAGCCATTCGTCGTCGGCAACGACCCGTCGGAACTGTCGCCGCGCCGCTCGTTCGCGCAGTGGCACCAGGTCGTCGAAGGCACGTGCGATCCGTGGACCCTGGCCGATCTGACGGCAGCGCGCCTGATCGGCGAGTCGGTCGCCGACATCGTGCTCCAGTTTCGATCCGTGCGGATGTTGATCGCGCGCGACCAGTTGCTGCAGGTGAGCAGGCAGGTGGAAATCTCGGAGCAGCCCATCGTCATTGCCGATGCCGACGGCCGCATCCTGCTCACCAACGTTTCCTTCGACCGGATGCTGGGCGCGGACCGTTCGAGACTCGAGTCACTGCACGATCTTGATTCCTGTCTCGCCTACGATGCCAGTGCGGGTCAACCGTTGCGCGATCTGCTGGAGCATCGCCGGCCGTGGCGGGGCGAGGTCACGCTCGCCGACGGCACCGACGGGATGAAGTCGCTGCTGGTCCGTGCCGATCCCGTGTTCGCCTCGGCGAATCGCTCGCTTGGATTCGTGATCGGCTTCGTCGACCTGACCGAGCGCAAGGCGGCCGAGGCCGCCCGCCGGCGATTCCAGGACGATATCGTCAAGCAGTACCGGCCCGTGAACGTCCGCCTGGATTCCGATTCCGACGTGGTCTACCGCAATCTGCTGTCGTCGATCGTGGGCAATGCGCAACTGGCGGCGATGGAGATCACCGATGGCGTGGACGTGGCCAAGATGCCGGACATGCTCGAGAGCGTACAGGCTTCGGTTCATCGCACGGCCGAACTGCTCGGCCAACTCATCCGGCGCTCGACGGGTGTGGCGGGCCGCGACGAGTAGCCGGGCCGACGACCCTCGGTTTCAGCTCCGGGCGGCTTCCCGTACTGCGATCGAGAGCTCGATGTTGCAGCGAAAGGCGGCTTCGGCCTCCGCGATCAAGGCCGCCTCGTCCGCGACCGCGCCGGCGGCCCGCTCCAGCGCCCGGCGGTAACCGTCCTTGAACTCCGGGAGGTTCGCGACGCCCGCGAATTCGTAGAACCGGAGCTGATGCGGCGCCAAGGCGAGCGATCGGGTCAGCAATCGTCGCAGGACCTGTCCGCCGCTCAGATCACCGAGATAGCGGACGTATGCATGCGCGAGCAGGCGCGTACCGTCACCTTGCGCGGCGGCAGCAATCAGCGCGGCGTAGCGCGTGGCGGAGGCGAGAACGCCCAGGTCGTCCTGCCACCGCGAACCGTGCAGGGCAGTCAGATCGGACTCCAGCGCGGCGGCACGGAACACGGTCGGTAGCGCGATCCCGCGCATCCCGGGCGAATGGCGATGGTGCTCGAGCCCGAGTTCGAGCTCGCGATAGGCCGGTAGCAGATTGCGTAGCAGCATCACATAGCCGGCCCGGTCGGCCCGCCCCTGGAGCAGGTCGCAAACGATTCCCGATCGCTCCGCCTCGCCGTGTAGCGCCCGGGTGCCCTCGCGGAGTGCATCCATGATTCCCGGCCTGGGCTCCGCCCGGTCCGAATCGCGTGGCGTGTCGGTGATCATCGCCGGGGATCCGGTGTCGCCCTGCGCGGTGCTGTCATCCATGCCGGCCGCTATCCGCGCACCACCGGAAAAGTCACCGCGATCGCCCACGCGAAGGCGACCGCATTCGCGATCGCACCGGGCAGCGGATGGTTCGTGCGGCGCCACGCCCAGTGGGCAATGAGACCGTAGATCACGAAGAACGCGAGTATCGCGGGCACGATGATGACGAGAAAGAAGAGCTTGCCCGGATTGAGTGCAATCGCGATTGCGAGCGAGAGCAGGAACAGGATCTTGGTGAGTGCATAGGCACCGCGCGGGGCTTCCAGTCCCCGGGTGAGGCGCGCATCGGCGAGGAAATAGGGGATGGTGCCGACCAGCATGGCGGCGAATAGTGGCAGGCGGGTGGCGCCGGGCAGGAACGCGCTCACGTAACGGTCGAGCGGCAGCGCGATCGCGAGGACGCTGAACGCCGTGACCGCGAGAACCGCCAGTGCGAGCGCATCGCTGGAGACGCGTTCGATCGGCGCGTACGGCCGGGTCCGTCGTCTCGACGTCAGCCACAAGCCCGCGAACGTCAACAGACCATACAGCCCGAAGTGACAGACCAGGTAGTCTCCGAGCAACAGCCGCAGGAAATGGGTCGGGAGCTGCCAGAGAATGAGCGGTGTCAGCACGGCCGGTGCGATCGCGACCGGGAGCAGTTCGCGCCAAGTGAATCCGTCGCCGAACGGCAGCCGCGCCACCACCGGCAAGCGTTGCGACAGCGGATGCGCAAGCGCCACGATGCCGAGGAACAGCAGGGCAAGCCAGCGCCCGCGCGTGCCGACGAAGCCTTCGGATTGCCTCGAGAACACCTGGTTCATCCAGGAAATCACCTCATTGATGCTGTCGCGGCTGTACAGCACGCCGATATGCTCGACCCCGGCCGCGAACGCGAACCGTCGCGCCGTTCCGTTGGCGATGCTGCCGTACGTCACGCCGGGTTCCGCCACGCCGCCCGCCGCCATGCCTGCGATGCGGCGGCCTTCGTCGCTGAACATCGACGGTTCCAGCGCGCCGATGATCACGAGCAGATTGCGCGGGCGCTCCGCGGTCACGTCGTGCGAATAGAGCGACACGCCGACGGTCGCACTCACCTCGGGGTGGTCGATGGCATAGCGCACGACCGTCTCGGACGCCATCGAATGTCCGAGCAGCGCGAGGCGCCCGTCGGTGCCGGGGAGGGACCGCGCGTGCTCCACCACCGCATCCAGGGCGGCGAGCAGTGCCTGGCCGGCGAGCGCGTAGTCTGCCAGGCCCCCGGCAAGTGGCGTGGGATTGCGCCCGTGTCCGGGAAAATCGAAGGTGACGGCGACGTAGCCGTTGCGTGCGAGGGAGATCGCGAACGGCTGCATCAGTTGCTGCGAACCGGCGAAACCGTGGGCGATCACGATCACGGGCGCTCGTTCGGCCGACGCGGGCCGGAACACGGTGACCGGGATCGTACCGACGCGATCGCGCACGATCTCGATCCCCGTGGTGGCGCTCTCCAGGCGCCAAAGCGCCAGGACGATCGCAAACACGGCGGCGAGTGCTACGTACGGAAATCGCATCTAACCGGACGTGCGAGTGTTCGAATCCGCGTCGGAATCCGTGTCGGCGTGGCCGTCACGGGTTAACGCGCAGTCGATTCGCGCGCTTCTGCTTTCGCGCGTGCCAGCGAAGCGCCCGTGGCATCGATTGCCTTCTCGACGCGCTCGAGCCCGATGCCGCGACCCCCGATCGGCGGTCCGGCGGAATCAACACCGCACAACCGCGACCCTGGGTCGGTCGCGCGGGAAGCGGCCGTCGATCCGTCGCCCCGGGCAGTGTTGCGCGTGGCGCGGGCACGTGCCGGGTGGTCCGGTGTTGCCTGCCCTTGAAGGTGCACGTTTCTAGTCCCGGTTCCGGTTGTTCGGTGCCGCCCGCTCGGGTGCAGTGCCTTGATAGTTCGACCCCTGCGAGTAATCTGCCTTGCCATCACCGCCGTCGTGATTCTGCGGGCGCATGCGCATCTCGTTCGCCTTCAGGTCCTGGCGGGTGAGCTTCTTCTCCTGTCGCGTACCGGTCTTCTCGCACGGCTCCTGCGAGTAGACCACCGCGTTCGACTTGTCGCGGCACTTGTACACGGCCGCCTGCGCTGCGGGCACCAGCAAGACCGCAGCGAGCAGCATCATCGTTGTGCACCTCATGTCCATATCGTCTCCGCGTCCGCCGTGACGGCGTTCAGGTTCCCGGCAGCTTGTGGGCCTTGAAGTCTTCCCGCAGCTTGGTCTTGAGCAGCTTGCCGGTCGCAGTGTGCGGGAGTTGGTCGACGAAGACCACGTCGTCGGGTATCCACCATTTGGCGACCCTGCCTTCGAAAAACTTGAGCAGCTCATCGCGATCGACCGCGATGCCGTCCTTGCAGCGCACGATCAGCAACGGACGTTCGTCCCATTTCGGGTGTGCGATCCCGATCACCGCCGCCTCGGCCACGCCGTGGTGTCCCATGGCGGCGTTCTCGAGATCGATCGAGCTGATCCATTCGCCGCCCGACTTGATCACATCCTTCGAGCGGTCGGTGATCTGCATGAAGCCGTCGGCGTCCAGCGTTGCCACGTCGCCGGTGGGAAACCATCCGTCGTGCAGCGGATCGCCGCCTTCACCCTTGAAATACTCGCTGCAGATCCACGGCCCGCGCACCAGCAGGTTGCCGAAGGCCTTGCCATCGCGCGGCAGCTCGGCACCTTCGTCGTCGACGATCTTCATGTCCACGCCGTAGATGACGCGCCCCTGCTTGTTCTGGATCGCGTCGCGCTCGCTCTTCGGGAGTGCCAGCTGACAGTTCTTGAACGTGTTGACGGTACCGAGCGGACTCATCTCGGTCATGCCCCAGGCATGCAGCACCTGGACGCCGAATTCGTCCTCGAAACTGCGGATCATCGCCGGCGGGCAGGCCGAACCGCCGATGATGGTGCGCTTCAAGGGACCGAAATCGAGCTTGTTGCCTTTGACGTGCGCCAGCAGGCCGAGCCAGATCGTCGGCACGCCCGCGGATACGGTGACGGCTTCCTGCACGAACAGTTCATGCAGGCTCGCGCCGTCGAGCTGGGCACCGGGAAACACCAGCTTCGCGCCGACCATCGGGGCGCTGTAGGGCAGGCCCCACGCATTGACGTGAAACATGGGCACGACCGGCAGCACGACGTCGCGCGCAGACAGATTGAGCGCGTCGGGGAGACAGGCCGCGTAGGCGTGCAGGATCGTGGAGCGATGACTGTAGAGCACGCCCTTCGGATTGCCCGTGGTCCCGGATGTGTAACACAGCGACGAGGCGGTGTTCTCGTCGAGCGCAGGCCAATCGAACTGGTCGGAGTGGCCGTTGACGAGATCTTCGTAGCACTTCAACTCGAGGCTCGACGACGCCGGCATATGCGCCTTGTCGGTCATCAGCACCCAGTGCCGCACGCCCTTGGCAAGCGGTGCCAGCTTCTCGACCAGTGGCAGGAAACTGAGGTCGAAGAACACACAACGATCTTCGGCATGCGCGATGATGTAGGCGATCTGTTCCGGGAACAGACGCGGGTTGATGGTGTGGCACACGGCGCCGCTGCCGGACACCGCGTAGTAGATCTCGAAGTGGCGAAAACCGTTCCAGGCAAGCGTGCCGACCCGTTCGGTAGGCTTCACGTCGAGCGCCCGCAGCGCATTGGCGAGCTGCCGGGATCGCCGGTGCGCTTCGGTGTACGTATAGCGATGAATGCCGCCTTCGACCAGTCTGGACACTATCTCGGTGTCGCCGTGATAGCGGTCGGCATGCCGGATCAGCGCCGTGATATTGAGCGGCGTGTTCATCATCAGACCGTGCATGGATCGGACTCCCGTTGGAAAAAAAATCGGCGTGCGAGGACGTACGATTGTAGCCGGAGCCTTGCGCCAGTGGCTGTGCCGCACGATTCGCTGCGGTGCAATATGCAAACCGCGGGCGGCCCTTCTCGTTTACACGGGTGGGTCGATGGGGCAGAATCGGCCGCTATTGCCGGCAGATGCAACGCCGTGTCGCGCGGACTGGACGAGCGCTGGGCCGATGCACCGAGCGAGGGACACAGCGTCGACCACAGCACGCGCTGTCATCGTTTGGGACTCCGCAACCGTTGACTACAAGACCGGTGGACCAATCCGCCGGCATCCAAGAAAACGATTCAATGGGAGGTATGGACATGATGAAGCTTCGGCTGCGTGCCGTCGTTCTGTGCGGGCTGACTTTGCTGGCGTGCGCGATGCCGGCGATGGCGGACAACGTTCTCAAGATCGCCTATCTCGAGGGTCTCTCGGGGCCCTTCGGCAACGTCGGTGAAGTGGGACTGCGCCATCTGCAGTTCGCCGCGGAGCGCATCAACGCGAAAGGCGGGGTGCTCGGACAGCAGATCGAAGTCGTGCCCTTCGACACCAAGACCAGTCCGCAAGAGGCGCAGCTGGTGTTCAAGCAACTGGTCGACCAGGGCATCCGCTACATGATGCAGGGCAACGGTTCCTCGGTGGCGCTGGCCCTGTCGGACGCGCTCGCGAAGCACAATCGGCGCAATCCCGATCAGACCGTGCTGTACATGAACTACGGCGCCGTCGATCCCTCGCTCACCAACGACAAGTGCAACTACTTCCATTTCCGCTTCGACGCCGACGTGGACATGAAGATGCAGGCGCTGACCAACTACATGGCCGCGCAGAAGGACATCAAGAAGGTCTACCTGATCAACCAGGATTATTCCTTCGGCCAGTCGGTTGCCAAGGCAGCGCGAGCAATGCTCACCAAGAAGCGCCCCGATATCGAGATCGTCGGCGACGACCTGCATCCGCTCGGCAAGGTCAAGGATTTCGCGCCCTACGTCGCCAAGATCAAGGCGTCGGGGGCCGACTCGGTCGTCAGCGGCAACTGGGGCAACGACATCGCGCTGCTGATCAAGGCCGCGAAGGACGCCGGTCTCAAGGCTGATTTCTATACCTACTACGCCGGTGGGCTCGGCACGCCGCCGGTCATCGGGGAAGCCGGCGTCGGTCACCTGAAACAGGTGACCGTGTTTCATTCGAACATCGGCGGCAGCGGCACCGTCGCCATGGTCGAGGCCTACCGCAAGCGCTTTGCCGATTCATCGGACGATTTCTACTGGACCAGCATCATGAACGCGATGGAGATGCTGACCCGCGCCATGGAGAAGGTGAAGTCCACCGATCCGGTCAAGGTCGCCAAGGCGATGGAGAACATGAAGATCGACACCATCACCGGCGAAGTCACGATGCGTGCGGACAATCACCAGGCGCTGCAGGCGATCTTCGTGTCGACTTTCTCCAAGGCCAACGGCAAGGACGTGAAGTTCGACGTCGAGCGCACCGGCTTCGGCTTCAAGACCGATGCCCGCATCGAGGCGAAGGACACCGTGCTGCCGACGACCTGCAAGTTCGAGCGGCCGAAGGGCTAGCGCCAGACGACCAACGCGGAAAGGGGCGCCCGATGGACGCCCCTTTCGTTTGACCAAGGCCTCGTGGGAGCCAGAAGCGCGTGGAATTCTTCCTGGTGACATTGCTGAACAGCCTGTCCTACGGACTGCTGCTGTTCATGTTGTCGAGCGGCCTCACGCTGATCTTCAGCATGATGGGGGTGCTGAATTTCGCGCATGCGAGCTTCTACATGCTGGGCGCCTATTTCGCCTACCAGACCAGCGTCTACCTGGGGTTCTGGCCGGCGCTGGTCGTGGCGCCTTTGCTCGTCGCGCTGTGCGGTGCGGTTACCGAGCGCTACGGGTTGCGCACCGTGCACCGCTACGGCCACGTGGCCGAACTGCTGTTCACTTTCGGCCTCGCCTACATCATCGAGGAGGTGGTGCACCTGATCTGGGGGCGGGCGCCCGTGCCCTACCGCATTCCGGACGTCCTCGACTTCTCCGCGTTCTCGATTTTCAGCACCCTCTACCCCGCGTATCGCGTGTTCATGATGGGGGTTTCGGTCGCGATGCTGGCGGCGTTGTACCTGGTACTGACGCGCACCCGGATCGGCATGATCATCCAGGCGTCGCTGTCGCACCCGGACATGGTGCAGGCCCTCGGCCACAACGTGCCGCGCGTGTTCATGCTCGTGTTCGCGGGCGGGGCGGCGCTGGCGGGTCTCGCCGGTGTGATCGGTGGCAACGCATTCGTGACCGAGCCCGGCATGGCCGTGTCGGTCGGCACCATCGTGTTCGTGGTCGTGGTGTTCGGCGGCATGGGGTCGCTGGCCGGTGCGTTCATCGCGTCGCTCATCATCGGCGCGGTGCAGACCTTCTCCGTGGCCTTCGACTACTCGCTGCTCACGGTATTCGAGCAGGTCGGCATCACCGTCGATCCGGACTCCGGCTGGATGGAATTGTGGAAAGTGACCATTGCGCAAGCCGGCCCGGTGCTGCCCTACCTGCTGATGGTGGCAATGCTGATCGTCCGTCCCAAAGGCCTCATGGGAACGAGGGAGGGATGACGTGAGCTACCCGGCGAGGGGCCCCCGCAGGGGGATCGACGGCCAGGCGAGCGGCATCGGCCGCCGACAGTGGCGCTGCGAATTGACCGCGCGAAGAGTCGGAGGCGGCGACGTGAGCTACCCGGCGAGGGGCCCCCGCAGGGGGATCGACGGCCAAGCGAGCGGCATCGGCCGCCGACAGTGGCGCTGCGAATTGACCGCGCAAAGAGTCGGAGGCGGCGACGTGAGCTACCCGGCGAGGGGGCCCCGCAGGGGGATCGACGGCCAGGCGAGCGGCATCGGCCGCCGACAGTGGCGCTGCGAAGCGTCTGCGGGAGCAGCGCGATGATGTCCTGGCGCCGCTTCTTTATCTGGGGTGCGACGGCAGCGGTCCTGATCGCCGCCCCGCTCGTGTTCACGCAGGGCTTCGCGGTCTCCATGCTCACGCAGATGGGCATCGCGATCATCTTCGCGCTGTCGTACAACATGCTGCTCGGCCAGACCGGCATGCTGTCCTTCGGCCACGCGGTGTATTTCGGGCTCGGCGCCTTCTTTTCCGCGCATGCGCTGAACGCGATCGGTGCGGGCACGTTCCACTGGCCGGTCACGCTGCTGCCGCTCATCGGTGGCGCGGCCGGGCTCGTCTTCGGGATCATCTTCGGCTACATCACCACCAAACACGCGGGGACGCCGTTCGCGATGATCTCGCTCGGCATCGCGGAGATGGTCGCGGCCAGTTCGCTCATGTTTCCCAGCTTCTTCGGTGGCGAAGGCGGCATAGCGACCAACCGCGTCGTGGGCGAGCCGGTCATGGGCATCGACTTCGGGCCGGGGATCCAGGTCTACTACCTCATCGCCGCGTGGTGCTTCGTGTGCATGATCGCCATGTATGCATTGACCCAGACGCCGCTCGGACGCATGGCCAATGCCGTACGTGACAATCCCGAGCGGGTGCGATTCATCGGCTACAACCCGACCCGCGTGCGTTTCATGATGTTGAGCCTCGCAGGATTCTTCGCCGGCATCGCGGGCGCGCTCGAAGTGATCAACTTCGAACTGATCACCGCCGAGCGTCTGGGCACCGTGGCTTCGGGCAATGTCCTGCTGATGGCCTTCATCGGCGGCGTGGGGCATTTCTACGGACCGGTGATCGGGGCGATCTTCGTGACATTCCTGCAATCCGCCCTCTCGAACTACACGCAGGCCTGGCTGCTCTACTTCGGCCTGTTCTTCCTCGTGATGATCCTGTTCGCGCCCGGCGGCATCGCTTCCCTGGTCACCCTGCACAAGCCCGCGGTGCGGGTGCACAAACTGGGCCGTCTCGCGCTGCCCTACGCCGGCGCCGCTGCCGCCGCGGCGCTGCTGCTGCTCGGGTTGGTCGCCGTGATCGAGATGATCTATCACATGGAGACCAATGCCCAGCAGGTCGGGACGGTCATGACGCTGTTCGGCCATGATATGGACGTGGCGACACTGCAGCCCTGGCTGGTGTCCGTGGCGATCCTCGTCGTCGGCGGCTTGCTGCTCGCATTCGCAGCCCGCTTCGTTCGCGCCGCCTGGGCGGATGTCGCGGCAGCGATCAACCGGGCGCAGGAGGTCTGATGCCTGCCGCCCTCGAACTCACGGACGTTCGCAAGAGCTTCGGCAAGACCGCCATCATCAATGGCGTGCATCTCGCCATCGAGAAAGGCGAGCGACACGCGGTCATCGGTCCGAACGGTGCGGGCAAATCGACACTGTTCAATCTCATCAGCGGCCGCTTCCCGGTTACCTCGGGCAGCATCCGGCTCGACGGTCACGAGATCACCGCCCTCGCACCCCAGGACATCAACCGGCGCGGGCTCTCGCGCAGTTTCCAGATCACCAATATTTTCCCGAAGCTTTCGGTGTTCGAGAACCTGCGCTGCGCGGTACTTTGGTCGCAGGGGTACCGCTATTCGTTCTGGCAGCGCGTCGGCGGTCTCGAGGACGTGCGCGAACGTGCCGACGAGCTGGTGCGGATGATCGGCCTGGAGCGGCGGCGCGACACGCTCTCGGGGGTGCTCTCCTACGCCGAACAGCGCGCGCTGGAGATCGGCGTGACGATCGGCGGCGGCGCCAATGTCATCCTGCTCGATGAGCCGACCGCGGGCATGAGCAACTCGGAGACGGCCGACGCGGTCGCGCTGATCCGCAACGTCACCGAGGGCAAGACCCTGGTCATGGTGGAGCACGACATGAGCGTCGTGTTCGGCCTCGCCGACCGCATCTCGGTGCTCGTCTACGGCGAGGTCATCGCGACCGGCAGCCCGCAGGACATCCGCAACAACAAGGCGGTGCAGGAAGCCTATCTCGGGACGGAGGTGGACTAGAGTGAACATGCCCGCACACTTGAAATGCCCGCTGATCCTGAAGGGCGCGCGTGCGTGCCTTGGCACTGCCCGGCGTCACGGCCATGCTTGAGGTCCGCGATCTGCACGCGTTCTACGGCAAGAGCCACATCCTGCACGGCGTACACCTGAGCGTCGGCCCGGGCGAGATCGTGAGCCTGCTCGGACGCAATGGCGTAGGCCGTTCCACGACCATCAAGGCGATCATGGGGCAGGTGGTGTCGAACGGCTCGGTCGCGTTCAAGGGCAAGGAGATCATGGGTCGCAAGACCTACGCGATCGCTCGCCAGGGACTGGGCTATGTTCCCGAGAACCGCGACATCTTTCCGACGCTCACCGTGCGCCAGAACCTCATGCTCGGCATGAAGGGTCGCAAGGAATCGGGCCGCTGGAGTCTCGATGACATGTACAACCTGTTCCCACGGTTGCGCGAGCGCGCCGACGCACCCGCGGGCGTGCTCTCCGGCGGCGAGCAGCAGATGCTCACGCTGTGCCGCACGCTCATGGGCGATCCCGACCTCGTCATGATCGACGAGCCGACCGAAGGGCTGGCGCCCAAGATCGTCGAACAGGTGGCGAATCTGTTCGACGAGATCGCGAAACGCGGCATCTCGATCCTGCTCGTGGAACAGAAGCTAACCATCGCCCTCAAGATCTGCCAGCGGCTGTACGTGATGGGTCACGGCCAGATCGTGTTCGAGGGCACGCCAGACGATTTGCGTTCGAACGAAGCAGTGCGCAAGGAGTGGCTGGAAGTCTGAGGGCTCGTGATACGTCACCGGTGGCAGGTGAATCGCAGGCTCTGGCTCACGCCGCGACACGCGACATCGGTGTGCCCATGCATCCGGGCACGAAGCTCCGACCCACGCAGCAACAGCCCGCCGCGATCTGCGAGTCACGAACCACCAATCGTGAATCAGCAGTGACCGCATACGATTCACGAATCAACGAGCCATCGAGGTTCACATGCCAGACATCATCGAATACCAGGTCCAGGGCCATCTGGGCGTCATCACGCTGAACAACCCGCCGGTCAATGCGCTTTCCGTAGGCAAGGGTCTGCTCCAGGGAATTCTCGACGCGATCAAGGCCGGTGATCACGACCCCGCCGTGCGCGTTTTCCTGCTGATCGGGGCCGGGCGCAATTTCTCCGGTGGCGCGGACATCACCGAATTCGGCAAGCCGCCGTTCCCCGGGATGGCGACGCTGCGTGACGTGCTGGTGTACATGGACACAGTCACCAAGCCCATCGTCGCGGCGATTGCCGGACCTACCATGGGCGGGGGCCTGGAACTGGCGCTGGGCGCCCACTACCGCTGCGCGATCACGGGCGCGCAGATCGGGCTGCCGGAAGTGAAGCTCGGCATCCTGCCGGGCGCCGGCGGCACGCAACGCCTGCCACGCCTGATCGGCGCCAAGACCGCGCTCGACATGATCGTCACCGGCGAACCGGTGAGCACGGAGCGCGCGCACGAACTCGGTATCGTCGACGAGATCGTCACCGGGGACCTGATGACCGGTGCCGTCAAGTTCGCGAACCGGGTGGCGAAGGAAGCGCGGCCGATTCGGCGCGCGAGCGCGCTCACCGCGGCGGTCGACGGCGACCCCGACACCTTCTTCGCCGATGCGCGCGCGCGCATCGCCAAGGAATGGCGCGGCTATCCGGCGCCGCTCGAGTGCCTTGCCTGCGTGGAGGCCGCCGTCAAACGCTCGTTCCCCGAAGGCGTCAAATTCGAGCGCGAGCGCTTCGAATACCTGGTGGGCACCGACGAGTCGAAATCGCTGCGACACGCGTTCTTTGCCGAGCGCGCCGCGAGCAAGGTGAAGGACGTTCCTGACGATACCCCGGTGCGCGAGATCCGCGGGGCGGCGGTGATCGGTGCGGGCACCATGGGCGGTGGCATCGCGATGAACTTCGTCAATGCCGGAATACCGGTAAAGGTGCTCGAGGTATCGCAGGAGGCGATCGATCGCGGCTTCGTCACCATCCGCAAGAACTATGCGGCCACCGTCGCCAAGGGCCGCCTCACGCAGGAGGCCATGGACAAGCGCATGGGCCTGCTGACCGGCGTGCAGTCTTACGAAGCGCTGCGCGATGTCGACATCGTCGTCGAAGCGGTGTTCGAGGACATGGGCGTCAAGCAGGACGTGTTTCGCAAGATCGACGCCGTGGCAAAACCGGGAGCGATCCTCGCAACGAACACCTCGACCCTCGACGTGGACCAGATCGCGGCCGTCACCGCCAGGCCGCAGGACGTGATCGGTCTGCATTTCTTCAGCCCGGCGAACGTCATGCGCCTGCTCGAGATCGTGCGTGGGGCGAACACCGCGAAGGACGTGATCGCAACGAGCATGAAGCTCGCGCGCACCATCAAAAAAGTGGGCGTGCTGGTGGGCGTCTGCGACGGCTTCGTGGGCAATCGCATGGTCCACGCATACTTCCGCGAGGCCGGTTATCTGCTCGAGGAGGGCGCGCTGCCGCAGCAGGTCGATCGCGTACTCGAGGCCTTCGGTTTCGCCATGGGTCCGTTCCGCGTCGGCGATCTGGCCGGTCTCGACATTGGCTGGGCGATCCGCAAACGGCAAGCCGCGACCCGCAGTCCGGACGAGCGTTATGCAAGGATCGGTGATCTGATCTGCGAACGCGGGCGATTCGGTCAGAAGACCGGTGCCGGCTACTACAAATACGAAGCCGGCAATCGCAAGCCGATTCCCGACCCCGAGATCGAGGCGCTGATCGTTCAGGCCTCTGCCGACGGCGGGTTCACGCGCCGCGAGATCTCGGACCAGGAGATCCTCGAGCGCTGCCTGTACCAGCTCGTCAACACCGGCGCGAAGATCCTCGAGGAAGGCATCGCTCAGCGCGCCAGCGACATCGACATCGTCTACCTCTATGGCTACGGCTATCCGCGCTATCGGGGCGGGCCGATGTTCACGGCCGACCTGATCGGATTATCCAAGGTGCTCGATGCCGTGCGGCGCTACGAACAGGCGGTGGGGCCGTGGTGGAAGCCGGCAGCCCTGCTCGAGCAGCTGGCCGACGAAGGCGGTCGATTCAACGGGTAGCGTCACCGCAGCTCTCGACTGCACGAGCGCCTCACGGCTCCGTCTTCGGCGCGCCCGCGGCCGGTGGCGATAGCCAGAGCGCGAGATCGCCTCCGGCGCTGTACGGGATCGGAACCGAACTCCCCGATTTCGCGGCGGGAGCGTAGACCGGGGCCCCCGCGAAGAGTCCGCACAGCGTCTCCATCGACATTGCGCCCGCAGCGGCGGTCGACGATCCGGCGGCCGATGCGCAGTCCTGCGTCTTCGCGCCAGTCGGGCGAAACACGGCCGGTATCCGGACGTTGTCGTGCAGCAGCCGGGCGTCGGTCATCACCACCATGTAGCGGGCGTGCGGCGGGATCGGCGTGCGCAGTGCGGTGAACCACCGTCCGCGGCCGTCGAAGAGGAAATCGGGCACCCCCTGGAACGGCCCGTATGCCTTGAATACGGCGTCGTAGAACACGACCACGGGCGCGAAGTAGCGTCCGGTCCATCCGCCCAGCGTGCTCTGCTCCATGTCGGCGAACGACACGGTCGTCGCGGTGACAGGCTGCGGCGATTCCGCCAGCGCGAATGCCTTGAAGAAGCTCCTGCCGCTCGCGAACGGGTAGGCGGAGCTGCGTTCGTCGATCGAGAACGCGATGCGTTCGTCGGACTCGGCTGCCTCGAACGGGAAATCACGCGGACTTGCGCAGCATGACGGCGCCGTGGCGAGCGCGGCCTCGGGGGCCGTGGTGCCCCGGTTGCTCGCGCAACCGGCGGAAACGAGCGCTGCAGCACCGATGATCAGCGTGACGATGATCCGCATAGGCCGCCTCCTTGAACCGTGGAGATTGGTGATCCAGACGATCGGGCGTGGACTCTTCCGGGAAAGATGCCGCGCGCGCATTTTCTCCTGTCGAATGCTTTGGCGGTCTTCGCGGAATTTCGTTCAGCGCCGCGGCGGCCGAAAGTCCTGCCGTCGGCACCCGGGCCGATGGGCGCGCAACTTCAGGGGTGCCTGGTCAACGGCCAGCGGCAGCCATATGCGGTGACGACCTGCCCTGCGTCGGTTCCGCGACGCAGCGAACATGAATACGGCCCCGCTCGGGGGCCGTATTCATGTCGCGGATGCTCGGGCCGCTTGTCAGGCGCGACGACGGCGCCTGGCTACCGCAGCCATGCCGATCAAACTGATACCCAGCAGGCCGATCGCACCGGGTTCGGGAACGGTGCGGGGCGTGGTGCGGATGGCCCAGGCCTGGGCACCCGTGTTGTTGCCATTCGACAGATCGGCGGAGAAATAGCTGCCACCCAGGATCGGGGCGTTATCCGCGTTGCGCACGAAGTCGCTGGTATCGATGCCACCTACGCGGGTCAGCGAGAAAATGAGGTCACCAAAGTACCCGGCACCGGAGCCGTTGCCCGCGCTGCTATCGATGGCTACGCCGAAAGTGCCATAGGGGGTGTTGGCGCCGCCGCCGGTATTCAGGCTGAACACGCCGGAAGCATAGATACCGTTGGACGGAGTGGTAAAGCTGACGCTGAGTGCACCGGAACCGGTCAGGTTGAAGGCGAACGGCGTGTGCGGGCCGCCGGTGTTGATGAATCCGTAGCCGGACAGCAGGTCCACAGCCACGGTAACCGAGTTGGCGCCGTTCTGCGTGAGCGTTATCGCGCCGACATTCAACGGCTGCGTCCCTTCGCTGACGCTGAATACATAGGTCGGACCCGCGAACGCCGAGGAAGCCCCCAGGGCCAACGTTGCGGCGAACAGTATTTTTCTTAGTTTCATCGGATCCACTCCATGGTTGACGGCGCCTAGCGCCAGCTGATGGAGTCCAGTTACGCAAGTATTGCTCCACGTATATGGTTCAACGAGTTGCCTGCGCAATCTCGAAATCGTGGCAGTGACTGTACAGTTCGCCGACACGTGTCCGCCGTGCGGGATCCGGCGCGCACCGGACCCCCGCGACCGGCATTTCCCATGTACTGCGAGCGGGGCGATTGCGAGCGGTAGCGAGGCCGCCGCGAGGGCCTGTCACAAGGATGGCAGTTCCGTCGACGCGCTGGATACCAGTTACCGGGCGTCCGCGATTGCACACCTGACTGCGCCGGCCCGCGCCTGCGCCGTGCGTCGGGCAGTCCGGACTTCCGTGACCGGTTGACCGATGCGCGCGCTGGTCAGCCGATGCGCGCGGCGCTCCGACGCCGACCGGCGCCTGCCACGAGCGCACCAAGACCCAGTGCGAACAACGCATAGCTCGCGGGTTCGGGAATGACCGTGATCGTATGCGCCTCGCTGGCGAGACTGGCGTTGGGTGGGCTGTCGATCAGGAACGCATCGAGGCTCGCGGTCACGAGCGTCTGCGTGAACGGCGCGATCGCGGGCTGGATCTCGAAGCTCCAGGTCGCGAGTTCGCCCGCGCTCAGGCTCGCCAGGGTTGCGCCGAAGGATATCAATGCGAGGCCCGTGTCGGCGTTCGCACCGAAGCTGCTGCCTGCCAGCAATGGACCGACGCTGGCTGCGACGGGGCGCAGCACCGTCGGATCGAACGCAACGTGAAGTTCCATCTCGTCGATATCGGCCACCAGCGGGGCATCGAGACCGATATGCAGGACGATGGATTGGCCGGGTGTGCCATTGACCGGCCCGGTGACGACGAGCGCCGCATGGGCGGCGGTCATGCAGGTCGCCAGCCACAGGCAGGTAAAAAGTCCGCTGGCGCGCGTGAGCAATTTGGTTGGATTCATCCTCGTCACCTATCGTGGTTTGGTCATTCGTTCATCGTGGAAGGATGGAACCGAGTCCGCTCTTGTCCCGTGCAACGAGCGGCAACTCGAGCTTGAAGCGCGGGTTGGTGTTGCGCTCGCTGTCGTACGGTGCGGTCGCGCCGAGGAAATCCTGCACGGAGCGCGACGAAAGACTCGTGTCGCTGGTCCCTCCCGTGGGCGCGACCGGCACGCTCCATCGCGCGCTCCAATCGATCACGGGCGTGTCCGCCGCAGGCGCAGCCGGTGCCGGCAGCATCGACGGCGTCTCGGGGTATTTCCAGGCCAACGATTCCACGGCGGGTGCCGCTGGCTGTTCCACCCGGATCCAGCCGTCCGTCGCATCCTCGCCCGGTTTCGGCGCGGGATTCAGCGTCAACCGGCCATCGTTCAGGCTCGCCCATTGCAGATCGAGCCGGTAACCCCCGCCGGGAACACCGTCGCGCACCTGCATGTCGAGCACGAGCAGGCTGCCCTGGCCGCCTTCGAGCGCGCTCATCCGCGCCATGTCGACCACCACCACGCCTGGGGTGCTCCGATCCACGATCCATTCGAAATCCGCGGTGAGCGTGCCTTTGCGCACCTCGCGCAACTCGAGCACCGCCGGATCGTACGCGAGCCGCATCTGCACGGAATCGAGTCCGGCCGCAGTGTCGAGTTCGATCGGCACGCTGACGTCGCGACCGGCCTGTGCCACGAGATCCGTCGGCACGTTGACCAGCGGGTCCGGGCCGCTCAACGGCACCACCGGCGTCGTGGCCGGCAGCGGCGGGATCTGCACCGGGTTGAAGCCCAGCACTTCGCGCAACATCAAGGTCACGTCGCTGATGCTCAGCACTCCGTTGCCCGATGCATCTCCGACGATGGTGGGATCGGCAAGCGGCCAGCCGCTGAATCCGGTATCGAGATTCAGCAGCACGCGCTGGATACGCTGCACGTCAAGCATCGAATAGGTCGCATTGGACGTCCCGTCGCCGACGAAACCGACGACGTGGACCCCGGCGTCGTCGTGCGTCGCGATCGCAGCGCCGTCGATGGCGATCGTGTGCACGTCGAGGCGCTGTTTGGCGCCGTAGGGCGCCGTGGCCGGGACCGTGGCGACCAGCCGGGCGAGTTCGAGGTTTGTGCCGTTCACCGGAGCGGCGAACACGACATCGATGGTGGCGACACCCGGTACGGACAGATCGATCGTGGCGGTGCCGCCGGCGGGATCGAGCACACCGGTCACGTCGAGCAGGGCGGGATCGAACCGGACTTCGAATCGAGCGGTCGTGAACGTTCCGGCACTGGTGATGCGCAGCGGGATGCCGCCGACGTTGTCGGGCAGGTTGGCGGGCTGTTCCGGGCCGCGCGCAAAATCGGCGATGCCGATGCCGGGATTGCTCGCGTCGGCCACCGCGAAGGCGTTGACGTAGTCGCCGCCGGCGGTGCCGTCGTCGTCGCCGTCGAGCAACCCGCCTGCGGCGTCGCGCAACGCATCGCCGCTGCTGATCAGCTGCAACGCGTAGTCGCCGTCCGCGAGGGCGCCGCCGGTCTTGATGAACGAGAACCCGGCCAGATCCGCGTCGAGCACGATGGAACCGTGCACGTCGCCGGCCGGCCCGGTCAACACCACATCCGGTGCGCCGAGCGCCGCACCTGCACCCTGGTAGAGATTGAGCCCGACCGGATCGATGGCGCGATTGAATCGCACTGCGAAGCCCGAGGTGTCCGGGGTAAGCGACGTGACCACGAGCGGTGGCAAAGCATTCACCTGAACCGGCAGGCCGGCCGCAGCGTAGGTCCCGTCCTCGTCCGTTGCCTGCGCGAGCACGACGTAGCTGCCGACGACGACATAGGTGTGGTCCGCCGCCGTCGGATTGCCCGGCAGCACGTCGACCACGCCGTCGCCCCAGTCGATCCGCCACTGGACGATGGTGTCGTCACCGGGATCCACGGCACCCAGCGTCACCGCGTAGGGCTGTCCGACTGAACCCGACGTCGGTCCATCGACTGTCAGCGCGGGTGCGACGTTCAGGGTGTCCACCGTGAAATTCCGCACCACGGAGCGCGCCGGCGTGCCGCTGTCGGTCACTGTCACGGACACGTTGATGCTGTCCGGGCCGTCGGGGGTTTCGTCCCACGAGATCACGAAGGTGTCGCCATCGCGCACCGCGGTCGCGCCCGGAATCCCGGCCACCACTGCGCTCAGCGTGCCACCCTCCGGATCGACCGCAGACACGGTCGTCGAGAAGGGCGCGCCTTCGTTCAGTACGACATTCGACAGGGTGCCCACGACCGGCGGGTCGTTGATGATGCTGAAGGCGAAGTCCGAGCGGTCATTGATCGCCGACGCAGCCGATTCCTGCACGCGGATGATGTAGCTCGTGCCGGCCGGGAACAGGGTTTCGTCGACGGTCCATTCGTACAGATCGTCGTTCGTCTCGTTCGCGGCAATGGTCGTGAACGGACCGCCGATGCCGGTGGACGAATACTGAATGTCGACCGGGCCGGCGAAACCGTCGTGACGCCAGCGAATGTCGAAAGTCGAGAGTTGATGGATGGACTCGCCGCCGTTGGGTGCGATCACCAGGACGTACTGGGCCGGGCTGAGCGATGCCTGCGCGGTGTTTCCGTACGCGCCGATGTTGATGTAGCCACCGTTCGGCGCCGGTTCATTGGCGAACGGATCGTTGCCGTCGCCCCGGTCGATGGCGGGCGATTGCTGCGCGTCCGCCACGAGCGTCGACGTCAATGCCACGGGCCGGCCCGGGCCGAAGAACGACGGCCCTTCGACCGGCGCCAGGGCGCCGCCGTGGAAACTGCCCGTCAGGCTGCGCACGTGGAAATCGTCATCGCGCCCATCACCGCCGGAGGGATCGAAACCGAGCACGTTGTCGGCCCCATTGGCGTCGACGAACAGCGGATTCGTGAACAGGCTGTCGGTGTCCGTTCCCGTGGCGGCCCGCCAGGCGGCAAACGTGGTGCGCGCGATTCCGTTCCAGATCCCGGTCTGCCCGGTGCCGAGGAAGCTGCGGAAGAACACATTGGTGTCGGACGTGAAGCCGACCTGCGAGTCGGGCGCGATCGACAGCGCGACGCCGTCCTCGGCCCACAGGATGTTGTTGCGTACGTTCACCCCGGCGGAACCGCCTTCGATGCGCACTGTGTCGGCGGAGGGCTCGTACAGCGTGTTGTTGACGATCTCGAGATCGGTGGCGCCGGTCACGAACAACCCGGTCGTGCCGCTCGCGTAGATCAGGTTGTTGCGCACGGTCCTGCCATCGCCCGACACCCGCACGCCCACGGGATTCGAATAGACGACGTTGCCGATCACGTCGGACTGCGTCGCGCGGATGCCGAGCACGGTGTTGGCGTATACGCGATTGCGCTCGACCTGCGAGTTCGTCGCATCGATGCCCGTGCCGTTGCCGAAGATGACGTTCGACAACCCTACCGCGCCGGCCCGCAGTACGAGGCCCGTCGCCAGCGCCTGCGTCTGGTCTGCGACGGTATTGCCGGCGAATACGACGTTGCCGATGGCCTCCGCGCCGCTCAGGTCATTCTCGAAGATCAGGTTGGCGGTGCCCGGCGCGAGATCCTTTGCTCCGACCAGCGTCGATGCGCCACCGGTGCTGTTGTCGACGATCATGCCGCGCACATTGCGGAAGCTCGAATTGCGCTGGACCAATGCGGCGCCCGGATCGCGGATGTCGAAGCCGTAGCCCCGATTGTCGTACGCCGAGTTGTTGACCACCTGTTCCACGGCGCCACTGAGGGATACGCCGCCGGCGGCATTGTTGTTCGCGACCGAATCGGTCAACGCATGGATCGGACCACGGAGCACGATGCCCCACGCCCCGTTGTCGTGGGCATCGATCGACGCGAAGTCCGACAGCGGCGCATCGGTCTCGACCCGGACGCCGTCCAGTGCGTGCCCGAATGCGACGATGTCGTGTGCCGCCACGCCCGAGCTGCCGTCGTGCGCGTACAGGCCGCGTTGCGCATCGCGCAACGTGAGGTACGCCACCGTGACGTCGTCGGCGTCGTTCAGCTCGATCAGCGCGCGGCTGCGATCGCCCGGTATCGCCGGGAACAGTTCGGCCACCGCACCGGCATTGCTCGGTCCAGTGATGAGGAAGCCCTGGTCGAGCCCGAGTCCGAGATCCACGCTGCCCGACACGGCGACCGGATCGATCATCGAGTAGCTGCCGGTATCGACGAACAGCCGCGAGCCGGGTCCGACGTCGTAGACGCGCAGCAGGTTGGTCGCGTACGGCTTGGGCGCGCTGGAGATCTTGCCGGTGTGGCGATTGTCGCCGACCCCGTTGGGCGTGTACTGATCGCCGGCGTTCGAGCCGTCGTCGACGAAGTAGTCCGTGCCGTCCTCCGGTACGGTGAACGGCTCCTGGCTGCGGTCGAGCACCACCGGATTGTTCACCCACGACACCTGGATGCGCAGGCCGTAGGTGCCGAACGCGATTCCGGTCGCGCCCGGTGTCCACAGGAACTCGCCGTCGTCGGGCGTCGAAGCGACGATGGTGGTCAGGAAGGCGGGTCCGTCGGGCGTGTCCCGATACAGATCGATCCTGACCGACGACCCGCCGGCATTGTTGAAGCTTTCCCAGCGGATCGGCAGCGCCTTGTCGCGGATGGCATCGACGTAGAGGTCGGGCGTGCGCAGCGCGATGTGGGGGATGCCCAGCGCCGGCGCGGCACCCGGGGAGGTGAACCGCTGCGTGCCGAACATCGGGAACAGCGCGTAGTCGTCGGCGTGGAGGTTGACGAAACGCGGACGGGCCCAGTCGGGATTGACGACCGTCGCGCCGACCGAGTGCAGATCGAAGCGCGCGATGTCGGCCTGCCAGTCGAGCACATCGACGAAATCGCGGGTCCAGAAGCCGACCTTGCCCTTGCCGGTGGCGTACAGATTGTTGAAGTCGCTGAAGAAGCCGGCCTGGGCATCGTTGGCGACGAACAGATCGTAGCCGTTCTCGGTCCAGAAAGTGTTGTGCAGGACCTGGACGTCGCTCGCGCCGCCGACGACGCGCACGAGGTCTCCCCGTGGCGTGTACAGCGTGTTGCGCTCGATACCGATGTCTTTCACGCCGTCCACGAGAATGCCGACCGTGTTGCGATAGATGTCGTTGTCCTCGATCCGGTTGCCGGTCGCGGCCACGATGCCGGTGCCGTTGGCGCCGATACGGTTGAACCGGATCGTGCCGTCGAAGCGGTCGATGCCGATCCCGTTGGCTTCGATCCGATTGGCGTGATCGAGGTCTGCCCCGCCGACGGTGCCGGTGCCGGTCACGCCGACAGCGTTACCCGATACGTGCTGGTGCTGCGCTTGCGCCTGCACCAGCTCGATACCGACCTTGTTGTCGGAAACGTCATTGGGCACGCTGTCCGCGAGGAAGCCGAGCGCGTCGGCAGTTGCGTCGACTGTGCTGCGGATGCCGACGGTGTTGCCGTGGATGCGGTTGCCGTTCAGCGGTGCCGGCGCGTCGTAGCGCACGCCGAGACCGGCATTGCGGAAGTCGTTGTCGCGGATGTCGCCGGTGAAAGCGGCGTCCAGCACCAGGCCGGTCGCGCTGGCGAACACGTCGTTGTGGGCTACGAGGCCGGCCGCGGCGCCGGCCACGGTGATGCCGGTCACTCCGTTGAACCGGTTGTGGAGGATCTGCAGATCGCTGCCACCGTCGAGAACGAGACCGCCACCGCCGATCAGGTTGTCCACGACCGCGAGTCCGGTGACGCCGGCGCCGACATTGACGCCGCCCTGGAGCGTGAGCCGCTGGAGCAGGCCACCGACCTGGACGTTCACCGGGCCGGTCACGACCGATCCGCCACCCTGCGCACCGAGGATGGTCACCCCGGCGTCGTCGCTACCGAGCGTGAAGCCCGCATGCACACCGGGCGCCAGCACGATCACGTCGCCTTCGCCCAGGTCGTTGGCATTGAGGATCGTCTGGACGCTGACCAGCGCGTTCGCGAAGAACACGCGCGCCGGCATCGCATTGACCGTGCGCAGGAACGCCTGCGGCAGACCGGATGTGTCGTCGGTCCAGCCCACGGTCGGGCGACCCTTGGCGTCGACCGTGAGGTCCAGCGCCGAGAGCTTGCCGCCGGTCGCGCTGATGCCCTTGCCGGTGGCGTCGCCAGGCAGCGTTTCCAAGAATCTGGTGCCATCCCAGCGCTTCGCATAGATGTGCGCGTTCGGGTCGGCGTAGTCGGCGTTGTCGTGATCGACCCAGACGAGGAACAACTCGCCTCCGCCCGATTCAAGCTTCGGATCGAGGGCGCGGCGCGACGTATCGCTGACGCCGGTCTTGACCGCACCGTCCGGACCCGCGCTGACCCAGGTACCACCAACGAAGGTCTTGACGTAGATCTGCTCGAAGTCGTTGATCCGTTCCCGATAGGCCACGAACAACTGGCCGTCGAGCCACGCAACGTCGGGTTCGCGGCTCTCGGTCAGCGAATCGGACACGTTGCCGTTGGCGGTAGCGCCGATGCCGATCCAATTCGCGCCTTCCCGCACGCGGACGTAGACGTCGAAATCGTCCGGGCCATTGGTGTTTCCGCCCGTCGCATCGTTGAGGGGTGGCGCACTGAACGTCACCGCGATGCGCCCGCCTTCCGCTGCGACGTCGTACTCCGCCACGCCGGGTCGCCACTGCGAGATGCCCAGCCCCGAAGCCGACCCCGGTGTGACTTCCACCCAGGTTGCACCATCGAACGCCTTGCCGTAGACCGAGCTGATGCCCGACGAAGCGTCGATCCAGGTGACGAGCATGCGCCCGTCGGCCTCGACGATCTGCGCCTGATCCGCGCGTGCGGTATTGCTGATGCCGCCTGGCGTGAGCGAAGCACCGAGCGCGACCCATTGGTCCGTTCCGGCGTCGTACTGGGCGCCCTGGATGTCGGTGCCATTGCCGTTGACTTCGGTCCAGACCACCGTCGGCCGGCCGTCGAAGACGATGAGAGAAGGACGGCGCGAATCGGTCAGGGAATCGCTCACGCCTCCGCCCGCGGCGGAACCGCCGATCATCGCCCAGCCGTTCGCGGTTTCGCGGGCCACGTAGATCTCGTAGTTCCCGTTGCGGCTGTCGGCCCACGCCATGTAGTGGACGCCGTCCGCGTCGACCGCCACGGTCGTGTCGAGCGCCGCGCCGACGCCGCCGGAGACACCGTAGCCTGTCGCCGAAGCGGCGATCTCGGCCCACCAGCCTTCGTACAGCGGGCCGGACGGGAGGGTATCGACCGCGAACGGATCGTCCGGGCTCACCGTGACCACGGGGTTCGGCGTCACCGGTGGAACCACGAACTGCGTCGGGTCGGCGGCTTCGCCGGTGCCGAAATCGATCAGGTTGCTTGCACCGAGAACGTCGGTGATCGCGTCGTCGCCGCCTTCGCCGAACTCGAGGTCGTTGCCGCCCTGGCCGTCGAGCTGGTCGCCGCCCGAACCGGGCTCGTCGAGGTTGGTGCCGAAGTCTCCATAGAGATAGTCGACGGCATTGTCGTCGCCGACCGCGGTGTCGTCTCCGGAAATGATGTCGTTGCCGGCCCCACCCACCAGGACATCGCTGCCCGCGCCGCCCTGGATGATGTCGTCGCCGGCGCCGCCGTCGATGATGTCATTGTCGGCCCCACCCAGCAGGACGTCGTTGCCGCCATGGCCGAAGATGTAGTCGCGACCGGCGCCGCCGTCGATGCCGTCGCGGCCTTCATCGGAGCCGTCGAGGACGTCGTCGCCTGCGCCACCGAAGATCACGTTGAGCGCGCCGCCGCCCGCATTGATATGGTCGTCGCCATCGTCGCCGTAGAGGATGTCGTTGCCGCGGCCACCGTCGATGGTGTCGAACCCGGCGCCGCCGTGGATCTGATCGCTGCCGAATCCGCCGCGCAGGTCGTCGTCGCCGGCGCCGCCGTCGATGTAGTCGCCATTGGCGCCGCCTTCGACGTAATCGTTGCCGTCGCCCGCGAGGATGTAGTCGGCGCCGCCGAGACCGTAGATCCGGTCGTTGCCCGGCCCGGCGTCTATGTAGTCGCCGAAGTACGTCGTGTCGGTGAAGTCCGGGTCGTCGGAGCCCGCGTCGGACCCGAAGATCAGGTCGTCGCCGCCCGAGGTGAAGATGAAGGTGTTGAGGATGCCGTTCTCGATGCGGATTTCATCGGCATCGCGTAGCGTGTTGATCGTGGTCGTGTCGGCGACCATGGCGCCGCGCAGCACCACGCGCGAGCCGCGGCCCGGATCGGCGTCGCCGAAATCACCGTCGATGACGATGTCCTGGGCGGCGAACATGGCGCTGCCCAGACGCGTATCGACGTCGTCGCCGACCCGCAGCGTGATGCCCAGTTCGTTGGTGAAGATGATGCCGCCTTCCATGAGGATCAGATCCTCGTCGGTGGCGATCGTGTCGGGCACCGTCAGCCGGATCGCACCGCCCGGTGAAAACACGCGCTGGACGTTGAGCGAGCTGTCGGTCTCGGTGATGAATACGTTGCTCGAGGCGACTGCATTGAGCCGGCCGGGCCGTACCGTGGACGAATCGATGTCGAGATCGTTGGCGCTGACGCCGATCGTGCCGCCACCGGCAGCGCTCAGGATCAGGTTCACGCCGATCACGTCGGCTGCGACGTCATCGAAGGCATCGAGCATGCTGCCGTCGCGCACGGTCAGGGAATCGTCGCCGGACTCGGAACGGATACGATCGACGTTGAGGTCGCCCGCGGTTTCGATCAGCACGACGTCGGACAAGGCATCGCCCTTGACCACGCCATAGCTCGGGTTCGAGGAATCGATCTCGAGCGCGTTCTCGAAGGTGCCGATGCGCCCGAGCAGCGACGTCATCGTGAGGTTGACGCCCACGACATCGGCTTCCACGTCGTCCTGATAGTCGATGATGTCGCGGTTGCGGCTCGTCAGATTGACATTGCGTTGGGTGGACTGGATGAGCCCGGCGCGCAGATCGCCCTGCTCCTCGGTGAGGGTGATGTGACCATTGGTCAGGACGTCGATGTTGCCGAGCGGCAGACCGCGGTTCTGGATGTCGAGGATGTCGGTCCATCCCAGTAGATTGATGAACGGGCCGTTCGGCACCGAGTTGCCGAGTATGTCGATGTTCCGGCCCGTGATGATCCGCCGCTGCGGATCGAGCGGAGCGCCGATCACGTAGTCCACGTCCACCAGCGACCCACCCCTGCCCCATACGCCGCGCGGGAAGATCGTGGGATTGCTGCCCGGCGACTCCCGGAAGTGGTCGGTGACGATCGTCGTCCGTGGCGGCGCTCCCGGAGGGCCGGACGGGTCGACCGGAGTGTCGACGATCGCGGGCTCGAATACCTCCACTTCATACGGTCCTGGAACGACGGTGGGCTGGAGCACGCCGTTCAGCAGCACCAGGTTCACATCGTCACCGCGGTCGTTGCCGGACTGGATACGTTCGACGTCGACGTTGAATCCGGTCACGCCTTCGTTGCCGACCAGATCGCGCCGCAGCAAGCCGCGCAACTCCATGAAGTTCCTGCCGCCCGCATCGGAAGTGCGATAGCGCTCGGTCGCTGCGGTGGGACCGTCGTTGCTCTCGACGATCTCCAGGCGCAGACGCAGGTCGCTGTTGCCGATGTTCCCGAGCACCGCCTGGATGCGGAAGCTGTCGGTGCGGATGATCCCGCCGGGCGGGGGAAACTCGCCGCCGCCGGGCGGGCGCGAGAAGATGTCCCCACGGGCGTTGAACACATTCGTCATGCCGATGGGATTGTTCACCACGTCCGCGAAAGTGATGTCCGGCGCCGCGCCGTCCAGTTGGTCGAGCGTATTGCTGATCGTGATGAGGGTCGGCTTGAAGTCGTGGTTCACGTCGAACTCGAAATTGTCGACGTGATCGACCTCGATCGTGACTTCGTCTTCGGGCGACGTGAGGAAGGTGTTCACGACCTCGATCTCGTTGATCACCAGGTCGAGGGCGGACTGATTCAGGATGTCGACCTTCTGGTAGGTCTCCCGGAACGTGAACAGCGGACCGTTGAGCAGCACCGTCGTGATGTTGGAGTCGCCGGTGTCGTTGGAACGGAACAGCGCCTGGCCGCGGTCGTTCTCGTTGATGATGTCGTCGACCGCGAAGCTGCCGTCGTTGTCCGGGTCGACGTACGAACCGATGGCGCTGCCGACGCCGGCGACGCTGACGTTGATCGCCTTCACGATGCGACCGTCGGGACCGACGATCAGGTGCGGGCTGGGGCCTGCCAGCAGCAGCACGTTCGAATCCCAGTCGATGTTGCGCGGGGCATCCTCGCTGTCGATCTGCACGTACAGCGCGAGGCGGTCGAAGCCCCCAGGCTGCTCGAGCGGCGTCACGTCGACCGCGGGAACGCCGGGGCCGGGGAACAGCCGCGGGCCCGCGGTGACCAGTGCCCCTGGATCGGCGTCGATGCGCGTGTCGGGGTTGTAGTTGGCATCCGGGTGCGGATCGCCGTCGCCGAACAGGCCGGAGAAGCTCGCGTCGACGTCGCTCTGGTTCATGGTCGTGTCGTTCAGTCGCGCGCGCACATCCACGCCTTCGAAGCCGGTCACCTGGGCGCCGCCGCGGATCGCCGTGAGGGCGTGCGGATTTACATTCCCGCGGGCGCTCGCGTCGGCGTCGCCGGCGAAGCCGCCCGCCGATCCGTCGGAGTGGTACACGAAGTTCAGATGCGACCATTGCGAACGCAGCGAGGCGCTGCGTGCGGTGACCCGCGCGTTCGAGCCCGCGACCGCCTGAGTCTCGTCGTTGAGGGAACCGCTCGACACCGCGTCCACGTCGGCGACGAAGCCCCCGGCGTCGCTGTTCGAGGTGACGTCGACGTCGAGCGACGACTCCGCCACGACGCTGAGGTGCCCCGAGGCTTCGATCACCACGCCGTCGCCGACGATGTTTCCGCTGCCGTCGTCGACGCCGATGTACGCCCGATTGCGGTGGGTCACGTCGTTCCTGGCGTTGGCGTCGCCGACCGCCACGAAACCGCCGCCCGCGTTGCTGGCGTAGGAGGAGGTGTTCCCCGTGGAACTGGAGAACACATGGACGTCGCCGCCCGCCTGCAGCAGCGCCGGTGCGATGAAGGCCTGCACGTTCTGGTTCAGGTGGAGCGTGCTGTCCGGGTTGCCATAGGACACGAAACCTCCACCGCCGCCCTTGGCCGAACCGGAACTGAGGCCATCGCCCGCTGGCGGTGCAAGTGTGCGCAGCGACACGCCGCCCTCGCCCAGCAGCAGGTGATTGCCGCCCGGCGCCGAGGTCAGGTCGAGACGCAGCGTGTGCGTTCCCGTTCCGCTGGTCAGGTCCAGGCCCGGCCGGGAGAACAGATGCACGCCGACTCGCCCGGCCCCGTTGAGTGAGGTGATGGGCGCGCCACCGGGCGTCGTGGCGAGCTGGAAGGTATCGCCCGCCACGTTGCGGGTGTAATACGTGACGCCATCCGCCAGGCCGCCGATGGCCTCGCGCACCAGCAGGTGGCGCTCCTGGTCATGCGGGGCGTTCTTGTCGGGCGACAGTGCGATGGGCGTGATCTCGACGCCGTCGCCGTCGTCCGGATCGGTGGCGTCGAGCGTGGCCGCGAGCTGGATGTGATCGCCATCGATGCGGATGACGTAGTAGGCGCTGCCCGATACGAGCCCGCCGATCGCGGCGCCGCCGGGCTGGACCCGATAGATCACCCGGTCGCCGTTCGACAGACCGTGCCCCGCGAGGTAGATCTGATTGTTGTCCGTCGCCGTGCCCGTGGCGCTGTCGAAGTCCGCGGCTTCGCTCGTGAACTCCACCGGCGGCGGGGCGCGATACGTCAACGCCTGATTCTCGCCGTACCCGCTGCCGAACACGGTCACTGTGTCGGCGACGTCGTCGACGGAGGACGGCAGGAAAGCGTGGTCGGCGAAGGCGCCGGTGGCGAGCGCCTCGTCCCGGTTCGCATACAGCTTGATCGTGTGATCGTCGAGCACGCGCACGAAGTACGTGTCGCTGCTGTTCAACCCGGTGCTGATGGAGGTGCCGGCGGCGGTGTACTTGACCGCATCGCCGGTGACGAAGCCGTGCGGCACGCTGAACCGGATCTGGTCGCGGGCGGCATCGACTCCGACGCCCGCCGCGAGCGGATCGCCGGTATCCGCCGCCGCCGCGCTGAACACCGAGCCGAGCTGCAACGTGTCTTCGCCGGTGACGATGACGCTGTACTCGCGCACCGGCCCGGTCTGCAGAGTGCCGCCGTCGGCGGTCGCGATCGCGGTGTTGCCGATCGGGTCGTACCGGACGCGGTCGCCGTTCGCCAGGCCGTGCTGCACGAAAGTGATCGTGTCGTTGTCGATCGTCGCCTGGTCCGGCGTGAACGTGTCGCCGAAAATTGCGGCCGGCTGCGCGCGGGCGATTGCCTCCACCGTCACCGAGCCGTCGACATCGATCGTCGCACCCGTGTCGATGTACGCATTGATCGTCGGCGTGACCGTCGTATCGGTCGCCGCGGCCCCCACCTCCACGAAACCGCCGCCGTAGGAACGGGCGATCGCGTCGCCTTCGGCGCGCACCGATTCGGCGTGCACGGTGATGCTGCCGCCGATGTTCTGCATCGACACGTTGTTGTCGATGACCGCTTCGACCAGTGGTGTGACCGTCGTGGTCGCCTGCGTACCCTGCACGGCGGCAAAGCCGCCGGACCCGGCGTAGGCGTTGGACTTGGCGGTGTTGACCGCCACCGAGCGCACTTCGAAGTTCGCGGCCTGGAGCACCTGTGCGCCCGCGTTCACATAGGCGGTCGTCCCCCCGGTGAGCTTCGCCGTCGAATTGAGGGTGCCTTCGGCGAAGCCGCCGCCGGCCCCGGCCGTGCCCTTCGAGTTCGCCCGATTGGTCGTCGTGGCGACAGCGGCCACGTTGCCGGTTGCGGTGATGCGGGAGGCGGAGCCGAAGTAGGCCTGCGTGTTGCCCGTCGTCTCCGCCGTCGGGTCGGCACTGGCATCGCCCACGAGTCCGACCGAAAGGATGTCCGCGTTCGCATCGCTGGTGCGTGTTCCGGTCGCCGCCAGGGCGAGCGCGCCGCTCGCGACGGTTCCGTCGACGTAGGACCTGACCAGGTCCTGGGCCTTCGCGGTCGGCGTCACCGAGCCGATCGACACGAGCCCCAGGCTGACCGTTTCCACATCGGCATCGGCGTTGGTGCCCAGCACGCTGCTCATCGTGATGTTGCCCGCCGCGACGTTCGCGCCCCCCGCGACGAAGGTCTCGACGGTGTGCGCCGTCGTGGCTGTCGGCGACAGCGACGGGGCATCGACCAGGCTCACGCCTACCGATGCAAGGGCCGCATCGGCCTTGTTGCCGTTCGCGCGCGCCGTCATCGACACATTGCCCGCGTCGAGCGCTGCGTTCGCTCCCACGTAGGCGCGCGTGCTGCCCTCGACGGTGGCCTGGGCGGAGAGCGACGCCACGTTGGCGAGCCCGACATCGACGCTGAAGCTCGAGACCGTGGCGTGACTGGTGGACTCGGCAAGCAGGGCGAGTGGTCCTCCGGACACACTGAGATCGGCACCATCGGCGATGTAGGCCGACGTTTCGTGCGCGACGCGGACCGGCGTGGTCCCGCCGCCGGCGTTGACCAGGCCCACGTCGAGCGAGAACGCTTCGCTCGACGCGGTATTGTCGGGCGAGCTCGCGGTGACGTTCACCGCGCCCGCGTTGATCGCGAAACTGCCGCCCAGGTGGGCGAGGGTCTTGCCGCCGGCGAGCACGTCCGGGCGGACCGATGCGCCGTTGACGAGTCCGAAGCTGATCGACAGGGCATCCAGACTGGCCGTGTTGCCCGCGTCGACCTGACCCGCGGTGACGCTCAGCGCGCCGCCGAGGCTCAGGCTGCCCGCCGCCCCGGTCGAGGCCGCGCCGGCGCGCGGTCCCAGGTAGGCTTCGACGACGTGGGTCGTCTGGATCGTCGGCCGGATCGTATTGAAGCTGACCAGGCGGATCGTGGCGATGTCGGACTCGGTCGATGCCGTATTGGCCGCGGCGGCATCGAGACTCAAGCTGCCGGCGGCGATATTCGCACCTTCCTCTACGAACGCACGCGTGGCGCCGGCCGTCTCCAGTATCGGCTTGAACGTCTCGACACCCACCAGGGATACACCGAATTCGAACCGGTCGAGATCCGTCTTGTTGCGCGAGGTCGCGGCGAGCGCGATCCCGCCGCCGTTCACGATAAAGTCGGCGTTGCGGGTCACGAACGCCTCGGTCTCGTGCGTCGTCCTGACCTCGGTGCTGACCTCCGTCACCTCGACCAGGCCCAGCTTGATCGGCACCGTATCCGAACCAGCCGTGTTGGTCGCGTTCGCCGCGCCGGTCACGCCCGCAGCGTTCACGGTGTAGTCGCCGCCCACGAAGACCCGCGTGGTGCCCTCCGTGGTGATTACCGGCTTCACGAGGTCGATGCCAACGAGATTGAGCTCGACGCTGACCTCGTCGACTCGCGCTTCGTTCACCGATGTCGCGTTCAAGTCGAGATTGCCGCCGAGCGTGATCGTCCCCGACAGGCCGGCGGCGGGTTCGACTCCGGCGGCGGGGCCGACGTACGCAGCGACCTGGTGCGTGGTCTTCGCCGTCGGCGTCGCTTCCTGCAACGCGAACAGCGAAGCCGTGAACTGGAACTTCTCGACGTCGGCGAAGTTGTTCGCCGACGCATTGGCGCTGAGCGCCGCCGCATCGATCGTCGCGCCTTCGGCCACATAGGCGCTAGTCGAGCCGCCGGCTTCGGCCGTGGACTTGACGAAATTCAGCTTGGCAGCGCCGAGGTCGAGCGGCGAGATCTGGGAGATGACCGCGTTGTTGTCGGACGTTGCATCGAGCCCGAGCGCACCGCCGGTGATGTCGAGCTGCGCGCGCTGGCTGACGAAGGCCTCGGTCGCGTTCGACGTATGGGCCGATTTCTCGGAGTTGTCGATAGCGACCAGATTGAGTTCGAAGGCCAGCGCCTCCGACTTCGCAGCGTTGGTCGACTTCGCATTGGCATTGACGGCGGCCGCGGAGATGTCGAACGCGCCGCCGACGTAGGCGCGCGTGGAGCCGCCGGCATCGGCCTCGGGCTTGACCTTCTGCACCGTCACCAGGCCCGCGTCGATGGTGACCTGGCCGACGGTCGCGGTGTTCTCGGCCGTGGCATCCAGGTCGAGGCCGCCATTGTGGATGGTCAGCGTGCTGCTCGGATTGCCGCTCGGCGCATTGCCGAGCTGGGGGCCCAGATACGCCGACACGCCGTGATCGGTCTTCGCGAGCACATCGGCGAGCGAGACGTTGACCACCGAGGCACCGGCGTAGTCGGCACCGGCGGTCGCGTCGTTGTCGGCAAACGCTACCGTCGAGAGCGAATCCGCATCCAGGGAAGCGCCTTCGTCGATGTGGACCTTCGTGGAGCCTCCGATCAAGGCTTTGCTGGCGGTATCGCTCACGTTGACGAGCGTCGCCCCGGCGGACAGGTTGTTGGAATTCGCGTCGTTCTTCGACGTGGCGGTGACGCTCAGCCCGCCCGTCGTGGTCACGTCGGCCTTCGCACCGAGCGAGGCATCGGTGGTGCCGCTGATCGACGCGCTGGCGAGGGTGTCGAAGGGCGGGGCGATGGGGATCGGCAGGTCGCTCGGCAATGCATCTGCGATGCCGGAGAGCGCCACGCCGTTCAGGCTGAGGATGTTGACGTTGATGATGTCGGTGGTGGCGTGCGCCGTCTTGTTGCCGAGCGCCGATACCGTCGTGTTCCGGGCCCGCACGCGCCCCGAGACCTTGGCGCGGGTGTTCGATTCGCTGACCGCCTGCGTGGCTTGGGCCCCGATCGTGAACAGCCCGATGGCGGCGTCGACGAGCAGCGGGTCGACCGTGTCGTTCGACGTGGCGGTCACGTTCACGTCGCCGCCGTTGGTGATCGTGATGTCGGCGTCGTCGCCGATCACCGCTTCGGTATCGCCCGCCGCTTTCTCGGCCGCGAACGCGACCTCGCCGGTGAACACGGCGATGCCGAAGAAATTCACGTCCGCTTCGCCCGTGCGCGTGGCGTCTGCCACGACGTCGAGGTGGGTGGCCGTGATGATGCCCGACGCTTCCGCGCGGGCGCTGTGCCCGGCGATGGTTTCGGCGACCATCACGCCGGCCGCGGCGAATGCGGATCCGGCAAAGCCGCCGGACGCTGCTTCCGGCGACGCGTTGGCGGTGGCGTGGATCGAGACCGTGCCGGCAGTCACGGTGGCCTTGCCGAGAATCGCGGCCTTGGCCCGGCCGCCGGTTTCGGCGACGCTGACGCCGCCGCTCGCCGCGGCGAATGCGCTGACGCTGAAGCCGACTGCATTGGCGGTCGCGTCCGGCGTCAGGGTTGCCAGCAGCGTGAGCGCGCCGGTCGCGTCGACGACGGTGTCTTCGCCATCGATCACGGCTTGCACGTCGTCCGCGATCTTGCTCGACGCGAACGACAGGCCCGCGCCCACCAGGCCGCCGACGGCCAGGCCGCCGGCATCGGCATCCGCGCTCGAATCGTCGAGCGCGACGACCAGCACGGCACCGGCCGAATCCACTGTTGCACCGTCGTCGATGAACGCCTTCGTGGTGTTGGCCAGATCGTTGATGGTCGCCGTGCCGACGCCGCCCACGAGGCCCGCCACGGAGAAGCCCAGGCCATTCGCCTGCACGTCGAAGCTGGTCGTCGCGGCGATGTCGACAGCGCCCGAGGTCGAGGTCACCTCGGCGCCGCCGATGCCCGCGCTCACGTCTGCAGTCATCGTGTTCTTGGCGAGCGAGCCCCCGGCACCGGCGCCGAGGCTCGCGGCGAGGCCGCCCGAATCGGCGTCGAGCGTCGAATCGTCACTGGCATGGATGCGCACCGAAGACGCTTCGATCGTGCCGCCGGTGCGTATCGAGGCGTCGGTGGTCGTGTCGTCGTCGTTGATCGTGACCGTCGCGAAGCCGCCCACGATGCCGCCGGCGCCGAACGCAAGGGCGAGGGCATCGATGTTGTTGGACGACGTAGCGGCGAGGTCGAGCTGGCCGCTCGCCGTCGTGCCGGCGTTATCGCTGTAGGCCTCGACCGTGTTCTTGAGCGTATTGAGCGCTGCCGAGCCGCCCACCCCGACGCCGAGGCTCGCCGCCAGGCCGCCGGAGTCCGCCCGCACCGGGGTCGAATCGCTGGCGTGGACCCGAACGGCGCCGGCCGAATCGATCTCGGCACCGTCGCGCAGCGAAGCGCTGGTCGTGTTGGTCAGGTTGTTGACGCTCACGCTGCCGACCCCCGCGATCAGTCCCGCGACCGAGAGTCCGAGCGCCGAGGCGTCGACGTCGTAGTCCGAGGTGGCGGTGACATCGACGCCACCGACATCGGTGGTCACCGAGGCGCCGCCGATGAACGCCTCCACGGTGTTGGTCATGATGTTGGCGGCGAACGATGCGCCGGCCGCGCCCAGCAGGCTCGCCGCGAGCGCGCCGGTGTGCGCGTCGAGCGTGGAGGTGTCGCTTGCGGTGACGTTCACGGCATTGGCCGTGATGATGCCGGAGCCGCCAATGCCGGCCCGGGTCTTGTTGCCGATGATGTTGGCCTCGGCCGAGCCGGCGACGGCGATGAGACCGCCGGCGGCGAGCCCGAGGGCCTGGGGTGCGTACGGGACAGCGGTCGTCGCGATGATGTTGAGGTCGCCCGAGGCCACGTCCACCGAACCGTCGACCTGCGCGCGCGCCTCGCTGTTCGTGTAGTTGAAACCGGCACCGATCGCTGCGGCGAAGACCAGGCTGACCGAGCCACCCACGGCCCGGTTGTCGAAGTCGTGATTGGTCTTGGCGCGCAGGTCCACGCCATTGGCCGCCGTCACTGTCGCGCCGTCGCCGATCGAGGCTTCCGTGAGGTCGCCGTCCAGCGTGATCGTTCCCGCTACGGCGGCGCCAGCCGCAGCCAGCGCGCCGATCGCGGCCTCGCCGGCCCGGGTCACGGAATGCGCACGACCGGCATCGACGAAGGTCAGGCCGCTGCGCCGCTGGTTGGCGAGCAGGTCGATGCGTCCGGCCGATTCCACGGTCGCGCCGTCGCCGATGCTGACTTCGGTGTGATTGCGCAGCGCGTTGACGGCCAGCGATCCGGCGAGGTTGCCGCCGAGGTTGAAGGCGCCGCTGGCCGCGTTGGCGTCGTAGTCGAAGGGCAGGTCGTTTTCGCCCGAGGCGACCAGGGAGATCGAATTCGCGCTCACGGTGGCGCCGTTGCCGATGCGGGCGGCATGCAGGCCTTCCGAGTAGTTGCCGGCAGCGGCCACGCCTACGGCGACGGTGCCACCGACGGCGAGCGCATCGGCGTCGGCGTGGGAATCGTAGTTCATGGACGAGACGACGCTGACATTGTTCGCCACGATGTCGGCTCCCGCGCCGATCGCCGCGTCGGCCACCGGCCGCCCGGCGCTCACGGCGATCGCCGCGGCCGCGCCCATGCGAATGTCCGGCAGATTGTCCTCGTCCACCCCATCGGCCCGCACCCGTTCGAAGCGATGCTGCGTGCCCGTTGCCACGGAGGCGTCGAGGTCCACCACGGCACCGCCTTCCAGCGCGTCGGTCAGGACCACGTGGCCATCCGGCAGGACCACGACGTAGTAGATCGCGTCGTCCACCAGGCCGCCGATGTTCGCGCCGCCGCCGTTGCGGTACACGACGGCCTCGCCGGTCCGCTCGAGCGGGAGGCCCAGATCGATCGTGTTCGCCGTGCTGTCGATCGCCACGGCCGGATCGATCACGTAGTTCGGCTCGAGCACCTGGGTCGCGTCGCCGTTCAGGGCGGGCGAGATGTCGATCGCATTGGCGGCCGCTTCGGCATCGGCGCGACTCGTGTGAAACTGCAGGCCGAGAATCACGTCGTCGGCGTCCTTCACCACGCTCACGAAGTAGGTCGTCCCGTCGGTGAGACCGCCGATCGTCGTGTCGTCGCCGAGCGTGCGATAGATCACGGCATCGCCGGTTGCCAGGAATGAATCGACGATGTTGAGCCGGTTGTTGGCGTCATCGACGTCGGCCACCGGGTTCACGGCCACCCGGCGCTGGTGATAGGCATCCACCACCTTGGTCAGCAGATGCTTGGCGGCAGTGATCCCGGTACTGTCGATATCGATCGCGTCGGTGTCCGCGAGGGCCGCAGTGCGCGTCTCGAACAGGCGCACCTTGATCGCGGTCGGATCGGCGTCGTCCACGTTGACGAAGTAGCGCCGGCCGTCCACCAGTCCGTCCACGTTGCCGCCACCGCCGTTGAAGTACTTCACCGCGTCGCCGTCCGCCAGACCGGCGAGATTGCCCACGTCGATGGTGTCGGCCGCGCCGTCGACGGCGCCGGCCCCGAACTGGTGCTCGGCGGTGAGGGTGTGGTTGTCTTCGGCTGCCGTGACGGCAGTCAGGTCGATCGCGTTCACGCCGGCCAGCGCATCGGCGCGCGTGGCGTGCAGGCGCAGCAGCGAACCGTCGACGCCGCTCACGCTGACGAAGTACGTGGTCTGGTCGGTGAGGCCGCCGACGCTGGTGTCGTCCTGGTTGTTGCGATACAGGACCGCGTCGCCGGTGTCGAACTCGTTCGGCGTCCGGACCTTGATGGTGTCGGCCGCGCTGTCCACGTCGCTCTCGGCGTCGAAGACCGCCCTGAGCGCAGGATGCGGATCGACGAACGGGAACAGGATGTCGTCCACCCCGGCAATCACCGCGAGACGTTCGAGCTGACGCTGGGTTTCCTCGTCCGCCGTCAGGCCACCCACGAGCGCGCCGATCTGGCTCGCGAACGCGTCGGTGCTGGCGGTCGAATCGGTGTTGGCGAGGACATTGACGTTGCCGGTCACGATCATGTTGGCGCCGGCATCGGCGCGCGCACCGCCGAGCGGACCACCGGCCGCGACCGCAGCGCCGAAGCCCACGTCGTCGCCGCCCGCGGCGGCGTTGGCGAGCGTCGTGGCGGTGGCGGTGTGGTTCGCAGTGACCGTGAGGTTGCCGGCGATGGTGCTCTGCGTGGCACCCGGGCGGATGCGGGCGATCGTGTCGTTGTCGGTCGCCGTCAGCGCAACGGCGGCGGGGAAGCTGCCGGCGCTCGCCGCGCCGGCGAAGGACTGCGTGGTCGCCGTATAGGTGCCGTTCGCGAGCACGTTCACGTTGTTGGCGCCGGTGATCAGTGCGTCGCCGATCTCCGCGATCGCGGCGTGCTTGACGGCATTGACTGCCACGGACGGACCGATCCCTATGGTCGCGCCGAAAGGTACGGAACTGGCGGTGGCCTGGTAGTCGCCGACGTACGTGGACGAGATGGTCACGTTGTTCGGGGACGAGAGATTGAGCACGGCGCCATCGGCGATGCGCGCGATGTGCTGGCCGCCGCCGGTGGCATCGCCGGTGAGGATGTCGCGCGGATCGCCCGACAGGTTGAGCGCGAAGGCGCCTGCCACCCCGACGTCCGTTGCGCCGGCACCCGAGAGCGCCACCGCTTCGAAGCGGTTCACGCCATCGGTGTCGGCGAGCGTCTGCAGCGTGATCGACGGCGCATTGACCTCGCCGCCGATCACGCCCTCCACGCGCTGCGCATCGACGTTGATCGCGACCGCGACGCCGAGGCCGGCGGCCGCGGAGACGGTCTGGGCGTTGGCCACTGCGCGCGCATCCATGTCGCTGCGGGCCGAGACCAGCGGAGCGGTCGAGGTGGAGATGCGTCCGCCGTCGGCCAATGCGGCCTCGACGTAGCCGAAATCGAGATTCATGGCCGCCGCGGCCGCGGCGCCGATGGGACCATCCGCGGTTTCGGCGCTGGCGCGCTGCAGGACGCGGATCACGTCCTCGGGGATCTCGGGCAGGCCGGCCAGGGCCAGCAGCGACTCGATCTGGGCCTCCATGCGTTCGCTCGTGAGATCGCCCGCCGGGTCGTTCGACGCGCCGCTCTGGCCCGAGATCGAACTTGCGTCGACGAAGCTCGTGTTCTCGGCGATGACCGTCACGGTGCCGGTGAGCACGTCGAGGTCCATGCCGCTCGAGGCCAGCGCACCGCCCTCGACGTAGCCCAGGGTGATCGCCGGGCCGACGCTCGCGGTACCGCCCACGCCGCTGTCGGTGTTCGCCGTGTGCGTCGTGACGGCGGCATGTTCGGCATCCACCAGCAGGTTGCCGCTGATTGCGGACGTACCGGTCGTGTTGGTCGTGCGCGCGATGGTGTCGAACTTGTTGTAGTCGGCCGCCACGGCTGCGGGCAGGTTGACCGCATTGGTCGCGCCGGCCCTGGCACTGGCCGTGGCCGTGTAGTCGCCCGTCGCGAGGACCTGGATGTCGCTGCGCGTGCCGTCGCCCAGATCCACGCCGGTGATCACTGCATCCTGGATCTCGGCCAGCACCTGCTGCGTGATCGCGTTGCCGGAGACGGAGGGGCCGATGCCGACGTCGGCCACACCGTCGGGGGTGGCGCGCGTGGTCGCGCGGTAGTCGCCTTCGAAGTCCGAACGCACGATCAGGTCGCCCCCGCCCGTGAGCGTGATGTCGGCGCCGGACTGGATGACCGCGTTGTTCTGGCCGCCCGTGGGAACAGGGATCGCCGGCAGCGGCGGCAGCGTGAGCGGCGGCAGGGGCGGCAGTGCCGGCAGCGGCGGCGGCAGCGTCGGCAGCGCCGGCAGTGCCGGCAGCGGGGGAATCGGGATGTTGATGGGATTGAGCGGCAGCAGCGGCGCGCTGTAGTTGACCGCGAAGGCGCCGGCTACGCCCAGATCGGCCTGGCCGCCGCTGCCGGAAATCGCTTCGGCCGTGAAATCGGCCACGCCGTTACCGCCGAGCAGCGCCTGGACTTCCACCTGGGGTGCATTGATGCGTCCCGCGATGAACGCCTGGTTGCTCTGGCTGGTGACGTTGCCCGCTGCGGCGATACCCAGGCCGACTGCGGCCCCCACGGCCTGGCCGTTGGCGAGCGCGTCGGCGTCGCTGTCCATGGTCGCCGTGACGGCGACCATGCCACTGGAAGTGAGGTTGGCGCCCGCGCTGATGCCGGCGAGCGCGCTGTTGAAGTCCATGTTGAAGGCGGCGGCCGCGGCGGCGCCGATGGCGCCGGTCGCCGAATCCCTGTTCAACCGTTCCAGGAGCGAACTGAGCGCGACCGGGGTCTGCGGTGTCAGCCGGTGCAGGTTGCCGGTGGCCGCCGCGGGCGCCAGATCGAGTGCGTTCACGTCGTTCTGCGCGTTTGCGAGCGTGGCGTACAGCCGGATGGTGTCGGCATCCACCACCCTGACGAAGTAGCTGTTGAGCGGTCCGCTCTCGGACAGGCCGCCGACGGTCGCGCCGTCCGGGTCGTCGCCGTTCGAATATTTGACCGAGTCGCCGGTGCTGAGGCCGTGGGCCGGAAGCGTGATCGTGTTCGCGACGCCGTCGACGGCCGCGACCGGATCGAAGTCCAGGGCCGGCCGCAGCATGCCGAAAGCCTGATCCAGCACGAAGGGCAGCGCGAAGGTGAGCGAGAAACCGCTGGGCGGGACGCCCTCGGTGCTTGCCACCGCATCGGCATTCATGAACGTGTCGGTGACTGCCGCCACCGTCACGCTGCCGCCGACGTTCATCTGATTGCCGGCGAACGCCTGTGCGCCATCCTGCATCACGCCGATCGCGATCGCCGCGCCGGCACCGATATCGGGCGTGGAAGCATCGGCGTTGGCCGAGTGCGTGGCGCTCGCCACGTGTTCGGCGGTCACGGAAAAATCGCCTGTGATGGTCGATGCGGCGGTGCTGTTCGTGACGTTCGCCGTGGTCGTGTTGGCGCTGATGAGTGCCGCCACGGCGGCGCCGACGCCGAGGGATGCCGAGGCACCGGCATCGGCCTCGGCCAGGGTGGTGTGCTGGCTGTGCGCGTGCACCGTGACGTCGTCGGCGCCGATGATGACGGCATCCTGGATCTCGGCCAGGGTCGCGAACAGACCGGCGTTGATCTCGAACGAGCCGCCGACGCCGGCGGCGTTGCCGGCGTCGACCAGCGGCTCCGCGTGCGCGGTGGCACTGGTCACCACGTCGGCATCCACGATGAGATCGGTGCCGTTGCCGAGCGTGAGACTGGCGCCGTTCGCGATGAAGGCGTTGCTCGTCCCGAAGGACAGCGTTCCCGCCGCGGCGCCGGCGACCGCGACGACCTGGACACCGGTGCCCGAAACGGCGTCCGCCAGCAGCGTGTGCACGCCGTTGCCGGAATTGCGGGTGCGCACCTCGATGCCGTTGGCACTGGCGGTGCCGGCGATGGAGGCGACCTCGTTGGTGTTCTGCGCGTTGAGCGCCAGCGCACCGGCGAGGCCGACCAGATTCTGGACGGCGCTCGCGCTGGCGAGCGCGGTGGAATCCACATCGCTCGTGCCGGTGACCGAGAGGCTCCCGCCCGTGGAGGTGACCGAACCCGTGGCGGTCACGTTGGCGCCCGCGAGCGCATTGGCGAGGTTGACGCCCAGCGCGGCGGCGCGACCCTGCATCTGGTTCGACAGCAGATTGACGCCGTCGGGATCGGTGGCCGGTGGCGTCGGCGACCCGCCGAAGCTCAGATTCGCGCGGTTGGAAAGGAACGCGATCTCGTCGGCCACCAGGTCGCCGGCATTGGTCGCGGCCGGATCGGCGCCCTGCACACCGGCCACGCCTTCGGCCTCGTTCTCGACGTCCGCGTCCGCTGCTATCACGATCGAACCGGCCGCCGTGACGGTGCCGCTGACGGTCGCGGACGAGACGTCGTTCGCGAGATTCACCGCCATCGGCAAGGCCAGCGCCGCGCTGGGATCGGCCACGGTGGCGGCCGCCGCGTCGCTGCTCGCCCGGATCACGTTGGATGCGCGATGATTCGAGCGCATGGTGAGAACGCCGCTGAGCGCCGCCGTTGCTGCCGCGTCGATGAGCACCATGCTCGCGTTGGCGGTGACTGACGAGGCAACGGTCTGCGCGCTGGCGTCCACGCCGGCGAGCGCGCCGGCGAGCGCGCTCGCCCGTGTGGTCTGGTCGCCGTTCGCAGTGATGCCGAGGTTGCGTGCGCCCGTGAGCGTCGCGCCCGCATCCATCGAAGCGAGCGTCGTGTACGAGGTGATATTGGCCGCCACCGAGCGGCCGACACCGAGCTTGTTCGCTATCGACGCGGCCCCCGCGGGTTCGGCGCTGGCGTCCGCCACGGTGGTATTGACCGCAGCGATCGTCACGTCCGTGGTGCCGGCCACCGTCAGCGCCGCACCGCCGGCGATGTAGGCGTGGCTCAGGCTCACGTTGGTATTGAGAGCATAGGCGCCCGCGTTCGGGTCCTGATTGGTATTGTCGAGACCGGCGGCCCCCGAGCGTGCCAGCGAAATCAACGTGCTGCCGCCGCCGGTGCGGATGCCCAGCGCCGGCGTGGTGATGGTGGAACTGCCGCCGACGAAGGCGTCGTCGTTGATCTGCGTGATGTTCACCGCGACCGCGAAGCCGTTGTTGTCGAGGCTGACCGTCGGCGTGGCATTCGCAGTCGTGAGCACGTTGAAGGCGGAAGAGGCTAGCAACGACACCCCGCCCGAGGACGTGATGGCGCCGCTCGTGTCGAGGAACGCCCGCGTGGTGCTGGTGAGCGTGGTCGCGGCGATGGCTGCCGCGGAATCCTGCGCGCCGGCGGCGGTCGCGACGCCGAGGCTCGCGAGGGTCGCCGGATTCAACGCCGCACCAGCCGGCGTCGAGTTCGCCGTGGTGGTGATCGCGCCGGTGGCGGTGGCCGTGACGTCGAGACTCGTCGATTGGGTCACGGTGGCCGCATCTTCAACGAACGCTTCGGTCGTGACGACGATCACCGGCGCCGCCGTCGTCGTGCCGACAGTCGTCGTTGCGAGCAGGCCGTCCGCCGTGGCGGTGACGTTGGTGGCGCTGGCCGCGGTGATGGCTACCGCACCGCCGGCGCCCACCTGCGCGCTGTCCGAGAGACGGCTGCGGGCGGTGGCGTTGATCACCGGGGAGGCGACGGCGATCTCGCCCACCGCGCCGGTCGTGACGGCGGTCGCCGCGACCGTCGCGTTCACGTTCGTCGTTGCCGCGGCCGTGAACGTGCCCGTGGCTGTGATCGCCGCGCTCCCGGTCACCGCAACATCGGCCGACACATTGGCGAGCAATGCCGCCACCGGGATGTTCGGTGCCGGATTGACGACGCTGGACACGAGCGTCGCGCTGGCCGTGAGGGCGATGTTGTTGCCGGACAGCGTCGCGCCGTTCACGTTGACGTTCGCGGTAACGTTCGCCAGGGGCAGCGCGTCGGGAGTTGCCAGGCTGCCGACCGCCGCGACCGCGTTGAGCGTGATGTTCCCTGCAGACACCGTGACACCCGGATCGACCGTGATGCCCTCGGCGTTGATCGTGAGCGGGTTGCCGCTCAGGTTCATGTTGCCGGAGACGGTGACGGCGTCCAGACCGCCCTCGCCGTTGACGATCAGGTCGGCGTTGAGCGCGAGCGCCTGGATGTCGAGCGTGTCGCCGAGCAAAGGAAGACCGAGATCGCCGCCGAGGTCGATGGTGAGCGAATTGGTCGGCTTGGCGAACGTCACGCTCTCGAACGTCGGAATCACGTCCGTGCTCACGAGACTGAGCTGGGTTCCGAGGTCGATCAGCTGCGCGTGGTCCGGCAGGTTGCTGGTCCGGATGATCCGATCGGTGACCGACAGGTTGTCGAATATCGGTTCGAGCCCGGCGTATTCGAGAATGTCGCCGTCGCGGGCGATCGTGCCCGCGTCGGGGCCGGTTGCTGCATAGACGACGGAGGCGAAGATGCCGCCGTCCAGCGCCAGGCTGTCGAAACCGCCGGCGCCGCCGTCCAGCAGGCCGCTCAGGCTGCCGCCGCTCAGAATCGTGAACGTGTCTTCGTTGTCCGCCGCGCCGCGCAGGTTCTCGACGTCGCTGAAGCTCACCGTCCCGGCCGAACCGGCGTTGGCACCGGTGATGGTCCAGGCCGTGTCCCGTGCCGACCCCGCGAGGGTGTCGTTGCCCGCGCCGCCATCGAACGAGACGTCGATCCGGTGGGTCGTGGCGGCGCTGTCGAAAGCGATGGTGAGCGTGTCGTCGAGCGCGCTGCCGCTCAACGCGACGTTGATGTCCGCGTCGAGCGCCTGCTGGCCGAGCACGGTGCTCGAGCCGTTGTCGACGAGCTGCAGCATCTGGATGCCGTCGACGTCGCTGATCCTGAGGCTGGCGTCGAGCGCCGAGCCGGACCCGGCTGCGTAATTCAACTCTGCGGCCGGCGGCAGCTCCAGGTACAGGGTCTGCGTGGCGAACGGACCGGACTGGGCCGCAGGCGGAGCGGTGCTGCCGACCGAAGCGGCGCCCGCGTCGGGACCCGACAGGGACTCGACGATCGCACCGCGGTCGGCGGACTGAGCGGGCGCGAGGATCTCGCCGAGCGCCAGCGGCAGGTCGGCGGACAACAGCAGGCGCGGCTCCAGCGCGTCGAATTCCATCCGGGTACCGCGCCCGACGGGCAGACCCGGTTCGGTGCGCTTTCCGAGGAGGCCGAAGGCGTTCGTCACGGCGCGCGTCAATGCGCTCGGGACTGCCGCAGGAAGGGGAAATCGGGCGGGACCATGGCCGCGTCGTGACATTCGGGAATCCTCCAAGCGTGGACCTGCTGCGGAACCTGCGCGTCCGCGCGTGAAATGGCGCGCGTCTCGCGAATCATTGTCGGCGCCAGGATCGCGTCGAGGACGAAACTACCGGAGCGCTGTGTTCTCTCCTGCGAGCCGACCCCCCGATCGTCCCGCCATCCCAGCGCTACTTTCGCCTCGCATTTTCGCGACCGAATATTGTTCGGCAAAGTACGACTGTTGAAGAAACAGTGTCAATAGAACGAACGGACAATCCTTACGTTTTTGCAAATTTAATCGGACCGGCATCGCAGCTGTGTCGTGGCGCGACGACAAACATGCGATGCAGCGGCTGCGAATCCCTGGTCGTTGCACCGTCGACTTCCACATGCAGCACGGATGGCGCGCGCGAGGAGATTGCGTGGTGCAGCGCAATTCCCCACAGGTCCGCCTGTGCGTGAATGCCGGGCGCGAAGAAGCGGGTTCCCGGGGCCGACAAAAAAAAGTGGCCGGCGCGCGGGCCGGTCGACGCCGTTCGCGAACGCGCTAGGCGCTATCCGTCCCCAGGTGCAGCGCCAGCGCGGCGAGCCCCGAATGCCAGGTGATATCGCTATGCAGTGGGGTGACCGACACCCAGCCGCTGTGAGCGGCCTCCAGATCCGTGCCGGGTTCCGGCGTACCGGTTTCGTGGACGAAGGACAGCCACGAGTAGGGGAACCGGCGGGCGTCGGTGCGCACGTCCACGTTGAGTTTGATGCTGCCCCAGCGCCCCTGGCGCGCCGAACGTACGCCCCGTACCTGATCGGGGTCCACGTCCGGGAAGTTGACGTTGTGGAATACGCCGGGCGGAGTCTCCAGCGCGAGCAGGCTCTCGACCACCCGTGGGCCCCACACTTCGGCCGTCTGCCAGCGCACGTCCCCACCCAACGGGAATCCCTGGCTCATGGCGATCGAGCGCACGCCGTATTGCGCCGCTTCCATGGCCGCCGCGACCGTGCCCGAATAGGTCATGTCCTCGGCGAGGTTGGACCCGCGGTTCACACCCGATAGCACGAGGGTCGGCCAGGCGTCGGCCATGAGCTGGTCGAATGCCATCACGATGCAGTCGGTCGGCGTGCCGCGCAGCAACGCGAAGCGCTTGTCGTCGATCTGGTTGATGCGGATCGGATCGGCCAGCGACACCGAGCGCGAGGCGCCCGAACGTTCGAAGTCCGGCGCGACCACCCAGACGTCGTCGGTGACCGTGCGCGCGATGCGCTCCATGACGGCCAGCCCGGGGGCGTTGATACCGTCGTCGTTGGCGATGAGGATGCGGTGGTTCAAGGGACGGGCTCCATGGGCGGGCGTTCGGGATGACGCCTCTGGCCGCATGATAGCCGCGCCGCGCAGGGGGCGAAACCCACCCCGGACGACCGGCCCGGGCCGGTCTTGTTACCATCCGGTCCCCAGCCGTTCATAACCCGAGTCCCGGAGACCTGCCATGACCGACGCCGTGATCGTAGCCACCGCCCGCACCCCGCTCGCCAAGTCCTGGCGCGGGGCCTTCAACATGACGCACGGGGCGACACTCGGCGGCCATGCCGTGCAGCACGCCGTGGCACGGGCGCAACTCGAACCCGGCGAAGTCGAGGACGTGCTCATGGGCTGCGCCAACCCCGAGGGTGCCACCGGCTTCAACATCGCCCGGCAGATCGCGTTGCGCGCGGGCCTGCCGGTGACGACCGCCGGCGCCACCGTGAACCGCTTCTGCTCGTCGGGCCTGCAGACCATCGCCATGGCGGCGCAACGCATCATCGCCGGCGAGGCCGACATCTTCGTCGCCGGCGGGGTCGAATCGATCTCGTGCGTGCAGAACGAGATGAACATGCACATGGCGCACGAAGGCTGGCTGAAGGAGCACAAACCCGAGATCTACTGGCCCATGCTGCAGACCGCCGAGATGGTCTCGAAGCGCTACAAGATCGGCCGCGAACCGCAGGACCGCTACGGCGCCGAGAGCCAGCAGCGCGCCGCCGCCTCGCGCGCGGCCGGCAGGTTCGACGACGAGATCGTGCCGATCAAGGTCACGATGAAGATCGTGGACAAGACCACGGGCCAGGAATCGACCAAGGAGGTCACCTCCGCCCAGGACGAGGGCATCCGGGCCGACACCACCTACGAAGGGGTCTCCCAGATCAAGCCGGCGATCGAAGGCGGGGTGATCGCGGCCGGCAATGCGAGCCAGTTCTCCGACGGTGCATCCGCCGCGGTGGTGATGAATGCGAAGCTGGCGGAAAAGCGCGGCCTGAAACCGCTCGGCATCTTTCGCGGCTTCGCCGTCGCCGGCTGCGAGCCGGACGAAATGGGGATCGGTCCGGTGTTCGCGGTGCCGAAACTGCTGCAGCGCGCGGGCCTCGAGGTCGAGGACATCGGTCTGTGGGAACTGAACGAAGCCTTCGCGGTGCAGGTGATCTACTGCCGCGACAAGCTCGGCATCCCGAACGACCGGCTGAATGTCGACGGCGGGGCCATCGCGGTGGGCCATCCCTACGGCACGACCGGCGCCCGGCTCGTCGGCCACGCGCTGATCGAAGGCAAGCGCCGCGGCGTGAAGTACGTGGTCGTCACGATGTGCGTCGGCGGGGGCATGGGGGCAGCGGGGCTGTTCGAAGTGGCCTGAGCGCCGCCTGACCGATGGCTGCCCGGATCATCAGTCGCCGTGACCTCGACTTCGTTCTGTATGAACTGCTCGATGCGGGCGCGCTGACGCAACGCGAGCGCTATCTCGATCACTCGCGCGATACGTTCGATGCGGTGATCGAGACGGCGCATCGCATCGCGGTCGAATTGTTCGCGCCGCATGCGCGTGCCGCGGACGAGAACGAGCCTCGCTTCGAGAACGGGCGCGTCGTCATGATCCCCGAGGTGAAACGCGCGCTCGAGGCATTTCGCGAAGCGGGCTTCATCTCGGCGAGCTTCGATGCGGAACTGGGCGGGATGCAGTTGCCGGTGACGGTGGCGCAGGCGGCGTTCGCGATCTTCAACGGCGCCAACATCGCCACGGCCGCGTATCCGTTCCTGACGGTGGCCAATGCCAACCTGCTGTCGGTGTTCGGTACCGCCGAACAGAAGGCGAGGTATCTGCCGCACCTGCTCTCCGGGCGCTTCTTCGGCACGATGTGCCTGTCCGAGCCGCAGGCGGGTTCGTCGCTGTCGGACATCGTCACGCGCGCCGAACCGCAGCGCGACGGCAGCTATCGCCTGTTCGGCCAGAAGATGTGGATCTCCGCCGGCGAGCACGACCTGTCCGAGAACATCGTCCATCTCGTGCTGGCACGGATCAAGGGCGCGCCCGCCGGAGTGAAGGGCATTTCGCTGTTCCTGGTGCCGAAATTCCTCGTCGCCGACGACGGCGCCCTCGGAGCGCGCAACGACGTCCACCTCGCCGGCCTCAACCACAAGATGGGCTATCGCGGCACGACCAACTGCGTGCTGAACTTCGGCGAACACGACGGCGCCGCGGGGTCTCTGGTGGGCGAACCGAACCAGGGGCTCGCCTGCATGTTCCACATGATGAACGAGGCGCGCGTCGGGGTCGGGCTGGGTGCAGTGATGCTCGGCTATTCCGGCTACCTGCATGCGCTCGACTACGCCCGCGATCGCGCCCAGGGCCGCCCGGTGCTGTCGAAGGACCCGGCGAAGCCGCCGGTGAAGATCATGGAGCACCCCGACATCCGCCGCATGCTGCTCGCCCAGAAGGCCTATGTCGAAGGCGGTCTTGCGCTGTGCCTCTACGCCGCGAGCCTGGTCGATGACCTGCACAGCGCGCCAGAACCGAAGACCCGGCGCGACGCGAAGCTGCTGCTCGACGTGCTGACGCCGATCGTGAAGGCGTGGCCTTCGCAGTGGTGTCTCGCGGCCAACGACCTCGCTATCCAGGTGCACGGCGGCTACGGCTATACGCGCGAGTACCCGGTCGAACGCCTGTATCGGGACAACCGGCTCAACCCGATCCACGAGGGAACCAATGGCATCCAGGCCCTCGACCTGCTCGGCCGGAAAGTGGGCATGGACGACGGCATGGCGATCCAGTTGCTCGCGCGCGAGATCGACCGTACCGCGCGCGCGGCGAAGGGATGCGAATCGGACGAACTGCGGCGCTACGGCGCGCAGTTGACCGACGCTTTCGCGAACGTGATGGAGGTGGTGCGCAACCTGTTGTGCGCCACCGACAAGGGCCATGCAGAGCTCGCGCTCGCCAATGCGCAGGTGTTCCTCGATCTCACCGGTCACGTGGTGGTCGCCTGGATCTGGCTGCGGCAGGCGCTGATCGCGGTGAAGAAGCTCGGCACCGACCCCGGGCCCGAGCAGGATTTCTATCAGGGCAAGCTGCAGGCGTGCAGCTATTTCTTCCGCTGGGAACTGCCCAAGACCAACCACTGGTACCAGTTGTTGAACGATCTGGACCCGACCTGCCTGGAAATGCAGGACGCGTGGTTCTGAGTCTGGCGCATGCCGACGCTACGGCGCGTGTTCCAGTGTGATACGGTCAGGGCACACGCCGTGGCAATGACGAAGGAGCCGAAATTGAAGACAAGCGAACTGTTCGACCTGACCGGCAAGGTCGCGCTGATTACGGGCGGCTCGCGCGGCCTCGGCCTGCAGATGACCGAAGCGCTCGGCGAGATGGGTGCCAGGGTGGCCATCACGGCGCGCAAGGCGAACGAGCTGGACGCCGCGCACGCGCACTTGAAAGCCATGGGGATCGAGGTGCTGACCCATGCCGCCGATATCTCCGATCCGGCCGCCGCCGCGCCTCTGGTGGAAAAGGTCGTGGGTCATTGGGGTCCCATCGATATTCTCGTCAACAACGCCGGCGCCACCTGGGGCGCGCCGGCGGAAGACCACCCGCTCGAAGCGTGGCAGAAGGTCATCAACCTGAATCTCACCGCGATGTTCGTGCTGTCGCAGCTGATCGGCAAGAAGGTGATGATCCCGCGCGGTAGCGGCAAGATCATCAACATCGCCTCCATCGCCGGGTATGCCGGGACCGATCCCCATTTCATGCCCACGATCGCGTACAACACGAGCAAGGCCGGGGTGATCAATTTCACCCGATCGCTCGCGAGCGAATGGGCGCGCTACGGCATCCACGTCAATGCCATCGCGCCCGGGGTGTTCCCGAGCAAGATGTCGAAGGGCATGATCGATCGCGCGGAGCAGTACATCATCGACCACACGCCGATGCGCCGCATGGGTACCGATCAGGACCTGAAAGGGGTCAGCGTGCTGCTCGCCTCGAGGGCTTCGGACTTCATGACCGGGGTCACGATCCCGGTCGACGGCGGCTTCTCGGCGCTATAGCAGGCAGAGCCCGCCATGTCACGCAGCGGATTCGACATCGCCATCCCCTACGCCGAACTGCTCGGCATCCGTCGCGTCGCCGTCGAGACAGGGCACGTGACCGCTGGGCTGACCATCACCCCCGAGCTCGCCAACAGCTGGCACGTGGCGCACGGGGGGGCGATCATGTCGCTGCTCGATGTCACCTGTGGCATGAGCGCGAAATCGCTCGATCCGCACGCGAACGGCGCCACGACCGTCGAGCTCAAGGTCAACTTCCTCGCTTCCGCCACCGGCGAGGTCGTGGCCGAAGGCCGTGCCCGCAAGGCCGGCCGCTCGCTCGTGTTCGTCGAGGGCGAGGTGCGCGACGCCGCCGGTCACATGCTCGCCAAGGCGACCGGTACCTTCAAACTGCGCTATCCCACGTCCCACCATTGACCATGCTCGATCCGCAAGCCAAGGCCATCCTCGACGCCGCTCGCACTGCCGGACTGCCGGAGATGTGGCAACTCACGCCGGACCAGGCGCGCGAGCAATACAAGTTGCGCATCGCCAAGCTCGGGGCGAAGAACGAATCGATCCACTCCGCCGAGACGATGCGCATCGACGTCGACGGACGCGCCTTGCGCATCCGCGTGTTCAAGCCGCGCGAGATCATGATCGGCGAGCACCTGCCGGCGCTGGTCTGGTTCCATGGCGGCGGTTTCGTGATCGGCGATCTCGATACGCATGATTCCGTCTGCCGCCGCTTGTCCCGGCTCGCGCAATGCATCGTCGTCTCGGTCGACTATCGACTCGCACCGGAAGCGAAATTTCCCGCCGCCGTCGACGATTCCATGGCGGCGCTGCGCTGGGTCGCGCAGCATGGCGAGCGCATCGGCGTGGACGTCGCCCGCCTCGCGGTCGGTGGCGACAGCGCGGGCGGCAATCTGGCCGCGGTGTGTGCGATCCTCGCCCGCAACGAAGGCTTCCCGAAGCTCGCCTGCCAGCTGCTGTTCTACCCCTGCACGGCGCCGGAGCCGGAGACCGCATCGCATCACAAGTTCGCGGAAGGCCACCTGCTCACGCGCAAGACCATCACCTGGTTCTACGCCCAGTACCTCAGGTCGTCGAAGGACACCCAGGATTTCCGCTTCGGCCCGCTGGTCGCAGACGACCTCGCGAACCTCGCTCCCGCCTGGGTGATCGTGGCCGGATTCGACCCGTTGCGCGACGAGGGCGTGCAATACGCAGCGCGATTGATCGACTCAGGCAACAAGGTCACGCTGGTCAACTACGAAGGCATGATCCACGGCTTCGTGCAGATGCTCGGTGCCATCGACGCGGCCGGCCGTGCGGCGGAAGAAGCGGCAAACGCGTTGCAGCGCGCGTTTGCCGCGGTGCCGGGAGAGTAGCGATCAGGCGCCGTCAAGGCCCGCGCCCGCGCGCGCCTTGACCGCGAAATCCTCCTCCGGCGAATAGACCAGGCTCTTGCGTCCGACCAGGCCGAAGTAGATCACCCCCACGGCGTACCAGAGGGCGACGCCGATCACGCCGCCACGATAGGTTTCGTCCTGGAACTGCATGATCAGCGTGACCACGGCGATGACGACCACGAGCCAGCCGCCGGTCTCGCCGAACGGACTGCGATAGGGTCGCTCGATGTTCGGCAGCTTGCGACGCAACAGGACGAACGCGAGCGCCTGCATCGCGTACGAGATCATCGCGCCGAAGACGGCCATGTTCAGCAGTTGGGCCCCGATGAACGCGCCGGCACCTTCGCCCTTGATCAGGTATACCTACATCATGACCGCGAAGCCGAGCACCGAACCCGTGATCAGCGCGACGTGCGGCACCTTGCTGGTGCCATGCGTGACCGACAGGCCGGACGGGAAATAGCCGGCTCGCGACAGCGAATAGATCTGCCGGCCGAAGGCGAAGATGATGGTGTGGAAGCTCGCGATCAGGCCGATCACCGCGCACAGCGACAGGAGCTTGGCGGCGCCCGTTCCGTACAGCGCGCGGAAACCATCGAGCAGCGGCTCGCCCGAACTGCCGAGATAGAAAGCGCCGCTCGCGACCGGGTCGCCGCCTTTGACCGGGATGCTGGAGTTGAGGAACAGCACCATGAAGGCGGAGAACAGCAGGGTTGCGATGCCGAGCAGCAGGCCGCGCGGCATGTCGCGTTTCGGATCGTGCGATTCTTCCGCCGCGAGCGGCACTGCTCGATGGCGAGAAACAGCCACACGGCGAACGGCATGGCCACGAGTATCCCGGCGATGCCTCTGGGCAGGAACGGACCGCCGCCGTCGGGCAGCTCGACCGCGGTGCCGTCGCTGCCCACGCCGATGTTGAGCGCCCAGCGCGAGAAATCGACGTCGCCGGAGAAGATCGCGCTCGTCCAGAACACGGTGAGCACCGCCAGCGCGAGGATGGTCACCAGCACCGATACCTTGAACGACAACTCGACGCCGATCAGGTTGAGCCCGACGAACAGCACGTACATGCCGATCCACCACAGCGGCTGCACCGATTCCGGGGTCTCGAAGATGCCGCCGAGATACGACCCGATGAAGTACACGATCACCGCGGGCGTGAGCACGTATTCGATGTTCTCCGCGAGGCCGGTGACGAAACCGCCCCAGGGCCCCATCGCGCTGCGCGCGAACGAATACGCCCCGCCGGTATGCGGCAATGCCGGCGACATTTCGGCCAGGCAGAAGCACAGGCACACGTACATCAGCCCGATCACGATGGCGGCGAAGAACAGGCCGCCGAAGCCCCCGGCCGCAGGCCGAAGTTCCACCCCGAGAAGTGTCCCGAGATGACGGCGCCGACCCCCAGGGCCCAGAGCGACCAGACTCTAGCGTGCTTGCGCAGTTCGCGCTTCGCGAAATAGTCCGCGCCGGCTTCGTGATACTCGACATTGCCTACTTTCCTCTTTTCCATGATCCGTGGTCTCCTGCTGGGGATGGGAAAACGAAGTCGTCCGTGGCTGTCCGAGCTTGTCATCGTCGGCCGCTTCGAGGCGGCAGCGCAGTATGTCGGAGACATTCCCGTGGTGGCAACCGCGGGTCGGGGGGCGGGTATCATCCGCAGACGAACAATCCTGAGGAGGAGACGCCCGTGGGAACATTGGATGGCAAGCTGGCCTGGGTCACCGGCGCCGGGACAGGGATCGGATTGGCTGGTGCGCAGGCCCTGGCCGAGGCGGGCGCGCAGCTGGTCATGTCGGGGCGCCGCGCCGATGTGCTCGATGCGGAGGCCGCAAGACTGCGCGCCGGGGGTGTGCGCGTCGAAACCGAAGTGCTCGATGTGAGCGACGCCGACGCGGTGAACCGCGTCGCCCAGGCGATCCTGGGGCGGCACGGCCGGGTCGACATCCTCGTCAACAGCGCGGGCCTCAACGTGCCCAACCGCTTCTGGAAGAACCAGACCCTGCCCGGCTGGAACGAAGTGATCCGCGTCAATCTGGACGGCAGCTACTACTGCATCGCAGCGGTGCTGCCGGCCATGCGCGAACGCAAGGACGGCCTGGTCATCAACATCTCGTCATGGTCGGGTCGCTTCGACACCTACATGACGGGGCCGGCGTACAACGCCGCCAAGCACGCCGTGATCGCCATGACCGCGCACCTGAACCAGGAGGAGTGCATCAACGGCATCCGCGCCTGCGCGATCTGTCCTGCGGAGGTCGCCACGCCGATCATGGACAAGCGCCCGGTGCCGCCGTCGGACGAGGATCGCGCGCGCATGCTCCAACCGGAGGATCTCGGCCGCACCATCCGCTTCGTCGCCGAGATGCCGCCGCATGCCTGCATCAACGAGATCCTCATCAGCCCGACGTGGAACCGGATCTTCCTCGGTGCCTCCGACCTGAAGCGCGTCTGAGGCGGCACTCCCGAAGGGCTCGACGCACGCACGGGATTCCGCTTCAATGGGAACTGCGCCGCGCGGCCTCGATTGCGGCTGTGCACAATGAAACGGCGACTGGAGGAGAAACCGTCATGAGCAAGACCCTGTTCAGGAACGTCAACATTCTCGATTGCACCGGTGCCGCCCCGTTCGCCGGCGCGGTCTTGATCGAGGGCAATCGCATCAAGGCGGTCGCGCCTCAGGGGGCCACCATCCCCGCCGACGACGCGCAGGTGGTCGATGGCATGGGGGCGACCCTCATGCCCGGCCTGGTCGAATCGCATTCCCATCTCACCTTCCTCGACACTGCCGATCTCGAATCGCTCGGGTTCGTACCACCCGAGGAACACATCCTGCGTTCGGTGCTGAACGCGAAGAAGATGCTCGACCAGGGTTTCACCGCCTGCAACAGTGCCGCCTCCGCGAAAGCGCGCCTCGACATCGTGCTGCGCAACGCGATCGACGCCGGTGATTTTCCCGGTCCCCGCACCCGCGCCGCCAGTCCCGAGCTGGCGACCACCGCGGGTCTCGGCGACGTCCGGTTGCGCCACATGCATCGCGAAACCTTCGCCATCATCTGCGACGGCCCGGACGAGTTCCGCAAGACCGCGCGCGAGATGGTGCGCGAGGGCGTGGACACGCTCAAGATCAACCCGTCGGGCGACGAGTTCGTGGCGCATTCGCGTGCGCACCAGACCGTGATGACCGAGGCCGAGATCGCGTCCGTGTGCGAAGTGGCGCACATGCACGACAAGCGCGTCGCCGCGCACTGCCGCAGCGCGCTGTCGGTGAAGCTCGCCCTCAAGCACGGCGTGAAAGTGATCTATCACGCGACGCTCGTCGACGACGAGGCCTGCGCCGCGCTCGAGGCGGCCCGGGACTGGTGCTTCGTCGCGCCCACGCTCGGCATCACCTACACCACCTTGAACGAGGCCGGCAAATGGGGTCTGACGACCGAGATCGCGGAGAGCATGGGCATGCGCCGCGAAATGGACATCGCCATCCGCAACATGCAGGAACTGAAGCGCCGCGGCGTGCGCATCCTGCCAGGCGGCGACTACGGCTTCGCGTGGAATCCCATCGGCACCAACGCGCGCGACATCGAGCATTTCGTGACCTTGCTCGGCTTCTCGCCGATGGATGCCATCCTGTCGGCCACCAAACTCGGCGGCGAGATCATGATGCTGGAGCACGAACTCGGGCAGGTGAAGCCCGGGTTCCTCGCCGACCTGATCCTGGTGGACGGCAATCCGCTGGCCAACGTGGCGATCCTGCAGGACGCGACCAAGCTGCTGGCGATCATGAAGAACGGCGCGTTCCACAAGACGGTCGTGGTGCGCCGGCAGGAACAGCGTCAGACCGCCTAGAGCCTGTCAACACTTGGACCGGACCTGCGTGACCTCCGGAACGAGCGCAGTCAAGGCGCAAAACACCGCTGGGGCAAGGTCCCCCGATAACCGGCCCTGGACCCGAACCCGCGTCCTCGTTTGCGCCGCGGACGAGCACCCGGGCTGCCGCCAGCCGACGAAGCGATGCCTGATGCATCGGGTGCGGCAACCGGCGCCGGGTCGGCGGGACGAACAGCTGCCATGAAGCGCGACCATCAACCCGACCGATCATGAGCCGAATACTTTTCACCGACGTCAACATTCTGGACGGCAGCGGCGCGCCGCCGTTTCGCGGATGCGTGCTGGTGGACGGCGAGCGCATCGCCCAGGTGAGCAGCGAACCGGCGCTCGCAGCCCCCAATGCGCGCGTGGTGGCCGGTCGTGGTGCAACGCTGATGCCCGGGCTCATCGAAAGCCATTCGCACCTGACGTTCCTCGACATGGCGCGCTCCATCGACCTGGGCTACGTGCCGCCCGAGGAACACATGCTGCTGACGGTGCGCAATGCGAAACGCCTGCTTGACGCCGGATTCACGAGCTGTCTGAGCGCAGCATCCGCCAAACCGCGCCTGGACATCGTGCTGCGCAATGCGGTCGATGCCGGTGATTTTCCCGGCCCGCGCACATTGGCAGCGAGCCCGGAGATGACCGTCACCGCGGGTCTCGGCGACGTGCGGCTGCGCCACCTCTATCGGCAGAATTTCGCGGAGGTCCTCGACGGACCCGCGGAGTTTCGCCGCTTCGCGCGCGAGATGGTGCGCGAAGGCGTCGACACGCTGAAGATCAACATTTCCGGCGATGGCGGCACGACCGCATCGCCTTCGCGGGCAACCGTGATGCTCGAAGTCGAGGTCGATGCCGTCTGCGACGTGGCCCGGGCCCACGGCAAGCGCGTCGCGGCGCATGTCCGCAATGGTCCTTCGGTGCAGATGGCGTTGCGCAACGGCGTCGACATCCTCTATCACGGCAACCTCATCGACGATGAAGCGTGCGCGGCGCTCGAAGCGCAGAAGGACCGCATCTTCTTCGCCCCCACGATCGGCCACACCTACACCAGCCTCTACGAGGCGGGACCGTGGGGCATCACCCCCGAGATGGGCAAGGCGCGTGGTCTCGACCAGGAACTCGAGCGCGGCATCGTCAACATGAAGGCTCTCAAGCAGCGCGGCGTGCGCGTGCTGCCCGGCGGCGACTACGGTTTCGCGTGGAATCCCAATGGCGCCAATGCCCGCGATCTCGAGCACTTCGTGAATCTGCTCGGTTTCTCGCCGATGGAGGCGATCGTGGCCGCGACCCGGCTCGGTGGTCAGCTGATGCTGCGACCCGATGACCTCGGGCTGGTGAAACCCGGATATGTTGCGGACCTGTTGCTGGTTGATGGAGATCCGCTGGCGGACATTTCGCTTCTGCGGGATTCGGCGCGACTGCATGGAATCATGAAGGCGGGCGCCTTCCATCGCGAGCCATTGCATCGATAGCAGCCGACCGTCCCTGCGCTCTCGGGCGGAACGCGCCCGGAAACCCATTTCGGCCGCTGCGCCCTCGCCCCTGTCGGGAGAGGTGACAGCTTCACAACCCTATGTCGAGACCTTCCGCCATGCCAGACTTTTCCGCCGCCATCGAATTCGCCCAGGCCCACGAGGTCTCGTGGCCGCGCGACCCGAACGCCGACCCCGCCCGGTGGGGTGTACATCATGATGACCCCGCGCCCTATAACCGGCTGCGCGGACCGGTGCATCCGCGCGGACCGGTGTCGGGTGCGATCCGGCAGCACGGACGAGAGATCGCGGCCTGGGGCGAGCCCGACCGGGCCGACCTGACCTTCAGCGTGGCCAAGACCTACCTCGCGCTGCTGGCCGGCGTGGCCCATGGGCGAGGCCTCCTGCCCGACGAGAACGAACCCGTCGTCGAACGCGTGCCGGGCATCGGCTTCGAATCCGACCACAATCGCCCGATCACGTGGGCCCATCTGCTCGAACAGACCAGCGAATGGGAGGGCACCTGCCTGGGCGTGCCCGACACGGTGGATCGCTATCGGACAGTCGCCCACGATCCGAAACCGCCCGCGGGCCGCAAGGGCGACGCGCGGCCGTTGCAGGCGCCGGGCAGCTACTGGGAATACAACGACGTGCGCATCAACCAGCTTTCGCTCGCGTTGCTGCACCTGTTCGGCGCACCGCTGCCGGAAGTGTTCCGCGAAACCGTGACGCGGCCGATCGGCGCTAGCGACGGCTGGACATGGGAAGGTTACGACGATGCGTGGGTGCAACTTCCCGCTCCTGGCGGCGGGACGCGCCGGGTGCAATCGGTGCCCGGTGGGACGCACTGGGGCGGAGGCGTCTCGATCAGCGCGCGCGACCAGGCGCGCATCGGCCAGCTGGTCCTGAGCGGTGGTCGCCACGACGAGCAGCAGCTGATCCCGCTGCGGTGGATCGAACAGATGATGCTGCCGACCGCGCTCGCGCCGTTCTATGGGCGGTTGATGTGGTTAAACGCCACGGGCCGGATCTTCCCCGGGGCCTCGAAGCGCAGTGCCTTCATGGTCGGAGCCGGCGGACACTACATCTGGATCGAACCCGAGCACGACGCGGTGGTCGTGGTGCGCTGGATCGATGGCGACCATGCGGGAGGTTTCGTGGAGCGCGTCGCGAAAGAGCTCAGCGTCACCGCCGATTCATTTTCCGGAGCGCCGTGAGCGCCCCGGGCAGGTGACGGGGCGGCGCGCGCACCTTCAGCGCAACGAAAGCGCGCGTTCGGGTGGCGGCGCCACGCGGCCCGGATCGCCCGCCTGCCGGCGCGTCCCGGACGGATCGACGAACCCGAACACTTCGGTCAGTGCTCTGACTTCGGGCAACACGTACACCACCGCGCGGTCGGTGGCGAACATCGCGCTGACGACCCGTTCGTAGAAGGCCACCGGCACATTGATGCAGCCGTAGGAGATCCGGTTGTCGTCCGTTGACGGCGTCGCGAGGCGTTCCCGCCTGCGCTCGCGCGGGTTCGTCGTGCGCACCCGATGCATCGAAACGGCGGCATCGTAGTCCACCCACACGATGTCTTCGCCACGGGCGTTGTGACCGGCTTCCGCAACGAAGCGTCCGGCGGGTGTCGTTCGCTCTTCGGGTCTCACTTCTGCCAGGGGCCGCGAACCGATCCCGGGCACCGACTCGTCGCCGCGCGCCGCGCCCACGAGAACGGCAGTCGAGCCGCTGAGCCGCGCGTCGCGATCGAACGCATACAGTCGCGCATTCTTCTTGTCGACGACGATGAACGCGCCACCGGCGTTGTCGCCCGACCGGGCGATGGAATCGGCCAGGCGGCGCGCATCGACCGAGGGTGATTCGTTGCCGAAGCTCGCCACCCGAGTCGTTCGTGTCGGTGCCGACGCGGACTCGCGGACGGAATCCCGCGATGTGCGGGGAATTGCCGCGTCGCCGGAGTGCAGCCCGGCCGGAATCGCGACCGACATCAGCACGACCCCACAGAACAGCTTCGGCAGGATCATCGGCGGCAACGCGCGAGGTCGGGGCATGCGGCGTCGCCGCTCACGCTGGGCATTGCTTCCCCCGCGAGACGGCGATCATGGATGGGCGCGGTATTCGAGCGCGGCTGCCGCCGGCAGCGGCAAAGCGCTACGCCGGCAGTGCGCGCAATGGATGGGGAAAATCAGTTGCGATCGACGCGCGCGACCCGCTCCTTCGGCTTACGCCCGCCACTGGATGACGCTGCGGTTCCGTCGGAACCGTTGCCGTCACTCATCCCTGTGGTCGTGTCGGCAGCCTTGGTGCGCCCGGTGATCGTGGCCCGACGTCTTGCGCTGTCGGTGGATTGCGAGTCGACTCTGGCAGGCTGCGCGCGCTCCGCGGTGCCGGACGGGGCCGGCGAACTCGCGGCGTCGGCCGAGGTGGCAGCGTTGGGCGAGGTGGCAGCGACGGGCGAGGTGGCAGCGTCGGGCGAGGTGGCAGCGTCGGCCGAGGTGGCAGCGTCGGGCGAGGTGGCAGCGTCGGGCGAGGTGGCAGCGTTGGGGGAGATCGGCGTGGTCGACGGGCTGGGCGAGTTCGGCATCGGGGTGCCCGGGTCCGTGGTCACGTTCTGTCCTTGTGAATCGGTGACATTGTCCGCGTTGCCGGTATCGCTGCCCGTTTGAGCCTGGGCGAATCCGATGGCGGCAACCACGGCGATCGCACCCGTGGTGCTGAAGATGATTCTCGATGCATTCATGCTGGTACTCCTTGATAAGGCCGATTGAGGGACGTATTTCGACCGGCGCGAAATGCCGGGATAGTCATACCAGTCCAACTTACGCGCATGCGACGCCGCAGGAAGTGGGACCCTGCCGCGGCTGCTTGTAGGAGAACGACGGACGCGCGAACGCTCCGCCCGGCTGCCTTGGAGCACTGCGGTCGGGGGCAGTGCCCCGGTGGCGTTCGCACGACTGGCGGTCCCTGGCCGGCGGCAGGAGCCCACGTGCGGTGGCGCACAGACCCTGCCGATCGCGGGCAGCAGACTCGCGTCCTGGAAGTCCGTATCGAGGGAGGGTGACATGAACACGATCATTGCGGGCAGGTTCGACGGGCAGTCTCGGGCCCGGGAAGCGGTGACGGCGCTGGAAGCGATGGGATTCGCCCCAGACCAGATCGCGGGTTTCTTCGTGCGATCGGTTGAAGTCCATGCTTCCGCCGGGTCCGGCGGTGACCCTGCGCCGCCAGACACCGCGCTGCGGGCCGGTGGCAAGGGGCATTCGGACGCCGCGGTCGAGTTGCTGGCGATGTCGCGTGAGGATCTCGAAGCGGCACTGGCAGCAATTGCGATCGACTCTCCGGTCCTGCCATGCGTAGGACCTTATACCGGACCTTATGGAGATGCCCTGGATCGCCTGGAGTCGGCGCGGGAATCCGGTCGGCCATCGACGGAATCGGATTTGTGCGCGATCGTTGAAGCCGCCGGCGACCGCCGTATCGGCATTGCGGTCCGCGCCGTGACTGCGTGGGATCAGGCCTGCGCAATCACCATCCTCCAGGGGCAGGGGGCGACCGGGCTGATGCAGTCCTGGGGCAGGATCGATCATGGTCAATGGATCGACTACGATCCGCTCGCTGCCCGCAGATCGGTCGGCGAAGGGGACTAGCGCGTCTTAACGCTGGAACGCAGGTCCGTTCCAAGTGTTGAACGGCCCTGGTCCCGGCGCGAACCGGGCTTTCCTGTGGGGCAAAGCAGCGCCCGGATCCCGGCGATACGCCCGGGCGGGGTATGTCGAGCGAGTCGAACGGGGCGTGGCGTGTCAACGGGGCGATGGCGCGCGAGCGTGCGCCCCCGTACAGAAATCGCGTGTGCGGTGGGGCATCCTCGGACCATGATTTGCAAGAGGAGGAACGCCCCATGAATACCATCATCGCCGGCAGGTTCGATGAACAGGACAATGCCGAACAGGCGGTGGCCGCTTTGCAGGCGAAAGGATTTCCCCGCGAAAGCATTGCTTCGTTCTTCGTCAATCCGGCCGGAGCGCACGCGCTCAGCGGCACGCATCAGGATCCCGATGCGTCCGCCGGGGCCCATCACGCCGATACCGGCGCCGTAGCGGGCGCCATCGGTGGCACGGGTGTAGGGGGCGCGGTCGGCCTCGCGACGGCCCCGTTCCTGGGGCCGGGCGCGGCGCTGGTGGGTGCGGCGATCGGTGCCTATGTCGGTTCCCTGCACGGGACGCTGAATCAACTGGACGATCCGGACGAAGCGGCCAGGAAGGCGGGGAAAGAGGCGGTAGAAGAAGGTACTCAGCCCGACGAAGCGCAGTCGCGCAAGGCCGGGGTCTTCGTTGCCGTCGCCGCCGCCACCGCGCCCCAGGAAACCGATGCGATCACCGTGTTGCAGGCGCAAGGCGCAGCGGATCTCGAGCGTGCGCAAGGCACCGTGCGCGAGGGCGATTGGACCGACTTCGATCCACTGAGCGCGCCTGCGCCATTGCAGGGCCGGCGCTGAGGCATCGCGTCATTGCTGGCGCGTCGCCAGGACGGCGCGCGCGACGCGGCCTGCAATTCGCGTCCTTGGGCGAGGACCATGCGCGACTCGAAGCGCTACTCCGACAAACCGGTCACCGACCCGGCCATGGAATATTCGACAAACCTGACCGAGTCGGTCACTGGTTCTGACTATCAACGGCGCCGCGCGCGGGGCATTGTATTCAGTGCGCTCACGCGGTCGACGGAGTTGCTTCCGAACGATCGACCGCGGCGCCGCATCCGGTCCGCTGAAACCGCACGGATCGCCGAGCCGGTCGCGCCCGCAGCAGATGGCGAAATCCGTTTCCCACCCTTCAGGAGAAGTCCCCTTGGCGAAGATACTGGTGCTGTATTACTCGGCCTATGGCCACATCGAGCAGATGGCGCAGGCGGAAGCCGAAGGCGCACGCGAAGCCGGGGCGGAGGTCGTCATCAAGCGCGTCCCCGAAACGGTGCCCGAGAGCGTCGCGAAGGCTTCGGGCTACAAGCTGGATCAGTCGGCCCCGATGGCGACGGTGGACGAATTGCCGCAGTACGACGGCATCATCTTCGGTACGCCCACACGCTACGGGAACATGGCCGGCCAGATGAAGACCTTCCTCGACCAGACCGGCGGACTCTGGGCCAAGGGCGCGCTCGTCGGCAAGGTGGCGTCGGTGTTCACTTCATCGGCGACCCAGCACGGCGGACAGGAGTCGACCATCCTCACCTTCCATCCGGTGCTGATGCATCTGGGCTTCATCATCGTCGGCCTGCCCTATGCATTCCAGGGCCAGATGGGCTACTCGGAGGTCATGGGCAATTCGCCGTATGGTGCGTCGACCATCGCGGGCGGCGACGGCAGCCGGCAGCCCTCGAAGCTGGACCTCGACGGCGCCCGGTACCAGGGCCGGCACATGGCGCAGATCACGGCGCGGCAGGCAGGCGGCTAGCGAGTCTTCGGGCCGGTCCCGGCGTGCCGCCCGCGCGGCATGCCGGCATGTCGAAACATCGTCGGCGCGAAGCCGCAGCGGGCACCGGTGGCGACACCGGAAAGGGTGCCCGGAATCAATCGCTCGCAGTGATCGTTCGCTCCTGTTGCGGGGCCCAAAATGTGGCGCATCATTTCCCTACGCTGCGGGGACGCCATGAGTGAACTGACTTCTGGGAGCCCGGAATATTATCTGAGGCGGCTGGTCGACCGGGTGCCGTCGATGCTGGCGTACTGGGATCGGGATCTGCGCTGTCGATTCGCGAACCCCGCCTACGCGCAGTGGTTCGGCGTCCATCTGGATGGACTGGTCGGCAAGTCGATCAGCGAAGTTCTCGGGGCTGACTTGTTCGCCCTGAACGAGACCCACATCCACGCCGTGCTGCAAGGCGAACAGCAGTGCTTCGAGCGGCTGGTTCCGGGGCCCGCCGGCGTGGGGCGCCACGGCCTCGTCTACTATGTGCCGGACGTGGTGGAAGGCGTGGTGGTCGGCTTCATCGCGCACGTGACCGAAGTCACCCGGCTCAAGGATACCGAAGCCTCGCTCCATGAGCTGATCGGAAAACTCGAAACCGAGATTGCCAGTCGGCGGGCGGCGGAAGAAAACCTCACCGACAGCGAGAACAGCCTGGCGGTCACCCTGGCCAGCATCGACGCCGGCTTCATCGCAACGAATCGCGACGGGCTCGTGACCAGGATGAATTCGGTCGCGGAACGGATCACGGGATGGCGGCAGGCGGAGGCCCTGGGCCAGCAGCTCTCGAGAGTCTTCGATTACGAAGACCGGCCCGCTGCATACGCATTGCGCAACCCCGTCGACCTGATTCTGGAACAAGGCATCACCGTGTACCGGCCCTATCAGGTGGTGGTGCTGGCGAGAGATGGCGCGCGCGCCCGTGGAGGTGAAGGCGCAGGTCACGCGCGAGGCCGATGGCGCGATAGGCGGGCTGGCGATGGTGTTTCGCGACATGACCAGCCCATTGCAGGCGCAGGCGGATGCCAATCGGCTCGCGGCCATCGTCGAGTCGTCCTACGACGCAATCATCAGCAAGACCCTGGATGGTCGCATCACGAGCTGGAACGGTGCCGCGGAAGAGATGTTCGGCTACCGCGCGCACGAAGCCATCGGCCGGTCGATCCGCACGCTGATCCCGCCCGAGCGCGCGGACGAGGAGATGCACATCCTCACCGAACTCGCCCGCGGCGGCAGGCTCAGCGCCTTCGAGACCGTGCGCCGGACGAAGGATGGGCGCCCGCTGGAAGTGTCGGTGTCCATCTCGCCGATCCGGGATGGCCAGGGGCGGATCATCGGCGCGGCGAAGATCGCTCGTGACATCTCCGAAGTGCGTCGCCACGAAGCTGCGCGGCACAAGGCCGAGCGCCTGGAAACGGAGAACAGGCAGATCCAGGAAGCCAATCGCGTCAAGAGCCGGTTCCTGGCCACCATGTCGCACGAACTGCGGACCCCGCTCAATGCCATCATCGGCTTTGCCGAACTGTTGCATTCGGGCGCCGTGCCGCACGACTCGCCCAAGTATCGAGGCTTTCTGGACCATATCCGCACCGGCGGACGGCATCTCCTGCAGTTGATCAACGATGTCCTCGATCTCGCCAAGGTCGAATCGGGCAAGTTCGAGTTCCACCCCGAGCCGGTGGACCTGCAGCAGATCTTCAACGAAGTGGCGGATATCCTGAAGATCGAGATCGATCGCAAACACATGGATTTACGCACTGCCGTAGACCCGGTACTGACCGACCTCGTCCTCGACCCGGGTCGCCTCAAGCAGGTGCTCTACAAATCTCTCGAACGCGATCAAGTTCACTGCTGAACACGGACAGGTCACGCTGCGCGCGCTGCCGGAAGGGCCGGCCCGGTTTCGCATCGAGGTCGAAGACACGGGGGATCGGCATCGTCGAGGAAGACCTGACGCGCCTGTTCAGCGAATTCCAGCAGTTGGACGATGGCTACACCGCGAGTCGACAAGGCACCGGACTCGGCCTCGCCCTCACGCGCCGTCTGGTGCAGGCGCAGGGGGGGGACGGTCGGTGTGCGCAGCACGCCCGGTCGAGGCAGCGTGTTCCACGCCGTGCTCAATCGGGTGCATGACGTCGACGCGCCGATCGGAGGCCCGAAAGTCCACCCGAGCCCAGGCGACGGCGCGCATCGATTCCTGCTCGTCGAGGACGATCCCCGCGTCCAGTTGCAGCTGTCGAACGGCTTGTTCGAAGAGGGCTTCCGCGTGGACGTAGCCTCCACGCTCCAGTCGGCCATACGCCGGGCGCGCGAACAGGTCTACGACGCGCTGACCTTGGACCTGACGCTGTCCGACGGCCGCGGTCTCGACTTTCTCGAACGCATCCGCACCGAAGGTTCGAACCGCAGTGCGCCGGTCATCGGCTTGACGATGACCGCGAATCACCAGAACGGCGTGTCGTTCGCGATTGCGAACGTGCTGAGCAAGCCGATACGCACCGACGAGGTCGAACTCGCCATGCGCAGATTGCGGGTCCGGGAATCCGGTCGAACCCGGGTGATGGTCGTGGATGACGACCCGCAGGCGCTCGACCTGATGGCCGCGAAGCTGAGCGCAATGGACATCGACACCACCTGTTTTCGCGACGGTCGTCAGGCGTTGCGGGAGCTGGCGCAGCATCGCCCCCACGCGATCATCCTCGACCTGATGATGCCGGACTTCGACGGCTTCGAAGTGCTGCACGCACTGCAAGGCATGCCGGAATCGCGGGACATACCGGTGTTCATCTGGACCAGCATGATTCTCGGGGACTGGGAATACGCCCTGCTGAGTCGTTCGGCGAAGGCGATTCTCGGCAAAGGCGGTGGCGCGCTGGGCACGATGCTGCAAAGCCTGCGCCGCTGGCGCCCGGCCCGGGTCGACGCGCTCCCCGACCCCGGGCGGTGACTGCGTCGCATGTTCTCTTGACAGCGCCGCGCGATCGGCCGTAATTTACCGTTAGGTTAAATAACAAGCCGGTGTCGCTCGATGTCGCCCGATCCGTTGAGCCTCACGTTCTCCGCACTGGCCGACCCGACCCGTCGGGCGATCCTCGCGCGGCTCGCGTCGGGCGAGCGCTCGGTCACGGAACTCGCCGAACCCTTCGCGATGACCATGCCTGCGGTGACCAAGCATCTCAAGGTGCTGGAGCGCGCCGGCCTCGTCACGCGCGGGCGCGACGCGCAGTGGCGGCCGTGCCGACTCGAAGCGCTGCCTCTGAGGGGCGCGTTCGAATGGGTCGGGCGCTATCGGCGATTCTGGGATGCGAGCTTCGATCGGCTGGAAGTCTATCTGCGCGAACTGCAGCAGCAGGAGAAGCCCGTGAAGAAGAAGCATGTCCGCAAGAAATAGTGCCGTGTGCCGGCCCCCCGACGACGAACTTCTCATCGCTCGGGTGTTCGATGCGCCACACTCGCTCGTGTTCGAGGCCTGGTCGAGCGCCGAACACCAGATGCGCTGGCTGGGCCCCACGGACTTCACCGTCGAGCATTGCACGGTGGACTTCCGCGAGGGCGGACGCTACCGCGCCCACATCCGGTCACCGGAAGGCGTCGACTACCGGATCGGCGGAACCTACCGCGAGATTCGCGCTCCCAAGCGGCTCGTCTTCACCTTCGCGTGGGAGGAAGCTGGCGAGCGCGGACTCGAAACGCTGGTGACGGCGACATTCGTCGACCAGGGCGGCAAGACCTTGTTCACTTTTCACCAGAAGCCGTTTCAGTCGATCACGGAACGCGATGGGCACACCGCTGGATGGACCCAGTGCTTCGATCGCCTGGCTGCCTTCCTGGCCACTGCGCCATGACGCAACCCGAACCACGCGCCGGTGCAGGAACAGACCGACGACCGACACGAATGCCGACATCATCGAGGCGCGCCTAGCGTATCCGGCCGATCCCGTTCGACCGTAGCCGCCGCTGCGGTCCGCTACACCCAACCCTGAGGAGGAGACGCAATGCTGGTCCAACCGTATCTGTTCTTCGAAGGCCGCTGCGAAGAGGCTATCGACTTCTACGTCAGGACGCTCGGCGCAAAGGTCGAGATGATGATGCGCTTCAGCGAAAGCCCCGAACCGGTTTCCCCCGGCATGGTTCCGCCCGGCTCCGGGAACAAGATCATGCACGCGAGTTTTCGCATCGGCGATACGGTCGTGATGGGGTCCGACGGCGGATGCTCCGGCAAGCAGACCTTCGGCGGCTTCTCGTTGTCCCTCACCGTGCCGAACGGCGCGGATGCGCAGAGCAGGTTCGCCGCCCTGGCCGAGGGCGGCGAAATCAGAATGCCCTTGACCAAGACGTTCTTCTCCTCGCATTTCGGTATGCTTGCCGATCGTTTCGGCGTGGGCTGGATGGTCATGGTCGCCTGAGCCGTGCGCTCGATCACGGGAGAGAAATGATGATCAAGATCATCCTCGGCGTACTTGTCGCGGCCATCGCCGGCGTGCTGATATATGCGGCCACCAGGCCCGACAGCTTCCGCGTCGAGCGCTCGATCGCCATTCAATCGCCACCCGATAAGGTCTTCGGCCTGATCAACGATCTCGGCGCCTGGCAGGCGTGGTCGCCGTACGAGGCGAAGGACCCGAACATGAAGCGCACCCTCGGCGCGACGACCCGGGGACAGGGTGCCGTGTACGAATGGGATGGCGACAGGAACGTGGGGCAGGGTCGCATGGAGATCATCGAGTCCGTGCCGTCGTCGCGGATCGCCATCAAGCTCGATTTCCTGAAACCCTTCGAAGCGCACAACACCGCCGAATTCACGCTGGCATCGCCCGGCGACGACACCCGTGTCACCTGGGCGATCTTCGGTCCGATGCCGTTCGCGTCGAAGGTGATGAGCCTGTTCTTCAGCATGGACCAGATGATCGGCAAGGACTTCGAGGTCGGGCTCGCGAACCTCAAGGCGCTCGCGGAAAAGACAACGACGCCGTGACACTCCTCTCGGCGGGGTCGCGGTTCGCGGCAGGACCGATTGCATCGGTGCGGCCGGAAGCGACGTAGCCCGAGTCGCACGGTGATTGCGCATCGGGGCGCGTGATCGGCGGAGGTCTGTCGCAGCCACGCCTCGGCCGGACGAGCCGGCATTGCGGCGGTGGCCGCTCGAACGCATCCCGCCGGCGCGCCGATCGGCGGCGACGCGTCCCGCTGCTGCCGGGTGCAATGCTGGAGATGCCGCGGCACCGGGTTCCGGCATACTACGGCGCGGGGAGGCATGGCGCGCACGCAGGTGGCGCCTGTGCCGGCGTCGGCGTGAACGGACCGGAACGGATTCCTGAACGGAGAGCCGGGATGAAGCAGGCGTGGTTGTGCGTCATGGCGATGATGGCGCTGCCGGGCACGGTCGGGGCGGACGCCGGTGCCGGTGCCTTCGAGGGCAAGGTCGTGGTCGAGTGGGTGGACGATCCGTTCGTCAGCTCCATGCGCCTCGTGGAGGACTTCGGCTTTCGCCAGGCCCGGGGCAAGCTGTGGACTGCTTCGCGCGGGCAGCTGATCGAGGGCAAGGGCCTGCCGCCGCTGTTGCGCGACCAGATGGGCCAGCCGTTCGAGGGTGGATTCCGCAAATCCGCGCTGCTGTACGACTCTGCGGTGCAGAAGATGACCGAACCGTGGGAGCAGGCGCAGCGCATGTTCTTCGAAGCGAGCGTGGTGGAAGGCGTGCCGGCGGTCGATGCGAAGGTCATGTACCTGATCCTCGCGGTGCAGGGGACGCGCTGGGAAGTGAGCGGCTCGCGGTGCTACGGGAGCTGCCATGGCCGGGAAACGCCACTGGAATGGCGCCCGGTGGTCAGCGAAGCGCGCGTCGGCGAACTGATGACCTGGGTCCGCGCGAACGACCCCGGCCTGCGCGAGATCGACCTGCGCTCGCAGTCGGCGATCCGGGCCGTGGGCCCGCACATCTTTCCCCAGTCGAAATGCAACGAGTTCTCCGGCTCGACCCGGATACGCAGGAGCTGCGACTGATGGTGTCCCGCGGGCATGGCGGCGGCTGCGCGTGCCACCCCGCTTCGACGCGCGCTGCTCGCCGATGACACGCCGCCCCGACACCATCCGCCTCGGTCGCTGGCACCAGGGCACCGTCTACGGCGCGACCGGCGCGCTGGTCGTGAGCGGCATCGTGTGGCTGGTGCTGCACTATTTCTTCGTCACGGCCGGCGATTTCGGACCGACCCTGCATCCTGCGGAACCGTGGATGCTGAAGCTTCACGGCGCGGCCGCCATGGCCGGGCTGGTCATCTATGGTTCGCTGCTGCCGGTGCATGTGCGGCGCGCGTGGGCGATCCGCCGCAACGTCGTCCTGGGGATCGCGCTCATGGCGTTCATGCTGTTGCTCACGGTGACCGGCTATCTTCTCTACTACGTCGGGAGCGAGACGACCCGCCCGGTGATCAGCGCTGCGCACTGGGTCGTCGGACTGGTCGTGCCCGCGCTGCTGGCATGGCATATCGTTTCGGGACGCGCGCAGACGCGCGCAAGTGTCGCCGATCCGCTCGCAACGACAAGGAACCGCGCATGACGCTCGATATCCGCTGGCTGATCCCCTGTGCGATCGTCGCCGCCGCCCCGCAGTGCTACGCCGCCCGCTACATGAGTGTCGAACAGGCGAGGATGCTGATCTTCGCCCAGGCAGACGAGTACGTCGCGACGCCGGTGCAATTGACGCCGGAGCAGATGCTGCAGCTCGACAAGCTCTCCGGGGTGGCGGGCCGCACGCCGAACCAGCAGGTCTGGAAGGCGCTGTCGAAGGGCACCCTGCTCGGCTGGTTCATCATCGACCAGGTGATCGGCAAGCACGAATTCATCACCTACGCGGCCGGCATCAACGCCGACGGCACGCTGCGCCAGTTCCAGATCATCGAGTACCTCGAGGCCTACGGCTACCAGGTGCGCGACGTGCGCTGGCGCGACCAGTTCGTCGGCAAGAAGGTGGACAGCCCGCTGCAGGTCGGCGTGGACATCGGCAACATCAGCGGCGCCACGATGTCGTGCCGCCATCTGACCGACGGCATCAAGCGCCTGCTCTTCCTGCACCAGATTGCGCTGCGCTGAGAGCTCCCGTCTGCGTCCTGCCATGGGGACGCTGCTGTATCTCCGTGCCTCGGGTCCGCACGCGGAGGCGGTGGAATCGGCGCTGGACGAGGCCGGGGCAGCGGTCGACAAGGTCGAGCGGCTGATGAGCTTCCACGCCGAGGACAGCGAGCTCACGCGCCTCAACCGCGCGGCCTTCCGGGCGCCGCAACGGGTCGATCCGTGGACCTTTGCAGTGCTGGGTCGGGCCCGGCGCATCGCCGCGCTGAGCGACGGCTTGTTCGACATCACCGTCGCGCCCCTGCTGGTGCGCGCAGGGCTGTTGCCGCCTCGGACCGGAACACCACCGTCGGAAGGCAACTGGCGCGACGTCACCTTGCTGCCCGATGGTCACGTGTTCTTCGAGCGGCCGGTGCTCCTGGACCTGGGGGGCATCGCCAAGGGTTTTGCCGTGGACCAGGCGATCCATGCATTGCGCCGGCATGGCGCGACGGAAGCCACGGTGAATGCCGGGGGTGACCTGCGTCGATTCGGCGCGACCGCGCTGCCGGTCCACCTGCGGCGGCCGGACGGACTCGTGACCGTCGCGGCGTTGCGCTGCGGTGCGGTGGCCACCTCGGGCGGGCAATTCGACGACCCGGAAGGCGCGGCGCAGTCGCTGGGGCACATCTTCGATCCGCGACGGCGTCGCGCCTGGAACGGCATCGGGAGCGTCACGGTGGCGGCGTCCAGTTGCGTCGTCGCCGATGCGCTCACCAAGGTCGCCGCGCTGGCGGGGCCCGGGTGCGCGCGTTTGCTCGACCGGTTCGGGGCGCGCGCCCTTTGGGACAGGCACACCGGCCCGGCGCAAGGTTGAGCCGAGGCACGCCGGGAAGCGGTTAGTGCGCCGGCGCACATACGGGGCGGTCCGTCGTGCTTCATCCTGGGAGTGGTGCGCCCCGCCGACGGCGCCCCCGCGGGTGCCGGACCTACGGACGCTGCGCCCGCCGGTCCTTTTCGTGCCTGCAAGAATTCACCCAGATGGCGACGCCATACAAGAGCACGTCTTTCTCCCAGACACGAAACCGCACAATCCCGCTGGCCGGAATCCGGTGCCTCCCGGAGCCTGACGGCCTGATTGCTTCCGCCGGCTTGGCCGGAGCCCGATCGCGCTTCGTCCGGAACCGGGGGGTCGCCGGCAATGCGCGTTGGTTCTGCCGGCGTCGGCCGAGCGCACGTCCCGATGGCAGCGCGCCGTGAAATTCCGCGCATTCATGGGGCCCGCTCGGAATCACGGCATCATCCGTAGCGCTCGTGCGCCGGGACCCGGGAACGGTCCGGCCTCGCCCTTCGGTATGGACAAGGACCGGCAAGACGCAATCGATTCATTGTCCGGGGGATCGAGAGTAAGATCACTTGATACTGTTGGTAAACCCAAGACGGCTCTGCCAATGCTGGAACCGGAGCGACATAGTCAGGCGTCACTCGCGCGCCTGGAGGCGGACTACGCCGACCCCACCCAGGTGGCGGATGTTGCGCTCCTGATCTGGCGCGACATCGATACTGCATTGACCCCGATCATCGGAAAGCGCGGATTCGCGGCGCTGTTCAGGCGCTGCGTCCAGGTCACCGGGTTGCATCATCCGTGGCTGGGCGAACTGCGCGAAGCGCCGGATCGCTCGGAAATGTTCACAGCTTTTCATGCCGGGCTGTGCGCGCAGACCACTTCCGCCGTCGTGGCGGCCAACGGCGACCTGCTGCGCACTTTCCGCGAAGTCCTCTCGAAACTGATTGGCGGGCCGCTCACCGAGCGGCTGCTTCGATCAGTTTCGGACAGCCCTCCCCGAACGGACCTTCCACATGAATAATCGGTCATGACCACCATCGGCAAACCAGTGATCAATCGCTTGAAGACGGGTGTCCCGGGCCTGGACGAGGTGCTCGGCGGGGGCCTGCCGGAGTTCTCGTTCAATCTGCTCGCCGGCCCGCCGGGCTGCGGCAAGACGACGCTGGCACACCAGATCATGTTCGCCGTGGCCACCCCCGAGCGCCCGGCGCTCTATTTCACGGTGCTCGGCGAACCGCCGCTCAAGATGCTGCGATATCAGCAGCAGTTCGATTTCTTCGATCTCGACAAACTCAATCGGTCGATTCGCTTCATCAACCTCGCCGACGACGCGGCGTCCGGCGCGCTCGACAAGGTCCTCGCCCGGATCACGGCCGAAGTCGAGGCGCGCGAACCGAGCCTGGTGTTCGTGGATTCGTTCCGCTCCGTCGTTCTCGCGAGCCAGGACCAGGGCGACTCCTATCTCTCGATCCAGCGCTTCGTCCAGAACCTCGGCGTCCTGATGACGAGCTGGCAGGCGACGACCTTCCTGATCGGGGAGTACTTCAGCGAGATCGACCCGAATCCCGTCTTCACCGTCGCGGACGGACTGATCTGGCTGCGCCAGAGCACCCAGGGCAATTCGGTGGTACGCAAGATGGAAGTCATGAAGATGCGCGGGCAGGCCACAATTTCGGGCCTGCACACGTTCCGCATGAGTTCGAAGGGGATCCACGTCTTCGCACCGCCGGCGGTGGCCCTCGGTGAAGGGAAAGGGTTGGTGCCAGGCGCAGTCGGCCGCGCGTCCGTGGGAGTTGCCAGCCTGGACGAAATGTTGGGGGGCGGACTGCCGCTCGGCTATTCGCTGCTGGTCGCGGGCCCGTCCGGCTCGGGCAAGAGCATCCTGTCGTCCGCGTTCCTGGCAGCAGGCGCGCACGAAGGGGAAATCGGCGTCATCGCGGCGTTCGAACAGCGCCCGAACCGATCGCGCGGCCGCGTGATGATGGAGCTGATCGAGAGCGGGCAAGTCGGGGTGATCGACACGCAGGCATCGGGCCTGTCGGTGGATGAAATCACCACGCTGCTGCTGGCGGAGATCGGCCGATTGAAGGCGACCCGCGTCGTGATCGATTCGCTCTCGGGTTTCGAGCTCGCGCTCGCGCCCACCTTCCGCGACGACTATCGCGAATCCCTGGCGCGCATGGTGGCAGCCCTGACCAGCGCCGGTGCCACGGTGCTGATGACCTCGGAACTCGAAGACCGCTACATGGATCTGCGCTTCAGCCCCTACGGGACGGCATTTCTCACCGACGCGATCGTCGTGCAGCGCTATGTCGAGATCAACAGCCGCCTCGAGCGGGTCCTTGCCGTGGTAAAGGTGCGGGCGAGTACGCACTCCAACGAGCTGCGTCTGTTCCATATCGATGACGACGGCATCCAGATCGGTGCCATGGTCCCAGGTCAGGAAGGTCTGCTGGGCGGCCAGCCGAGCCGGCGATCGCCCAAGGCTCATCCTGAGGACAATGTCTGAGTTTCGGTCCGTGCGGGGAACGTCGTGACCGATCGACCTCGCAAGGGGCGGCTGGATCAGGCGACGCTCAGCCTGAAGGCGCTCGAACAGCAGGCCGACGGCATGCGCGCGGAGCTGACGCAACTGCAGCGGCACCTTGTGGATGTCCGGCACGAGTTCGACGTACTGCCCGTGTCGCAGGTCCGTGACGCCAACGAACAGCTGGTGTTGGCCGCGTTGCGCGCGGAGACCCTCGCCGACGAGGCCCGGATCGAAATCGAGACACTGGAGCGCGCGAACCAGCGCGACGCGCTGACCGGCGCGCCGAATCGGGCATTGGTGCTCGATCGGCTCGGCAACGCCATCGCCCTCGCGCGACGGCACAAGAGCCGCTTCGCCGTGTTGTTCGTGGACCTCGATCATTTCAAACCGATCAACGACACCCTGGGGCATGCCGTCGGCGACGAGGTGCTCCGCATGGTGGCACGCCGCCTGCAATCCGCCGTGCGCGACTCGGACACGGTCGGCCGTTGGGGCGGGGACGAGTTCCTCGTGCTGCTGTCGGACATCGCGCGCCCTGACGACGCTGCGATGGCAGCGACCAAGATGCTGACGGCGCTCGCCGAACCCGGCTATCTCGGCGAGCGCGCCATGCGGATTTCCGCGAGCATCGGCATCGCCATGTTCCCCGAGGACGGCGAGCACGCCTCGACCCTGGTCCACCGGGCCGATCAGGCGATGTACCGCGCCAAGAAGGCGGCTCGCGGTGGATTCGAGTTTCACCGCGAACGAACCGTCGATGACGCCGGAGCCCAAGCGACCGATCCCCTGCCCCGGGAAGACTCGCACCTGTCGAATCTGCGCGAGGCCAACGAGCAGCTGGTCGTGGCCGCGCTCACGTCGCAGACGCTCGAGGGGCGGGCCGAAGACGCGCTCCGCCGCCAGGGCCGGTTCCTCACCATGGTGACGCATGAGCTGCGCAATCCGCTCAACCCGATGCGGGCAGTCGCTGACCTGCTCGGGCGCGATCGTACCAGCGAGCTGCTGCGCGCACGGGCAGAGGTCACCATCAAACGCCAGGTGGCGCAGATGTCCCGGCTCGTCAACGATCTGCTCGACGAATCCGGGGCGACCACGGGACATTTCCGCATCGAACGGAGCCCGATCGAGATCGAGGACATCCTCGCGCTGGTGGTCGAGACATGCCGACCGATACTGGATTCGAAGCTGCAGCACCTGAAGCGGCGTTTCCCGCCCGGCCCGGTGAGGGTGAACGGCGACCCCGTGCGCCTTGCACAGGTTTTCATCAATCTGCTGGATAATGCAGCCCAGTTCACCCAGGAGGGCGGCGAGATCGCGATCGCGGCGGAGCTCAGGCACGGCGCGGTGGCAATCACGGTCTCTGACAATGGCATGGGCATCACGGCAGAAGCGCTACCCCATATCTTCGATTTGGACAAGCGCGCAAAGAGTCTCTCTGGGGCCGACTGTCGCCACCTGGAGATCGGCCTCGTGGTGGTTCGCGATCTGGTCGAAGCGCACGGCGGCACTGTGTCCGCAAGCAGTGCCGGCGCGCATCTGGGCAGCGAATTCACCGTCACCCTGCCGACGCTCGAAATGCCCGACGCCACTCGTCCTGGTGACCTAGGGCCTGTTCACACTACTCGCAGCCCATCGGCGATGAGCGCGAAGTTGATGAAGCCAATGAACATGAGGTCGAGTTTCTCGAATCGCGAGAAGATGCGCCGAAATCCCTTGAGCCTGCGGAACAGCCGCTCGATCTCG